>VGLJ01000033.1 GCA_016866775.1 Candidatus Rokuibacteriota bacterium | reverse complement strand
ATCGTACGTCCGCTGCAATGGGAGCTTCGGATCGACCACGAGCCGGGTGACGCCGGCGGCGAGGAACTCTTCGAGCAGCGCACCGGTGGGCCGCGGGGCCGCGGTGACGCCGGCCGGCTGCTGCGCGATGCCGGCCGCCGCGGTCTCCGCCGCCTCGTAGACGAAGGCGTACCGGGACTCTCCTTCGGACTGAACGAGCGGGCGCCCCAGATGAAGGACGACGTGGAGCTCCGGCCGGCGCGCGAACGCCTCGCGGGTCATGCTCGCGTGGAGCCGCTTCACGGACGACAGCTCGAGGCTCACGGCGTGGTCGGTCCCGGCGTCCAGCACGAGACCGTCCCAGCTGTGCACGAGACAGCGAACGATGCCGGCCAGTGGCGGGACGCTGGCGACGGGCACGCCGCCCTCGGCGTCGGCCAGGCCGTTCGATCGGCCGTACGCCGCGGCGCGGTCGTCGTCGGTGAACAGGAGGCCGCCGAACTCTCCGTCGGCGGTTCTGATGCCGTTGAACGCGACGGCGCCGGCACGCCCGCCCGGAGTCTTCGCGGCCGCGAGCAGCTCCTGCACCTGCTGCAGGCTCGGGATCCCCCACAACGTGTCGTGCGCGTTCAGGGCGGCGGCGAGCTCGCGGAAGCTGGCTTGACCACGACTGGCGCGCGCGAGCACCTCGACGAGTGCGTTGGCCATGGCTCGTCGAGAGTATCGGCCTCGAGCGGCGCGGGATTTAGCCCAGGATGCGGTCGTAGCGGCCGTAGTCGCGCGCGCAGTCCATGAACCACTTCACGCAATCCGGGTTGGCGCGCGGCGGCAGCTCGCACGACGTCGAGAGCACGAAGCGGGAGCGCCCGCCCACGGTGTCGATGCACCGCTTCACCTCGGATTCGATCTCCGCCTGGCTCGCGCGCTCGAAGATGGTGACGTCGACGTTGCCGATGCCGACGACGCCGCGCTGGTTGCCCAGCGTGACCAGCTTGTCGAGCTGGTCGACCTTCAGCGCGGGATCCGCCTGCTGGTCGAGGTCGATGGTGATCGCGTTGAAGCCGACGTCGACGAGATCCTCGTGGATCTGGTGCGTCGTCCCGCAGATGTGGATCGTGACGCCGACCTTCTTCGCCTTGAAGTGGTCGACGAGCGCCTGGTGATACGGCTTGATGAACGCGCGGTACGTGTCCGGGCCCACGAGCGAGCACGACGCGGTCGGATCGGTGTAGCTCAAGCCGATCCGCGTCTTCAGCACGGCCTCGCCGAACTGCTTCGCGTACTCGGTGGCGAAGCGCATGAGGTCGTGCACGAACGCCGGGTCGTCGATCGTGTCGAGGCACATGATCTCGGGGTTGCGCATCAGCATCGCGATCGTCCACGGCCCGACGAGCACCGCGCCGAGCGCGCTCGGGAACTTCGCCGCCGAGAGCGCCGAGCACTGCTCGAGGAACGCCGGCAGCCGGCCCGCCTTGTACGGATCGGGGATCTCGAGCGTCGCGAGCTTGCCCTTGTCGTCCTGGAGCACGTGCTGGTCGATCGACGGCACCACGTAGTCGGAATACTTCACGTGACAGCCGATCGCTTCCGCTTCCTTTGCGAGGTCGTTGAACGCGATCATGATGTCCGGCTGATAGCGCTCGTAGTAGTTCAGCATCGCCTTCACGGCCTTCTTCGCGTCCGTGCAGTACTCCTCGATCGACAGGCCGTCGAGGCAGCCCGCGAACGACCCGGCGATCGGATAGGCGGGCACGCGATCGGCGAACTGGCCCTTGTAGGCGGCGACGACGCGATCGCGCGGGGTGATCTCAGCCATGGCGGCCTCCTACGCGGACCCTAGCATCGGGCGGAAGGCGTCCAGCGTGAACGCGCGCTGCTCCGGGGTGAGGTTCGGGCCGAGCAGCAGCACGGTGAACGTCCCGCCCGCGGCGTGCCACCGCGCGAGACGCCGTCGCGCCTCGGCGGGCGTGCCGTAGACGATCAGCTGCTCGAGCAGCTCCTCGGCGTCCGGCGGCACCGCGCCGGTGAACTTCGGCGCGTTCGCCGCGAGCACCGCCTGGACCTGCTTGCCGTAGCCCTGCCGCGTCAGCGAGTCGCGATAGATCGTCCCCATCGTCGTGACGTAGAACGCGACGAACCACGCGGCGCCTTCCCGCGCCTTCGCGTCGGTCTCCGCCACGACCGTCGGAATGGACGGATGGATCTCGGGCGTCCGGTCCGGGTGCCCGCCGCGCGCGGCGCCCTCGCGCAGGCGCGCGCGCCCGGTGTCGAGCTGCGCCCAGGGATAGAGGAACGGCGACCACGCGTCCGCGAGCTCGCCCGTGAGGCGCGTCATCGCGTCGCCGAGCGCGGCGACCGTGATGGGGAGCTCGGGCACCGGCGGGACGTTGAGCTTGAGCGCGCGCGCGCCCGTCGCGACGTCGAGCGGAATCCGCTCGCCGCGCAGCAGCGCGCGGATCTGCGTGATCATCCGCCGCATCCGCGGCACCGGCTGCCCGAACGGCGTGTCGTGCAGGCCTTCCGCGAGCTGCGGCGTGCTGGCGCCGAGCCCCAGCACGAAGCGTCCGCCGGAGATCGCGTGCAGCGTGGCCGCGCCCATCGCGATCGTCGCGGCGCTGCGGTTCCAGATGCCGACGATGCCGGTGCCGAGCGTGATCTGCGTGGTGCGCGCCGCCGCGTCCGCGAGCAGCACGGTCATGTCCCACGCCCACGTCTCGGGCATGAAGAATCCGTGGTAGCCGCGGCGATCCGCGTCCGTGGCGAGATCGATGATCGCCTCGCGCCGGGTCTCGAGCGGCATCACCGAGAAACCGATTCGTGGGGGCATTGCTGTATCCTCTCACAATCGATTCACGGGCAGTCGCCGCCCTGCTGGCGCTCGGGCTGTCGATCGGCACCGCGACCGCGGCGTCCGCGCAAGTGTTCCTCGCCGCGCGCCCGAATCCCGAGTTCACGATCGGCCCGCTCATCCTCACCGCCGCCGTGCCGCGCGACCTCGGCACCGTGCAGGTGAATCTCTCGTGGAGCCTCAGCGTGCCGCGGACGCCCCGCGCCGCCGCGCGACGATCTCTCACTGCTGTGGCCGCGCGAGATCGCCGCCGCCACCGCGCGCGGCGCCGCGGATCCCGAGGTGGTGCGGTACGTCGAGGCGCGGGTGGGCCGCTCGCGCGCGAATGAGGTATTCTCAGGACCCCTCATGAGCACGCGCGCGATGCCGCCGCGGGTCACCGTCCGCGAGGTTCGCCTCGCGGAGCGCGACGTCCGTCTGCGCATGCCGTTCCGCTTCGGTGTCGTCACCCTCACCGAGTGCCCTCAAGTGTTCGTGCGCGCGCGGGTGGCCCTGCCGGACGGCCGCGAAGCGTGGGGCATGGCCGCGGAGATGCTGGCGGCGAAGTGGTTCGACAAGAACACGGCGCTGAGCAACGAGGAGAACTTCGCCCAGCTCCGGACGTCGCTCAGGATCTGCGCCGAGCAGTACGTGACCGACCGGACCGCGCGCACGCCGTTCGAGTCCTTCTCCGCGCACTACGCCGACCAGGTGTCCGCGTGCGCGGCGAAGACGCTGAACCCGTTGATCGCGGGCTACGGCCCGGCATTGATCGACCGCGCGGTGCTCGACGCGGTGTGCCGGCTCGCGAACGTGTCGTTCTTCGACGCGATGCGCGCCAACGTGGCGGGAATCGCGCCGGCGGAGGTGGCGCCGGACCTCGCGGGCTTCGACATCGACACGTACCTCCGGAGCCTGCGCCCGTCGTCGTCGCTGCACGCGCGCCACACCGTCGGCCTCGTCGATCCGATCACCGCCGGGGACCAGACGCCCAGCACGCGCGTGAAGGACGGGCTGCCGGAGACGCTCGAGGAAGTCGTCGCCGAGTACGGCCACACCTACTTCAAGATCAAGGTGAGCGGCGACGTGCGCGCGGACATCGCGCGCCTCACGTCGATCGCGTGCGTGCTCGACCGCGCGGACGCGCCCTATCGCGTCACGCTCGACGGCAACGAGCAGTTCGAGAGCGTCGGGGCGGTGGCCGAGCTGTGGTCGGCCATGGAGCGGGCGCCGGCCCTGCGCCGGCTCGTCGCGTCCACGCTCTTCATCGAGCAGCCGCTGACGCGCACGGTCGCGCTCGACGCCGACATCCGGCCGCTGAGCGCGCGACGGCCGGTGATCATCGACGAGTCCGACGGGACGATCGACAGCTTCCTCGTCGCGCGCGCCCGCGGATACGTGGGCGTGTCGAGCAAGAGCTGCAAGGGCTTCTACAAGTCGGTGATCAACGCCGCGCGCTGCGCGCGCTGGAACGCGCAGGCGGGCGCGCCGACCTGCTTCATGTCCGCCGAGGACCTGACGACGCAGGCGGGCGTGAGCGTGCAGCAGGACCTGGCCCTCGTCGCGCTCCTGGGCCTCGAGCACGTCGAGCGCAACGGCCACCACTACGTGAACGGCATGGCCGCGGTCCCCGTGGGCGAGCAGGACCACTTCCTCAAGGCCCATCCCGATCTCTACGGCCGCAGCAACGGCGCGGTGCGCCTGCGCATCCTCGAAGGCCGCCTCGCGATCGGCTCGCTCGCCTGCCCCGGCTTCGCCGTCGCCACCGAGCCCGACTGGACGGCGATGAAGCCGCTCGCGTAGCGGCGCTCAGCGCTTCGTCAGCACGCGGATCAGCGCGACCAGAACGACCGCGGCGCCGACCACGGACCAGATCGAGCCCTTCGGGAACCTGTAGACCTCGACCAGCGCGATCGCGAATCCCGTCGCGATGACGACGGCGCCGGCGAGGACCAGGCCGAGGTGCGAGCGGCGCTTCATCGCTCAGTCGAGCGCCGCGAGGCCGGCGGCGACCGCGGCACGCTCGGCATCGAGGATCCTGGCCGTCGTCACGGTCAGGCACCGTGCCGTGGGAGACCACGGTGCCCAGGCGAGCGCCGGTTCGGTGAAGAGGATGACCGCGCGCGCGCCGACCGCCGACGCGAGGTGGCTCACGCCGGAATCGTTGCCGAGATAGCCGCTCGCGAGCGACAGCGCGCCGGCCAGCGCCGAGAGCGACGGATGCGTGAGGTGCAGGACGTTACGGCGCACGAGCCTCGTGAAGGCTTTGACCGCTTCCGCATCCGCCGGCCCCTCGTGAACGACGACGGTCGCGTCCAGCTCCCCCACCACGGCCGCGAAGCCTTCCGCGGGCCAACGCTTCGCGGCACCGCCCGCACCCGGGTGGACGATCAGCACGCGTGAGCGGCCATCCCAGCCCGCGGCCGCGAGCGCGGCGCGGCCCTCGTCGATGAGCCTCGACGCGATCGCGATGGGCACGAGATCAATGGAAGGCGATGCGCGCTGTGGCTCCGTGGCGTGATCGCCGATCGTCGACACGAGGTGCTCCCAGACACGCATCGGCGCCGGATGCGCCGTCGCGGTCGACGATGGCGCTGGAGCGGCGATCGCCGTCCCGGGCGCGAGCGCACGAAGGCGGCGCGCGAAGTGCGCGTCACGCGCGCCGAACCAGCAGACGACGTGCCTCGCGGCCGCGAGACGGCGCGCGAACGGAGCATCGGGCGCGAGCGGCGTGTCGGTGAACAACGCCTCGAGACCGAGCGTGTCGAACGACACCGTCTCGTCGGCCGCGCCGAGCGCGACGAGCAGCGCGCCGATGCGGGGCTGTGCCGCGATCGTGATCGTTCCACCACGCCCGCGGAGCACGCGCAGCGCCGGGATCGCGAGCAGCACGTCCCCGAGCGCGCCGGGATGAATGACGAGCGCGCGGTCGTCCACGGTCACCCGCGGCGGAGCAGCGCGAGCGTCGCCTCGTGGAGGCGGCCGTTGGTGACGAGCGCCGTCCCCGAATAGATGGTCGGCCGGCCGTCGAAGTCGGTGAAGCGGCCGCCGGCTTCTTCCACGACGATCTTGCACGGCGCGAGATCCCACGGCTTCAGATCGAGCTCGGCGTAGATCTCGCCGCGCCCCGAGGCCACGAGCCCGTAGCCGAGATAGTCGCCCGGGCCACGCTGGCTCAGCGTGGCGTCGATCAGCTTCTCGAACCCCGGCCACCAGCCCGCCTTGCGCACGATGCCGAGCCCGGCGTGGAAGAACCACGCCTGCGCGAGGTCGGTGACCTCCGACACGCGGATCCGCTCGCCGTTGAGGAACGCGCCGCCACCCCGGTACGCGGAGTACATCTCGTCGGTGACGGGGTTGAAGATCACGCCCGCGGTCACCTCGCCCGCCTCCTCGAGCCCGATCAGGACGGCCCAGATCGGAATGTGACGCACGAAGTTCCGCGTGCCGTCGATCGGATCGATGATCCAGCGGCGATCCTGCGGTCCCTTGGCGCCGAACTCCTCACCGAGGAATCCGCAATCGCCGAGGGCGCCGCCGAGGATCTCGATGACCGCGCGCTCCGCCTCCTGATCGGCCTGCGTGACGGGCGTGTGATCCGGCTTGATCGTCACGTCGAAGCCACCGCGGTAGTACCGCATCGCGATCGCGCCGGCGGCGCGCGCGGCGTCGACGGCTGCGTCGTGCGCGCGTCGAGAGCTCAGCGCAGGCTCCCGGGCGTTACTCCTGCCACTCGCCGCGCTCCTCGAGGACCTTCTTGAAGACGTCGAGGGCGTCGACGACGACCGGCATCCCGCCGTAGGTGACCTGCTGGAAGACAACCTCCGCGACCTCCTGCCGCGTGGCGCCGACGTTCAGCGCGGCGTGGATGTGCGCGCGCAGCTCGTGGGGCCGGTGCAGCACGGTGAGCGACGCCACCGCGCACAGCTCGCGCTGCTTCTGCGAGATGACCTCGCGGCTGTAGAGCGTGCCGGCGAAGAACATCGAGAGCTCGCGCGCGAGGTCCTTGTCGAACTTCTTCCACGTCTCGAACCCGGCGCCGCCCTTCAGCGTGTGGAAGAGCATCTGCGCCGTCTTCTTGGTCCGCTCGCGCAGCTCGCGATCGTCGGTCATAGCCTCACCAGAATTCTCGCCAGCGCGTCCGGCGCCGACATCATCGGGTTGTGGGCGCAGTCCATGTCGATCGGGCTCACGCCGAGGCGCCGCGCGTACTCGGCCGCGCGCGCCGGCGTGACGGCCTCATCGCGCAGGCAGCGGATGTAGGTGCACGGCACACGCATCGCGTAGAAGCCCCGCGAGTCCACCAGCTCGAGCCACGGCGTCAGGGGCTGCGGGGTCAGGCGGCCGAGCGCGTCGACCACGCGCGCGTCGCCGGGCGGCATGTCGCTCATCCATCGCGCCCACTCGAGCGACGCGGAATATTGGATGGCGCCGCCGCCGGCGCTCGCGAGGCCGCGCAGCATCGCGCGCGCGGGCGGTGCGAGCTGCGTCTCGAAGAGGCTGGCGCGCGGCGGGAGCACGACCGCCGCGAGAAAGACGAGGTGTCGCACGCGCGCGGGGACGCGCTCGGCCACTTTCGGGATCACGACACCGCCCATCGAGTGGCCGACCACGACCGCGTCGTGCGCGCCGGCGAGCATCATCGCGTCGGCCACGGCCGCCGCGTAGCGGTCGACGCGCGCGCGCGCCCGCTCGTGCGCACGCCGCCCGTGGCCCGGCAGATCCATGGCGAGGACACGATGCCCGGCGCGCGTGAGACGCGCGGCGAGCGGCTCCCAGGCCCAGCCGCCATGGCTCATCCCGTGAACGAGAACGAAGGTGGTCATCGAAGCTCCGAGCGAGGCCGTGATACGCTCTGCTCGCCGCTCACGATAGCGCAGGAGCCGACCGCGTACAAATGCTGAACCCCCATATTTTTCGCGCGTATGACGTGCGCGGGCTCGTCGGACCCGATATCAGTCCTGCGGCGTTCGAGCAGGTCGGCCGGGCCTACGCGACGCTGATCCGGCGCCGCGGGGGCCGCCGCGTCGCCATCGGCCAGGACAATCGGACCAGCTCGCGCGACCTGAAGGCGGCCTTCGTCGCGGGCACGCGCGCCGCCGGCATCGACGTGGTGGACATCGGCATCGTGACCACGCCGATGCTCTATTTCGCGACGGCGCACTGGAAGCTCGACGGCGGCGCCAACATCACCGGCAGCCACAATCCGGTCGAGTACAACGGCGTGAAGATGGTCCATCCCGGCGCGGCGCCGCTCACCGAGGAGGAGATCCAGGGGCTCCGCGCGGCGATCGGGCGGGGCGACTACGAATCCGGTCACGGCGCGATCGAGACGCGCAGCCCGCGCGAGGACTACGTCGCGACCGTGACGACGCTCGTGCGCCTGGAGCGTCCGCTCAAGGTGGTGGTCGACGCAGGCAACGGCGTCGCCGCGCTCTACGCGCCGGAGCTCCTGCGACGGATCGGCTGCGAGGTCGTCGAGCTCTTCTGCGACTCCGATGGCAGCTTCCCGAATCACCTCCCCGACCCCGAGGATCCCGCGAACGTCGTCGATCTCCAGCGCGAGGTGGTGGCGACAGGCGCCGACCTCGGCGTCGCGTACGACGGCGACGCGGACCGCGTCGGCGTCGTCGACGAGCGCGGCCGCCGTCACGAGGCCGACCTGATCCTGGCGCTGCTCGCGCGCGATCTCCTCTCGCGCCATCCCGGCGCGAAGATCGTCTTCGACGTGAAGTCGTCGCAGCTGCTCGTCGAGGACATCCGGCGGCACGGCGGCGTGCCGGTCATGTGGAAGACCGGCCACTCGCACCTCAAGCGCAAGATGCGCGAGGACGGCATCCTGCTGGGCGGCGAGGTGAGCGGCCACATGTTCTTCGCCGAGCACTACTACGGTGTCGACGACGGCCTGCTCGCCTCGTGCAAGATCATCGACATCGTCGCGCGCCACCGCGGCCCGGCCTCGGCGCTGTTCGACTCGCTGCCGCACATGCACGCCACGCCGGAGCTGAAGGCGATGTGCCCGGACGCCGACAAGTTCCGCGTGGTCGACGAGCTCGTGCACGAGCTCAAGCAGCGCTACGACACGATCGACATCGACGGCGCGCGCGTCCTCTTCCCCAACGGGGGCTGGGGCCTCGTCCGCGCCTCGAACACCAATCCGTACCTCACGCTCCGGTTCGAGGCCCGCAGCGAGGCCGAGATCGAGGCGATGAAGCGCGAGATCTACGGGGCCCTCAGCCGGTTCCCGTCCGTCACCCTCCCCGATTGACAGGGTTGACGAACGCTCCGAGTTAGGTGTAGTTAATTCGGCCATGACGCCCTGGCTGCCCGCGCTCCTCGTCGCCGTCGCCTTCACCGCCGCCCTCGTCTCCCCCCTCGTCGCCGCCGACGAGGTCGTCGTCTATTCCGCCCGCCACTACGGGCAGGAGCCCGCGTTCGAAGCGTTCACGAACCAGACCGGCATCGCCGTGAAGGTCCTCACCGGCGACGCGGGGCCGCTGTTCGAGCGGCTCAAGGCCGAAGGCGGCCGCAGCCCGGCCGACGTGCTGCTGACCGTCGACGCCGGCAACCTCTGGAACGCCGCGCGCGCGGGGCTCCTGAGCCCCGTCACCTCGACGACCCTCGCGGGCAACGTGCCCGCGCACCTGCGCGATCCCGAGAACAAGTGGTTCGGCCTCACCGTCCGCGCGCGCACGATCATGTACAGCACGAAGAAGGTCGCGCCCGCGGAGCTCTCGACCTACGAAGCGCTCGGCGATCCGAAGTGGAAGGGCCGCCTCTGTCTCAGGAGCTCGGGCTACATCTACAACCAGTCGCTCGTGGCGACGCTCATCAAGCGCCACGGCGAGCCGCGCACCGAGGCGATCCTGAAGGGCTGGGTCGCCAACGATCCGAAGCTGATCCAGGGCGACACGAAGATCCTCGAGGCGATCGCCGCCGGGCAGTGCGACGTCGGGATCGCGAACTCGTATTACCTCGCCCGCCTGCTCGCGAAGGATCCGAACGTCCCCGTCGGCATCTTCTGGGCGAACCAGCAGATCCACGGCACGCACGTGAACGTCTCCGGCGCCGGCGTCACCGCGCACGCGCGCAACCGCGCGAGCGCGATCCGCTTCCTCGAGTTCCTCTCGAGCGTCGAGGCGCAGCAGATGTTCGCCACCCAGAGCATGGAGTTTCCGGTGAACCCGAAGGCTGAAGCGCACCCGATCGTCCGGAGCTGGGGTTCGTTCCGCCAGGACGACATCAACGTCGCCTCGGCCGGAGAGTTCCAGGCCGCGGCCACGCGGCTCAGCGATCGCGTCGGCTACAGGTAACCGTCCGCGGCGCGCCGGCAGCCTCACGCTCGCCGCCGGCGCGATCGCGCTCGTCGTCGCGCTGCCGCTGCTCGCCCTCCTCGCGGCGTGGCGCACCCCCGCCGTCGACATCTGGATCCACCTCTGGCGCACGCAGCTCCCCGGCGTCGTCTGGAACACGTTCACGCTCCTGCTCGGCGTGGGGGCCGGCAGCCTCCTGCTCGGTACGGGGCTCGCGTGGCTCGTCTCGGCCTATCGCTTCCCGGGCTCGTCCCTCTTCGCGTGGGCGCTCGTGCTGCCGCTGGCGCTGCCCGCGTACGTGATGGGCTTCGTGCTCCTCGGCTTCTTCGAGTTCTCGGCCTGGCTGCCCGACGTGCGCGGGTGGTGGGGCGTGACGCTGACGATGACGCTCGTCTATTACCCGTACGTCTTCGTCCTCGCGCGCGCGGCCTTCCAGGAGCAGGCGTCGAGCCTCATGGAAGCCGCGCGCAGCCTCGGCCGGTCGCGCCCGCGCGCGTTCCTCGCCGTCGCGCTCCCGCTCGCACGGCCGGCCATCGTCGCGGGCGCGGCGCTCGCGATGATGGAAGCGCTGGCCGACCTCGGGACCGTCTCGCTCTTCGGCCATCGCACGCTGACCGAGACGGTCTACCGGACGTGGGCGGGGATGTTCGATCGGATCGCGGCCACGCAGCTCGCGAGCCTGCTGCTCGTGGGCGCGTTCGCGCTGCTCGTCATCGAGCGCGCGACGCGCGGGGCCCGGCACTTCCTCAACCGGCCGCGCGGCGGCCGGCAGCTCGTGAACGTCACGCTCGAGGGCGGCTCGGCCGTGGCCGCGACGGCGGCGTGTGCCGCCGTGCTGGCGCTCGGGTTCGTGCTCCCGGTCGCGCAGCTCGTCGTGTGGGCGTGGAGTCGCGGCCTCGCCGCCGGCATGGCGCAGACCTTCACCACGCTGTTGATCGACACGGCGTGGCTGGCGGGCGGCGCGGCGATCGTCATCACGCTGGTGGGCCTGGCACTCGCGTACGCGCGCCGCCTCGACCGCTCGCGGCTCACGCAGCTCGCCACCGAGTTCTCGGCGATGGGCTACGCGGTCCCGGGCGCGGTCATCGCCGTGGGGACGCTCGGACCGCTCGCGTTCGCCGACCGCGCGCTCGCGTCGGCGCTGCGCACGATCGGCGTCGGCGACGTGCTCCTGACCGGATCGGTGGCCGGCATCCTCTTCGCGTACCTCGTGCGCTTCCTCGCCGTCGCGCTCCAGGGACTGGACGCGGCGCTCGTCCGCATCCCGCGGAGCATGGACGAAGCGGCGCAATCGCTCGGCGTCGCGGGCCGCCGGTTGCTCGGCCGCGTCCACCTGCCGATGCTGCGGGGCAGCCTCGGCGCGACGATGCTCCTCCTCTGGGTGGAGACGATGAAGGAGCTGCCGGCCACGCTGCTCCTGCGGCCGATCGGTCTCAAGACGCTCGCGATCGAGATCTGGGAGCGCACCTCGGAGTCGCTGTGGGAAGAGGCCGCGCTCCCCGCGCTCGCGCTCGTGCTCGTCGGCCTGATCCCGCTGCTCGTCGTCACGCGGCTCACCCGGCGCACCTCGGGATGACGCCGCAGCTCGTCGTGACGCGCGTGGGACGGGTCTTCGGCGACGGCGAGCCGCCGGCGGTGGACGACCTCTCGCTCACCGTCGCGCGCGGCGAGATCGTCGCGCTCGTCGGGCCTTCGGGCTGCGGCAAGACCACGACGCTCCGGCTCGTCGCCGGTTTCGAGCGGCCGGACGCCGGCGAGATCCGCATCGCCGACGCGGTCGTCGCGATCGCCGGCCGCCGCTTCGTGCCGCCCGAGCACCGCCACGTCGGTGTCGTCTTCCAGGACTTCGCGCTGTTCCCTCACCTCACCGCGGGCGCGAACGTCGGCTTCGGATTGCCGCCCGGCCGCGAGCGGCTGACGCGGATCCGCCAGATGCTCGACCTCGTGGGCCTGGGCGACGCCGCCGACCGGTACCCGCATCAGCTCTCCGGCGGTCAGCAGCAGCGCGTGGCCGTGGCGCGCGCGCTGGCGCCGGCGCCGGCGCTGCTGCTCTTCGACGAGCCGTTCTCGAACCTCGACGCCGACCTCCGCGAGCAGGTCCGCGCAGTCGTGCAAACCGCGCTGCGCGCCACGGGCAGCACGGCGCTCTTCGTCACGCACGACCAGGAGGAAGCGCTCGAGCTCGGCGACCGCGTCGGTGTGATGGCGCGCGGACGGATCGAGCAGCTCGGCCCGCCGGACGAGGTCTATCACCGGCCGGTCAACCGCTTCGTGGCCGAGTTCCTCGGCGCCGCCGCGTTCCTTCCCGGTGTGGTCGTCGACGACGGGATCAGGACCGAGCTGGGTCTCACCGCGCATCCGGAAGACGCGGTGGTCGGCTCGCAGGTCGACGTGCTCGTGCGTCCGGACGACGTGACGATCTCGCCGGCGCCCACGGGGCCGGGCGTGCTCGTCGGTCGCGTGTTCCGCGGTTCGGAGGTGCGCTACACGGTGGAGCTGCCGTCAGGCCTGCGGCTGCCGTGCTCGCAGGCGTCGGCGACGACGATGCCGGCGGGCACGCGAGTCCACGTCGGCATCGCGCTCCATCACGTCGTGGCGTTCCCCCGCGATTGAGCCGGCACTCGCGGAGGGCCCGGATTCACGCCGGGCCCTCCGCGCGGGGGGATTGAGGGGCGCCCTGAGTCCCCCATCTCAAGACAAGTCTCACCGCGTCGAGGACCGTCGGCGCGCACGGACAGTCGCGTACGCCCCAGCAGCCGCCGGGGTCCATCAACACCCCGCGGATGCCCGCGCGCCGCGCGCCCATCACGTCGATCGAATAGAAATCGCCGATGTAGGCGGCCTCGTCCGGCGCCACGCCCGCCCGCGCGAGTGCCAACTGGAAGAAGCGCGCGTCCGGCTTCTCGAGGCCTTCCTCGTGGGAGTCGAGGATGAAGTCGAGACGGCGTGCGAGGTCCAGCGACTCGAGGATGCGTCGGATCGTCCCGTTGGAGTTCGAGATCACGCCCGCCACGCGACCCGCCTGCCGCACCAGCGCGAGCGCGTCGGCGGCTTCGGGCTCTGCCACCGTCCACAGGCCGACGGGCGCGTTGTAGCCGCGACGCCACGCCATCATCCGCTCGTGCAGCGCGGGATCGTGCACGCCGGCGCCCTCGAGCAGGTAGCGCGTGTAGCGCGCGGTGGTGTCGCGGCTCTCGGTCGACACGGCGTCCTGCGGCGCGAAGAGCTCCCCGTCGAGCCGGACGCGCGCCGTCCAGTCGCCGCGCTGGATCTGCTCGGGCGTCACGGCGACCCCGTGACGCGCGAGCTCCGCGGCGATCGCCACGTAGTCCATGTGGATGAGCGTGTTGCCGGCGTCGAAGAGAATGGCGCGGATCATGGCTTCCGCTGGAGGAGCCGCAGCGCGATGACGAGGAGGGCGTCCGGCGTCACCTTCAGCCCGAACGCCACACGATCGCCCGCCTTCAGCCCTGTGAAGAGCGCGGCCGGCGCCGCGATGAACGGCATGCTCATCGTCACGGCGGTCCCTTGGTAATCTGGCTTGGATGTCGCGCCGGCCGCGCCCTGCCGCACCACGACCCCCACGACGAGTCCCACCACGCAGCAGCGCGTGACCGGCACGGACACGTCTCAAAATAGCACGCGCTCGTGAGCACGCTCGCGCTCGCCCTCCGCTGGATCCACCTCGTCGCGTCCGTCGCGCTCGTCGGCGGCGCGGTGATGCTGCTCGTCGCCGGCGCGTCCGACCGGCCCACCGCGCTCGCGTGGCAGCGGCGCGTCGCGCGCGCGGCGCGCTGGCTGCTGCTCGTCGCCGTCGTCGCGGGCGTCGGCGTCCTCGCGCATCAGACCGCGCTCCTCGAAGGCCGCGCCGGCGCCGCGTTCGAGCCACGCGCGCTGTTGCGCGTCGCCACCGAGACGCAGGGCGGTCTCGTGTGGCTGAGCCGCCTGGCGCTCCTCGCGCTCGCCGGCTTCTTCGTCAGCGGCGGCCTGCGCGTCGTCGCGCGCGTCGACTGGGTCGCGCTGCACGGCGAGACCGCGGCGCTCGCGGCCCTCGCACTGGCGCTCGCCAGCGCCGCGGGGCACGCAGCGGCCGTCGAGCCCGGTGCGATCCGTGCGATCGCTGTCGACTTCATCCATCTCGCCGCCACGGGCGTCTGGGCCGGCGCGCTCCCTGCCCTCGCGCTGCTCCTGCGCGCGGCCTCGCGGGAGAGCGGCGCGGACGCGCGGCCGTACGCGGTCGTGGCCGGACGTCGATTCTCGCGGTGGGCGCTGGTCACGGTCATCGCGCTCGGCCTCTCGGGCGTCGTGAACGCGACGACGCACATCGCGGACGTCGCCGGGCTCATCGGCACGACGTACGGCCGCCTGCTTCTGGTGAAGCTCGTCGCGTTCGCGCTCGCGCTGATCGTGGCCGCGCGTCATCGCCGGCGTCTCCTGCCGGCGTTGAGCGGCGACGCCGAGACGATCGGCCGCCCCGCGATGCGGCGTCTGGCCGCGTCGGTGACGACCGAGGCGGTGTTGATCGCCGCGGTGCTCGCCGTCGTCGCGGCGCTCGGCGTGACGCCACCGGCGCGTCACGAGCAAGCCGCGTGGCCGTTCGCGTTCCGGCTCGCGACGGCGGCGCTGGAGCGCAGCACCGAGGCGCGGTGGCAAGTCCTCGTCGGGAGCCAGGTGGCCGTCATCGGCCTCGTCGGGCTCCTCTGCGTGGCGATGCTGCGGCGCCAGCGCCTGCGGCTGCCCTTGCTCGCCGGCGCGCTCGTGCTCGTGACGATGGGTGGCGCGCTCGCGCTGATTCCCCTCGCGGTCGACGCCTATCCCACGACCTATCACCGCCCGACCGTCCCCTACACGGCGACGTCGATCGTGAGCGGGATGGCCGTCTACGACGAGCATTGCGCGGTCTGCCACGGACGCTCGGGCGGCGGCGACGGCCCCGCGGCGCCGCGCCTGCCGCGGCCGCCCGCGGATCTTCGCGCGCCACACACCGGCGATCACACCGCCGGCGACCTCTTCTGGTGGGTGAGCCACGGGATCGCGCGCGCCGCGATGCCCGGGTTCGCCGCGACGCTCAGCGAGGAGCAGCGCTGGGACGTGATCAACTACGTGCGCCTGCTCGGCGTGCTCGAGACCGCGCGCTGGATGGGCCCGACCGTCGATCCGGGCCGCGCATGGCTGGTGGCGCCGGATTTCTCATACACCGTCGCCCCGGCGCCCCCACGGTCGCTGCGCGACTATCGCGGCGGCCGTCACGTCCTCCTGGTCCTCTACACGCTGCCGCGCTCGCGCGAGCGTCTCGCCCAGCTCGCCGACGCGTATCAGATGCTCACCACCTTGGGGGTCGAGATCATCGCGGTGCCGACCGACGCGTCCCCCGACGCGATCAAGAAGCTCGGCGACACCCCGCGCGTGCTCTTCCCGGTCGTCACCGATGGCGGCCTCGACATCCTCTCCGTCTACCGGCGGTTCGACACGGCGCCGCACGCCGAGTTCCTGATCGACCGCCGCGGCTACCTCCGCGCACGCTGGTCGAGCCGCACCGAGACCGCGCGCGACATGAATCGCCTGCTCGCGGAGATCCAGGAGCTGAACCAGGAGAAGGCCGACGCCCCGCCGGCCGACGAGCACGTGCATTGAGGGCGCTCACGGCCGCCCTGCTGGTCAATCTTTTCCTGGTCGTCGTCGGAGCCGCCGGTGGCTGGCACCTGTGGCGCCGCACCGCCGCCCAGGCGGATGCCCGGACGATCACCTGGGGCGGCCCCGAGCGCGAGTGGCGTGACGTCGAGGGCGTGGTCCGCGCGATCGTGCCCGAGCTCGGCATCGTCGTGCTCACGCACGCGGACATCCCGGGCTACATGCCGGGCATGACCATGGGCTTCCGCCTGGCCGGAGCGAAGATTCCCCCGTCGCTTTCCGTGGGCGACGCGGTACGATTTACGGTGCGTGGATCGCCACCGCTCGTGGTCGTGACCGCGATCGAAAAACCCTGAGGAGGCCCGCTCCCGTGACGTCCGCCGCCCGCGCCCTCGCGCTCCTCGTCACGCTCGCCCTCGCGGCACCGGCCGGCGCGGCGAGCCTCTACGTCACGAACACGAAGTCGAACTCGATCTCGATCATCGACACCAACACCTTCGAGGTGACGGGCACGATCCCGCTCGGCCAGGGCAAGCCGAATCGCATCGTGTTCCACCCGGACGGCAAGCAGGCGTGGGTCGTCTACGACAAGAGCCGCGATCTCGGCGTCGTCGACGCGCAGGCGCGCAAGCTGGTGAAGCGCGTGAAGATCGGCGGCAACCCGTACAACCTGAGCTTCAGCCCGGACGGCCGCTATCTCTACGTGCTCGACTGGTCGAGCGACGCCAGCAACGACGAGATCATCGTCTGGGACCTGAAGGCCGAGAAGATCGAGTGGCGCCTCGAGGTCTCGACGTGGCCGGCGCACAGCGTGTTCTCGCGTGACGCGCGGCTGTTCTACGTCTCGGGCGAGACGGCGGGTGACGTGACCGTGATCGACACGCAGACGCGCACCGCGGTCGCGCGCATCATCCACGGCGGCGGCGACGCGATGGGGCTGGCGCTCAGCCCGGACGGCAAGGTGCTCTACGCGGGCGCGGGCGAGAACAAGGCCGTGCTGAAGATCGACACCGTCACCAACAAGCAGGTCGCGAGCATCGCGATGCCGGGCGTGGTGCACGAGACCACGCTGACGCTCGACGGCAAGTTCCTCTACGTGACGCTGCGCAAGGCCAACAAGGTGGTGGTCGTCAGCACCGCCGACGACAAGATCGTCAAGGTCGTCGACTCCCGCGGGTATCCCGACCTGGTGACGATGGAGCCGAACGGACGCTACGCGCTCGTCACCAACCGCTACGCCGGCGCGGTCTCGGTCATCGACGTCGCCACGCACAAGGAAGTGCGCCGGATCCAGGTCGGCAAGGCGCCGCACGGCATGGCGCTGCGTCCCGAGGAAACGCGCCGGGCCGGCCGCTAGCCGCAGGTCCGGGCGGAACTGACCGGCTCCGCCGCCTGTTTGCGGTGTAGGATACCCGTGATGTCCCGCACCGCGCTCGTCGTCCTCGCTCTCGCCACGATGGTGCTCGGCGCCACGCTGCTCGGTGCCGCGCCGGCGGCGGCGCACATCCCCGTCCACGAGACGCTCTCGACGAATGCGCTGCCGTCCGCCGAAACGGCACGCGCAGCACGCATTGCGCGTTCCGGCGAGACGCTGGGCGCCGGCCCTGCTGCGCCCTCGGCTCCGTGGGCCGTCCTGCTGTCGCTGGCCGCTGTCGCGGTCGCGGGTGCGTGGCGGCCGCGCCGCGCGGTGGCCCTCGCGCTCGTGCTCGTCGCCGCGGTCTTCGCGTTCGAGGCCGGCGTCCACTCGACGCACCACCTCGGCCAGACGGACGACATCACGCAATGCCTGGTCGCCGGGGTGTCGGCGCAGCTCAGCGCGGACGTCGCCGACGCGATCGTCGACGCTTCACCGCTCGCGCTCGTTCAGAGCGCCGTCACCACCGTCACCACGCCGGCCCTCGTCGCGCGCAGCCTCGCGCCCGACGCCGGCCGCGCGCCGCCCACCCTCCGCTCCGCCTAAGTCGTTTCGCTCGCACGCCCGCGCCGCCGGCTCGCCGGTGCGCCGGGTCATCCGGACTCGCGGAGGAGGAGACATCATTCGATTCGATCGCGCCGCGCTCACGCGCGTCGCGCCCATCGGCGCGTCGCTCGTGCTTCACCTGGGCCTCGTGGCCGTGGCGGCCGGCGTCGTGCCGCGCGCGAGCGCCCGCGTGCCGGACGCGATCGCGGTCGACCTCGTCGTCATCGAGGCGCCGCGTGTCGTCGAGGCGCCTCCTGCCGCGCCCGCACCGCCCAAGCGGCTGACGCTGCCGAGGCCGATCGCGGCCCCGCCGCCGAAGATCGACACGGCACCGAAGGCCGACGAGCCGGCCTCCGTGGCGCCGCCGCGGCCCGCCGGCGCTCCGCCGCCAGCGGCATCGCCCACCGTGGCCCCCGCTCCCAATGCGCAAGCCTCGGCGCCGGCCGTCTCCTTGCCGACCACGGCGCCGGCGCCCGCCGGGCGGGCGACGGAGGGCGGGGTGTCGATGGTGGAGAACGCGACGAAGTCGGCACCGCCGGCGGTCGCCTCGATCCCGCGCGATAGCGGTGTCACGCAGGTGGCGCGCCCGACCGGTGGGTACCAGGTGCGGCCGTCGTATCCGTCCAGCGCAAAGCGGCTCGGTGTTCAGGGCACCACGCTGCTACGCGTGCACGTGCTCGAGGACGGCCGTGTCGGAAACGTGGAAATCGAGCAGTCGGCCGGCCATCCCGATCTCGACGAGGCGGCGAGCGATGCGGTGCGCCGCTGGCGCTTCGACCCCGCCCGACGTGGCGAACAGGCGGTGGCGATGTGGGTGCGCCTCCCCGTCGAGTTTCGCCTCAAGTGAGCGTTCAAATGAGACCGATATTGTTGATGTCTTTCATCGTGGCGATGACCGCCGCCACGGCCGGGGCACAGCCCCCACCGACCCTTCCGCCCGTCGTCGTGGAAAGCCCGCGGCTCGTACCCGAGCGCCGGCAGACGGACGAGCAGACGCGCGAGGAGCTGGAGCGCGTGCCGGGCAGCGTGAACGTCATCCCGCAGCACGAGATCGAGAGCGCGAGGTCGGCGAACCTGAAAGACGCGCTCGACTACACGCCGGGCGTGCTGATCCGGCCCCGCGCGGGCGCCGCCGACGAGAGCCAGCTCTCGATCCGCGGCTCGGGCCTCCGGAACAACTTCCACCTGCGCGGGGTCAACGTCCTGCTCGACGGCTTCGTCTACGGCCAGGCCGACGGCTTCAGCGACTTCGAGTCGCTCGAGCTGCTCGCCACCAAGCGCATCGAGGTCTACAAGGGCGCCAACGCGCTCAGGTTCGGCGGCTTCACCCTCGGTGGCGCCGTCAACCTCGTCACCAAGACGGGCCACGACGAGGGGCTGCTCGCGCTCCGCAGCGAAGCCGGCTCGTTCGGCTTCTGGAAGAACCACCTCGCGACCGGACAGGTCTACGGCCCGTTCGACCTGTACGGCAGCTTCACCGACGTCGAGCTGAACGGGTATCGCGACTACAGCGACCAGATCCGGCACCGGTTCTACACGTCGTTCGGCTACGAGCTCGGCGGCGGGACGAGCGTGCGGCTCGACCTCGGCTATGTCCGCAACGACGAGAACCTGCCCGGCGCGCTCACGCGCGACGAGCTCGAGCGCGATCCGCGGCGCGCCGATCCGACCAGCGTCGCCACCCGGGCCGCGCGCCGCTACGACTACGTGCGCGGCGCGCTCACCGTGCGGACGCCGCTCGGCGAGAGCGGCGCGATCGAGGGGCGGCTGCAGACCGACTACCAGGACCTCGATCATCCGCTGAGCTTCGCGATCATCGACCAGACCACCTACAACTGGGGCGCGGAGCTCCGGTACATCCAGACGGCGCCACTGTTCGGCCTCGCGAGCCGCTTCACCGCGGGCCTGCAGTACCTCTCCACCAGCCAGATCGACGCCCAGCTCGCCAACCTCGCCGGCCGGCGCGGCGCGAAGATCAAGAACCAGCTCAACCAGGCGACGAACGTCGGGCTCTACGCGGAAGCGCAGCTCGACGTCACGTCCGCGCTCACGCTCGTTGCCGGCGTGCGCGGCCAGTACGCCTATCGCGCCGTGCGCGATCGCTTCCTCTCCAACGGCAACCAGTCGGGCGACGTCGAATACGTCGCGCTCGTTCCGCGGTTCGGGACGATCGGGCGCGTCAGCAAGGAGGTCCAGGTCTACGGCAACGCGAGCCATGCGTACGAGCCGCCGCTGCTCCTCGAGCTCACCGCGCCGGGCCAGCTCAACACGCGGAACCTGAGCCTGCTCGACGCGCAGAAGGCGTGGCAGTTCGAGGTGGGGATGCGTGGGCGCGCGCTCGGTCGCGTGACATGGGACGTGGCGGTCTACGACATCGAGCTGTGGGACGAGATCCAGAACGTCAACGTCCAGCCGTTTCCGGGCGCGCCGTTCACGGTCCCCCGCTTCCGCAACATCGACCGCTCGCGGCACATGGGCCTGGAGGCCGGTTTCGACGTGGTGATCGCGCGTGATCTGATCGGCGGCGATTCGCTGACCGCGCGCACCGCGTACACGTGGTCACGATTCGTGTTCGTCGACGATCGGAACTTCGGCGACAACGACGTGCCCGGCGCGCCACGCCACTTCCTGCGCGGCGAGCTGCGCTACGACCACGCCTCGGGCTTCTGGGTCGCACCGAACGTGGAATTCGTGCCCCAGGGTTATGTCGTCAACAGCGAGAACCGCAACCGCACGTCGCCCTATGAGCTCGTGAGCGTGCGCATGGGGTACGACGTGAAGCGCTGGAACCTCAGCGTGTTCTTCGAGGGCCGGAACCTCGCGGACGTGACCTACGCCTCGTCGGTGGTCGTCGACAGCGCCGTCGGGCGCTTCTACGAGCCGGGTGATGGCCGCGCGTTCTACGGCGGCGTCGCGTGGCGGTGGAAGTGATCCGCCGGCTCGTTCTCGTCGCGGCGCTCGTCGCGCTGCCCGCCGGCGCCCAGGCCCAGCGTCACGAGATCGTCCATCCGGCGGCCGGCCACGACGTCCGCCTCTCGGCGCCGGCGCTGGTGGTCGATCGCGAGGGCCCGCTCGTCACGTGGGTGGCTCAGGAAGGCCACGACAACGTGGTCTACGCGGCGCGGGCCGAGGGCGAGCGCGTTCGCGTCTCGCCGAAAGGCCTCAGCGCGGATTCGCTCCACCAGGGCCCGGGCCTCGCGGTCGGGTCGCGCGGCGAGATCTACGTGAGCTGGGCCTCGCGCCGCGCGAAGCCGGAGGGCGGCCTCTTCGCGTCCGACTTGCAGCTGTCGCGATCGCTCGACGGTGGCAAGACGTTCGAGCCGCCGCTCCGCGTGACCGACGACACGCCGACCTCGCACTCGTTCGAGGGGCTCGCCGTCGCGCCCGACGGCACCGTGCTGGTCGCGTGGATCGAGACGCGCGCCGGTGAGCGGCCGCGCACGTATCTCACGCGCATCCTCGAGCGCGGCACGCGCGTGGAGAGCACGCGCGCGCTGGACGACGACGAGACCTGCGTGTGCTGCCGCGTGTCGCTCGCGGCCGCCG
Source organism: Candidatus Rokuibacteriota bacterium (assembly GCA_016866775.1). Lineage (GTDB taxonomy): Bacteria > Methylomirabilota > Methylomirabilia > Rokubacteriales > CSP1-6 > VGLJ01. Next base: position 30,332 of record VGLJ01000033.1, on the reverse strand, counting down.
CGCCGGACATCGTGACGGTGCTGTGGCGCAAGGTCTTCCCCGGCGACATTCGCGACATGGTGCTCGCGGCCTCGCGCGACGGCGGGCGGACGTTCGGCGCGCCCGCGCGCGTGCACGCCGACGGCTGGCGGATCACCGCGTGTCCGCACCGCGGCGGCACCGCCGCCATCGACGGTCAGGGCCGCGTCCACGCGGTCTGGTACACGGAAGGCGCGCGCAACGAGCCGGCCGTGCTGTACGCGACGTCCACGGACGGCCGGCGATTCACGGCGCCGCGCCGGGTCCACGTCTCGACGTCGTCGATCCCGGATCACGCGCGGCTGGCCGTGAACGATCGGGGCCACGCCGCGATCGTCTGGGAAGATTCCACGGCGGTGCGCCGTCGCGTGCTCCTGCGCGAGGTGACGACGGACCGTCTCGGCCCAATTCAGGCGCTGTCCCAGGCGGTCAAGGCATATGCTCCAGATGTGACGATGGCCCCTGACGGTCGGGCGGTCGTGACGTGGCACGAGGAGCAGTTCCCGCGGGCGAAAACGATCATCCTGCGCCTCGGCGCAGGCTCGGGGAGGACGACGCGATGAGGCACCGGACGGTCATCGGCGCGGCGCTGGGCGTGCTCGCGCTCACCGCGCTCGTGGCGACGCTCGCGACAGGCGCGGCCGCGCAGCGCCGCGTGACGATGGACGAGCTGCACCGCGGCGGCGGCGTGCCGCGCGGATGGAAGTTCACGCTTCCCGGCGCTGGCGATCCCGCGAAGGGCCGCCAGCTCTTCGCCGACCTCGAGTGCTACAAGTGCCACCTGATCAAGGGCGGCAACTTCCCGCCCACGGGTGGCGATGGCAAGACCGGCCCCGAGCTCACCGGGATGGGCGCGCATCATCCTGCGGAGTACTTCGCGGAGTCGATCCTCGCGCCGAACGCGGTGCTCCTCGAGGGGCCGGGATGGATCGGGCCGGACGGCACGTCGATCATGCCGAGCTACGCGGATTCGCTCAGCGTCGCGCAGCTCGTCGACCTGGTCGCGTTCATCAAGAGTCAGGACGGCGGTGGTCAGGGGCACCATCACGGGCATCACGGCGCGGCGATGGAGCGCACGATCGGGCCGTATCGCGTCCGTCTCGCGTTCCACGCCGCGAGCGGGCAAGACCACGCTCAGGGTCACGGCGGGCATGCCGGTCACGGCGCACACGGCGGGCACCACGCGGCGAAGCCGGGCGGCGCGGCGGGACACCTGATGGCGTTCGTCAGCGACGCGGAGACCGGCGAGCCGGTGCCGTATCTCCCGGTGTCCGCCGGCGTGCAGATCCAGGGCGCGCCGACGCGCGTGGTGAAGCTCGCGCCGATGGTCGGTCCGAGCGGATTCCACTACGGTGCGGACGCAACGCTCCCGCAGGGCACGCAGCGCATCGTGCTCACGATCGGCGCGACGACGGTCCCGGTCGTGGGCCCCGATCGCACGCGCTATGCGCGTCCGCAGACCGTAGCCTTCGACTGGAGCGCGCCCGCGAAGTGACGCGAAGTCTCGGCGTCACCCTCGCGGCCGTCTTCGCCGCGACGCCGGCGTTCGCGGACCATCCCGGCGCCTTCCGCGTCGAGGGCATGGGCCCGCTCGCAACCGCGCTGATCACCGGCGGCCTCGCGCTCCTCGTCGCGCTGATCGTGGTCGTGCTCATCATGGTGCTCACCCGCCCGAACCCGGACCAGGGCGCCTCCGGGGAGACGAGCGCCAAGCGGTCGGAGCCGGATACGCGATGACGGCGCGCCTCGTCCGCGTGGCGCTCGCGGCCGTGCTGATGCTTCTCTCGGCGCGCGTGTCCGTCGCAGAGGCGCACGCGGTGCTGGTGAAGTCGTCGCCGGCTCGCCGCGCGACGCTCGCCATCTCACCGTCACGGGTCGAGCTGACGTTCAACGAGCGCCTGGAGCCGGCGTACTCGACGCTCTCGGTATGGGCGGACCAGGTCCGCGTCGACGACGGCAAGATCGTCGTCGGCCCCGAGGACCCGCGCAAGCTCTCGGTGGGCGTGCCGCCGCTGAAGAAGGGCGGGTATTCGGTGAAGTACCGCGTGCTCTCCGTGGACGGCCACCTGGTCGAAGGCACGTTCCCGTTCGACGTCCGGCCCCGGCCGTAGTTGCAAACCGTTCGCGACTCGCGTATTAGTAGCTGACCATGCGCCGCCCCGCGTCGCGTCTGCCGATCGTCGCCGCGCTGCTGCTCGCCGCGATGGCGATGCTGCTCCAGCTCGGCAGCGTGCCGCACCACCACGCAGGTGCCGAGTCCGGCCTCTACAACCAGGAACACGACCTGACGCTCCTCGCCGGACTCGCCGGGCACGTCGTGGAAGCCGCCGTCGTCCCGGTCGTCACGCTCGACGCCGCCTCCGCGGCGCTTCCGTGCTTCACGCCCGCGTGCCGCGAGCTCCACGTCGCGCGCACCGGCGCTCCGCGCGCACCGCCCGCCGCCTGACTCCGTCCTCCCTGTAGCCGAGGCCGCCCCACTCGATCGAGTCGGGGTCGGGCCCGGAGTCGAATCGACGGAGGGGCACATGCGAATACTCATCGTGCTGGCCGTGGCACTCATCGTGACGGCACTCGCGCCACCCGCCCGCGCCCAGGACGCCGCGGAGCTCCGGCGCGAGCTCGAACAGATGCGCAGGAACTTCGAGGCGTTACAGAAGGAGCATCAGAAATCGATGGAGGCGCTCGCCGAGCGTCTCCGCCGACTCGAATCGCAGCCGCCGGCCCCCGCGCCGGTCGCCACGCAAACACCACCGAGCACGATGGATCTCTTGCGGCCTCGCCAGCCGTTCACGCTGTCCCAGCAGCGCGGCACCGGCCAGCTCTTGTTCGACATCGGTATCGCCGGCGACTTCGTGGGCAACCTCACGCAGCGCAACGTGGACAAGGCGGGTGCCGGGACGTTCCGCGGCCGCGAGAATCGCTTCTTCCCGCGCGAGGTCGAGCTGAGCCTCTTCGGTCAGATCGATCCGTACGCGCGCGGCGAGGTCCGCATCGAGATGGGCGAGGAGGCCCGAGGCCAGGAAACCGCAGTGAGCCTCGCGGAGGCGCACCTCACGCTGCTGACACTGCCCTTCAACACACAGTTGAAGATGGGCCAGATGCGCACCCGGTACGGGTGGAGCAACCAGCTCCACGAGCACGACCTCCCATGGATCGATCGTCCGGCCGTCTATCGCTATTTCTTCGGCGAGGAAGGCCTGATCGAGAAGGGCTTCGAGGCAACGTGGGTCCCCGGCCTGCCGTTCTATCTCGAGGTCCTTGGCGGCGTCTTCAACGGCGACAACGAGACGGCGTTCGGCCGCGGCCGCATCCGCGAGCCGCTCGTCACCGGTCGCCTGCGGACGTTCTTCGAGCTGACCGATGAGCACGCGCTCCAGGTCGGGCTCTCGGTGGCCTCGGGGCGCACGGCCGAACGGCAGAGGAACACGCTGCCGGGCTTCGACGTGCGCTACAAGTTCCGTCCCGAAGGGTGGCTGCATCCATTGCTCACCGTGGGCGGCGAAGGGATCTGGTCGATCCGCCGCCGTGAAGTCACGCGCGACATCGACATCCCCGACGACACGTTCACCCGCTTCGGCTGGTACGCGTACGCCGAGGTGCAGCCATTCCGTCGCTGGGCCGGCGGCCTGCGTTACGACTACACGGAGCTACTCGACCGTGGGCGCGAGCGGGCCTTCGAGCCGTACGTCACCTTCTGGCCGTCGGAGTTCCTGCGCTTCCGCCTCGCCTACCGGCTGACCGAACGCACGCAGGACGCAGGCTTCTCGGCCAACAGCGCGAGCGCGCGGCACGTGGACGAGCTGCTCTTCCAGGCCACCTTCATCCTCGGCGCCCACCCGGCGCATCAGTTCTGAGGCGGCCATGAAGACGTCAACGGCGGCCCTGCTCGGCGTCGTCGTCCTGGCACTCGCCGCCTGCCAGGAGAAGCCCAAGGTCGAGCCGCCACGCACGCTCGTCGTGGCCAGCTTCTCCACGCTCGCCGACTTCACTCGGCAGGTCGCGGGCGATCGCGCGGAGGTCGTGTCGCTGGTCCCGACGGGCGTCGAGCCGCACGACTGGGAGCCGTCGCCAGCCGACGTCGCGCGGGTCGAGAAGGCGGCGGTGTTCGTCTACAACGGCGCCGGCTTCGATGCCGGCGCCGCACGGCTCGCCAGGACCGCCGCGGGCAAGGCCATCGTCGTCGAGGCGACGGCCGGCTTGTCGTTGCTCACGGCGGACCTGCCGGGTCACGACACGCACACCCACGCGAAGGCCAAGGCGGAGCCCGATCCGCATGTGTGGCTCGATCCGCTGCTCGCCCGCGGTCAGGTCGAAGCCATTCGCGCAGGGCTCGCCAAGGCGGATCCGGCGAACGCCGCACACTATGCGACACGCGCGGTGAATTACACGGCTCGTCTGAACGCGCTGCATGAGACGCTCGGCACGGGCCTGGCCGACTGTGCGCGCCGCGAGATCGTGGTGTCGCATGCCGCGTTCGCGTATCTCGCGAAGCGATACGGCCTGCTTCAGGTGCCCGTCATGGGCATCTCGCCCGAGGCGGAGCCGAGTCCGGCCGAGCTCGCGCGCGTGGTGCGGCTGGTGCGCAAGCTGAAAGCGAAGGTCATCTTCTTCGAGACGCTCGTAAGCCCGAAGCTCGCCGAAACGCTGGCGGCCGAAGTCGGCGCGAAGACGCTCGTGCTGAACCCGCTGGAAGGCCTCACCGCCGACGAGGCGAAGGCGGGCAAGGACTATGTCGCCGTGATGGAGGACAACCTGAAGAATCTCCGCATCGCGCTGGAGTGCACGTGAGCGACGTCGTCGTCCTCGATCACGCGAGCATGGAGTTCGGGGGCGCTCGTGTGCTCGAGGACGTCACGTTCACCATCGAGCCCGGCGATTTCGTCGGCATCATCGGGCCGAACGGGTCCGGCAAGACGACGCTGCTCCGTCTCATCCTCGGTCTGCTGGCGCCGTCGGCAGGCAGCATCCGAGTCTTCGGCGTCGCCCCCACCGCGTTCCGTGACTGGCGCCGGATCGGCTACGTTCCTCAGCGCACGAGCTTCGACGCCGCGCTGCCGGTGCGCGTTGACGAGGTCGTGACGACGGGACTCGTGGCGTCGCGGCGATGGTTCGGCAGCGGCTCGAGCGGGCGTGACGTCGTGTCGGACGCGCTCGGCCTCGTGGGAATGACGGAACGTGCGGGCGATCGCGTCGGTGCACTGTCCGCGGGCCAGCAACAGCGCGTGCTGATCGCGAGGGCGCTGGTGTCCAATCCGGAGCTCCTGATCCTCGACGAGCCGACGGGGGGCATCGATCCGGAAACGCAGAGCAGCTTCTACGCGTTACTCCACCACTTGAACCGCGAGCGCGGCGTGACGCTCGTCCTCGTGAGCCACGACATCGGCGTCGTCGCGCGCGAGGTCACGAAGCTCGCGTGTCTGAACCGCCGAGTGATCTTCTGCGGTCGCCCCCAGGACTACTTCACGAACGACCCCCTCACCGCGCTCTACGGCACCACCGTGCGCGTCGTGGGCCACGAGCCGCCCTGCGCCCATGCCTGAGCTCCTCTCGTACGGCTTCATGCAGCGCGCGTTGATCGCCGGCGTGATCACCGCGCTGATCTGTCCCGCGATCGGCATCTTCCTCGTGCCGCGCCGGCTCTCGCTGATCGCGGACACGCTCGCGCACGTCGCGCTCGCGGGCGTGGCGCTCGGGCTCGTGGCCGGCGTCTCGCCGGTCGTCGGCGCGCTCGTCGTGACCGCGGCGGGCGCCGTCGGCATCGAGCGGCTGCGGACGCGCGGCGCCCTCACCGGCGATGCGTCGCTGGCGATCTTCCTCTCGGGGGGCCTGGCCTTCGCCGTCGTGCTGATCGGCCTCGGCCGCGGCTTCAACGTCGACCTCTTCGCCGTGCTGTTCGGCAGCATCCTGACGGTGACCGTGACCGACCTCTGGATGATCGGCGGGCTGGGTGTCGTGGTCGGCGTCGCGATCGGCCTCCTCTACCCGCGCTTGCTCGCGATCACGCTCAACGAAGATCTCGCGCGGACGAGCGGTGTGCCGGTGGCGGCGCTGAACCTCGTGATCACGGTCCTCACGGCGCTGACGACGGTGATCGCAATGCGCATGGTCGGCGTGCTCCTCGTCAGCGCGATGATCGTCATCCCGACGCTCGCCGGCTTCGCGCTCGCGAGGAGCTTCCGCGGCGCGTTGTTCACCGCGATGGGGCTGGCCGTCGTCTCGATGGTGACGGGGCTCGTCCTCGCGTATTACCTGCGGCTGGCCGCCGGGGCTTCCGTGGTGCTCACGGCGCTGGTGCTCTTCGCCCTCACAGGCCCCGTGCGCCGCTTCCGCGTCGCCCGCGTCGCCGCGGCCACCGCGCTCGTCGTGCTCGCGCTCGGCGCGACGCGCGCCGGCGCGCACCCGCACGCCTGGATCGATTACACGGTGACCGTGCGCTTCGGCGCCGACGGCCCGGAAGGTGTGAGGGTCGACTGGGCGTTCGACGAGATGCTGAGCGAGCTGATCATCCAGAAGTACGACAGCGACCGCGACGGCAAGTTCTCGGCGCGGGAGACGCGCGCGCTCGAGCAGGACCACTTCTCACGGCTGAAGGACTTCAACTGGTTCGTCGAGGTCAAGGTCGACGGGACCGCGATCCCGGTGAAGGACCCGAAGGACTTCGAGGCCCAGAACGTCAAGGGCCAGCTTCACTATCTCTTCATCGTGCCGATCCCGCGCGCGACGCGAAGGGAAGGCACGGTGGAGGTCAACGTGGTCGACGCGACGTTCTACACCGCGTTCACGGCGATCGGTCCCATGATCACGGCCGAAGGCCCGCCGAGCTATCGCATCGAATGCGCCCCGGTGCGCGAGGCGAAGACAAAACTGGTGGAGACCTTGCGATGCAGCTACCGCCGACGTTGATCCGCGCGCTCGTGCTCGCGGCCTTGTGTCTCGTCGCCGCGCCGGCGACCGCACAGCAGAACCCGTGGGGCGTGGCCCCGTCGCGCCCCGCCGCGCCCACGCCGGTGCCCGGCGGCGCTGAAGGCGGCGCGGTGCCCGGGTTCCTGCGGCCGATCGTCGCGCCGATCGCCTCCGCGCAGCGCGACCTCAACCGGACGATCTCCCGCGAGCTCAAAGCGATTCGCGAGACGGGCTCCCTGCGCGCCCTCCTCGTCGTGACCGGCGTGGCGTTCGTGTACGGCGTCCTCCACGCCGCGGGCCCGGGCCACGGCAAGCTCGTCGTGTCGTCGTTCTTTCTCGCCAGGAAGGCGCGCATCGGCGCCGGCATCGTTGCCGGGAGCGCGATCTCGTTCCTCCAGGCGATCACCTCGATCGTCCTCGTGTGGGGTCTCGGTGTGATCCTCGGCCAGCACGGCTTCGACGTACTCGGACGCTCGGTCTGGCTCGAAGCCGTGAGCTACGTGCTGATCATCGCGATCGGTCTCGTCATCGCGATCTCCGCCGCGCGCGGCACGCACCATTACGACCACGACGCGCGCGAGCGCGTCGGCATCGGCATGGTCATCGCGGCCGGCGTCACGCCGTGCGCGAGCGCGCTGATCATCATGCTGTTCGCGCTCACGAACGGTGTGCTGCTCATCGGGGTGGGCCTGACGCTCGTGATGGCCATCGGCATGAGCATCACGACCTCGCTAGTGGGCGTCCTGGCGATCCTAGGCCGGCGCACCATCATGGTGGCGTTCCCGGCCGAGTCGCGCGTGAGCGGCTGGGTGGCCAAAGGCTTGAGCGTCGCGGGCGGCGTGATCATCGCGGCCATCGGGAGCCTCCTGCTCGCGGGCGCGTGGGCACGGCTGGGATGACACGGCTCGCGGGGCTCGCGCTGCTCTTCGTCGCCTGCGTGCGGCTCGACATGGCCTTCTCGTGCGCCGACGGGACGACCGTCGCGATCTACGACGACCCGTGGCGCAGTGGTCGGATACGAGTCGGCGCGGGGATCGGCGATCACGGCTCTCTCCGGGGCGGCGGTGACGGCTGGTGGAAGGACGAGCGTGCGATCCACGGCCCGCGCGGCGAGGTGTGTCTCCTCCACGGCAATCACGTCCACTGCGTCGGCGCCCTCACGGACGTCCCGTGACCGGCGCCACGACCGCGTCTCCCACCCTCTCGTCGATGCTCGCCGCGCGTGGTGTGCGGCTCACGCGCCCGCGCCGCGCGGTGCTCGAGGTGCTCGCGGACGTCCGGCACCCGCTGTCGGTCGCGGAGCTGTACGGACGGCTCCGTGGACGGCGGGTGAATCTCGCGTCGGTCTATCGCACGGTCGCGCTCCTCTGCCGTCAGGACATCATGAAGGTTGCGGACACCTCACGCGGCACGCAGCGGTTCGAGCTGAGCGAGCGCTTCACCGGACACCACCATCACCTCGTCTGCCAACGCTGCGGCGCGGTGCAGGACTTCGACGGCTGCGTACTCAGAAAGCCCGTGCTCGCGCGGCTCGAACGGCGGGTCCGGCGCGCCACGCGCTTCGAGGTGACGGGGCACGACATCCGGCTCTACGGAGTCTGCGGACCGTGCGGTCCGCTCCGCTCGCAGGAGGTTTCACGATGAAGGTCTCGAGGCTCACGCGCGTGCTCGCCGCGATCGCGCTCGCGCTCGCCGCGCTGGTGTGCTCCGCGCACGCCGCGGAAAAAGTCCGGGTGGTCACCACCATCCCCGACCTGAAATCGCTGACCGAGGCCGTCGGGGGCGAGCTCGTCGACGTCGAGTCGCTCACGCGCGGGACGCAGAACTTCCACGAGGCGGAAGTGCGTCCGAGCATGATGCTGAAGCTCCGGAAGGCCGACATCCTCGTCCAGAACGGCCTCGACCTCGACAGCTGGGTCGACGTGGCCGTGCAGGGCGCGAACAACCCGAAGATCATCCGCGGCGCGCCGGGCCGCGTCGACGTCTCGCACAACGTGCCGGTCATCGAGGTGCCCACCGGGCGCGTCGATCGCTCGATGGGCGACGTCCACCCGCTCGGCAACCCGCACTTCTCGCTCGATCCGGGCCTCGCGCCGGTCCTCACGCAGAACATCCTCGAGGGCCTCGCGCGCGTCGCCCCGCCGCACCGCGCGACGTTCGAGAAGAACCGGCAGGCCTTCCTCGCGCGCGTCGAGGCCGAGATGGCGAAGTGGACGAAGACGATGGAGCCCCTGAAAGGCGGCAAGGTCGTGGGCTACCACTCGCTCTTCGCGTATTTCCTGAAGCGCTTCGGCCTCGTCCAGATCGGCACGATCGAGGATCGCCCCGGCATTCCGCCCTCGCCCGGCCACCTCGCGCAGCTCATCAAGAAGATGAAGGAGGAGCGCGTGAAGGTCGTGCTGGTCGAGCCGTGGAACGACCAGAAGCTGGCGGCGCGCGTGGCCGAAGAGGCCGGAGGCCGCGCGGTCGTGGTGGCCTCCGCCGTCGGCGCGGTGAAGGGCGCCGACAACTACCTCGCGGCGATCGACCACAACGTCCGGACCCTCGCGGAGGCGCTCCGGTAGCGATCCTGCCGTGTTCTTCGACCTCCTCGCGCTGCTGTGGGCGCCGTTCCTCATGTGTCTCGTGCTCACGGGGATCCACGCCTACCTCGGGGTCCACGTGCTCGCGCGCGAGGTCGTCTTCGTGGACATCGCGCTCGCCCAGATCGCCGCGCTGGGCGCGACCGCCGCGTTCCTCGTCGGCTTCGACCTGGACACGTGGCAGTCGTACGCCTGCGGCCTCGGCGCCACGGTCGCGGGCGCGCTCGTGCTCGCGGTCACGCGCACGCGCGAGCGCCACGTCTCGCAGGAGGCGGTCATCGGCGTCGTGTACGCGGTGTCCTCCGCGGGCGCCGTCCTGCTCGCGGACCGGGCGCCGCACGGGGTCGAGCACGTGCGCGCGATGCTCGTCGGCAACCTGCTCGCGGTGCAAGCCTCGGACGTCGTCAAGGTCGCGCTGCTCTACGCGGTGGTGGGCGCGCTCCACTGGGCGTGTCGCCGGCCCTTCTTCCTCATCTCCACCGATCCCGATGCCGCGTTCGCCGCGGGCTGGCGCGTGCGCTGGTGGGACTTCCTGTTCTACGCGTCGTTCGGCGTGGTCGTGACCAGCTCGGTGCGGATCGGTGGCGTGCTGCTCGTCTTCTCGTATCTCATCGTCCCCGCGCTCGCCGGGGTCGCGCTCGGCCGGACCGTGCGCGCGAAGCTCCTCATCGGCTGGGCGTTCGGGACACTCGTGAGCGTGCTCGGTGTCGTCGCCTCCGCGGCGCTCGACCTGCCGACGGGCGCGACGGTCGTGTGCATGTTCGGCGCGACGCTCCTCGCGTTCTGGGCGTTCCGCCGCTAGACTCGGCGGATGCCGCTTCGATCACCGCGTGGCGTCCTGGTCGTCACGTCCGCGGCGTTCGTCGTCCTCGCGCTCGCCGAGCTCTTCGTCGGCACCGTCGGTCCCGACACGGTCATCCGCGACCGTCTCGTGACGATCGCGTCGCCCGCCGTCATCGCGGCGATGCGTGTGGTGAACGTCGCCGGCGACTGGCGCTTCCTGTTGCCCGCCACCTTGCTCCTCTTCGTGGTCTTCGCGCGCGCGCGGCGGGCCTGGTGGGTGTGGACCACGCTGATGATCGCGGCGCCGCTCGCCGAGGGGGCGCTGAAGATCGTGGTGGGCCGCCCGCGGCCGGAAGGCGCCGCGTTCGGTTTTCCGAGCGGCCACGCGACGGCGGCCGCCGCCTATTTCGGCGCGGTGCTCTACCTGTCGGAATCGCTCCGCCCGGAGATCCGGAGACCCCTCCGGCTGATCGCGACGGTCATGATCGTGCTCGTCGGGATCGCGCGAGTGATGCTCCGCGCGCACTGGCCGTCGGACGTGCTCGGCGGCTTCGCGCTCGGCCTCGCGCTCGCGTCGGCCGCCGCGGTGCTCGCGGTGCGTAGGGACGCGTCCGCGGCAGATCGTCGCGCGTGAGGCTCGCGGCCCTCGGGGCTGCGCGGTCCGCGCCGCTGGGCACGGCGCTGGCGATCAGCGTGGCCGCGCATCTCGCCGTCTACGGGCTCACGCCGGTGTTGTCGCTGCATCTCGTGGCCCTCGGCGCGAGCAGCACCCAGGTCGGCGTGCTCTTCTCGGTCTTCTCGCTGGTCGCGGTCGTGCTGCGCCCCGTCGCGGGGGCGTGGATCGATCGTCGAGGCATTCGGCGGGCCCTCTTTGCGGGCGCCGTGCTCGTCATCCTGTCCTCGCTCGGATTCCAGGCGGTCACCGCGCCCCCGGCGCTCGTCGTGCTGATGGCCGTCTTCGGCGTCGGCTTCGGCCTGGTCACGATGGCGGCCGCGATGCTGGCCGCGAGCGCGCCCGCCGAGCGCCGCGCCGAGGCGCTGAGCGTGTACTATCTCGCGGCGCCGGTCGCGATGGCCATCGCGGCGCCTCTCGGTCTCTGGCTGTTCCGCCACGTCGGTGTCCGCGCGAACTTCACGCTGGTGACGATGCTCGGGCTGGGCGCCGCGGCCTGCGGCTGGTGGTCGCCGCGTTCGACGGCGGGTGGTCGCGCGGGTTCGTCGCCGCTCTGGAGCCGCGGCGCCGTACCGCTGTCGATCGTCGTGGCCATCGCGGCGATGGGGCAGAGCGCTCTCTATGCGTTCTTGCCTCTCCACGCCGCCGACCACGGGCATGAGCGGCACCTGCCGTGGTTCTTCGGCCTCTACTCCGTGGGCATGATCGTCTTTCGGGCCGCGGTCTCGGGGATCGCAGGCCGCGTGGGCCGAAGCCAGATCCTCCTACCCGCGCTCGGCTGTCTGGCCGCCGGCTTCGGCGTTCTGATCGCGCCACCGACTCCGGCCCGCCTGGCTGTCGCTGCGATCCTGCTCGCCGTCGGAAGCTCGGCGCTCTATCCGATGCTCGTCGCTCTGGTGGTGGAGCGCGTGCCCGACCGCGAGCGCGGAGTGGCGATGGGGTCCGTCTCGGGAGGCTGGGACCTCGGAGCCTTCGCCGGCGCGCTCCTGATCGGCGCCGTCGCGGAGCACGGGTCGCACGGCGCCGGGTTCGCCACGGCGACCGCATTCATCGTGATCGCGCTCGGCACCTTCCTCCTCGTCGAGCGCCGGTCCTCCGTCTAGTAGCTCTTCGGCAGGCCGAGCACGTGCTCGGAGAGGTAGTTCAGGACCATCTGCTGCGACACCGGCGCGATCTTGTAGAGGCGGATCTCGCGCCAGAGCCGCTCGACGTGGAACTCCTTCGCGTAGCCGTAGCCGCCGTGCGTCTGCAGCGCGACGTCGCACGCCTCGAAGCCGGCCTCGGCCGCCATGAGCTTGGCGGTGTTCGACTCGGCGCCGCAGGGCTTGCCGTTGTCGAAGAGCCACGCGGCCTTCAGGCACATCAGCTCCGCGGTCTCGAGCTTCGCCCACGCCATCGCGAGCGGGTGCGCGATCGCCTGGTTCTGGCCGATCGGCCGGTCGAAGACCACGCGCTCCTTCGCGTACTGCGTCGCGCGCTCGAGCGCCGCCCGTCCGATGCCGACGGCCTCGATCGCCGTCAGCACGCGCTCGGGGTTCAGCGAGTCCAGCAGGTGATAGAAGCCCTGCCCCACGTCGCCGACCACGTCGTCCGCGGGGATCTCGAGCCCGTCGATGAAGATCTCGTTGGAGTCGACGGCGGCGCGGCCGAGCTTCTCGATCTCGCGCACGGTGATCTTCGAGCGGTCGAACGGCGTGAAGAACAGCGTGAGCCCGCGGAACGGCTTGGCGGGATCGCGCGGCGCGGTGCGCGCGAGCAGCAGCATGTGCGTCGCCTGCCGCGCGTTGGTGTTCCACACCTTGCGGCCGTTGACGACGAAGCGGTCGCCCTTCCGCTCGGCGAACGTCTGGATCCGTGAGGTGTCCGTGCCCGCGTTCGGCTCGGTCACGCCGAACGACATCACGATCTCGCCCGTCGGGATCTTCGGCAGGTAGCGCTGCTTGAGACTCTCGCTGCCGTGCTTGATCACCGGCATCGGCGGGAACATGTAGAAGTGGATCGGCGAGGCGCCGCTCGTGCCCGCGCCCGCCGCGCAGATCTCGCCGAGCATGAGCGCGGCTTCGGTGACGCCGAGCCCGGAGCCTCCGTACGGCTCGGGAATGATCATCCCGAGCCAGCCGCCGGCGGCGAAGGCCTTCACGAACTCCCACGGGTAGTCGTGGCGGCGGTCCTTCTCGAGCCAGTAGTCGAGCGAGAAGGTGCGCGCGAGCGCCGCGACTTCCTTGCGGATCAGCTCCTGCGGTTCGGTGAGCGCGAAGTCCATGCGCCATACGATAGAATCCGCGGCCATGGCGGTCAAGGCGCTCTACGCGCTCCAGAACGGCTTCCTCGGCATCCCGCGCTCGATGCTCTTCTACGGCGAGTACGGCGAAGCGCCCGCCCGGATCCCGATCACGTCGTACGTGATCCACACCGACGACGCGACGATCCTGTACGACACCGGCGTCTCGCCGCGCGCGGTGCCGGGCCTGATGCGCACCGACCGGCTCGCGCACTTCACGGACGACGACCTGCTCGTCCATCGCCTCGAGCGCATCGGCCTCGAGACCGACAACGTCGACCTCGTGGTGCTGTCGCACCTGCACTACGACCACGCGGGCGGCGCGGAGTTCTTCCGCACGTCCGAGCTCGTGGTGCAGAAGGACGAGTACAGCTACGCGCACTACCCGGCGTCGTTCTTCGCGAGCTTCTACTACCGGAAGAACTTCGATCTCCCCGACTATCGGTGGCGGCTGCTGGACGGCGACACCGAGCTCGCCCCGGGCGTGACCGCCCTACGAACCGACGGCCACACGCCGGGGCACCAGTCGCTGATGGTCGAGCTGCCGGAGACGGGGCCGGTGATCCTCACGGGCGATGCATGCTACTGGCACGAGCACCTGGAGAAGGAGCGCGTGCCCGGCGTGGTGTGGAACCCGACCCTCGCGCTCCATTCCATCAAGCGGCTGAAGACCCTCGCGCGGCTGACCGGCGCGAAGATCTTCCCGAGCCACGATCCCGTCTTCTGGACGACGGTGAAGCAGGCGCCCGACGCCTACCGCTGAACACGGGGCCTCACAGCTAAGGACCCCGACCCCCTCGCTCGTGAGCCGGGCGGCCACCCCGCGTCGGCGTTCGCGCGTATAACCATCGTCATGGACGCTCAGCAGAGACTCGCGGCGCTGGACTGGAGCGCGATCGAAGACTCGTTGTCGCGCCACGGCTACGCGAAGACGCCGGTGGTGCTGACGCCGGACGAATGCGACGCGCTGATCGCGATGTACGGCGAGCGCGACCGCTTCCGCTCGCGCGTGGAGATGGAGCGCTTCCGCTTCGGCGTCGGTGACTACCAGTACTTCGCGGCGCCGCTGCCTCCGCTCGTCCAGGAGCTGCGCGTCCACGCCTATCCGCCGCTCGCCGCCATCGCGAACCGCTGGGAAACGGCGCTCGGGAGCCGCACGCGTCACCCGGCGACGCTTGCCGACCTTCAGGCGCTCTGCAAGCGGCACGGCCAGACCAGGCCGACGCCACTGCTGCTCCACTACGAGGCCGGCGGCTACAACTGCCTGCACCAGGACATCTACGGCGACGTCGTCTTCCCGCTGCAGCTCACGTGTTTCCTGAGCCGTCGGAGCGACTACGACGGCGGCGACTTCCTGCTCGTCGAGCAGCGGCCGCGCGCGCAGTCGCGCGGTGAGGCGATCGCCACCGAGCAGGGCGAGATCGTGATCTTCCCGACGCGCCATCGCCCGCTCCACGGCGCGCGCGGCTGGTCCCGCGCCGCCCTCCGCCACGGCGTCAGCACGATCCGTCGCGGCACGCGCTACACGCTCGGCGTCATCTTCCACGACGCGAAGTAACCGTCGCGGGCGCAGTAGAATCCGGGGGCATGAACGACCTCACCCCCGCGGAGGTCCACGCCCTTGCCGTGGCCCTCGGCCTCGCGCCGACCGACGACGACCTGATCGAGATCACACACCGCCTGAACGCCATGCGCGACGCGCTCGCGCCGCTCGCGGCGTTGCCGCTCGACACCGTCGAGCCGACGCCGCCGTCGCCATGAGCGCCGCCGCGTCCGACCTCGCCTTCACGCCCGCGACGGAGCTGGCCGCGAGGATCCGTGCGCGGCAGCTCTCACCCGTGGCGCTCGTGCGCGCGTTCCTCGATCGCATCGATCGCCTGGACGGCACGCTGCACGCGTACATCACGGTCTGTCGCGACCAGGCGCTCGCCGACGCCGAGCGCGCCGAGCAGGCGGTGGCGCGCGGCGAGCGTCTCGGGCCACTGCACGGCGTGCCGTTCGCGGTGAAGGACCAGCTCGACGCCACCGGGCTCCGGACGACCGCGGGATCGCGGCTCCTCGCCGACAACGTCGCCTCCGCCGACGCGCCGGTGGTCGCGCGCCTTCGCCGCGCCGGCGCGATCCTCCTGGGCAAGCTGAACCTGACGGAGTTCGCGCTCGGAGGCACGCAAGACTTCCCGTACGGCCAGCCGCGGAACCCGTGGAACGTCGCGCACGATCCCGGCGGCTCGTCCTCGGGCTCCGGCATCGCGGCGGCGGCGGCGCTCGCGGCCGTGACGCTCGGCGAGGACACGGGCGGCTCGATCCGCAGCCCGGCGTCGAACTGCGGCGCGGTCGGCTTGCGGCCGACCTGGGGACTGGTGCCGCGCGCGGGCTGCATCCCGCTCTGCTGGTCGATGGACGCGATCGGTCCGATCACGCGCACGGTGGAAGACGCGGCGGTGGTCCTGTCCGTCATCGCCGGGCCGGACCCTGGCGACCCGCAGATGCGACAGCAGGCGCCCGGCGACGTGCTCACGCGGTTGCACGCGGGCGTCGACGGCGTGCGCATCGGCATCGTCCGCGAGCTGGCCACGAGCGCCGACACGCATCCGGAAGGGCAGCGCGCGGTGCTGGCCGCGATCGAGCAGTTCCGGAAGCTGGGCGCGAAGGTCGAGGAGCTGTCGCTGCCGCTCGTGCCGCTCGCCGGCGCCGTGTTCATGGCCCTCGCCGATTCGGAAGGGGCCGGTGCGCATCAGCGGTGGCTGCGCGAGCGGGCGTCGGAGTACGACGTGGCCACGCGCCGCCGGCTGCTCGCCGCGAGCCTGCTGCCGGCGGCCGCGTACCATCAGGCCGCGCGCGCCCGCGCGCTGATCACCCGCGAGGTCCTCGGCGCGCTCGAGCGCGTCGATCTCCTGCTCGCCCCGACGCAGCCCGGCCCCGCGCCGCAGATCGCCAGCGGGCACGCGCCGGTGACGAGCAAGGCGGACGCGGCGGCGCGCTTCTTCAAGCGCCGGTCGTACACGACGCCGTTCAATCTCTCGGCGACGCCGGCGATCTCGGTGCCGTGCGGGTTCACGACGACGGGGCTTCCGCTCGGCTTGCAGATCGCGGGACGGCGCTACGACGACGCCACGGTCCTGCGCGCCGCGTGGGCGTACGAACACGCCACGGCCTGGCATCAGCGCGTGCCTCCGGACCCCTGAGCAACCCATGCGGATCCTCGCGTGGAACATCCGGGGCGGCGGCGGGGTCCGCGCGGCGGCGATCGCGCGACAGATCGCGCGGTGGAGCGCGGACGTCGTCGCGCTGTCGGAGTTCCGGGGCACGCCGCCGAGTCGCGCGCTGGCCACGCAGCTCGCCGGCGTCGGGCTCGCGCATCAGCTCACGACCGCCGATCGTGAGCTCCCGAACGCGAACGCGCTCCTGATCGCCTCGCGCTGGCCCGTGCGTCGTGTGCGCCTGCGCGCCGGGCCGTCGCTCCGGCACCGGTGGATCGCGGCGTCCGTCGCGGCCCCCCTGCCCTTCGTCCTCGGCGCGATGCACGTCCCGAATCGCGCCGGCGGCAAGAAGTATCCGTTCCTCGACGCCGTGCTGACGTGCGCGCGCGGCTGGCGTCTCGGACCCGCGCTCTTCATCGGGGACACCAACTCGGGACGGCGCGGACTCGACGAGGAGGTTCCCGCGTTCAACGCGATCGAGGAGCGATGGGTCGACGGCCTCACCGCGTGCGGATGGGCGGACGCGTTCCGTCACCTGCGCCCCGACGCGCGCGTCTACACGTGGTACTCGCCGAACGGCGCGAACGGCTTCCGCATCGACCAGGCCTTCGTCAACGCCGCGCTGCTTCCCCGCCTGAAGGACGCGTCGTACGCGTGGGGCGGCGCGAGCCTCCGGCGGCGCCGCGCGCTGCTCAGCGATCACGCCGCGCTGCTCGTGGAGCTCGCCGAGAGCTGACGGCACCGCGTTTGAAGCCTCTCGATCCCGGGAGGGGCGATGCCGCGATGTAGAAATGACGCGCCCGGTACAATGGGGCTCCGTCGGGATGAGCACGCGTGACGCCCGGCCAATGTCCCCTCTGCGGGAGCTCGGTGGCGCTGTTGCGCCACGCCGACTCGCGCGCCCCGAAGCAGATCCTGCGCGAACGCATCGCGAGCCTCCGGCGGCGCGCCGAGGAGCTCGTGACCGGCGAGCTCACCCCGCGCCATCTCAAGGACGACGCGCTCTGGATGTGCCCGGCGTGCCGGCCGATCATGGCGGACGTCCAGCCGCTCGCTCCACGGGAGATGCAGCGTCGAATCCACGAAGAGGTCCGGCGGCTCGAACGCGACGGGCATGAGCGCGCGAGCTGACCGGCGGGAGCCACCAGCCATGAAGATCCCGAGGACCCTGGCGCTGATCGTCGAAGGCACCCGCAACCGCCCGTTCGCGACGCGCGTGCGCACGAAGGTCGCGCGGACGCTCGGCCGCATCGACCCGCCGCCCACGACCGCGAAGGTGATCTTCGACGACGAGAACGGGCCGAAGGGCGGGCCCGGCATCCGCTGCAGGATCGTGCACGACATGCCGCGACGCCGCGACTTCAGCGTGGAAGGCCTCGGCGCGAGCGAAGAGGTCGCCTTCGACGCCGCGTTCGACGCGCTCGAGACCAGCGTCACGCGCGACCGCGATCGCCGCCGCGAGCTCGTGCGCCGTCCGAAGAAATACTTCCTCGCGAAGCGCTTGCTGCAGCCCGACGCCACGCTGGAGGCGCCCGCGTTCCTTGCCCGGACGCCGGCGTCCGCCAGCGGCCCCCGTCCGAAGCGCGCGCGCCGCCGCCGCGTGGCGTGACCCGGAGGGGGGCTTCGCGGCTTCGCCCCCCTTCCGGCGGTCGTCGCGCGCCTGACGGCGTGCTCCTCCCTGCCTCCCCCCAGAACGGATCGCGCCGGCGGAGCCGGCGCTCGAACGCAGCCGATCTGGCGCCCGCCGGGGTGGAGTCGCTAGATAGTCGGGAGAAGCGCTTCGGTGGCGATCGACGTGTCGATCAGGCGCTCGTAGGCGTGGTGGCCCTTGATGAAGCCGCCGGTGAACAGGATCTCCTGGAGCCGCTCGTAGCCGCGGCGATCGAGGCGCGGATCGTCGGGCCACGTGCCCTGCGCGCGATAGCGCGCCACGATCCGCGCGAGCAGCGGCGCCTGGATGCCGGGAAACGCCGGGCGCAGCACCGATGCGACCTCATCCGCGGACGCGTGCGCGAGCCAGCGCTGCGCGCCGTGGAACGCGCGGACGAGACGCACGAGATCGCCGCGGTCGTCGCGTAGGCGCCGCTCGGTCGCCATCAGCGAGCTGAACGGCACCGGTCCCGTCGCGACGCCCATCGAGGCGACGAGCGAGCCCACGCCATCACTCACCAGCCCGTCGACCACCGGCGGTCCGCACTCGATGAAGTCGCCCTCGCCGCCGGTGAACGCCAGCGCGGCCTCCGGCACGCCGAGGCCCTGCACGAACGTGACCTTCGCGGGGTCCACCCCGGCCTCGCGCAGCACCGTCAGCATGCACTGATACGGCGTCGGCGCGCCGCCGAACGACAGCACCGTCCGGCCGACGAGATCGGTCCACGCGAAGTCCGGCCGGGGCACGCGGCTCACGAGGAAGAAGCCGTTGCGATCGTTGACGGCCGCGAAGTGGACGATCGGCGGCCCGCCGCGATCGACGAGGTCGAGACTGC
This sequence comes from Candidatus Rokuibacteriota bacterium, assembly GCA_016866775.1. Lineage (GTDB taxonomy): Bacteria > Methylomirabilota > Methylomirabilia > Rokubacteriales > CSP1-6 > VGLJ01. The sequence goes on along the minus strand of VGLJ01000033.1, from coordinate 11,406 downwards.
GCATGATCCCGGAGACCGCGAAGTCGGCGCTGCCGTCGAGCAGCGCATCGGCCGCGCTCTTCGCCGGCGTCGCGGTCCGCACCGTGACGTCGAAGCCCGCGCGCGCGAAGTGCCCGCCGTGCACCGCGACGAGCGCGGGCGCGTAGAACGGCGAGTGGAACGGCTCCATCATTGTGAGTCGCGGGCCCCGGGCGCTCAAGCGCCCGCCCGCTCTGGTGTCGAAACGGGACGCTTGACGTACGTTCCCGCGGGCGCGCCGACGACGCTCGTGCCGTCGAAGGCGACGCGGCCGCGCAGCAGCGTGTGGGTGGGCCAGCCCTTCACGCGCAGGCCGGCGAACGGCGTGAAGTCCTGCGCGGAGTGCAGCACGCCCGGCGACACGATCTGCTCGCGCTCGGGATCGACGACGACCAGGTCGGCGTCGCTGCCGACGGCGATCGCGCCCTTGCGCGGGAAGAGACCGAACGCGCGCGCGGGATTCGCGCTGGCGAGCGCGACGATCCGCGCGAGCGACAGCCCGCGCCGCGGCCCCTCGCTGAGCAGATAGGGGTACAGCAGGGCGGTGCCGCCGAAGCCCGGCAGCGCCGACCAGAACTCGATCTCCTTGTCCTCCTCGGAGCAGCACGCGTGGTCGCTCACGACGGTGTCGATACGGCCGTCGAGCACGGCGCGCCACAGCGCCTCGCGATCGGCGTCGGTGCGGATCGGCGGATTCACCTTGCCGATCGCGCCGCCCGCCGTCTCGTAGGTCAGCGCGAGGTGATGCAGCGTCGTCTCGAGCCGGATGTCGAGATCGGGGTGCCGACGCCGTCCCTCGGAGCCCGCGGTGACGGCCTCCGTGCTCGAGAGATGCAGGAGGTTGACCGGGCAGCGCGTGGCTTCGGTGAGGACGAGCGCCTCGGCGATCGAGAGCTGTTCGGTGAGCGGCGGGCGCGCCTTGTGATACGCCTCGAGCCCGGTCGCGCCCGCGCGGCGCGCCTCCTCGATGAACACGCGCAGCAGCTCCGCCTGCTCGCAGTGGAGGCTGAGCGAGATCCGACCGCGCGCGCCGTGCTTCCGCGACGCCGCCGCCACCTGGGTCATGAGCCGGTAGAGGTGGCCGAGGTCGTACGAGTCGGACATCGTGTAGTCGGTCCCGCGCGTCGAGTCCGACGTGAGGTTGAGGCCCTTGTAGAACATGTAGTACTTGAACGACGCCACGCCCTGCTCGCCGACGAGCCAGTCGATCTCGTCGAGCTGGTCCGTCGTCATGATCCCGAGGTGATAGCCGAAGTCGGTGTGCGCGTGCCCTTCGGTCGCCGCCACGACCTCGGGGAAGATCGTCCGGTACGGGCCGCTCTTGTTGAGGTAGTGGCTGCCGGTCCGGAAGTAGCTCACCACCGTGGTCACGCCGCCGGCCAGTGCCGAACGGGTCTCGCTCTCGGCATCGCGCGCGAGGTCGCGATAGATCCCGATGTGGAAGTGCGAGTCGACCGCGCCGGGCAGCACGAGCTTGCCGCGCGCGTCGATGACGTGGTCGGCATCCTGCGCCGCGATGGCGTCGGCCAGCGCGGCCACGCGGCCCTCGCGCACGCCGAGGTCGCAGCGCACCGGCCCGAGATCTGGGAGGACGACGGTGCCGTTGACGAGGGCGGTGTCGTACCGGGGCATGGCGCCCGCGACTATACCCTGTCCCCGCCCGGTTGACGGACCCCCCGGAATGATCCTACGATCACGGTCCACCATGGCAACGGTGCCCTCGGTGCTCATGATCGTCGCGCGCGACCGGGCCGAACTGTACGAGCGGCTCTGCCAGGCGTTTGCGAACGATCGCGCCATCGCGGTGCTGCTCGATCGCCGCCACGGCCAGCGCCGCGGTGCCAGCATGACCGTCACCGCCGAGCAGCGGTGCGCCGAGCGGCGGCGCCGCCACATCGAGGAAGACCTCCGCAGCCTCGGTTGGGCGACCACCCGCGCCAGCTAAACGGGTATCATCGCGGTCGTGACGACCGCCACCGCCCGCCTCGCCGAGTTCGTCGTCGACGCACGCCTCACGGACGCTCCGGACGCCGCGCGCGCGCAAGTCGGCCGCGCGGCCATCGACACGATCGGCGTGATGCTCGCCGGCGCCTCGGAGCCCGTCGCGCGGATCACCCGAGCCGTCGCGCGCGTCGAGGGCGGCGTGCCGCTGTGCACGGTCGTCGGGACCGGCCTCCGCACGTCGCCGACGTGGGCCGCCCTCTGTAACGGAGCGGCGGGCCACGCGCACGATTTCGACGACACGAACTTCGCGTTGATGGGCCACCCGAGCGTGCCGTTGCTCGCGACCGCGCTCGCGTGCGGCGAGGCCGAGACCGCCGACGGCGCCGCGGTGGTCCTCGCCTATCTCATCGGGTTCGAAGTCAGCGCCGCGCTCGGGCTCGCGCTCAACCCCGGCCACTACACGCGCGGCTGGCACGCGACGGCCACGCTCGGCACCATCGGCTGCGCGGCGGCGGCCGCGCGGCTGCGCGGACTCGACGCCGCGCGGACGACGCACGCGCTCGGCATCGCGGCGTCGCTCGCGTCGGGGCTCAAGGAGAACTTCGGCTCGATGACGAAGCCCTACCATGCCGGGCACGCCGCGCTGAACGCGGTCACCGCCACGGCGCTGGCCGCCGCGGGGATGACGGCATCGCCGACCGCCCTCGACGGCTCGCAGGGCTTCGCCGCGGCGTTCAGCGGCGAGAAGCTGTCGTCCGGCGCCTTCGGCGAGCTCGGCCGCGAGTGGCAGATCGTCCGCTCGGGCATCGCGGTGAAGCCGTATCCGTCGTGCGCGCTCACCCACTCGGCGATCGACGCGCTCGTCGCGCTGCGCACACGTCACGGGCTCACGGCCGAGCAGATCGACGACGTCGAGGTCGGCGTGCACCACGTCGTGCCCGAGGTGCTGCGCCACCCGGCGCCGACCAACGCGCTCGAGCGGAAGTTCTCGATGCCCTACTGCGCGGCCGCGGCGCTCGGCCGCGGCGCCGTCGGCATCGACGACTTCCAGGACGGCCCGGTGCGCGATCCGTCGGTGGCCGCTCTCGAAAAGCGGGTTCGCATGGTCGTCGATCCCGCGCTACCCGACCAGCTCGAGCAGCAGGCGTGGAGCCGCGTCACGATTCGCCTGCGTGACGGCCGCGTCCTCAGCGAGCCGCCGCGCGGCGCTTCCGGTCATCCCGATACCCCGCTCTCCGACGCGCAGCTTCGCGACAAGTTCCTCGGGTGCGCCGCGGGCGTGCTCGAGCGCGGCGAAGCCGAAGCCGTGGTCGGGCAGCTCGCGCAGCTCGACACGATTCCGGACATCCGCGCGCTCACCGCGCGGGTCGTGACAAGGAGCGACTGATGGCGATCTTCGACGGCCTCAAGGTGCTCGAGCTCGCGCGCGTCCCGCCGGCCGAGATGCCGGGCATGTTCCTCGCGGACTACGGCGCCGACGTCCTCAAGATCGAGACGCCCGAGCCGCACCGCACCCGCGACGCCCAGGAAGAGCGGCGCGCCGCGTTCGCGTTCGTCAACCGCAACAAGCGGTCGATGACGCTGAACATGAAGGCGCCGGCAGGCCAGGACGTCTTCCGGAAGCTCGCCGCCGAGGCCGACGTGATCATCGAAGGCTTCCGCCCCGGCGTGCTGAAGCGCCTTGGCGCGGGCCACGACGATCTGAAAAAACTGAACCCGCGTCTGGTCTATTGCTCGCTCTCGGGCTTCGGCCAGGACGGCCCGTACCGTGACTACCCGGCGCACGACATGAACTACCTGTCGCTGGCCGGCGTGCTCAACCTCATCGGCGAGCCCGATCGCAAGCCCGTGATCCCCCTGAATCTCGTCGCCGACTACGCCGGCGCGAGCCTGCACGGGGCGCTCGGCATCGTGCTCGCGCTCTACGCGCGCGAGAAGACCGGACGGGGCCAGCTCGTCGACGTCTCGTACCTCGACACCTCGGTCTCGCTGCTCGCGGCGACGCCGAACATGCGGTTCTTCTTCTCCGACGGCCTGGCGCCGCGCCGGGGCGAAGGCTTCCTCGGCGGCTCGTATCCCTACTACGCGATCTACGAGACGCGCGACAAGAAGCTCCTCACGATCGGCTGCACCGAGCCGTGGCTCTGGGAGAACTTCTGCAAGGCGATCGGCCGGCCGGACTTCGTGAAGCACGCGCGGAAGCCGGATCAGTTCGTGCGCGCCGCCAACGCGGACGAAGCGAAGGCGCGCCAGGAGATCGAGGCCCTCATCAAGACGCGCGACCGCGACGAGTGGTACGAGCTGCTCGTGAAGGCCGACGTCTGCGTGGGCAAGGTCTACGACGTCGAGGAGATGGTGAAGGACCCGCAGATCACCCACCGGCAGATGATCGTCGAGGCCGACCATCCGAAGCTCGGCAAGGTGAAGCAGTTCGGCATCGCGATCAAGCTGTCCGACACCCCGGGCTCCGTCCGTCGTGCCGCGCCGATGTCCGGCGAGCAGACGGAGGACGTGCTGAAGTCGCTCGGCATGACCGCGGAAGCCATCGCGGACCTGCGTACGCAGGGCGTGATCGAGTAGGCGCGGCTACCGCAGCATCAGGACGACCGACAGCGCGAGCAGCGCGCCCATCGCGACGTTGAAGACGCGTCGTCTGCGCTCGCTCCGCAGCACGCGCTGGACCGTCGCGCCGAAGGCCAGCCAGACGAAGCAGCCGGGCGTCGCTCCGACGACGAACAAGACGGCGAGCGCGCCGGCCTGCACGATCGCGCTTCCCGCCTGCGCATCGAGGAACGTGCTCGCCGCGCTCGCGCTGACGAGCCACGACTTCGGGTTGATCCACTGCACGATGGCGGCGTCCAGGAAGCCGACGTGCCCGCGGTCCTGCGCCGCTTCGGCGCGGCCGGGCGCCGTCGCGATCCTCCACGCGAGCCAGAGGAGAAACGCGAGACCGGCCCAGTGCAACGCGGTGAGCACGACCGGATACCCGAGGACGAGACTCCCGAGTCCGAGCGGCACGAGGAACAGCATTGTGCGTGATGGCGCGTGATCATCTCGGAGATCCGGCGGCAGGACGAGCGCGCGCGATCGATCCGCTGCATCATCTCGGCGTCCGCGTCGGCGCGCTTCGCGAGCAGGTCGAGGTGCGCCAGGATCACCGCGAGCGGGTTGTTGATCTCGTGCGCCGCCGCGTTCGCGAGCTTCGCGACGGCGCGCAGCGCTTCCGCTTCGCGCTCGGCCGCGGCCGCGCGCTCGCGATCGGTGATGTCGACGATGATCCCCTCGAGCACCGTGCCCTCGCCGCTCTCGATCGCGGCGACGTTGACCAGCACCGAGATCGGCGTGCCGTCGGCACGCCGCCACCGGAGCTCCACGTTGCCCAGCCGCTCGCCCGCGCGGCGCGGGAACTCGACGCGCGCGCCGTCGTAGGGATCGACGTACAGGTCGTCGACGCGGAGCGCGAGCACGTCGTCGCGCGAGCGATAGCCGAGGATCCGGACGAGCGCCTCGTTGCAATCGAGGGGACGGCCGTTCAGCGTCGTGCGGAAGACGCCGGCGAGGTTCCGATCGAACAGCTCGCGATAGCGCGCCTCGGCCGCCTCCGCGGCGCGGCGCCGCTCCTGCGTCTCCGCGAAGAGCCGCGCGTTGTCGATCGCGACGGCCGCCTGCGCCACGAAGCTCGCGAGCAGCGCCTGCTCCTCTTCAGGCGGGGCCACGGGGACGCGCTGGCTCAGCGCGAGGACGGCCAGCAGCCTGTCCTGGGCGAGGACGGGCACGCCGTAGAAGCTGCGGAGGTCGTGCCGCGTGCACCACGCCTTCGCGCGGACGCCCGCACCGCTCGCGAGGACGTCGGGAATGTGGAGGGGCCGGCGCGTCGCGGCCACCGTGCCCACCGCGCCGTCGCCGAACGCGAAGCTCGGGTTCGGAAAGTCGGCGCCGGCGTCCGCGTCGGACCACGCGCGCACGGTGACGGTGCGCGCCGACTCGTCGACGAGCCAGAACGAGACCACCGGCGTGGCGGTGATGTCGGACGCGGCGCGCGCGATGGCGACCAGCACCGCGTCGAAGTCGAGCGACGACGACACCAGGCGGTTCACCCGCTCCAGCGGGCGCAGGCGAGCGGTCATGTCGACGAGCGCCTTGTTCGCGTCGACCACGCGCCCGACCTCGGCGTCCGCGCGGTGCAGCGCGGTCTCGACGCGCCGCCGTCGCACGTCCGCACGGTGGAGCGCCGCCGCGGCGAGCGAGACCACGCCCGACAGCGTGACGACGGTGCCGACGACCGAGAGCGCCATCGAGAACTCCGGGCCGTAGAGCGCCGCGCGCCGCCCGGCCTCGACGAGCCAGCCGACGACGAACGGCGCGGCGACGACGACCGGCAAGAGCCGCCGCACGACGACGCCGGCGGGCGTGTCGGCCTGCGCGAGCCGCATGAGCCCGCGGTCCGGCCGCGCGAGGAGGATGCCGGCGCTCAGGACCACGAGCGCGACCGCCGTCTGCACGGTCGCCGCGGTGTCGCCGAGCAGCGTGAGCAATCCGACCACGCCGGTGGCCAGGGCGAGGATCTGCGCCACCGCGCCGGCGCGCACGACGTCGAGCACGAGGAAGGCGGCCGCGCTCGTCACGAGGCCCAGCGCGGTGACCGGCGGCATGCGCCCGCCCGCGGTCACGAGCTCGTGCAGGCCGCCGTGGCCGACGGCGAAGCGCATGTCGATCGCGTAGTCGGCGAGCGTCAGCAGACCGGGCGCGAGGGCGAGCGCGGCGGCGGCGCGGCGCGCGATGCGCGACCACACCCCTGCGGGCACGCGCGCGAGCAGCACGACGGCGGCGCCCGTGAGGAAGAGCGGGAGCGCGACGCTCGCGTGGACGGCCGGCAACCCGGGCAGCACGCTCGTGAGGACGCCGAGGTCGAGCGTCCATCCCGCGAGCACGATCGCGCCGAACGCGCTCACGAGGAGCCCGGCGACCGGCGACGCGCGCATCGCGCGATGCTACCATGGCGATGCCGTGAGGCCGGCACTCGCGCTGCTGCTGCTCATCGTTGCGACGCTGCCGATGCGCGCGCTCGCCCAGGGCGACGAGAAAGCGGCGGCCGAGCCCGTGCTCCGTCAGCTCGAGGCGTTCCGCCGCAACGACTACGACGCCGCGTACGCGTTCGCCTCCGAAGAGATCCGCCGCCTCTTCGACCGCGCCGCTTTCGAGCGCATGGTGAGGTCCGGCTATCCGGAGATCGCGAACTCGCTTCGCGCCACCGTGATCGCGACGCGCGTCGGTCCCGAGGGCCACCTCTACCTCGTCATCAAGATCCGCGGCGCCAACGGGACTCCGGTCGAAGCGGTCTACGACATGGTGCGCGAAGGCGGGAGCTGGAAGATCAACGGGGTCGTCGCGAAGCCGGACCCCGGCGAGGAGGCCTGACGCCGCTCAGGCGTCGAGGACTTCGCGAACTTTCCGCGCGAGCGACACGCCCGTGTAGGGCTTGGGGAGGAACGCCGCGGTGTCCGGCGCCTCCTCGGCGTAGCCGGAGACGTACAGCACGCGCAGCGCCGCGTCGCGCTCTCGCAAGCGCTCGGCGAGCAACGGGCCGTTCACGCCGGGCATCACGACATCCGTGACCAGCAGATCCACCCGCGTGCCGTGCTGCGCGAACACCTCCACCGCGCGCTCGGCATCCGGGGCCTCGAGCACCGTGTAGCCGAGCTTGCGCAGCGCCGCGACCGCGAGCGAGCGCACGGCGTCTTCGTCCTCCACCACGAGCACGGTCTCGATGCCGGTGGGCAGCGGCGCCGCGCTCGGCGCCGGCGCGGCGTCGGCCGGCGCGTCGACACGCGGCAGGAAGATCCGGAACGTCGTGCCGCGGCCGGGCTCGCTCTCGACGCGGACGTCGCCCGCGCTCTGCGTGACGATGCCGTACACGGTCGAGAGCCCGAGGTCGGTCCCCTTGCCCGTGGCTTTCGTCGTGTAGAACGGCTCGAACGCGCGCGCCCGCGTCTCGGCGTCCATCCCCACCCCGGTGTCGGTCACCGTCAACAGCACGTACACGCCCGGCGGCAGCGTCTCGGTCTCCGACGCCTCGAGGTCGACGTTCGCGAGCGAGAGCGTGAGACGGCCGCCCGTCGGCATCGCGTCGCGCGCGTTGACCGCGAGGTTCATGACGCCCTGCTCGATCTGCCCGCGGTCGGCGCGCACGTGCCCGACGTCGGACGGCGTCTCCACCGAGACGGCGATGTTCTCGCCGAGCATGCGGCGGAGCATCCCCGACATCGAGCGCAGCAGCTCGTCGAGCGCGAGCACGCGCGGATGCACGCCCTGCTTGCGGCTGAAGGCGAGGAGCCCGGCCGTCAGGGTCGCGGCGCGGTCGGCGGCGGTGGCGATGAGCTGCGCCTCGTACCGCGCGGGGCTGTCGCCGGGCAGCCCCTCGACGAGGAGCTGCGCGTGGCCGCCGATGACGGTCAGCAGGTTGTTGAAGTCGTGCGCGATGCCGCCGGCGAGCCGTCCCACGGCCTCCATCTTCTGCGCCTGCACGAGCTGCTCCTCGGCGCGGCGCAGCGCTTCGGCGTTGCGCCGGCGCTCGATGAAGAGGCCGACGCGTCCCCCGGCGTCGCTCGCGAGGCGCACGAGATCCTCCGGCAGGCGGCCGCCGCTCCGGTGGAAGAGCACGACGGCCCCCGCGACGCCCTCGCGCGTGACGATCGGCACCACCGTCGCGCTGCGCAGGCCGAGCGCCCGCACGGCGGCCGCGCGCGCGGGCAGGAGCCGCGCGTCGAGGTTGTCGACCCACTCGACGCTCGCATGGTCCCACGCGCACCCCGCGATCCCGGCCTTGCGCGGGATCCGCATGCCGTCCGTGGCGCGATCGAGCGGCGCGGGGTTCCGGAGCCCCGGCGCGTACCACACGCCGTCGCGGATCAGCGTGTCGTCGAGCCGGTCGATCCGCCAGAGCTCGCCGACCTCCGCGCCGAGCGCGTCGGCGATCGTCATCAGCACGCGCGGCGCGATGTCCGCCTTCGAGCCGTCGAGCAGCGCCTGCGTGAGCTCGTGCTGCAGACGGAGCGCCCGGTTGCTGCGCGAGAGCTCCCGCTCGATCGTGCGCAGGCGCATGAGCGCGTTGACGGTGGCGACGAGCAGCTCGGGCTCGAACGGCTTCGTGAGATAGGCGTCGGCGCCGCCGGTGAGGCCGCGGACCTGATGCTCGGTGCGGGAGAAGATGGCCGAGATCTGGACGACCGGCGTGGCGGCGCTCCGCGGATCGCTCTTGATACGACGGCAGACCTCGAAGCCGTCCATGTCCGGCAGGTGCACGTCGAGGACGACGAGGTCCGGCTCGTCCTCGACGCGCCGGAGCGCCTCGGTGCCGGTGGCGGCCTCGACGACCGTGTAGCCGCCCACGGCGAGGATGGTGGAGACGAGCTCGCGGGCATCCGCAACGTCGTTCACCACGAGGACAGTTCCCCTGGGGTGACTCACATCCGCGCTCTCCGGTCGCCGACGGCCCCGCCCGGCGCGGGAATGCTGCGCCGCTTCGATTCTTATCTTACGCCATCGGGGAAGATCAGCCGCTCCGGCCGGAGGGGCAGCCGCGTGACGACCGCCCCACGGACCGCGTCGGCGACGGCGTTGGCGAGGGTGGCGGGGGCTCCGATGGTGCCTCCTTCGCCCATGCCCTTGAAGCCCCCGGGCATGCGCGGCGACGGCGTCTCGATGTGCCCGACCTCGAGCGCCGGCACGTCGTCCGCCTTCGGCAGCGCGTACTCCATGAGCGTGCCGGTGAGGAGCTGGCCGTCCGCGTCGTAGACCAGCTCTTCGAGCAGCGCTTCGCCGAGCCCCTGCGCGACGGCGCCGTGAATCTGGCCCTCGACGAGCATCGGGTTGATGACGGGCCCGCAGTCCTCGACCACGACGTACCGGGTGACGCGCACGCGCCCCGTCTCCCGGTCCACCTCGACGGCGGCGACGTGGACGGCGCCCGAGAACGTGTGGCCGGGCGGATCGAAGTACACGGTCGCTTCGAGGCCCGGCGTGAGACCGGGCGCGAGCCCGTTCACGGGCGGGAAGTACGCGAGCCGCGCGAGCTCCGGGATGGCCACGCCGTGATCGGGCGCGCCGCGGACGCTCGCGCGCCCCTCGGCGAGCACGATGTCGTCGGCGTTCGCTTCGAGGCGGCTCGCCGCGAGCGCGCGCAGCTTCGTGGCGATGGCGTCGGCGGCGACGGTGACCGTGCCGCCGAGCGCGACGGCGGTGCGGCTGCCGAACGTGCCGCTGCCGACGGGCACGGCTTGCGTGTCGAGCGGAATCAGCCGCACGCGCTCGAGCGCGATGCCGACGCGGTCGGCGATCACCTGCGCGACCGCGGTCGCGTGCCCCTGCCCCTGGCTCGGGAAGCTCAGCGCGCAGCGCACGGTGCCGTCGGCGTCCATGATCACCGTGGCCGCCTCGATCCCGGGCACGTCCATCATCCCGCGCCCGCGGAACACCACGGAGCCCATCCCGGTGAACTCGGTGTAGCAGCCGATGCCGATGCCGACGAGCCGGCCCTCCGCGCGCGCGGCGGCCTGCGCGCGGCGCAGGCCGTCATAGTCCGCGGCGGCGAGCGCGGCGTCGAGCGCTTTCGGATAATCCCCGCTGTCGTACGAGAGCCCGCTCGCGGACGTGAACGGATACTCGTCGCGCGCGATGAAGTTGCGGCGTCGCACCTCCGCGGGATCGAGCCCGAGGCGGGCGGCGACGAGATCGAGCAGGCGCTCCATGACGAACGCGCCCATCGTCATGCCGACGCCGCGGTACGGCCCGAGCGGTGACTTGTTGGTGCGGAGCGCGACGGCTTCGAAGGCGTAGGCCGGCGTCCGGTACGGCCCCGGCAGAATCGCCGCCGACCCGAGCGGCTCGAGCGCCTGCGTGAGCGGGAAGATGTGGTGCGCGCCGGCGTCGGAGAAGACACGCGCACGCACGGCGAGCACGCGTCCCTGCTCGTCGGCGGCCACTGCCGCCTCCGTGCGCTGCTCTCGCGCGTGCGAGGCGGCGGCGAGGCAATCGCGCCGCTCCTCGATCCACTTCACCGGGCGTCCGAGCAAACGCGCGGCGGCGGCGACGATCACGTCCTCGGGGAACACGGGCACCTTCAGGCCGAAGCCTCCGCCGACGTCGGGCGTCACGACGCGCACGCGCGCCTCCGCCAGGTCGAGCGCGACCGCGAGCGCGCCGCGCAGCACGCGCGGCGTCTGGCTCGACGCCCACACCGTCAGCGTCTCGCCGTCCCAGTCCGCGAGCACCGCACGCGGCTCCATCGGGGAGGCGGCGACACGGCCGTGCGTGAACGTGTCGCGGACGGTCACCGGCGCGCGCGCGAACGCGGCATCCACGTCGCCGCGGCCGCCCGTGCGGCGCACGAGCACCGCGTCCGCCGCGAGCGCGGCGTCGAGCGTGGTCACCGGCGGGCGCGGCGTG
>VGLJ01000032.1 GCA_016866775.1 Candidatus Rokuibacteriota bacterium | reverse complement strand
GTCACGGAAGTAGGTCGCCACTACACGCCGTTTTCGGAACAGCGCGGGCGACGGCGGCGCAAGATACGAACGGCGCGGCCGACTCCACCGCGCCGTTCCCCTACCGAACTGCGGAAGTTGGGCTAGCGGCGCGGGCCGCGACCGCCGCCGAGACCGGCACCGGTCGCTTTCTCGACCTTGATCGTCCGGCCGTCGAGGCTCGAGCCGTTGAGACGGCTCACCGCCTGATCGGCCTCCTCGTTGGTCGCCATCTCCACGAAGCCGAAGCCGCGCGAGCGGCCCGTGTCGCGATCGGTGACGATGGTGGCCGACTCGACGTTCCCGACCGCGGCAAACGCGTCCCGCAGGCTTTCCGTCGAGGTGGAGTAGGAGAGGCCGCCGACGAAGAGTTTCACGGCCATGAGCGACGCTCCTTCTTGGGCAGCACAGTGCACGGCGACGAACCCGGTCCTGCGAGTCAAAGTATACCTAAACCCCTTGGCGCGATTCTTGACAGTGTAGAACTCTGATGAGAACGCGGCCCGGCAACTCCTATCCGCTCGGCGCGACGTGGGACGGCTCCGGCGTCAACTTCGCGCTCTTCTCCGAGAACGCCACCGGCGTCGAGCTCTGTCTCTACGACGAAGACGACCGCGAGCGTCGCGTGTCGATGACGGAGCGCACGGACCAAGTGTGGCACGTGTACCTTCCGCCGGCGCGTCCCGGTCTCCGCTATGGGTATCGGGTGCACGGGCCGTTCGAACCGGCGGCCGGGCACCGATTCAATCCCGCCAAGCTCCTCCTCGATCCGTACGCGCACGCGATCACCGGGACGGTGCCGTGGAGCGACGCGCTCTTCGGCTACACGATCGGCCATCGCGACGCCGATCTCGCGCGCGACGAGCGCGACAGCGCGCCCGGGATGCCGAAGGCCGTCGTGGTCGATACCGCGTTCACGTGGGGCGACGATCGCCCGCCGCGCATCCCGTGGAGCGAGAGCGTGATCTACGAGATGCACGTCAAGGGCTTCACGCAGCGGCATCCCGACGTGGCCAGGGAGCTGCGCGGCGCCTATGGAGGTGTCGTGGCGCCCGCCGCGCTCGACTATCTCAAGGCCCTCGGCGTGACGGCCGTCAGGGCCCGGCGACCAGGTCCGCGAGTTCAAGACCATGGTCAAAGCGTTACACGAAGCTGGCATCGAAGTCGTCCTCGACGTCGTCTACAGCCACGCCGCGGAGGGCAACCATCTCGGGCCCACGCTGTCGTTCCGGGGCATCGACAACGCCGCGTACCACCGGCTGATGCCCGACGACCGGCGTTACTACATGGACTACACCGGGTGCGGCAACACCCTGAACATGACGCACCCGCGGACGCTGCAGCTCATCATGGACAGCCTGCGGCCAGGATCCCGTCATCTCGCAGGTCAAGCTCATCGCCGAGCCGTGGGATCCGGGTGAGGGCGGCTACCAGGTCGGCAACTTTCCCGTGCTGTGGGCGGAGTGGAACGGCATCGATCGCGACACCGTGCGCGCCTTCTGGAAGGGCGACGAGGGGCAGGCGGGCGGCGGCAGCGGCGGAACTTCCTCGCCACGCTGCTCCTCTCGCAGGGCGTGCCGATGCTGACCGGCGGCGACGAGATCGGGCGCACGCAGCAGGGCAACAACAACGCCTATTGCCAGGACAACGAGCTCTCGTGGCTCGACTGGAAGCTCGATGGTCCCGACCGCGAGCTGCTGGAGTTCGTCCGCTACGTGATCGCGCTCCGGCGACGGCATCCCGTGCTGCGCCGGCAGAAGTTCTTCTTCGGGCGGCGCATCCGCGGCTCGGAGGTCAAGGACCTCTCGTGGTTCCGCCCCGACGGCCACGAGATGACCGACGAGGACTGGAGCAACGGGTTCACGCGCTGCTTCGGCCTCCGGCTCGCGGGCGATGCGATCGCGGACGTGGACCCGCAGGGCCAGGCGATCATGGACGACACGCTGATGCTCCTGGTGAACGCCTATCGCGAGCCGATCGACTTCGTGCTGCCGGCACACCGGCGTGGCGCGTCCTGGGACGTCGTGCTCGATACGCGCACGGCGAACGGCCGGCGCCGTCACCGCGCGTTGAAGGGCGGCGAGCGCTACGACCTCGCCGCGCGAGCGCTCGCGATGCTTCGTCTGGCGCGCTAGGCGCTCGGGCGAGGCCTCCTACCAGCCCATCTCATGACCGGGGTGGAGCACCGCCATGCGGTCGTCGAGACCGCGCTGCCGCGCTTCTTTCATCATGCGGTCCGGCGGCTCGCTGAACGGTCATCAACGCCTCCCTCGCGATGGGTCGCTACGACAGCGCGCTCTCTGGAGGGCAACGCGGCTGCCACTGAGGCGTCATGGCCTAACGTACTGATATTGTGGGTGGCTTCACTTGCGAAGAAACGATCTCCACGAGGGAGAGTCTCCCTCGCGAGGAGGTTCTCCCGGGATCATGCGTCGGCGATGTAGACGAGCGATCGCGCGCCGTCCTCCTCACGTGCCTATCCCCTTGACACCAGGCTTCGGAAGCCCGACCGTGGCGCCTGCGGGCAAATGCCCGGAAAAGGTGGAGGAATCGGACATGCCAGAGGGGACGCGAGTGCGGGTGGCCGGGGTGGGGGACATCAACCCCGGCGAGGGGCGGGTCGTCGACGTCGCGGGGCGGGAGATCGCGGTCTTCAACGTCGATGGCCGGTACTACGCGATCGACAATTCCTGCCCGCACCGGGGCGGGCCGCTCGGCGAAGGGGATCTCGACGGCGCCGTCATCGCCTGCCCGTGGCACGCCTGGCGATGGGACGTGACGACGGGGGCGAACACGAACAACCCGGCCGTGAAGGTCGCGTGCTATCCAGTGACGCCCGAGGCGGGCAGCCTCTACGTCGAGCTCGGGTGAGGAGGGCGCGGTCGAGGACGCCTTTTGTTGACACTACGTTCTCCGGTTGCCTAGCATGATCGCTGTGCAGGGAGTCCTCGGCAGCTCGCTGACGCTATCTGTCGGCGCTCTCGTCGTGGGACTCGGGCTCGCCTGGGGCTGGCGGCTGTACCAGCGCTGTCCTCACTGCGGCCGCGTCGTGCGCCGGGTCTTCAGCGGCTGGAAGCGCTGCCATGCATGCGGCCGCCAATATCGTCGGGGGCTCAGACTGAAATGAGATCGTTGCTGCGATTCCTTGGTCTCGCGGACGGGCGCGCCGGAGGCTACACGACGCCGTCGCACGCCCCGACCATCATCGGCGCGGGCATGACGATGAAGGGCGAGATCAAGGGCGAGGGCACGGTCGCCATGCTCGGGTCCTTCGAAGGCGACATCGTGCTCGAAGGCACGCTGCACGTCGGCCCCGAGGCGCACGTCGACGCCAACATCGCGGCCACGGCGATCGTCGTGGCCGGTACCGTCCGCGGCAACCTCTCGGCGAACACCCGCGTCGAGATCCTCGCCACCGGGTCGCTCACGGGCTCCGTGCGCAGCGGCAGCTTCACCGCCGCCGACGGCGCGATGGTCAAGGGCGACCTCTGGGTCGAGCCGGCCGCCACCGCGTTTCCGACGACAGCTCAGGCTTCATGAACCTTTCCGAGTGGCGCCCCGCGCCGCGGACCCTCGTCGCGGCGGGGCTCGGCATTGTCGCCGTCCTCCTGG
Source organism: Candidatus Rokuibacteriota bacterium (assembly GCA_016866775.1). GTDB lineage: Bacteria > Methylomirabilota > Methylomirabilia > Rokubacteriales > CSP1-6 > VGLJ01. The sequence continues at coordinate 50,704 of VGLJ01000032.1, read as the reverse complement.
TCGCGGGCGGCCTCTGGTTCTGGCTGGGCGCCCGCGCCGAGCGCGGACAGGCGGTGCACGCCGATGCGCTCGCGCAAGCCCAGGCCGCGCGCAATCCGCAGGCGCCCGCGACGGCGAAGTCCGCCGCGATCACCACGCTCGAGGCCGCGCTCGCGCAGGCACCGGATGCCGCGCTCGCGGCCCAGGCCGCGTACGAGCTCGGCAGCCTGCGCTTCGATCTCGGCCAGTTCGCGCCGGCGCGCGCGGCCTGGGAGATCGCGCTCGCGCGCGCGGGCAGCGCCACCGTCCGGACGATGGCGCGCGCGGGCATCGCCGCCGCGTGGGAGAGCGAGCGCAACTTTCCGAAAGCGATCGACGCCTACGCGGCGGCGCTCGCCGCGGAGAAGGACGGGCCGTTCTATCGCGAGGATCTTCTGATCGGCCTCGGCCGCAGCCAGGAGCTGGCGGGCAAGCGCGACGACGCGATCAAGACCTACGAGCGCGTGCTCAAAGAGGTGCCGAAGCTCCGGCGCGCGGACGAGGTCCGCGGACGTCTGGCCAGCCTCGCGTCCAGCCGATAAGCGGCATTATGTCAACTAGAGCGGTAACGATATACCCGACTCAGGCGCGCTAAGTTGATGCAGAAGTACGGCGAGCGGGGCGAGGCGTGATCGTGCTACGAGATGCGCTTCTTCGCTCGGCGCTCCCTGCGAACGGACTCCCTCCTCTCAACGTCCGCCTTCGGCGTCGTCACGATCTTCTTCGCTACTTCTTCGCGCGCGACGACTCGATCACGTCCAGGACGCGCAGGACCTCCGAGCCGTCGCGCACCATCAGACGGTCGCCGGCCTGGCCCCAGCGGAGGGTGCCGTCGCGATCCACCACGAAGGTCGAGCGCCAGGCGACGTTGCGGTCCTCGTCCAGGCGACCTGTCCCAGGCCGCCCAGCTCAGGCGTTCAGATGCTGCCCCAGTCGTAGCAATAAAAGACCAGGACCGCGTCCTTGCCGCGAAGTGCCGAGAGCTGGATTTCGGTGCCGCCCGTCGCCGGGAGCTTGAAATCGGGAGCGGGCTGGCCGAACCGGAGTCCTGTCATGGGCGGGATCGTACCTCAGTCGACCAGGAGGCGAACCCGGACCGCCTTCCCTTCCGATCGGGGAATCGACTGTGGCGCCACCAGGCGGACCTCCACGCTGAGACCGAGCGCGACGCGCAGCCGTTCGCCCACGTGACGGCGAAGAGTCTCCACTGCGGGGTGGTTCTCCGAGAACGCGCCGCCGCAGCGGGAGAGCAGCGCCGGCGCCGGCTCGACGTGCACCTCGACGCGCGCGAGCGTCGCGCGGCGGTCGACCACGAGCTGATAGTGCGGCTCCACCTCGGTGACCGACAGCAGCGCGGCCTCGACCTCCGACGGAAAGACGTTCACGCCCTTGATGACGAGCATGTCGTCGGCGCGGCCCTTGAGGCGCGCGATGCGCGCCGAGGTGCGGCCGCAGCGGCACGGCTCCGTCGTGAGCGCGGAGATATCGCCGGTGCGATAACGCAGCATCGGGAGCGCGCGCTTGGTCAGCGTGGTGAGGACGAGCTCCCCTTCCTCGCCTTCCGCCCGCGGCGCGCCGGAGGCGGGATCGACGATCTCCGGCAGGAAGTGATCGTCCATCACGTGCAGCCCGTCGCGCGCCTCGCACTCGCCTGCCACGCCGGGCCCGATGATCTCCGACAGGCCGTAGATGTCGTACGCCGGGCAGCCCCACTCGCGCTCGAGCGCCGCGCGCATCGCGTCCGTCCACGGCTCCGCGCCGAACATGCCGTAGCGGATGCCGAGCGTCTCCGGCCGGCCGCCGGCGGCACGCAGCGTTTCCGCGACGTGCAAGACGAACGACGGCGTCCCGCACAGCCCGTCCGGGCGGAAGTCCTGGAGCAGGAGCTGGTGGCGTGCGGTGTTGCCGGACGACACGGGCACGACGGTCATGCCGATGCGCTCGGCGCCGTCGTGAAAGCCGAGGCCACCGGTGAAGAGCCCGTAGCCGAACGCCACGTGCAGCATGTGGCCGGGCCGGGCACCCGCCGCGACCATCAGGCGCGCCATCACGTCGCGCCAGATGTCGAGATCGCCCCCGGTGTAGCCGACGACCGTCGGCTTGCCCTTCGTGCCCGACGACGCGTGGATGCGCACGAGCTCGTCGCGCGGCACCGCGAAGAGGCCGAACGGATAGTGCTCGCGCAGGTCGCTCTTGTGCGTGAACGGGAGCGAGGCGAGATCGTCGAGGCCGCGCAGCTTCGGGTCGCCGACGCGCTCGCGCATCACGGCGACCCGATCGACCGTCCACCGCACGGACTCGCGCAGCCGCTCGAGCTGGAGCGCGCGGCGCGCGGCGATCGGCATCGTCTCCGCCGCTTCGTTCCAGATCACGCGCGTCCCGCCCGGCGCAACAGGTCGGCGACCGACGGCGGCTCGGGGAACTGCTGATCGACGGTGGCGTGACGTCGGAGCCCGAGCGCCTCACGCTGGATCAGCAGCGCCATCCGCGCCTGCAGCGCGCGTCGCCGCGCGCTCGCGTACGCCTCGGCCAGACGCTCGCGCTCCGCCGCGTCGTGCGTTCCGAGCAGGCGCGCGCCGAGGTCACGCGTCTCGGCCAGCGCCGCCTCGAGGCGTTCCCCCGCCCGGCCGAGCGCGGCGGCCTTCTCGCTCGCGATCTCCTTCTCGACCCGCCGGAGCCCTTCGCTGCGCGTCCCGCTCATTCGATGACGACGGACTTGACCAGCCACTGCTGGCGCTCGAGGAAATGCTTCAGCGTCTCGACGACCGTCGCCTCGGTGGTGTCTTCGAGGCTCACGCGATCCGGCAGGATGTGCCGCACGTCCGGATAGGTGACGAGCACCTTGCGGAGCGTCTTCACGCGCGCATCCGAGGACAGCAGGCCCTGACCCTCCGGCGCGGTCCACTCGCCGCGCAACAACACGCGGATGCCGCGGCTCAGGAGGCGCCGGCCTTCACGCGTGCCGCCGCGTCCTCGTAGAGCGCCAGCGTGCGATCGATCTGCAGGCGCACGTCGAACTCGCGCTCCGCGACGGCCCGGGCACGCGCCGCCATGCGGGCGCGGCGTTCTGGGTCGAGGAGCAGGCCGATGGCCGCCTCGGCGAGCGAGGCGCTGTCCGGCTTCGCGAGGATGCCGGTCTCGCCGCCACGCACGACCTCGTCGCACCCGGGCCCGCTCACGCTCACCGCGGGCACGCCGCACGCCGCCGCCTCGGCGAGCACGAGCCCCTGCGTCTCGGTCTCCGACGCGAACACGAAGAGGTCGGCGGCGCGATAGCACTCCACCAGCGCGTCGTGCGGGCGCACGCCGAGGAACGTGATGCGGTCGCTCGTCGGCAACGCGCGCGCCTGGCGCCGGAGCGCGTCCGCTTCCGTCCCGTGGCCGGCCAGCACGAGCCGCGCATGGGGGACCGTGCCGGCGACCCGGTCGAACGCCATGAGGATCCGCTCCACGCTCTTCTCGCGATCGAGCCGGCCGACGTAGAGCAGCACGCGATCGTCCGTTGCGAGGCCGAGCGCGCGCCGCGCGGCCGCGGAGTCCCCCGGCGCGAAGTGCGCGAGGTCGACGCCCGTCGGCACCACGGCGATCGGCGTGCGCACGCCGCGCGCGGTGAGCTCGTCGCGCACGAGCGCCGACGGCGCGATGACCGCGTTCGCGCGCGCGGAGAAGCGCGTGCTGATGCCGACGGCGGCGGCGGCGACGAGCCGCCGCGGGAGCGGCACGTAGTGCGCGTACTTGTCGTAGCGCGTGTGGTACGTGAAGACGAGCGGCCGCCGCTCGCGGCGCGCGAGCCGGCGCGCGAGCGGGCCAAGCAGGAACGGATGGTGCGCGTGGAAGACGTCGAAGCGCTCCGCGCGCACGCGCGCGGACACCGCGCGCGACCACGGCACCGCGAGCGAGAACTCCGGATACGTGGCGGCGGGCAGCGAGGGATAGCGCACGATCCGCGAGCATGTGTCGACGGCGCCCGGGAAGCGCGGCGCGAAGACCCAGGCCTCGTGGCCCCGGCCTTCGAGTCCGCGGCGCAGGGTCTCCACCGAGGTGGTGACGCCCCCGCGGAACGGCAGATAGTTGTTGGTGAAGAGCGCGACCTTCACGATCGGGCCGTCGTCACGCCTTGTTGAACTTCTCGAAATCCTCCGGCTTGATGTTCTGCAGCCACTCCCGCAGACGGTCGGGGTCGTCGGCCTTGACGGGCTCCCCGCCCTCCTTGCCGACCTCGAGGTTCTTCGCCTTGCGCACGACCTCTTCGTCCACGTAGATCGGCGCGCCCACGCGCAGCGCGAGGGCGAAGGCGTCGGACGGCCGCGAGTCGACGGTGTACTCCTTGGCCCCGACCTGCAGGTGGAGCACGGCGTAGAACGTGTTCTCCTTCAGGTCCGTCACCATGACCTTGAGCACCTTCGCCTCGATCGTCTCGAGGAGGTTCTTGATGAGGTCGTGGGTCATCGGGCGCGGGGTCTCGATCTTCTCGAGCTCGAGCGCGATGGCGTTGGCCTCGTAGATGCCGATCCAGATGGGCAGCGAGCGCTTGTCGTCCTCGTCCCGCAGGATGATGATCGGCAGGTTCGACAGCGGGTCCAGCGCCAGCCCGCGCACCTTCATCTCGACGAACATACGGCCTCCTCCGGCGACGCCACGAGCATACCTCGCAGGCTGTGAGGAAGGACCTCGGTGACGCGGACGTGGACACTGTCGCCGACGGCGACGCGTCCCTGCCCGTCGAAGTTGACGATCCGGTTGCAGCGGGTACGTCCGGACAGCTCCCCCGCGTTCTTCTTCGCGGCGCCGTCGACGAGCACCTCGACGGTCTCGCCGAGCCGCCGCGCGCTGCGCGCGTGCGCGGCGCGCGTGGTGGCTTCCAGCAGCCGCGCGTTGCGCGCGGCCTTCACCTCGGCCGGGATCTGCCCCGGCATCGCGGCGGCCGGCGTGCCGGGCCGCGGCGAGTAGCGGAACACGAACACGTTGTCGTACTGCACGCGCTCGACCATCGCGAGCGTCGCCGCGAAGTCGTCCTCGGTCTCGCCCGGGAAGCCCACGATGAGGTCGGTGGAGAGCGAGATGTCGGGCACGGCGTCGCGGAGGGCGTCGATGAGCTCGAGATAGCGCGCGTGTGTGTAGCCGCGGTTCATGCGCGCGAGGACGTCGTCCGAGCCAGACTGCAGCGGCAGGTGGAACCACTCGCACACCTTCGGCACGTCCCGCACGGCGGCGATGAGGCGCGGCGTCAGGTTGTACGGGTTCGACGTGGTGAAGCGGATCCGCGCGAGGCCCTCGACGTCGTTCACCGCGGCGAAGAGCGCGGCGAGATCCGTCGGCGGTGTGAGATCGCGGCCGTACGCGTTCACCGTCTGGCCGAGCAGCGTCACCTCGCGGCAGCCTTCCGCCACGAGCTCGCGCACCTCGGCCGCGATCGTCGCCGGCGGATGGCTCCGCTCGCGTCCGCGGGTCGTCGGCACCACGCAGAACGTGCAGTGCTTCTCGCAGCCTTCCATCACCGTCACGAACGCCTTCAGCCGCGACGCGGACGCCGGGCGCGCGGTGATCTTGACGAGCGGGCCCTCGCCCGTCTCGAGCACGGGGCGCCCTTCGCGGCGCGCCTGCGCGACGAGGTCGGCGACACGCGCGATCGCGGGCGAGCCGAACACGAGATCGACCTGCGGCGCGCGCCGCTGGATCTCCGCTTTGTGGAGCTGCGCCATGCAGCCCATCACGCCCACCATGACCTCGGGCCGCCGGCGCTTGAGCTTCCCGAGCTCGCCGAGCTTCGAGAACACCTTGTCCTCGGCCTTCTCGCGGATCGCGCAGGTGTTCACGAGGATCAGATCGGCGTCGGCTTCGTTCTCGGTGAGCTCGTAGCGGTGCTCGCGCAGAAGCCCGGCGACTCGCTCGGAGTCGTACTCGTTCATCTGGCAGCCGTACGTGATGAGATGAAGTTTCGCCATATCTGATCGGCGTTTCAGCGCCCGAACGTGACTCCGACCGTAGCACCCGCCCCATACCAAGTCAAACGAACGGGGCCGGAATTGCTTCTGGCCCCGCAGGTTTCGTCGCGTCGAGCGCGGCGGCTAGTCGATTTCTTCCGGACGTCCTCCGGCGCGGGCGCCGGCCGCCGGCTGCTTCGCGCCGCCGTTGGCGGACCCGTGGCCGTTGCCGTTGCCGAACGTGAGCGGCGGCATGACCTGGAACTTCTTCTCGAGCCGCGCGCGCCGCTCCTTCCAGCCTTCCTGGTACTCCAGCTCGTCCTCGTGCAGCGTCGCCGGCTGCTTCACGCCGTGCGCGTTGCGGAACTGGATCGCGAGGTCCGACGCCTGCCGGCGGACGGAGTCCCACGGCGTGCCGAGCGCGAACTGATCCGAGATGGCGCCGATCCGGCCCGTGTGGATGTTGCAGGAGAGCGTGATCGCGCTGACGATCGGGCCGGACCAGAACGACGTCTGCGAGTTGATCGGCATCGGCAGGATGTGCAGGTTGTGGCTGCCGCGGCAGTCGCCCGCGACCATCGGGCACGTCGCCCACGGGGACGTGATCTCGCCGGGCGCCGGCCAGTTGCCCTGCGCGAACGCGAGGAGCACCGGGTCGTCCTTGCCGCCGTACGTGAAGCCCTTCTTGGTCTTGATGTTGTGCAGGCGCTCCGCGGAGACGACGTAGCCGAGCTCGCCCGGTGAGCCGTCCTCGTTGCGGCTCCAGATGCGCGCGATGACGAAGCGCGAGGAGCGGCAGAGCCCTTCGATGTCGTAGAGGTCCTCGGGCACGCGGAGGCGGATGACTTTCTCCTGCAGGCCCTTGGACAGCTCCTCCATCTTGCCGTCGAGCGCCTTCAGATCGCGCGGATGCGCACCGGCCTCGATGGCCTGCGCCTTCGTGTCGAGGTCGACGATGTCGAAGATGTAGCCCCGCTTCATGCTCGAGGAGGCGATGACGAGCCCGGTGTTGAAGCGCGGCAGCATGTACGCGCCGGTCGCGTAGTAGTTGTAGGCCATCGGCTCGGTCTTGTCCGCGAACGACGCGAGCACGGTCTGCGAAGGGTTGTCCTTGCGCACCGGGAACGGCAGCACGACCGTGGCCGGCCCGGCGCCGCGCAGATTGCCCGTGAAGGCATCGGCGACGAGGTCCTGGCCCGGGCCGTACAGCCCGAGCTCGCCCGCCTTGTGGGCGCCTTCCTGCAGCGCGTCCCACATGAGCTCGTCGACCACGCTCATGTCGGCGTGCTCGCTCATGATGCCCGTGACCGCGACGTCGTCGCCGGTGTGCGTGACGATGAGCGACGTGAAGATCGGCTCGCCGCGATAGCCGTTGTTGTCGAGCACGAACTTCGCGATGATCGACTTCACTTCGTCCGCCGCGACCACGTGACCGCCCACGCCGCCCACGTCGGCCTTCGTCGCCTTGATGTAGCGCTGCACGAGCGCGGGGTTCTTCGCGAACACGTACGACTTGTACGAGAAGATGTTCGGCGTGCTGGTGACCGGGACCTTCTCCGCGAGCGTCTGTGGCAAACCGGCGAGCTCGTCCTTCGACTGGTGGTACTCGGTGAATGGCACGGGCTGTCCGCTCGGCGGACCATATCGCCGGTTGGCCATCGCTCGACCTCCTCTGGAGACGGGGGAATGGGGTGACGCCGGGAAGGATAGCGAGGTACACTGACGGCCGTCAAGCAAGGAATTGACCACCATGAAATTAATTACAGGGCCGGAGCTCCGGCAGGTCGTCCAGTGCCTGGAGCTGTATTACCGGCAGGGGCAGAGCCAGAAGGACATCGCGCAGACGCTCGGCGTCTCGGCCGCGACGGTGTCGCGCCTGCTCAAGCGCGCGCACGACGACGGGCTCGTGCGCGTCGAGCTCGACCTCCCGCGCACGCAGGCGCTCGAGACCGCGCTCGTGCAGCGCTACGGCCTGCGCGACGCCGTCGTCGTCGCCTCCGGCGGCCGGGCGGACGTGCGCGAGGAGCTCGGCGTCGCCGCCGCGGCGTACTTCGAGAAGATCACCGCCCACGGCATGCGCGTCGGTCTCTCGTGCGGCTTCACGCTCTACCAGACCGTGCACGCGCTGCGCGAGCGCCGTCTGCGCGACCTCGTGCTCTATCCGCTGTCCGGGGAGAGCACGCTCAAGCTGGTCGACATCTCACCCAACACCCTCGTCGGCATGGCGGCGGCGAGGTATCGCCCGCACGTCACGGCGTATGCGCTGCCCGTGCAGCACGTGCAGTCCTCGCGCCAGCTCCTGCGGGAGCGCCGCCGGCTCCTCCGCGACCCCGAGGTCCGCCGCATCTACGCCGGCGCGCAGGACGTCGACGTCGCGCTCGTCGGCATCGGGTTGATCGACGAGCAGACCCCGGGCTTCTGCGCGCTCGCGGAAGCCTACGGCGTCAGCGTGAACCGCCTTCGACAGCTCGGCGTGGTGGGCGAGATCAACTATCAGCCGTTCGACGTCGACGGCCGGATCGTCGACCGCCCTGAGTTGCGCGCGCTCGTGCAGCGCGTGCTCGCGGTGGATGGGCCGCACCTGCAGTCGCTCTCGCGCCACGACGATCGATGGGTGATCGCGGTCGCCGGCGGACCGGGAAAGGTCGAGGCGATCCGCGGCGCGCTCCGGGGACGCTTCATGAACGTGCTGGTGACCGATCAGGACGTCGCGGCCGCGCTGGTCGCCTGACGCGACCGTCAACCTGATCTCGTCCGTGATTCCTCCTCGAACGCACCGAGCCGCCTGAACTTCTCCTGGCGGTCTTCCACGAGGTGCCTCGCGGACATCCCCGCGAGATCGCCGAGCGCCTGACGGAGCGCGCCCCGCAGCAAGCCCGCCGCCGCGTCCCAGTCGCGATGCGCGCCGCCGACCGGCTCCGGGACGATCCCGTCGATCACGCCGAGGCGCTGGAGGTCGGGCGCGGTGATGCGCATGCCCTCGGCCGCCTCGGGCGCGCGCGCGGCGTCCCCCCAGAGGATCGCGGCACACCCTTCGGGCGAGATCACCGAGTAGACCGCGTATTCGAGCATCAGCACGCGGTTGCCCATGCCGAGCGCGAGCGCGCCGCCGCTGCCCCCTTCGCCCGTGACGACGCTGACGATCGGTGACGCGAGCCCCGCCATCACGCGGAGGTTGTGCGCGATCGCTTCGGACTGGCCACGCTCTTCGGCGCCCGGGCCCGGGTACGCGCCCGGCGTGTCGATGAAGGTGACGACCGGCTTGCCGAACTTCTCGCCGAGCTGCATGAGACGCAGCGCCTTGCGGTAGCCCTCGGGATGCGGCATCCCGAAATTGCGGGCGATCTTCTCGCGGGTGTCGCGGCCCTTCTGGTGACCCACCACCACGACGCCGCGGCCCTCGAACAGCGCGAGCCCGCCCACCACCGCCGCGTCGTCGCCGTGCACGCGGTCGCCGTGGAGCTCGACGAAGTCGTCGAAGAGCAGCTTGATGAAATCGCGCGTGTGCGGGCGCTTGGGATGGCGCGCGAGCTGCGTGCGCTGCCACGCGTTCAGCGACGCGTAGGTGCGCTGGCGCTGGCGCTGGAGCCGCTCCTCGAGCTTCGCGATCTCGTCGCCGTGCTTGAGCGGGTCGTCGAGCGCGCGCAGGGCGGCGATGTGGGCCTCGAGCTCCAGGAGCGGCTGCTCGAAATCAAGCCCGTCCGGCATGCTCCACCGTGCACGCGCCCGCACCGAGGAGCGCGTCGATCTTCGCCGCCAGCTCCGCGCTGCCGTCGACCGACACCGCGGCGGCGCGCACCACCACTTCGAGCGACGGTACCAGGACGTGCACGAAGAGCGGCACGCCGCCCGCGTGCTCGCCGCAGACGCGGCGCACGCCGCTCAGCATCGCGCCGATGTCGCCGTCGCCGGGGATCCGCACGCGGCACGCGTTCGGCGCGCCGCCGCCGCCGTTCGAGCCTCGGCTCGGGCCGCCGCCCAGCGCGTGCTCGAGCAGGCGCACTTCCTCGGCGAGCACCACTCGTCCCTTCTCCGTGTCGTCGACCTTGCCGCGGATCAGCAGCGCGTCGCGCGACCGGAGCAGCGCGGCGCCCGCCTTGAACGGCTCCGGGAAGATCGTGACGTCGACGGTGCCGTCGGTGTCCTCGATGGTCGCGAACGCCATGCGGTTGCCGCTCTTGGTCGGGATCTCGCGGAGGCTCGCGACCTGACCGAACAGCAGCACGCGGCTGCCGCCGGGCCGCGCGGCGAGCTCGGACGACGACGTGATGCCGAGCGATTCGACGAGCGGCCTGAAGCGCGCGAGCGGGTGGCCGGACACGTAGAAGCCGAGCACTTCCTTCTCGAACGCCAGGCGCTGGTCGTCATCCCACTCGGGGACGGACGCCGCGTCCACCGCGCGCACCGGCGGAGGCGCGGCCGCGGGCAGCATGTCGAAGAACGACGCCTGCCCTTCCGCCTTGTCGCGCTGCTGCCGCTGCCCGCTCTCCATCGCCGCATCGAGCGTCGCCAGGAGCTGGGCGCGCGCGACCCCGACGGAATCGAACGCGCCGGCCTTGATGAGGCTCTCCACGACGCGCCGATTGACGAGCCGGAGGTCGACACGCGCGCAGAAGTCCTCGAGCGTGGTGAACGAGCCGTCGGCGGCGCGCGTCTTGAGGATCGACTCCATCGCCGCCTCGCCGACGTTCTTGAGCGCCGCGAGGCCGAACCGGATCGTGTCGGCGTGGACGCTGAACTGCACCGACGAGCCGTTGACGTCGGGCGGCTTCACCTCCACGCCCATGGCGCGGCACTCTTCGATGTACTTCACGATCTTGTCGGTGTCGCCCATTTCCGACGTCAGCAGCGCCGTCATGAACTCGACGGGGTAGTTCGCCTTGAAGTACGCCGTCTCATAGGCGACGAGCGCGTACGCCGCCGCGTGCGAGTTGTGGACGACGATCCCGTTGGCGACGAAGCTCGCCGGCCCGGGCACTTCGATGTCGTACGTGGGCTCTTCGCCGAGGATCTCGACGGCGCCGGGCCGAGACCACGCGAGCGGGGAATCCGCGAGGGCCTGAAGGCCGGGGTCGTCGAGGTGCCGCGCGATGCCCGCGAGCCTGTCCCGGCGCATGCCCTCCCGCCGGCGCTTGCCGCTGAGCGCGGTCACGCCGAGCTCCAGGGCCTGCAGCCCCTCGCGCAGCGTGGAGAACCGCTTCAGGATCGCGCGGCGCAGCTCGTCGAGGAACAGCTGCGACGGAATGAAATCGCCGCCGCCCGGGCCCGGCTTTCGGCCCGGCGTGCCTTCGACGGCCGCCAGCTCGGCGAGCGCGGCCGCCTTGCTCGGCGCCAGGTGCGGGCCCACCAGGGCCCTGAAGCGGCCGCGCGCGTCGGCGTCGTCGGCGATCGTGACCGTGTAGCTGCGACGCTTCCCGCCGCACGACGCGCAGTCCTGCTGGTGGATGGTCGACAGGATGCCCAGCTTCAGCAGCAGCCGACGCACGTCGGTCGCGAGCTCCCCGGACGTGGTCGCATACGAGACCGCGCGGCTCTTCACGTGGATACAGCCGTCCGCCTGGAAGAGCTTGGCGGCGAGGATCGCGAGCGCGTCGCGATCCCAGCGATCGACCATCGACGGCATGCGCTTTTCGGAGGCGTTCGGCCCGCCAAGCCCACACTCGCGGACGAGAAAGTCGATCGCCTCCGCCGGGACGGCGGCGTCGCGCGGCAGGGGGTGCACCGCGGAGCCTCGCGCGGCGGCGTCATCGTCCACCCGCGCCACCGTGTTCTCGAAGCACTCCACGATCGCGCGCATGTCCTCGATCTCCGCCCCGGAGCGCGAGGACAGCGCGACCTCGCCGGCGGGTCCGAGCGTCCGCCTGGACAGCGCATACCCGAGGAGCGCGGGGCGATGCGAGGGGACGCGCTCGCTCCCGCGCGGCAGCGCGCGCGCGATCCCGACAACGTCCGTGTCGACGTCGAGGGCTTCGACGTTCACCCAGCCACGCTGCGTGAAGACGGGGTGGTCGGGCGTGCACGCGATCGACAGGCCATTGGCGAGGCGCAGGCGCACGATCCGCCGCACGCCGCTCGGCCGCACGCCGGACGTGCGCGCCGGGCCGTCCTTCGTCAGCACCATGTCGCCGTCACGGACGTCGACGATCGGCTTCGTCGTCCCGTCGGCCATCTCGACGCGGGCGTCGCCCGTCAGACACTTGTTGAATCCGTAGCCCGCGAACTTCTCCATCAGCTCCCAGACTTTTTCGGCCTTGGCGGCTCCCGTCTTGCGCTCGGCACAGCCCGCGAGGAACTTCTCCTTCTGCTTCGCCATGAGCTCGCGGTCCTTCTTGCCCATGGCCCGGCGGAGCGTGTCGGCTTCGCCCATGGTGAAGCCGGCCATCTCCACCGCGATCTGCATGATCTGCTCCTGGTAGATCATGATCCCGTACGTTTCCTGCGTGATCTTCTGCATCGCGGGATGCTCGTACGTGATCTTCGCCCGCCCGTGCTTGCGGTTGATGAAGTCGGGGATCAGGTCCATCGGGCCGGGGCGATAGAGCGAGACCATCGCGATCACGTCTTCGAGACGCTCGGGCCGGAGCCCGCGCAGCGCCTCGCGCATGCCGGAGGACTCCAGCTGGAACACGCCGAGCGTCTTCGCCTCGGCGAGGCTCGCGTACGTCTTCGCGTCGTCGAGCGGCAGCGCGTCGACGTCGATCTCGATCCCGCGCGACTCCTTGAGGAGCTTCGCCGTGTTTGCCAGCACCGTGAGCGTGCGCAGGCCGAGGAAGTCCATCTTCAGGAGGCCGAGCTTCTCGATCGGCCCCATCGCGTAGCCGGTGATCAGCTCCGGCCGCTTGGGATCCTTGTAGAGCGGCACGTACTCGTCCAGCGGCTCGTCGGAGATCACCACCGCCGAGGCGTGCACCGAGGCGTGACGCGTGCCGCCTTCGAGCGCGCGCGCGATGTCCCAGAGCTCCTTCACCGCCGGCTGGCTCTTCACCATCTCGGCGAGGGGCGGCGACTTCTGGTAGGCGTCGTCGAGCGTGATGTTCAGCGGGAAGCCGGGGACGAGCTTGGCGATGCGGTCGACGTCGGCGAACGGCAGGCCGAGCACGCGGCCGACGTCCCGGATGACGGCCTTCGCGCCCATCGTCCCGAACGTGATGATGTGCGCGACGTGATCGTGGCCGTAGCGCTCGGCCACGTACTTGATGACTTCGTCCCGGCGGTCGTCCGCGAAGTCGATGTCCATGTCGGGCATCGAGATCCGCTCCGGGTTCAGGAATCGCTCGAAGAGGAGGTGGTAGCGGATCGGATCGATGTTGGTGATCTCGAGGCAGTAGGCGACGAGCGAGCCCGCCGACGAGCCGCGTCCCGGCCCCACCGCGATCCCGTGCTGGCGCGCGTAGTGGATGAAGTCCCAGACGACCAGGAAGTAGCCGGCGAATCCCATCTTCTCGATGACCGCCAGCTCGTGCCGGAACCGCTCCTCGATCGCGTCGCCCGGGCTCGGGCCGTAGCGCCGGCGGAGCCCTTGCCTCGCCAGCTCCTCGAGATAGCTGTTGAGCGTGTGGGTCTCGGGCACCGTGTACTTCGGCAGGTGGAACGTGCCGAAGTCGAGCTTCAGGTCGCACTGCTCCGCCACGCGCAGGGTGTTGGCGCACGCCTCCGGCATCTCCGCGAAGACCACCGCCATCTCCTCGGCGGACTTCACGTAGAACTCCTCGGTCGAGAACTTCCAGCGGTTCGGATCGTTCAGGGTGGAGCCCGTTTGAATGCAGAGGAGGGCTTCGTGAGCGCGCGAGTGGCCGGCTTCGAGGTAGTGCGAGTCGTTCGTGCCCGCGATCGGCGCGCCGATCGCCTGCGCGATCCTGCGCGTCTCGGCCGTGACCTTGATCTGCTCGGCCAGGCCGTGCGCCTGGACCTCCATGAAGTAGTGGTCCTTGCCGAAGACCTCCTGGTACCAGCCCGCGGACTGCCGCGCTTTCGCCGTCTCGCCGCCGCTGATCAGCCGCGAGACTTCGCTGTTGAGGCAGCCCGACAGCACGACGAGGCCGTCGGCGTGCTGCGCGAGGAGCTCCTTGTCGACGCGCGGCTTGTAGTAGAAGCCCTCGAGGTACGCCTTCGAGACGAGCCGGATGAGGTTCTTGTAGCCCGTCTGATTGCGCACGAGCACCGTGAGATGGTTCGCGCCCTCGTACCCGCCGTCCTGGTTGCCGCGCTCCTTCCGTCCGCCGGGCGCGACGTAGAGCTCGCAGCCGAGGATCGGCGTGACCTCGGCCTTCTTCGCGGCCTGGTAGAAGTCGATGCCGCCGAAGAGGTTGCCGTGGTCGGTGAGCGCGATCGCCTTGAAGCCGAGGGCCTTGGCCTTCGCGACGAGCTTGTCGAGCTGCGCGGCGCCGTCGAGGAGGCTGTATTCCGAGTGCACGTGGAGGTGGACGAAGTCGGCCGGCAGAGTCACTCCCACTCGATGGTCGCGGGCGGCTTCGACGAGATGTCGTACACCACCCGGTTGACGTCCTTCACCTCGTTGATGATGCGGTTCGAGATCACGCCGAGCAGCTCGTACGGCAGCCTCGCCCAGTCGGCGGTCATCGCGTCGAGGCTCGTCACCGCGCGCAGCGCGATGACGTTGGCGTAGGTGCGGAAGTCGCCCATGACGCCGACGGTACGGACCGGCAGCAGCACCGCGAACGCCTGCCACATCTCGCGCTCGAGGCCCGCGGCCCGGATCTCGTCCTGCACGATCGCGTCCGCGTCGCGGAGCACGTCGAGCCGCTCTTTCGTCACCTCCCCCAGCACGCGAATGGAGAGCCCGGGGCCGGGAAAGGGCTGGCGCCACACGATATCGGCGGGCAGCCCGAGGATCTCACCGATGCGCCGCACCTCGTCTTTGAAGAGCTCGCGCAGCGGCTCGACGAGCCCGAACTGCATGTCCTCGGGCAGCCCGCCGACGTTGTGGTGCGTCTTGATGGTGGCCGACGGGCCCTTGTGAGAGACCGACTCGATCACGTCCGGATAGAGCGTGCCCTGCGCCAGCCACGGGATCGCGCCGAGCTTCTGCGCCTCGTCCTGGAAGACCGCGATGAACTCGGCGCCCACCCGCTTGCGCTTGACCTCGGGGTCCGTCACCCCGTCGAGCGCCTCGAGAAATCGCCTGGATGCATCCACACGGATGAGGTTGATCCTGAAGGTGTCGCGGAACGTGCGGACGACCGCCTCGGCCTCGCCCTTGCGGAGAAGCCCGTTGTCGACGAAGACGCACGTGAGCTGGTCGCCGATCGCCTGGTGGACGAGCACCGCGACCACCGAGGAGTCGACGCCACCGGAGAGCGCGCAGAGCACGCGGTCGCGGCCCACCTTCGCGCGGGTCGCCGCCACCGTGTCGTCGATGAACGACGCCATCGACCACGTCCGGGTCGCCCCGCAGATGTCGAGGAAGTTCTCGAAGACCCGCCGGCCCTGCGGTGTGTGGACGACCTCCGGATGGAACTGCACCGCGAAGAGCTTGCGCGCGTCGTCCGCCATCGCGGCGACCGGGCAGTTGGTCGTCGCCCCGAGCGCCGTGAACCCCGGCGGCGGCTTCAGCACGCTGTCGCCGTGGCTCATCCAGACCGTCACGCGTCCGGCATCCTCCGGCTTCACGCCGTCGAGCAGCCGGCTCTGACCGGTGAGGTGGACGCTCGCCTTGCCGTACTCGCGGCGATCGGACGGCACGACGTCGCCACCCAGCAGGTAGCCCATCGCCTGCATGCCGTAACAGATCCCGAGGACCGGAATGCCGGCTTCGAAGATGTCCTTCGCGGGGAGCGGCGCATTCGCGTCGTAGACGCTGTTGGGGCCGCCCGAGAGGACGATGCCCTTGTAGCCGCCGGTGAGGAGATTCGCGGGCGGGTTCGTGCACGGGAAGATCTCGGAGTAGACGCCGAGATCGCGGATGCGGCGCGCGATCAGCTGGGTGTACTGCCCGCCGAAATCGAGAACCGCGATCGTGTCGACGGCGACCACGCGCCGCCCCTGCCCTAGCGCGGCCGCCCGAGCTTCTGCGCCTGCTGGAAGACCTTGCCCTCGGTCTTGATCGTCGGCGCGATGATCAATTCGGTCTGCTGGAGCTCGCGGATGCTCTGCGCGCCGACCGAGCCCATGCACGTGCGGATGGCGCCGACGAGGTTCAGCGTGCCGTCCTCGGTGAACGCGGGCCCGAAGAGGATCTGCTCGAGCGAGCCCGCGATGCCCACCCGGATGCGCGTGCCGCGCGGCAGGTTCTGGTGCGGCGTCGCCATGCCCCAGTGGTAGCCGCGGCCCGGCGCCTCGGTCGCGCGCGCGAACGCGGAGCCGATCATGACCGCGTCGGCGCCGGCCGCGAGCGCCTTGCACACGTCGCCGCCCGTGGTCATGCCCCCGTCGGTGATGAGCGGCACGTAGCGGCCGGTTTGCTTGTAGTGGAAATCACGCGCCGCCGCGGAGTCCGCGGTCGCCGTCACCTGGGGCACGCCGAGGCCGAGCACTTCACGACTCGTGCACGCCGCGCCCGGTCCCACGCCGATGAGCAGGGCGTCGGCGCCCGCGTCCATGAGCTCGAGACACGCTTCGTACGTGACGACGTTGCCGATGATCAGCGGAATCGCGAGCGCCTTCTTGAGCTGACGGAGATCGACGGGTGTGTACTCGGTCGCGACGTGACGCGCCGTGGTCACCGTGGACTGGACGATGAAGATGTCGGCGCCCGCCTCTTGCGCGATCTGGCCGAACCGCTCCGCGCGCTGCGGGATCGAGGACACCGCGACCACGCCCCCGCCCTTCTTGATCTGCTCGATCCGCTTGTGGATCAGCTCTTCCTTGATGGGCTCGCCGTAGATCGACTGGATGATCTTCGTCGCTTCCTCGGGGCTGGCGGACACGATCCGATCGAGGACTTCTTCGGGACGCTCGTAGCGGGAGAAGATGCCTTCGAGATTCAGGACCGCGAGGCCGCCGTGGCGGCCCATCTCGACCGCCAGCTTCGGCCCGACGACCCCGTCCATCGCGGCGGCGATGATCGGGATCTCGAACCGCCGGCCGCAGAGCTCCCAGGAGATGTCGACTTCGTTGGGGTTGACGGTCAGGGCGCCCGGGACGAGAGCGATGTCATCGAAGCCGTACGCCGCACGGGCTTTGCGTCCGCGACCGACCCACATTCCCATCGATCAACTCCTCCTGTCGAAACCGCCGGCCCGTATCTAGATGTAGGGGATGCCTCTCGCTTGGCTATACCAGATTTAGTGCAGTATATGCATCCCACTTTGGGGTGTCAACCGGCGACGACGAGCACGCGCCGGGCCGTCGGACGCTGGCGCCGGCTACGCCACGTCGCCGGCCACGACGCGTGTAACCTCGCGGTCGGCCGACGGTTTTTCGGACTCGATCAGGAGCGCGCCGTCGACGTCGAGGCCCCGGGCGATCCCCGCCACGCCGTCGACCGTGACGCGCCGGCCCAGCATCGCGGCGAGCGCCGTCCACCGCGTGCGGACGGGCTCGAATCCCTCGCGCTCGAGCATTCCGCGCCACCGCGCGACCGAATCGACGACCGCGAGGAGCACGGCCTCACGATCGACGCTCGCGTCGCGGCGCGCGCGCGCGATCGACGTCGCGTGCGCGTCGATGTCCGGCGGCACGGCGTCGCGCGTGACGTTGATGCCGATCCCGAGGATGACGACGTCGCCGTGACGCTCGAGCAGCACGCCGGCGACCTTTCGTCCATCGACGAGCACGTCGTTCGGCCACTTGAGTCGCGCGTCGATTCCCGCGACCTCGCGCAGCGCCTCCGCAACCGCGACGCCTGCCGCGATGGACAGCGTCGCCACGCGCGCCGCCGGCAGCGACGTGCGCAGGATGACCGACATGAGGACGCTCGCGCCGGGCACATCCTTCCAGACGCGTCCCCGGCGTCCGCGCCCCGCCGTCTGCGTTTCCGCCGTGACGACGGTGCCGTCGACTGCTCCGTCATCGGCGAGTTCTCGCGCATGGCGCTGTGTGGAGTCGACGGATTCCAACCTGATGATTTCGGGCAGTTCGAGCGGCGGCTGTGCCGCCGCAATCCTGTCCCCAGGGGGAGGCAGGGAGGAGTGCGCCGCAAGGCGCGCGACGACCGCCGGAAGGGGGACGGAGTCCCCCTCCGGGGCTAGTCGAGCCATGCGAGACTAGCGAGAAGCTTCGCGTGCAGCGCTTCCTGCTCGGCGAGCTTGTCGCGCTCCTTCTCGACGATCTCGGCCGGCGCGCGATCGACGAAGTCCGGGCGCCCCAGCTTGCCGCGCGTGAAGCCGATCGTGTCGGCCGCGCGCTTGATCTCCTTCTGCAGACGCTGCCGCTCGGCGGCGACGTCGACCACGCCCGCCAGCGCGACGTAGAGCTCCGAGGCGCCGACGACACCCAGCGCCGACCCCTTGGGCCGCGTCGCCGCCGCGTCGACCGCCACGCTCGCGCGCGCGAGCCCTTCGACGAGCGCGCGATGCTGCGTGAACGTGGCCGTGTCGCTGCCGTGCGGCTTCACCGTGACGTTCAGCGTCGTCGCGGGGCTGATGCGCATCTCGCCACGGATCGTCCGGATCGCGGTGATCGCGCCCATCACCAGCGTGACGAAGCGATCCGCCTCCGGATCGGCCGCGACGGCGGCCGCCTTCGGGTACGGCGCGATCATGATCGAATCGCCTTCGTGCGGCAGCCGTTGCCAGATCTCTTCGGTGATGAACGGCATGAGCGGATGCAGGAGCCGCAGCGTCTCCTCGAGCACGGTGACGAGCGTGTGCTGCGTCGCCTGGCGCGCCGCCGGACTCTCCGGCCGGTAGAGCGAGCGCTTGGCGATCTCGAGGTACCAGTCGCAGTAGTCGCTCCAGACGAACTGGTAGAGCGACGAGGCCGCGTCGTTGAAGCGGTACTTCTCCAGCGCCTCGCGCACCTCGGTGACGGTCGTGGCGAGCCGGTCACGGATCCAGCGGTCGGCCACGCTCTCCCCGCCCGCCGTCCCGGCGCCGGGATCGTAGCCGTCGAGGTTCGAGAGCACGAGCCGGGCCGCGTTCCAGAGCTTGTTCGCGAAGTTTCGCGCGCCCTCGAGACGATCGTCGGAGACCCGGATGTCGCGCGCGGCCGGCATCACCATGCTCGCGAGCATGAAGCGCAGCGCGTCCGTGCCGTACTTGTCGAGCAGATCGAGGGGGTCGACGACGTTCCCCTTCGTCTTCGACATCTTCTGGCCCTCGGGGTCCCGGACCAGCGTGTGGATGTACACGTCGCGGAACGGCACGTCGCCGGCGAGGCGCATCCCGAGCATCGCCATGCGCGCGACCCAGAATGTGAGGATGTCGTAGCCCGTGACCAGCACCGCGGTCGGGTAGAACGTACGGAGATCTTGCGTGTCCTCCGGCCAGCCGAGCGTGGAGAACGGCCAGAGCCCCGACGAGAACCACGTGTCGAGGACGTCGGTCTCCTGCCGCAGCGCCCCCTGGCACGAGGGACAGCTCGCGAGGTCGGTGCGCGACACGAAGACCTTCTCCTCGCGGTCGCAGTACCAGGCGGGAATGCGATGGCCCCACCAGAGCTGGCGCGACACGCACCAGGGGCGGATGTTCGCCATCCAGTGGTGGAAGACCTTCGCCCAGTTCGACGGCAGGACCGTGATGCGGCCGTCGCCGGCCGCGGCGTCGGCCGCTTCCGCGAGCGGCTTGACGTTCACGTACCACTGCTTCGACACGAGCGGCTCCACGACGGTCTTGCAGCGGTAGCAGACCCCGACGGCGTGCCGGTACGGCTCGATCCGGTCGATCAGCCCGAGCGCCTGCATGTCCTCGACGATCTTCTTGCGCGTCTCGAACCGGTCCATGCCCGCGTACTTGCCCGCGGCCGCCGTCATCTTGCCGTCGAAGCCGATGACCGTGCGGATCGGCAGCCCGTGACGCCGCCCGATCTCGAAGTCCGTGGGATCGTGGCCGGGCGTCACCTTGATCACGCCCGTCCCGAACTCGGGGTCGACGGCTTCGTCCGCGACGACCTTGACGCTGATGGTCCCGTCGACCGAGGGGATCTCGAGCGTCTGCCCGACGTACTGCGCGTAGCGCGCGTCGCCGGGATGGACCGCGAGGCCCGTGTCGCCGAGCTTCGTCTCCGGACGCACCGTACCCAGCGTCAGCGGCCCGTACTTGATGTAGACGAACTCCGCGTCGCGGTCCTCGCGCTCGACCTCGAGATCGGCGAGCACCGTCTGGCAGCGCGGGCACCAGTTGACGATGTAGTCGTCGCGATAGATCAGGCCCTCGTCGTAGAGCCGCACGAAGGCCTCGCGCACCGCGCGCGACAGCCCGGGGTCCATCGTGAAGCGCTCGCGCCGCCAGTCGCACGAGGCGCCGAGCCGCTTGAGCTGACGGATGATCGTGCCGCCGGACTCGTCCTTCCATTGCAGGACGCGAGTCAGGAATCCGTCGTAGCCCAGGTCTTCCTTCCGCTTGCCTTCCGCCGCGAGCTGACGCTCGACCACGTACTGCGTCGCGATGCCCGCGTGGTCCGTGCCCGGCAGCCACAGCGCGTTGAAGCCGTCCATCCGCTTCATCCGGATGAGCACGTCCTGCAGCGTGTTGACGAGCGCGTGGCCCATGTGGAGCGAGCCGGTGACGTTCGGCGGCGGGATGACGATGCAGTATGGCGGGCGGGGATCGTCGGCCTCGGCGTTGAAGTACCCGCGCTTCTCCCACTCGGGATACCAGCGCGCCTCGACCGCCGCCGGCTCGTACCGGTCTGGGATCTGTGGGGGGCCCGAGACGGGCCCCCCGCGCCCCCCACGCTCCGGGCCCGGAGTGAATCCGGGCCCTCCGCGACTGCCCATTTCCTCGGTCACGGAATCACGGGCGAGGCGCCGACGACGCGCCAGCGCGCGCCTTCACCGCGCTGGAACGTGACCGTCCACGGCGATCCCTGTCCGTCGGTCGCGGCCACGAGCACCTGCTCGCTGCGCGCGCCGGCGGTCGCATCGCACACAGGCTCCGGCGTGAGCCGCGCCGGAAGGCGCTCGCGAACGCGCGCGTCGGGCACGAGCGCGGCGACGGTGCGCCGATCCTGAGCCTCGAGTGCCGCGAACAGGCGCGCGGCCGCGGCGTGCATGTCGCGATGCCACGCGTCGAACTGACGCTGGCTCAGCCGCGTGTAGGTGCCGGTCGCCGGCGTGAACCGATACGCGTCCTCCTGCTCGGTCTGCCCCTCGCAGCCGGGCACCCAGCCGGGATAGCGCAGCTCGTAGCGCACCCGCACCTCCGCGCCACGAACCGCGTAATTCCTCGCGATGAGCCCGTCGGGATAGACGTCGGCGGTCGACCACACCACGTGGACACCATCGGCCCGCTGGCGCGCGACGTCGAGACGGAGCGGACGCCCGCCTCGGCCCGGCGGCGTCCCGTCCCACGCGACGAGGAACTGCACGACGCCGCCCGGGCCTCCCGGCAGCGGATAGAGCGTCGGCCGGCCTTCGCGCTCGAGGACGCTGAGCAGCGCCGCTTCCTCGCGCAGCTTGCCGTACACGCGCACGCTCGTCACGCTGGCGGGCTCTTCGAGCTGGAACACGCCGACGGTGAGCTGACCGAGGCGCACGATCCTCACGGCCGCACCGCCCCAGGCGTCGCTGAACGCGTCGAGCCGGTCCTGCAGGAACGCCGTCGACGCGAACACGCCGCCCGAGCCGAGGCTCTCGACGATCTCCTCGTCCAGCAGCGCGTAGGCCTCGCGGTACGCCTCCTCGGCGGCCTGGACGTCGAGGATCTGCGCCGGGCTGAGACGCTCGGAGACGAGCGCGCGGAAGCGCTCGAGCCGGTCGGGAACGGGTCCCGCGGACCCGGTGACCGCGAGCCCCAGGCACGTGGCGGCGAGGAGGGCGGCGACCGCGTAAGTCCGCGTCACCCCAAAGAATCTCGGTGACACATCGCTATGGTACAACAGGCGAAGCCCGACGATGCTGCGCATCATCTCCGTCATCGATCGGTACGTCCTCCGAGAGCTGGTCGCGCCGTTCTGCCTGAGCGGCGCGCTCCTCACCTTCGTCCTCTTCATCGACCGGATCTACAACCTGACGGACCTCGTCATCACCAAGGGGGTCCCCCTTCACCTGGTAACCCAGCTGCTCCTCTTCATGCTGCCGTCGTTCCTCGCGCTCACGCTGCCGATGGCGCTGCTGGTCGCGGTGCTCCTCGCCGCCGGCCGCATGACGGGCGACCTGGAGGTCGTCGCGTTCCAGGCCTCGGGCATCGGGCCGGTGCGCCTCTTCAGCCCCGTGCTCGCGGTCGCCCTGATGGTGACGCTGGCGTCGGGTGCGCTGACGCTCGTGCTGGGGCCGCCGGCGAACCGCGAGTTCCAGGCGCAGCTCTTCAAGATCCTGCAAGCGCGGGCGACGAGCGGGCTCAAGGAGCGCGTCTTCAACGCGGACTTCGGCGACGTCGTCATCTACCCGCAGGAGATCAGCGCCTCGCAGGTCGCGCTGCGCGGGCTCCTCGTCTCGGACGAGCGCGACCCGCGGCTCACGCGGATCATCACCGCGCGCGAGGGCCGTCTCTTGCCCGACGAGGTGAACCGCCGCCTCACGCTCCGGCTCATCGACGGCGCGGTCAACGAGGCCGACGTGCTCCACGCGGCGCCGGCGGCGGGCGTCGTGGCCGGCAAGATCCCGAGCCCCGATGAGATCGGCGGGGCCGCCGCCGCGGGACGCTACCGCTACACCGTCTTCGGCCTGTACGACATGAGCCTGCCGCTCGACGCGACGTTCCGCGGCGCCGCGCGCCTCGAGAAGCCGGAGAAGGGTTACACGCTCGCGCAGCTCGAGGAGCGCATCGCGACGTTCGCGCGTGAGCCGTTCCGCCGCATCCCCTTCGAGATCGAGTGGCACAAGCGCTTCGCCTTCCCGCTCACGGCGGTGGTGTTCGCGCTCGTCGCCTTTCCCCTCGCCGTGCGCTCGCATCGCGGCGGCCGCTCGATCGCGCTCGTCGGCAGCCTCGCGATCCTCACGCTCTATTACCTGCTGGTGACCACCCTCGAAGGCGCGGCGCTGCGCCAGCGCTTCCCCGCCTGGGTCGCCATGTGGGCGCCGAACGCCCTCTTCGGGACGGTCGGCCTCGTGCTGATGGTGATGGTCGCGCGCGACCTCCGCTGGCGCGGACCGCGGTGGGTCTGGTCGCTGGCGGACGCGGTGAGCGCGTGGTGGCGCCGCCCGGGCGCGACCGAGCGGCAGGTCGCGACGGGCTCCGCGAAGGACTCGACGCTCATCATCGACCGCTATCTCCTCCGCTCGCACCTCACGTTCATGCTGTTCGGGCTCGCGGTCGCCGCGGCGCTCTTCGTGGTCGTCGACCTCGCGCAGACGCTGGATCGGTTCCTCCGGTCGAAGCCGCCGCTCGCGTACATCCTCGAGCACTTCGCGTACCGGCTGCCCGCGTGGCTGCACGACGGCCTGCCCATCGTGATGCTCGTGGCCACGATCTTCCTCTTCCTCACGCTCACCCGGTATCACGAGCTCACCGCGCTCAAGGCCGCCGGCCTCAGCCTCTATCGGATCAGCGCGCCGATCATCGCGCTCGGCGCCGCCGTGGCCATCCTCGCCGGGGTGTTCCAGGAGATGGTGCTGCCGCAGATCAACGAGCGTGGCGAGGAAGTCGACCGCGTGAAGATCCGCGGCCAGCTCCCGCGGCACATGCAGTCCCGGGCGCGGCTCTGGCTCCGGGCCAGCGAGACGCGGTTCTACCGCGTCGAGCTCCTCGCGCCGGGCACCGCCGACCTCTTCGGCGTCACGGTCCTCGAGCTCGCTCCGGACTTCCGGCTCCAGAGCCGCCTCGACGCGCGGCGCGCGCACTGGTCCGGCGACGCGTGGGAGCTGGAGGACGGCGCGTTCCGCGAGGTCAACGCCGCCGGCCAGATCGAGTCGGTGCCGTTCGCGATGAGCGCGCTCAACCTCGAGGAGCGCATCGATCACTTCACGCAGATCCAGAAGCCGGTGTCCGCGATGAGCTACACGGAGCTGAGCGACTACGTCCGCCGGCTGGAGGCCGCGGGGTTCCACGCGCGCAAGTACGTGGTCGAGCTCTACGCGAAGCTCGCGTTCCCGCTCGTGAACCTGATCATGGTGCTGGTCGCGATCCCGTTCGCGCTGCAGTCGCCGCGGTCGACGCGGCTCTTCGGCATCGGGCTGGCGATCGCCATCATGGTCGGCTACATGGTGGTGCACCAGGCCGCGGTGGCGCTGGCGCGTGCCGATCTGCTGCCGCCGCTGCTGGCGGCGTGGACCGCCAACGTGATCTTCCTCGGTCTCGGCCTCAGCCTCTTCGCCCGCGCCCGGACGTGAACATCGGGGCCCCATCGCTGGAGGACCCCCAAGCCCCCGCTATCTGCCCTCGCTGAGCTGACGCAAAACTTCCTCCAGGCGCTTCTGCTCGGCGCCGTACGCGGCCCAGTCCCCGCGCTTCAGCGCGTCCTGCGCGCGGCCGTAGATCTCCAGCGCACGCTGGCCGAGCGAGCGCGCGGCGGTCGCCGGCCCGGCGGTCGGCGCGGCCTCGGCGACCGTGCCCCGGACGGGCGCCGCATCCACTGCCGTGGGCCTGAGGCCGGAGAAGATTCGCCCGAGCGACTGCTCGAGCGTGGGCTCCATCGCGATCTGGTTGCCGTAGGCGACGATGACGCGCCGGAGCTCGGGGAGCGCGCCCTGCTCGGACGCCGCGAGGTAGAGCGGCTGCACGTAGATCAGCGACTGGTCGATCGGGATCGCGAGCAGCGAGCCGCGGATCACCTGCGAGCCGCGCTGGTTCCACAGCGAAAGCTGCTGCGAGATGATCGGGTCCTGGTCGATGCGCGCGTCGATCTGCCGCGGGCCGTAGACCAGCTTCTGCTTCGGGAAGTTGAAGACGATGAGCCGGCCGTAGTTCGGCGGATCCGAGCGCGCGGCGAGCCACGCGATCATGTTGTCGCGCCGCGCGGGGTTGAACAGCGTGAGGAGGACGAACTCCTCCTTCGACTCGCCGGGCACGCGCATGATGGTGTAGTACGGCTCCATCTCGCGGTCGCGCCCCTCCATCGCCCGTCGTGGGACGGCCCACAGGTCTTCCTGGTTGTAGAAGACTTGCGGATCCTCCATGTGGTACTTCGCGTACTTCCGCGCCTGGATCGCGAAGAAGTCCTCGGGATACCGGATGTGCTTCTGGAGATCCGGCGGCATCGCCTCGAGCGGCTGGAGCAGCCGCGGAAACGCGGCCCCCCACGCGCGCACGAGCGGATCGGACGGATCGGCGACGTAGAAGCGGACCTCGCCGTGATAGGCGTCGATCGTCGCCTTCACCGAATTCCGGATGTAGTTGCCGAGCCCTCCGACCGGCTCCGAGTAGGGGTAACGGTCCGTCGTCGTGTAGCCGTCGAGCATCCACATGAGCCGGCCGTCGTCGGTCACGACCGTGTACGGGTCGCGGTCGTAGCGGAAGAACGGCGCGATCTGGCGCACGCGCTGCGCGACCGCGCGGTACATCATGATCCGGCTGTCCTCGGTCAGGTCGTTGGACAGCAGGATCTTGATCTCCGCGAAGCGCGCGGCGAACGCGGCCTTGCGCAGCCAGGACGAGAGCACGACGCCGCCGCGCCCCTTGTACGTCGAGTAGACGTTCTGGTCGCCGGCGGGATAGTCGAGCTCCTGCGAGCGCGTGCGCACGAGCG
The DNA here is from genome assembly GCA_016866775.1 of Candidatus Rokuibacteriota bacterium. Lineage (GTDB taxonomy): Bacteria > Methylomirabilota > Methylomirabilia > Rokubacteriales > CSP1-6 > VGLJ01. The sequence goes on along the minus strand of VGLJ01000032.1, from coordinate 25,079 downwards.
CGTACTCGTTGGAGATCTCGCCGTAGTAGATCTCGGGCCGCGTGATCTTCGGGAACCCCGGCGCGGAGGCCGGCGGGATGTCCTTCACGTGGAACTCGGGCAATCCTTCCGACGTGATCCGGTTCACCGGCCCCACCACGATGCCGTAGCCGTGCGTGAACGTGAGGTGCTCGTTGATCCAGATCCGTGACTGGAGGTGCGGGTACGACAGCTCGCGCGGGGAGAGCATGAGCTGGCGGTACTCGCCGTTCACGACGTAGCGGTCGTTGTCGACGTCCTGGAACTTGTAGTAGGTCCGGATCTCCTGGAGCTGGGCGTAGGTGCGGAGCAGCGGGCGGTAGTCCCAGAGCCGGATGTTCTTGATCGTCGGCGCGTTGCGCTCGATCGCGCGGGCGTCCAGCGACTCCGCGGCCGGGAACTCGCGCTCGACGATCCGGTCGAGGCCGTACGCCTGACGGGTCATGCGGATGTTGTGCGCGATGAACGGCCGCTCGGCGGCGAGCTCGTTGGGGACGACGCTGAAGCGCTGGAGCAGCGCGGGATAGAGGCCGACCCCGATGACCCAGACGAGGACGAGCGCGACGAGCCCGCCCGCCACGAAGCGAATCCCCGAGCGGCCGATCTGCACCAGGCACGCGATCGCGCACAGCACCGCGAGCACGGCGAGGGCCCCCAGCATCGGCAGGCTCGCGTGGATGTCGGAGTACGAGGCGCCGTAGATCACCCCGCGCGGGGAGAAGAGCAGGTCGAAGCGATCGAGCCAGAAGCCGATCGCCTTCAGCCCGAGCAGCACGGCTCCCAGCACGAGCAGATGGGCGCGCGCGCGCACGGCGAGCCGCGGACCTCGCGTGGTGATCGCGAGGCTCCGGCGAAGCACGTACACCGCGAGCGCGAGGAGCATCGTGCCCGTCACGAGCGCGCTGGCCCACCCATGCAGGAGCCGCCAGAACGGAAGGACGAAGACGTAGAAGGACAGGTCGCGCCCGAAGAGCGGGTCGGTCGTGCCGAACGCGGAGCCGTTCATGTAGCCGACCACCGTCGCCCAGTGCGTGGTCGCGCGCAGCCCGGAGGCGATCGCGATCACCAGGAGGACGAGCGGGAGGAACCGCCGCAGGAGCGGCTCGATCACCACGCGCCCGGGCAGACCGAGCTGGTCCTCGAGCTCCCACACGACGTCGGGTGCCGCCGTCCGGGCCGCGAACGTCAGGTTCGCCCAGAGGAACAGGAGGACGGCGATCATCATGGCGGTGAACAAGCCGCCGCGCAGCGAAAGGATGCTGAGGAAGACGTCCGCGTAGCCGACCTCGTCGAACCAGAGCCAGTCGGTGTACAGCGGGATGAGCTGGGCAAACAGCGCCAGCAGAACGAACAGAACGACGAGGATGACGATGGGCGGCGGCCGTCTCACGGCTGGCGTCTCATGAATGTGCCCGCGTTAGATTAGCAGGTTCGAGCGCGGGCTTCGCCCGCGCATTCCTGTCCTGGGGGGCGAAGCCCCCCTCCGAGGTTTATGCGTCTTTCTGGAGGTCCTTCACCCGGTCCGTCCGCTCCCACGTGAACTCGGGCTCGGAGCGGCCGAAGTGTCCGAACGCGGCGGTCTTACGATAGATCGGCCGGCGCAGGTCGAGATACGTGATGATCCCCGCCGGCGTGAAGTCGAAGTGCTTGCGGACCAGTTGCTCGAGCTTCGTGTTCGGCACCTTCCCCGTGCCGTACGTCTCGACCATGATCGACACCGGCTCGGCCACGCCGATCGCGTAGGCCACCTGCACCTGCGCGCGGTCCGCAAGGCCCGCCGCGACGAGGTTCTTCGCCACGTGCCGCGCCATGTAGCACGCCGAGCGGTCGACCTTCGTCGGGTCCTTGCCGGAGAACGCGCCACCGCCGTGCGGGCACGAGCCGCCGTACGTGTCGACGATGATCTTGCGGCCCGTGAGCCCGGTGTCTCCCATCGGCCCGCCCGTCACGAACCGGCCCGTCGGGTTGATGTGGAACGTGACCTTCTCGCGGCTCATCAGGCTCGCGGGAATGGTCGGGACGATCACCTGCTCGATGATCTGCTCGCGGAGCTTCGCGGTGTCGATGTCGGGGGAATGCTGGCTGGAGATCACGACGGTCTCGACGCTCACCGGCTTGCCGTCGGCGTACCGGACACTGACCTGCGACTTGCCGTCGGGGCGGAGGAACGCCATCGCGCCGGAGCGACGCGCCTCACTCAAACGCATGACGAGCTTGTGCGACAGCATGATCGGCAGGGGCATCAGCTCGGGCGTCTCGGTGCACGCGTAGCCGAACATGAGGCCCTGGTCGCCGGCCCCGAGCTTGTCGACGCCCATGGCGATGTCCGGCGACTGGCGGTCGATGGCGGCGATGACGCCGCATGTCTCGTAGTCGAAGCCGTACTTCGCGCGGGTGTACCCGACGTCCTTGATCGTGTCGCGCGCGATGCGCGGGATGTCGACGTAGCACTTCGTCGTGATCTCGCCAGCCACGACGACGAGTCCCGTGGTGAGGAGCGTCTCGCAGGCGACGCGGCCCGTCGGATCCTGGGCGATGATCGCGTCCAGGACGGCGTCGGAGATCTGGTCGGCGATCTTGTCGGGATGCCCTTCCGTCACCGACTCCGACGTGAACAGGTACTCGTCACGCGCCATTCATGCCCCTCCCGTCGGCTGAGCTCACACCGAAATCGCGCCACTGTACCACAGGGTTACCCCTCGCGGAGTCTGCGCTTCACCTCGTCCAGCGTCGGCACGCTCCACGGATCGACGCCGCGGAGCGCCGCGAGGTACAAGCTCGCCCACTGACCGAGACAGGTGAGCGAGAGCAAGCGCGCGAGCGTGCTGCGTCCGCGTGCGCGGCACTCCGAGACCCCGCCCGCCGCGGGACCCGCGAGGTCGCGCAGCAGCGTGAAGCGCCGGGCGATCTCGGGCTCCTCGCGCTCGTCGCGCAGGAGCACCAGGTGAAGATCGCGTGCCAGCGGCGTGCGCCACGCCTCGATCGTGTTGTGGTTCATCTCGGGCAGGGCGCCCGCGAGGCCGAAGACCTTCGCGTTCTCCTCGAAGTCGGTCTTCCACCGATACGCGACCGCGCCGGTGACCGGGCCGCCGTAGACCGCGGGCCAGCGGCTACCGATCGCGACGGCGAGGCGCTTGGCCTCGTTCACCTCGAGCGGACGCTCGGGCGCGAGCTCGGCGCCGAGCTGCTCGACGACGGCGAGCGCCTCCTGGATCTCTTCGCCGGACACCACGTCGACATCGAGCGCGCGCAGGATCCGCGCCAGCGGAAAGAAGAGGTAGCCGAGGGCCATGCGCGGCATCAGGCCCTGCGGCACGCGCACGCACGGGAGCCCGCGCTGCTCCGTGAGCGACGCGAGCGCGCCTCCCGCGGTCACCGCGACGAACGGCAGTCGTCGCGCGCGCGCGGTGTCGGCGGCGGAGATGATCTCGGCGCTGTTGCCGGAGTACGAGACCGCGAGCACGAGCGCTTCGTCCCACGCCACGGACGGCAGACCGTAGCCGCGGTGGACGAACATCGGGATCTCGACGCGCTCGGCGCTGCAGGCCGCGACGAGATCGCCCGCCGACGCGGACCCGCCCATGCCGGCGATGACCACGACGCGCGGACGCTTCATGGACGGCAGGAGCGGCGGCTCGATCGCGGCCGCGGCCCGGCACTGCGCCGGGAATCCGGCGAGCGCCGCGCGCGCGCCGTGCGGATCGACGGCGGCGAGCGCACCCGGGTCGTCGAGCACGCGCGCTGGATTACTCACGATCGATGTCGCGATGGACCACCGTCGGAGTGTAGCCGAGCCCTTCCAGGTACTGAAGCAACATTTCGACGAACGTCACGGACCGGTGGCGCCCACCGGTGCACCCGACGGCGACGGTCAGGTAGGCCTTGCCCTCGCGCTGGTAGAACGGCAGCAGGAACTCGAGCAGATCGCGCAGGCGCTCGAGGAGCTCGCGCGCCTCGTCGTGGCTCAGCACGAAGTCCCTGACGCGCGTGTCGCGGCCGTCGAGCGGCCGGAGCCCCTCGACGAAGTGCGGATTCGGCAGGAAGCGCACGTCGAAGACGAGGTCGGCGTCGAACGGGATCCCGTGCTTGAAGCCGAACGACACGAGCGAGGCGGTGAGCCCGCCCCGCGTGCCGGGCTTCACGTAGAGGTCCGCGAGCAGCGCCTTCAACTGGTGCACGGTGAGGCTCGAGGTCTCGACGATCCGGTCGGCGATCTCGCGCATGTGCGCCATCGCCTTGCGCTCGGCCCGGATCGCGTCGCGCACGTTGCCCTCGCCCCCGAGGGGGTGGCGGCGGCGGCTCTCGTGATAGCGCCGGATCAGCGCCTCGTCGCTCGCCTCGAAGAACAGCACCTCGACGGCGTGCCCGCGGCGCTTGAGCTCGTGCAGCGCTTCGAGGAAGTGCGAGAGGTACTCGCCCTCGCGGACGTCGACGCCCAGGGCCACGCGCTCGACGTCGTGGCGCGAGCGCGCGATCAGCTCCGCGAACGTCGGGATGAGCGTCGTGGGCAGGTTGTCGACGCAGAAGAAGCCCATGTCCTCGAAGCACTTGATCGCGTGGCTCTTCCCCGCCCCGCTGAGCCCGGTGATGATGACGAACGCGGCGGGGTCGGCCAAGGGCTAGCGCTTCTTCGGCATCAGGCGCCGCTGGTGCGACGGCAGGATGCCGAGCTCCTCGCGGTACTTCGCGACCGTGCGGCGCGCGATGGTCAGGCTGCGCCCCTTGAGGATCTGCGCGACCTCCTGGTCGGACAGCGGCTTGGACGGGTCCTCGTTCGCGAGCAGGTCCTGGATCTGCTTCTTCACCGAGACCGACGACACCATCACCCCGTCGCCCGAGGCGATGCCGCTGTGGAAGAAGAACTTCAGCTCGTAGAGGCCCTGCGGGGTCTCGACGTACTTGTTCGTGGTCACGCGGCTGATCGTCGACTCGTGCATGCCGATGTCCTCGCCGACGTCGCGGAGCGACAGCGGCTTCAGGTACGGCAGCCCCTTGTCGAGGAACTCCTTCTGGAACTTCACGATCGACTGCGAGACCTTGCGCAGCGTGCGCTGGCGCTGGTCGACGCTCTTGATGAGCCACATCGCCGAGCGCAGCTTCTGCTCCACGTACTGACGCGCGTCGTCCCCGGAGTTGCGCAGGAGCGAGCGGTAGAGCGAGTTCACGCGCAGGCGCGGGATGCCGTCCTCGTTCAGCGTGACGACGTAGTCGCCGTCCATCTTGTGCACGACGACGTCGGGGACGATGTAACGCGAGTCGTTGCCGCCGAAGCGGCGGCCCGGCTTCGGCTCGAGGCCCATGATCTCCTCGACCGACTCCATGATCCGGTCGAGCGGGAGCTTGAGCGCGCGCGCGATGTCGGGATAGCGCCGGCGGCTCAGGTCGTCGAAGTGCTCGGCGACGATCTCGACCGAGACCGGGTCGGGATTCGGATCGGCCTTGAGCTGGATCAGCAGGCACTCCTGGACGGAGCGCGCGGCCACCCCCGCCGGATCGAAGCCCTGCACGTGCGCGAGCGCCTTCTCCACCTCCTCGACCGTCACCTTGCAGCGCTCGGCCATCTCCGACAGCTCGGCGCGGAGGTACCCGTCCTCGTCGAGGTTGCCGATGATCTCGGTGCCGATCTTCCGGATGACGTCGTCGTCGGTGGTGAAGCGGAGCTGCTCGCCGAGGTGGTCGGTCAGCGAGGAGACCGAGCGGACGATGTTCTCGAACGGCAGCTCGTCGCGATCTTCCTGCGCGACCAGCGACCGCTCCTCGTGATCGTCGAACATCACCGCGGTCAGGTCGAAGGGCAGCTCGTCGGTCTGCCGCTCGTCGCGCGTGGTCGCCTCGGTCGTGGGCGGAGTCTCGGAGGCTTGCGCCACCCGCGGATCCGGCTCCACCGGCGCCTCGCGGCTGTCCGGCGCCTCCGGAGTCTCCGGGGTCTCCGGCAGCTCTTCGAGCAGCGGGTTTTCGAGCAGCTCCTTCTGCACCACCTCCTGGAGCTCCAGGGTGGAGAGCTGCAGGAGCTGGATCGCTTGCTGGAGCAGCGGGGTCATCACGACCCGCTGGCTCTGGCTCTGCCTGAGGGAGAGACGCGCTTCCATCGCCATAAAGGGTCTTCTTTCGCTACCTAGAGGGAGAACTTCTCGCCGAGATAGATCTCTCGAGCCCGCGGGTTGGCCGCGATCTCACTGGCCGTCCCCGACACGAGAACCTTCCCCTCATACAGGATATACGCCCGGTCCGTGATCGCCAGGGTCTCCCGGACGTTGTGGTCCGTGATCAGGATGCCGATGCCGCGGTCGCGCAGGCGCGCCACGATCTCCTGGATGTCGCCGATCGCGATCGGATCGATGCCCGTGAACGGCTCGTCGAGCAGCAGATAGCGCGGAGCCGTCACGAGCGCGCGCGTGATCTCGAGCCGCCGGCGCTCGCCGCCCGAGAGCGTGTACGCCGGATACGGGGCCAGCTCGGTGAGCCCGAGCTCGGCGAGCAGCGTCTCGAGCCGGCCGCGGCGCTCGGCGCGCGAGAGGTCCTGCGTCTCGAGGATCGCGAGGATGTTTTCCTCGACCGTGAGCTTGCGGAAGACCGACGACTCCTGCGGCAGGTACCCGACGCCGCGCCGGCAGCGCTGATACATCGGCAGCCGCGTGATCTCCTCGCCCTCGAGGAAGATCCGGCCACGATCCGCGGGTAAGAGGCCCACCATCATGTAGAACGACGTCGTCTTGCCGGCGCCGTTCGGCCCGAGCAGCCCGACCACCTCGCCGCGCTGGATGTCGAGCGAGACGGCGTCCACGGCTTTGCGCCGCCGGAACCACTTCTCGAGCCCCTGCGCGACCAGGCCTTCCATCGTCAGTTCTGGCAGGTCGCCGGCGCGGACTTCACCGACGCCTGGCCGTCCTTCTTCTCGTCGCGCGGCTGGAAGACCGCCTTCACGCGCTCCTGCCGTCCGCCCTGCACCACGCTTCTGTCCTGGGCGAGGAAGATGGTGATCGTGTCGCCGCTCACCACGTTCTCGTCCTGCCAGACGCGCGCGTTGCCCATGAGCACCACGCGCTGCTCGAGGTCGTGGTACTCCGCACGGCGCGCGGTCGCCGTGCGGCAGTCGCGCGTGATGATCTTCACCGTGCCGGTCGACACCGTCCGGAGCACGCGGTCGCCCTTCTCGTCGAGGTAGACCTCCATGCGGTCGGCGTACTGCACGGAGTTGTTCTGGCGCGCGACCACGTTGCCCGTGAAGACCACCAGGCCTTCCTTGCCGTAGCGTTCCATCTTGTCGGCGTCGACGGTGATGGGCTGCGCCTTGGGCGCCTGCGCGTGAACCATCTGCAGTTGAGGGGCTCCGGGCGCGCCGTTGAACATGGGGCCCCACAACCGGAGGACCCCAAACCCCTCAGCCCCCCACAGCAGCAGGCCGATCACGAGCGCGCGCCTCATCGCCTCTCGAAGCGTGCGCGCACCCGGCCGCCGATCGTCGTGGCGTCGCTCGCCATCGCGAGTTCGAGGGTCTGTCCGCGCACCACGCCGCCCGGCGCGCTGAGGGTCACCGGGGAGTCCGTCCACAGGCGCCGCTCCTCGCCATGCCAGCGGAGGACGTCGGTCTCGAGCTTGAGCCCGTCGCTGGACGTCACCACCACGTTGCCGCGGAGCTCGATCCTCTTCTCCTTCTGGAGGTACTCCGCCGTGTCGCCCACGATGCTCCACGAGCGCTCGGGCTCGTCGACCTCGACGCTGACGCGCTTCAACTCGCTGCGGCCCGCGCCCTTCTCGTCCCACATCAGCGCCTGCTCGGCGGTCAGCCGCCAGCGCACCTTCCCCGCCTCTTCCTCGATCCGTACTTCCTTGACGTTGAGATCGGCTTTGACGGGGGCCGGCCCGACGACCGGCTCCACCTCGCGGGCCCGGGTGCTCGTGTACAGGGTGGCCGCGACCACCAGCACGAACACGAGCACGACCGCGAGGATCACGTGGGCTAGGCGACGCATGTGCAATTTCAGTACCAGCCTACCACGGGCCGGAAAAAGCTAGAGGATCTTCGCGCGGAGGATGTCGTGCATGTGCAGCACTCCGGCGGGGCGGCCGGCCTCGTCGACGACCACCAGGCTCGTGATCGGGCCGGACTGTTCCATGATCTCGAGCGCCTGCGCGGCGAGCGCGTCGGCGGCGATCGTCTTCGGCGAGCGCGAGGCGAAGTCCGCCGCCCGCAGCGTGTCGACGGCCTCGCCACGGAGCATCAGCCGGCGCAGGTCGCCGTCGGTGATGACGCCGACGAGGCGGCCGCGCTGATCGACGACCGTGGTCATCCCCTTCAGCTTTCTGGTCATCTCCTCCACGACGTCCTTCAGGGGAGCGTCGTCCGCGACGACCGGCAGCGCCTCGCCCGTGATCATGAGATCGGCCACCCGGACGAGGCTGCGCCACCCGAGCGCGCCGCTGGGATGCAGCTCGGCATAGTCCTCGGGACGCAGTCCGCGGAGCTCGAGCAGCGCCATGGCGAGCGCGTCCCCCATCGCGAGGGCGGCGGTCGTGCTCGACGTCGGCGCGAGGTTCATCGGGCATGCTTCCTGGGGCACCGCGACGTCGATCACCACGTGGGAGACGCGGGCGAGCGGCGAATCCGGGCGGCCGGTGAGCAGCACGATGGGGACGTCGAGCCGCTTGATCGCCCCCACGATCGCGAGCAGCTCGTCGGTCTCGCCGGAGTTCGAGAGCGCGAGCAGGACGTCGCCGCGCGCGAGCATGCCGAGGTCGCCGTGCACCCCCTCGGCGGGGTGCAGGAAGTACGCGGGCGTGCCGGTCGACGCGAACGTCGCGGCGATCTTGCGGCCGATCAACCCCGACTTGCCCATCCCGGTGACGATCACGCGGCCCTTGCAGCGATGCAGGCAGTCGACGGCGGTCGCGAAGCGTTCGTCGAGCTTCGGGACCAGCGCGAGGATCGCTTGCGCCTCGATCTCGAGCACCCGGCGCGCCAGCTCCTGGAGCCGCTCGCTCACGCGCGCGGGCCCAGCGCGGCGGCGATGCCCAGCAGCTCGTCGAGAAGCCGCGGCAGATCGTCGATGCGCAGCATGTTCGGACCGTCGGAGAGCGGCTGGCCGTCGGGCATCGTGCGGTCGGGGTCCTCGTGCATCTCCATGAAGAGCGCGTCGATGCCGAACGCCACGGCCGCGCGCGCCAGCGCGGGGACGTACGCGCGCTCGCCGCCGGAGCGGTCGCCCGCGCCGCCGGGGAGCTGCACGGAGTGGGTCGCGTCGAACACGACCGGCACGCCGAGTGCCTGCATGTCGGCGAGCCCGCGCATGTCGACGACGAGGTTGTTGTAGCCGAACGTCGTGCCACGCTCCGTGAGGAGGATGGCCTCGTTCTTCTTCGCGCGGATCTTCTCCACGACGTTCTTCATGTCCTTGGGCGCCACGAACTGGCCCTTCTTCACGTTGACGGGCTTGCCCGTGGCCGCGGCCGTGAGGATCAGATCCGTCTGCCGGCACAGGAAGGCCGGGATCTGGAGGACGTCGAGCACGTCCGCGGCCGGATCCACCTCGCTCGCCTGGTGGACGTCCGAGAGCACCGGCACGCGGAGGGTCTCCTTCACCTTCCTCAGGATACGTAAGCCCTCCACGAGCCCGGGACCGCGATAGCTGTTGATCGACGAGCGGTTGGCCTTGTCGTAGGACGACTTGTAGATGAACGGCACCTTGCGATCGGCGGCGATCCGCGTGAGCCGCTCGGCCGTCATCAGCGCGTGCCGCTCGTTCTCGATCGCGCAGGGGCCGCCGATCAGCGCGAGGGGCGCGCCGCCGCCGATGGTGACGGACCCGACGTGGACGGCCGCGGTCGTCGTCACCCCGCAGTCTCCTGATGGGCGAGCGCCGCGCCCACGAAGCCCGCGAAGAGCGGATGCGGCTCCCACGGGCGCGAGCGGAACTCGGGGTGGAACTGACTCGCGACGAAGAACGGGTGCTCGGGGATCTCGATGATCTCGACGAGCTGCTTCTCCGCCCACACGCCCGACACCCTGAGCCCGCCCTTTTCGAGCTGGCGCAGGTAGTCGTTGTTCACCTCGTAACGGTGGCGGTGACGCTCCTTGATGATGCCCTGCCCGTAGAGCCGCGAGGCGGTGCTGCCCTCGCCGAGCACGACCGGATAGTTGCCGAGCCGCATGGTGCCGCCCTTCGCCTCCACCGTGCGCTGCTCGGGCAGGAGATCGATGACGTTGTGCGGGGGGTTCGCGTCGAACTCCGTCGAATTCGCGCCCGCGAGGTTGCAGACGTGGCGCGCGTACTCGATGACCGCGCACTGCATGCCGAGACAGATGCCGAGATACGGCACGCCCTGCTCGCGCGCGTGGCGCACCGCCTGGATCTTGCCCTCGATCCCGCGGTCGCCGAAGCCGCCGGGCACGAGGATGCCGTGCATGCCGGCGAGGCGCGCTGCCGGCCCGTCGCGCTCGATCAGCTCCGCGTCCACCCACTCGACGTCGACCCCGGCGTCGTTCGCGATGCCGCCGTGCGCCAGCGCTTCGGCCAGGCTCTTGTAGGAGTCCTTCACCTCGATGTACTTGCCGACGACCGCGATGCGCGTGCGGCCCTTCGGGCTCTTCACGCGCCGCACGACGTCTTCCCAGCGCGAGAGGTCCGCGGGCCGGGGCTCGAGACCGAGAAGCTTCATCAGCATGTCGTCGAGACCCTCGTGATGGAACACGAGCGGGACCTCGTAGACGCTGTCGACGTCCTTGGCGGTGATGACCGCCTCCTCCTCGACGTCGCAGAAGAGCGCGATCTTCGACTTGATGCCGGGCGGCAGGTAGCGATCCGTGCGGCACAGCAGGATGTCGGGCTGGATCCCGATCGCGCGCAGCTCCTTCACCGAGTGCTGCGTCGCCTTCGTCTTCAGCTCGGAGGCCGCCTGCATGAACGGCACGAGCGTCAGGTGCACGTAGATGACGTTGTCCTTGCCGACGTCCTTCTTGAACTGGCGGATCGCCTCGAGGAACGGCAGGCTCTCGATGTCGCCGACCGTGCCGCCGATCTCGACGATCACCACGTCGGTGTCGTGCGCGACCTTGCGGATGAAGCTCTTGATCTCGTCGGTGATGTGCGGGATCACCTGGACCGTGCGCCCGAGATAGTCGCCGCGGCGCTCCTTCGAGATCACCGAGAAGTAGACCTTGCCCGTGGTGACGTTGTGGTCGCGGTTCACCCGGCGGGCCGTGAAGCGCTCGTAGTGCCCCAGGTCGAGGTCCGTCTCGCCGCCGTCGTCGGTGACGAAGACTTCGCCGTGCTGGTAGGGACTCATCGTCCCCGCGTCGATGTTGATGTACGGATCCATCTTCTGGAGCGTGACCCGGAGGCCCCGCGCCTCCAGCAGCGCACCCATCGAGGCGGCCGCGAGTCCCTTGCCCAGAGACGACACGACACCGCCCGTTACGAAGATGTACTTGGCGGGCACGGTCAGCGCTCCTTTCTCGTGTGTTCGGCCCACGTACGAACGAAGGCCTCTTCCTCGCTTCGCCCGGTCACCTCGCCGTCGAGCTGCGCGTCCCTGAGCGCCTCGAGCACGGCCGCCACCGCCGGTCCCGCCGGCACGCCGAGCCCGATGACCTCGTCGCCTCGCAACGTCGCGCGCACCGGCAGCGCGTCGCGGACGGCATCCAGCTGCCGGCGCACCTCGGCCGGGGCGTCGAGCCAGACGGCGGCGAGGTGGAGCGTGGGGCGTCCGCGCACCGCGCGCGCACGTTCGCTGATGCGCGCCGGAGACGCCAGCACGCGTGCCAGCGACGCGCGCTCGGCGATCGCGCGCGTGATCCGCGCGAGCGGCTCGCCGGTGACGTCGAGGCGCCGCAGCGCGGCGGCGATGACCTCACCGGGCTGGCCGGCGAGGAGCGCCACCAGCAACAGTTCGGTGGCAAAGCCCTTTGAGCCTGAGGGCCCCACGCCACCCCCCTGCGCGAGCGCGCCGGGCAGCGCGCTCAGGCGCGCGCGGGCGGCGCGGCCGAAGCGATAGCGCGGATCGAGGAGCCGATAGACGCCGCCGGCGCCGAGGCGCACGAGCACGAGATCCGGGCGCGGCTCGGCGAGGATGCGCGTGAGCTCGCCCAGGAGCCGGGCGCCGGAGAGCGCGGGATACGGCGCCAGCGACAGCGCCCGTTCCTGACACCGCGTCGTCCACGCGTCCGGTCCGAGGCCGAGGCGCACCGCGTAGCGCGCGGCGCGAAACATGCGCGTCGGATCCTCCACGAACGAGGCCGGATGCAGGATCCGCAAGGTCCTGGTCGCGAGATCCGAGCGGCCGCCATGCGGATCGAGCAGCTCCAGGCGTCCCGAGGCGAGCTCGACCGCCATCGCGTTGACCGTGAAGTCGCGGCGCCGCAGGTCCTGCTCGATGGACGACGGCATCACGCGTGGCAGCGTGCCCCGTCCCTCGTAGCGCTCGCTCCGCGCGGTCGCCACGTCGATGCGTCCGGCGGACGTGGGCCCCACCGTGGCGGTCAGGAACCGCGCGTGCTCGACCAGCGGCGCGACGAGCGCATCGGCGAGCGCGCGCGCGACGCCGGGGCCGTCACCTTCGACGACCACGTCGAGGTCGGGCGACGCGGTGGGGGATTGAGGGTCCGTCCCGCCGAAGGCGGGCCTGTGTGTTGCGGGGCCCCCATGTCCAAGCCGGTCCGCGAGCGCATCACGGACGATGCCGCCCGCGAGATACGCGCGCGCGCCGCGCTCCGCGGCCACCCGCGCCGCCGTGTCGAGCACGTTGAGCGCGGCCGCCGGCAGGCGTCGTCCGAGACGATCGGTCAGCGAGATTCCCCCGTCGCCGGCCGCCGTGCCGGCGCTGATCGCTCCGATCACGCGGCGGCCGTCACGGACGGCGACGAGTGGCGCGCCCGCGCCGAGGTGGCGGCGGACGACGACTTCGCTCGCGTCCGCGTCGACGAGCGGGATCGGCCGCGCCAGCATCCGCGCGCGCGCGCCGCCGATGCCGAGGCTCGCGGCACGCGCGAGATCGTCGCGGAGAATGAGCGCATCGGCCGCCACGAGCACGTGGACATCTCGGCGACGCGCCTTGGCGAGCGCGTCGGCCACGGAGATCGACGCCGGCACGGCGAGCACCGCGGCGTCCACGAGCGCCGCGGCGCCGACGTCCACCTGGGGGTACGTCGCGCGCGGACGCCGGGGCTTCGTGCGCGGCAGGGTCGCCCGGCGGGTCATCGCGCTCGCGGATGCGCCTCGCGATACACGCGCTTGAGCGTGTCGGAGGGCAGATGGGTGTAGATCTGCGTCGTCGCGATGTCGGCGTGGCCGAGCATCGCCTGTACGGCGCGGAGGTCCGCCTTGCCTTCGAGCAGGTGGCTGGCGAACGAATGCCGGAGCACGTGCGGCGAGATCTTCTTGCGCAGTCCGGCGACCGCCGCCGCGCGGCGCACGATGACCCACAACGACTGCCGCGAGAGCGGCCCGCCGCGCGGGTTCACGAAGAGCCGCCCGCAATCGCGCGCGCGCGTGAACGCCGGCCGCGCGGTCTCGAGATACCCGCGCAGGCAGCGCTCCGCCTCGTCGCCGAGCGGCACGATGCGCTGCTTCTTCCCCTTGCCCGTGCACAGCGCGTAGCCCGCGTTGAGGTTCACGTCCTCGAGCCGCAGGCCGAGACACTCCGAGGCGCGCATGCCCGTCGCGTAGAGCACCTCGAGCAGCGTGCGGTCGCGCACCGCGCGCGGCTCCTCGCCGGTGATCGCCTCGACCAGGGCCGCCGCGGCCTCGCGTGAGAGCGTCTTCGGCAGCGCGCGCACGGAGCGCGGGCTGTCGACGTGCTCGGTCGGATCGCGGCGCAGCGCCTCCTCGCGCACGAGATGGCGATAGAGGCCGCGCACCGCGGCGAGTCGCCGCGCGATACTCGCGGGCTTCAGGCCGCGCGCACGCGCGTGCTCGAGGTACGACACGACGTCATCGGCGCGGACGTCGCCGAGCGTACGCCCGGCGCGCGTGACGAACCGCGTGAAGTCGGTGAGGTCGCGGCGGTAAGCGGTCAGCGTGTGCCGGGACGCCCCCCGCTCCGTCTGGAGGGCGCCGAGAAACCCGGCCACGGGATCCATCAAGCGATCCGGGGCGCGGTCCGTCCGTTCGAAGGGGCGACGAGAGTGACCACTTCGGAGCCTATCACGCTCGCCGACGGCGGGGCAAGATCGCGGCGAGCGCGGCGCGCTCCGGCGCCCGGAGGAGCGCGCTCGCGATCCAGAAGATCAGCGCGCCGACGACGACACCGAGCGCGACGACGCCGAGATCGCCGCGCAACGTCGGCGGCGGCGGCGCGACCGCCCGCAGCGCCACGCACCACACGGCCACCGGGACGCACGCGACGAGCGTCCGGGCCGCGCTGGCGACCATCGCGCGCCCGCCCAGGCGCCCGAGGCGCCGCCGCGCCGCCGCGATGAGCGTCAGCACGTTGACGTACGCCCCCACCGACGACGCCGCCGCGAGCCCCGCGTGGCCGAGCGGCCCCATGAGCGCAACGGCCGCGACGATGCCCGCGCCGATCGATACGGTGCCCCAGCGCACCGCCGTCCCGGGCTCGCTGAGCGCGTAGAACGCCTGCGCAGCGATGCGCGCACCCGAGAAGCCCGCGAGCCCCGCCGCGTACCACGCGAGCGCCGTGGCGGTGGCGGCGGTCTCCGCGGGTCCGAACTGGCCGCGCTCGAAGAGCAGCCGCGTGATCGGCGTGCGCAGCAGAATGAGCCCGACGGTCGCCGGCGCGGCGATGAAGAACGACAGGCGCAGCGCGAAGGCGAGCGTGTCCGCGATCGCGCGCGTGTCGCCGGTGGCGCCCTGGCGCGCCATCGCGGGCAGCGCCGCGGAGGCCAGCGCGATCCCGAACACGCCGAGCGGGAACTCCATCACGCGGTCGGCGTAGTAGAGGTACGAGATGCTGCCCGGCTCGAGCAGCGAGGCGAGCAGCGTGTTGACGAACACGCTCACCTGCACCGCCGCGAGGCCGAGCACCGACGGCAGCAGCAGGCGCACGACACGGCGGAGCACCGGGTGGCGCGGCTCCAGCGCCGGCGCCACGAGCAGGCCTTCGCGCCGGAGCCCGGGAACCTGGACGAGGATCTGGCCGAGCCCGCCGACGAGGACGCCGATCGCGAGCGCCACGATCGGTGGATCGAGACGCGTGCGCAGGAGCGTCACGCCCACGATCATCCCGATGTTGAGGACGGCGGGGCCAAGGGCCGCCGCGAAGAACCGGCCGTGCGCCTGGAGGGCGCCCATCGCCAGCGCGCCGAGGCCGACGAGCAGCAGGTAGGGAAACATCAGGCGCGTGAGCAGCGTGGCGAGCTGCCACTGGCTCGCGTCCGCGGCGAAGCCCGGCGCGATCGCGCGGACGATCCAGGGCGCGGTGACGATGCCGAGCGCGGCGACCGCCGACAGCACCACGAGCGCGGCGCCGAAGACGACCGCGAGCATCCGTGCCAGCTCGGCGCGCGTGCGATTGGCGAGGTAGTCGCTGAACACGGGGATCACGGCGGTCGCGAGGGCCCCTTCGGCGAGCAGGCGCCGGAGAATGTTGGGGATGCGGAAGGCGACGAAGAAGGCGTCGGTCACCGGTCCGGCGCCGAACGCGAGCGCCACGACCATGTCGCGCACGTAGCCGAGCACGCGGCTCAGCAGCGTGGCGGTGCCGATGCTGCCTAGGGCCCGGATGATCTCCGGCGCCGCCGTCATTTGCAAAGCCCGCGGCCGTCGGGCATCATGTTCCGCCGGAGGAAAACGTTTTGGCCAACACGTCGTCAGCTCTCAAGCGCATGCGGCAGAACGAGCGCCGCCGCGTTCGCAACCGGGTGGTCCGCTCGAAGGTGCGCACCGCCGTCAAGACCGCGCGCGCCGCGCTCGGCACCGGCGACGCCGGGGCCGCCGTCCACGAGGCCATTCGCGCGCTGGACAAGGCCGTCACCAAGGGCGTCATCCACCGCAACACCGCCGCCCGCAAGAAGTCCGCGCTCGCCCGGCGGCTCGTCCCCGCGAAGTAACCGCGCCGCCGTCATCGCGCCGCCACCTCGTCGCAGGAGGCCGGCGCGCGGGCCGCGGCCCTGAGCCGCGGCCCATCCCTCGTCAGGCTGTCGAGCAGCGTCACGCCCGTCTCCACGAGGCACGGGCCGATCTGCGGCCCGTAGAGGGCCGCGCACGTGACGTAGCCGGAGCTCGCGTAGTCCTGGGGCCGCACGAAGTAGCCGAGGTAATCGTTCGACACGCTCGCCACGAACGCGTGCGGCCACCGCTTGCGCGCCGTGTCCTTGATCTCCTGCCCGAGGGCCGTGATCGGCTCGCCGGGCATCGTGAGCCACGCCACCGGTCCGAGGGCGCCCGCGATCATCTCGGTGTCCTGCGGGAGCGCGCTGCCGACCGGTACGCGGACGGCGCCGGGAATCCAGCGCGCCGCGCAGTGGCGCAGCGACACGGCGGGCGGCGGCAGGCGCACGCGCGCGCTGCGGACAACGACATGGGGGGCCCGAGGCGCGCCCCCCAAGCCTCCCACGCTCCGGCCGCGGAGTGAATCCGGGGCCTCCGCGGCATCCCACCCTCTGCGGACGGCGGCGGCAAGCGTGCGACCCGTCGCCTCCTGCTCCTGGGCGCCGTGGTGGCGCGGGCTGACGTCGCCGACCGCGCCGTTGACGAACAGGGCGGGGACGCCGAGCGACGCTTCGAGCGCGCGCGAGGCGACGCCCATCACGTCGCCCGACAGCTTCCGGTTCCGCGGCCCCAGCATCGTCCCGTGGATCGCGTAGTTCCACAGGACGGCGATCGGCTCACCGTCTGTCGTCGTCAGCCGCACCACGACGACGTCGCGGTCCACGCCACCGTCGAGCCGGCTCCGCGTCACCGGCGGCGCTTCGACGGTCGCGACCGCGATCTGCGCGTCGCGGGCGCGCGCGCCGGCCCGCCGCACGGCCTCGATCATCGCGTCGAGGATCGCGTCGCGCACCATCGCGTCCTCGCGGTCGACCGCGACGACACCGAACAGCGCCGAGTCGAGGAACGCGCCCGGCCCGGAATGCGTGTGCGACGCCGAGACGATCAGCGCCCCGGCACGGATCCCGCTCGCCGCCAGCCGCGCGTTGAGGCGGGCCACGAACGCCTGATCGACGGCGATGAGGTCGGCGGCGATCCACGTGACGCGTGTCTCGCCCGCGTAGACGACGAGCGCGCGGACCGCGACCTCGTCGAGATGGCCCTCGCCCGGTTTGAACCAGAACGCGTGGGGATGGAGGCCGAGGAGGTCGGGGACGAGCGCGCGCCGGCGCAGGCTGCCGTAGCCCGCGAGCGGCGTGCCGGGCGGGACGCGCATCGGCATGCGTGCGGCGCCCGCGCGCAGCGCCTGGGTGGGCGGCGCGGCGGGTGCGGCGGCGGGAAGAACGAGGAGCGCGAGGACCGCGAGCGCCGCCGCGGTCAGGCGCCGGCGCACAGCTCCGCCACGAGCGCGGTCAGCTCCGCGCGCGGCTCGCCGCTCGACTTCAGCCGGCGCTCGGTTTCCCAGCAGCGCGCGAGCTGGCGTGGCAGCCGCTCGCCCGCGCTGCCGCGGCCGCGCTCGACGAGGATCTTCGCGACGAACGGCGGCACGCGGAGCATGCGCGCGATCTGTTCGGGCGGCTGGCCGCGCGCGCTCCACTCGCGCGCCGACCAGGTGTGCCGGAGGGAACGCGTGAGCAGCGTCATGACCGCCAGCGGCTCGACGGTGTCGAGCAGGCTGTCGAGCGTCGTCAGCGCCGCGCCCATGTCGCGCCGCTCGACGGCGCGCGTGAGGTCGAAGATCCCGTTCACCCGCTGCTCGCCGACCACGGCCGTGACTTCCTTCGTCCCGACGGCGACGTTGTCGGGCCCGCCGGCGAGCGCGGCCTTGCGCACCTCGGCGAGCACGCTGATCGGATCGTCGCCGACCCACTCGACGAGGAGCTTCGCCGCCTCGTCCGTGACCGTGTAGCCCTCGGCCGCGGCACGCCGGCGCAGCCACTCGCGCAGCGTCGTCCCCTTCAGCGGCACGAGCGTGACGACCGCCGCGGCCGGCACGGCCTCGAGGAGCCAATGCGCCTTGCGCTCGCGTTCGCCCGAGAGGAGCTGGTCGGCGAGCAGCATGAGGCAGGTGGTCGGCGCCGGCCGCTCCACGTAGGCGCGCAACGAGTCCATGCCGTGCTCGTTCAACGCCTGGCAGTGACGGACCACGACCAGCCGCGTGCCGACGCCGAGCGGCAGCGTGTCGGCGGCCAGCGCGATCGCGTCGGCGCTCGTCTCGCGCCCGTCGAAGACGTCACGACCGAGCGTGACGAGGGCCGGATCGGGAAACAGCGCGCGCGTGACCGCGGCCAGCGCGTCGTCGAGCGCCTGGATGTCCGTCCCGTGGAGCAGCGCGAGCCGCGGCACGGTCCCGCCCTCGACCTGGCGCAGGAACGCGGTGAGATCCAAACGCTAGAACCGCTCGATCGCGAGCGCGACGACGGCGCGCGCGATGTCGAGCGTCGCCACGCGGAGCGCGATCTCCTCGCGCGAGATCGTCTCGCTGACCACCCCGGACACGGGAAAGTCGGCCTTCTCGCTGAGGCCCTGCTGCTGGAAGAGGACGGTGTTCCGGCGCACGTCGCGCAGGCGCACGTTCATCGTGACGACGAGCCGGTATCGCCGGATGTTCGCGGTGGGATCGAAGGAGATCGCGACGAGCTCGTAGCCCGTGACCTCGCCCTCGAGGACCGCGTCCGCCGTCTCGCGCCCCACGACCCGCAGCCGCCCGTCGGTGGCGAAGGCGTCGACGAGCGCGCGCGTCATCTCGGTCTCGACGGCGGGCTTCGTGGTGCGGTTGGCGAGGACGGGCACGGCGACGGTCTTCACGTCCGCCGGCAGACGCCCTCGCGTGGAGTACCCGCACCCCGCGAAGAGCGCTGCGGTGAGGACGATGGCCACGAGGCCCATCGGCAGTCGCGGAGGGCCCGGATTCACTCCGGGCCCGGAGCGTGGGGGGCTTGGGGGGGTGCGTCTCGCACCCCCCATCACGATCTCGTCACGATGTTGACGAGGCGGTTCGGGACGACGACCACCCGATCCACCGTCCGCCCGCCGACCCACGCGCGGACCTTGTCGTCCGCGAGCGCGAGCTCGCGCACGCGCGGCTCCGGCGCGTCCACGTCCACCGTGAGGCGGCCACGCACTTTGCCGTCGACCTGGAGCACGACCGTCACCTCGTCGCGCCGCAGCGCGCCGGGATCCGCCTCGGGCCAGCGCTCGGCGAAGAGGCTCTTCGTATGGCCGAGCTGCGACCAGAGCTCCTCGGTCACGTGCGGGCTGATCGGCCCGAGGAGGAGCAGCACGGTCTCGACGGCCTCGCGGAGGAGCGCGGCGCGCTCCGGCGCGGGAATCGTGTCGGACGACGCGGCCTCGAAGGCGTAGAGCGCGTTGACGAGCTCCATGATGGCGCTGATCGCGGTGTTGAAGTGGAAGTCGCGCTCGATGTCGTCCGTCACGCGCTTGGTCGTCTCGTGGATCGTGCGGCGGAACGCGCGCCCGGCCTCCGTCGTGGGCCCTGAGCCGCCGCGCGGCGCGCCGTGAAGCGTCTCGGCGTGCGCGACGACGAAGCGCCACACGCGGTTGAGGAACCGCGAGGCGCCTTCCACGCCCTGGTCGTTCCAGTCGAGGTCCTTCTCCGGCGGCGCGGCGAAGAGCGAGAAGAGGCGCGCGGTGTCGGCGCCGAAGGTCCGGATGAGGTCGTCCGGATCCACCACGTTGCCCTTCGACTTCGACATCTTCGCGCCGTCCTTGATCACCATCCCCTGGCTGAGCAGCGCGGTGAACGGCTCGTCGACCTTCGTGAGCCCGAGGTCGCGGAGGACCTTCGTGTAGAACCGCGCGTAGAGGAGGTGGAGGACCGCGTGCTCGATGCCGCCGATGTACTGATCGACCGGCATCCAGTAGTCTGCGGCCGCGCGCTCGAACATCCCGACGTCATATTGCGCCGAGCAGTAGCGGAAGAAGTACCACGAGGACTCGACGAACGTGTCCATCGTGTCCGTCTCGCGGCGCGCCTTGCCGCCGCACTTCGGGCACGGCGCGTTGACGAACGACGGCGCCTCCGCGAGCGGCGAGCCCCCCTTGCCGCTGATCTGCACGTCGCGCGGAAGCACGACCGGAAGGTGCTCTTCCTTCTCCGGCACCATGCCGCACCGCTCGCAGTAGAGGACCGGAATCGGCGCGCCCCAGTACCGCTGCCGGCTGATGCCCCAGTCGCGGAGGCGATAGTTCACCTTGCCGACGCCGAGCCCGCGCTCGACGAGCCAGTCGATCGCCTTGCGCTTCGCCTCCGCGACGGTGAGCCCGTCGAGGAAGCCGGAGTTGATCTTGACGCCGTCACCCGAGTACGCCTCGCCCACCCAGCCCTCGGGGCGCTTCACGGTCTCGATGATCGTGAGGCCGTGCTGCTTGGCGAAGTCCCAGTCGCGCTGGTCCTCGCCCGGCACCGCCATGATCGCGCCCGTGCCGTAGCCCATGAGGACGTAGTCCGCGATGAAGAGCGGAAGCGCCGCGTTGTTGAACGGGTTCACGATCTTCGCGCTGAGCCGGAGCCCGCGCTTCGGACGATCGGCGGCCATCCGTTCGATCTCCGACTCGCGCGCGACCTCGGCGCGGAACGCGGCGACGCGCGCGTGCTCGTCGGGATCTTTCACGACCTGGTCGACGAGCGGGTGCTCGGGCGCGAGCACCGCGTACGTCATGCCGAACGCCGTGTCCGGCCGCGTGGTGAACACGCGGATCTTGAGCTCCGGAGCGTCGGCGCGGCCGGCGATCGGAAGGTCGAACTCGGCGCCTTCGCTGCGGCCGATCCAGTTCTTCTGCATCGTGATCACGCGCTCGGGCCATCCGGGGAGCCGGTCACACCAGTCGAGGAGCTCGTCCGCGTACGCGGTGATCTTGAAGAACCAGCCTTCGATCTCGCGCGGGGTGACCTCGGAGTCGCAGCGCCAGCACCGGCCCGCCTCCACCTGCTCGTTCGCGAGCACGGTCTGGCAGGACGGACACCAGTTCACCGTCGAGCGGCGGCGGTACGCGAGCCCGCGCTCGAGCATCTTGATGAAGATGAGCTGCTCCCACTTGTAGTAGGAGGGGTCGCACGTCGCGAGCTCGCGGCTCCAGTCGTAGGAGATGCCCATCGTCCGGAGCTGCGCCTTCATGTTGTCGATGTTGGCGGACGTCCACACCGCGGGATGGACGTTGTGCTCGATCGCCGCATTCTCGGCGGGAAGCCCGAACGCGTCCCAGCCCATCGGGTGGAGGACGTTGAACCCGCGCATCCACTTGTAGCGCGCGAGGAGATCGCCGATCGCGTACACGCGGACGTGGCCCATGTGGATGCGGCCGGACGGATACGGAAACATCTCGAGGCAGTAGAACTTCGGGCGGCGGGGATCTTCCTGGACGCGGAACTGCTCGCTTCGCTCCCAGGCCGTCTGCCACTTCGCTTCGATCTCGCGGAACGGATAGCGGTCGGACGCCATGATTTCTCCGATCTTAACGCGGAGATGGCCGCGAGGGGGAGCAAAGCTCCCCCTCGCCCGACCGGACTGCAGTTACTTCTTGAGCCCCAGGAGACCGTGCGCCTCTTCGGCGGCCTTCACCGAATCGGCGTGCTTCCCCTCACTGTGCAGCTTCTGCGCTTCGTCGAGCTTGGCCGTCGCCTGCTTCACCTTCGGGTCGTCGGCCTTCGCCTTTGCCGCCGCCTCCTTGCCCTCCTTGATCATCGTGGGGCACTTGAAGGCGAACGCGGGGCTGCCGGCCACGGCGACGATCGCCACGGCCGCGCACAGGGTCACGAGCTTCTTCATCCGGTCACCTCCTCTCGAGCCGCGTAGGCGTCACTGCGTGAAACGTTCTTCTCCGTTCCCCGGTTCCGACACCACGGCCGGGGGGTGAAAGTGATCGTAAATCCGCTGGGCCATCTGTGGCGTGACTTTCGGCACCGCCGCGAGCTCCGCCACGCTGGCCTCGCGCACGCGGCGCGCCGAGCCCAGCGTCTTCAGGAGGCTCGTGCGGATCGTGGGGCCGACGCCGGGAACCGTGTCGAGCACCGACTGCAGCGCCCGCTTGGCGCGCAGGGTCTTGTTGTACGTGATCGCGAACCGGTGCGCCTCGTCGCGGATCTTCTGCAGCGTCTGCAGCGCGGGCGCGGTCGGGTCGAGCACGAGCGGCTCGAGGCTGTCCGTGCGATAGACCTCCTCCTGCTGCTTGGCGAGCGACACGACGGGAATGTCGTCCAGCCCGAGCTCCGCGAGCACGGTCACGCCCACGTTGAGCTGGCCGCGCCCGCCGTCGATGAGCACGAGGTCGGGCAGGATCCCCTCCTCCTCGAGCGCGCGGCTGAAGCGGCGCGTGAGCATCTCGCGCAGCGACGCGAAGTCGTCGGCGCCGGCGACGGTCTTGATCTTGTACCGCTTGTAGTCGTCCTTCTTCATCGCGCCGTTGTCCCAGACGACGAGCGAGCCGACCTGCTCGGTGCCCTGGATGTGCGAGATGTCGTAGCCCTCGATGCGATTCGGCAGCCCCGCGAGGCCGAGCGCGCGCTGCAGGTCCTCCTGCACGAGCTGGGTCCGGTTGCCGCGCGACAGCAGGTGGTTCTGCAGCGCGATGGCCGCGTTCGATTCCGCCATCGCGACGAACTCGCGCCGCGTGCCGCGCTGCGGAACGATGAGGGACACGCGGCGTCCGGCAAGCCCGCTCAGGAACTCGGCGAGCAGCCCGGTCTCGGCGATCTCTTCCGACAGGAGGATCTCCTGCGGCGGCGTCACGTTCTTGCCGTAGAACTGCCGGACGAACGCGGACAGGATCTCGCCGTCGGACCAGCCCTGCACCTTGTCGAAGAAGAACGCCTCCTGGCCCACGAGCCGGCCCTTGCGCACGAAGAAGAGCTCGACGCACGCCTCCCCGCCCTGGCGCACGACGCCGAGCACGTCCTGGTCCAGCTCGTCCACCGAGATGATCTTCTGGCGCTCGCGCACGCGATTGAGCGACTGGATCTGGTCGCGCAGCACCGCGGCGCGCTCGAACTTCATCTCGGCCGCCGCCAGCTCCATCTCCTTCGTCAGCGTCTGCGCGAGGTCCTCGTCCTTGCCCTCGAGGAAGATCTTCACGCGGCGCACGGAGTCGGCGTAGCCCTCGCGCGTCTCCCACCCGGTGCACGGCGCGTTGCAACGGTGGATCGCGTACTGGATGCACGGCCGCTCCAGCCGCCCGTCGATGGTGATCGAGCACGTCCGCAGCGGGAACAGCTGCCGCGTCAGCCGTAACGTCTCGCGCATCGCCGTCGCCGGATAGAACGGTCCGTAGTACGTCGCGCCGTCGTCGCGCACCTTGCGCGCGACGAGCAGCCGCGGGAAGTCCTCGTTCGTCGTGAGCTTGAGGAACGGGTAGTGCTTGTCGTCGCGGAGGATGATGTTGTAGCGCGGCCGGTGCTTGCGCACCAGGTTCGCCTCGAGCATGAGCGCCTCGAGCTCGTTGTCGGTCACGATGTACTCGAGGTCGGCGATCTGCCGGACGAGGCTGTCGGTCTTCGGGTCGTGGGGACGCGACTCCTGGAAGTAGGAGCGCACGCGGCTCCGGAGCGAGGCCGCCTTGCCCACGTAGACGACCTGCGCCTTGGCGTCCTTGTAGATGTAGACGCCGGGCCGGTCCGGGAGGCGGGCGAGCTTCTCGTCGAGGGCCATGGCGCCCTCTATTGTAGGGGTCCGGCCGCTCTTCGTTGCCTTACGCGCGGCGCTTCGGCTCGGCGAGCATCCGTTCGATCGTGCGGATGAGCGTCTCCAGCGAGCCGCGCTTGGAGAGCATCGGCCAGCCGCCGGAGCTCTGGCCGGTGTCGGTCGGCGACACGAGCGCCGACAGAAAGACCACGGGGATCGTGGCCGTCGACGGCGTCTCGCGGAGCGTCGCCGCCAGCTCGCCGCCGTCCACGTCGGGCATGTCGATGTCCGAGACGATCACCTCGGGCTGCAGCGTCTGCGCGCTCCGCAGCCCTTCCTGGCCGCCACCCGCCGTGTGGACCTCGAAGCGACCGGTCTGCTCGAGCTTCGTCTTCAGGACGTGCCGCACATCCGGATCGTCATCCACGACGAGCAGGCGCGCGCGTGACTCCATCGGCCGGATCCCCTTTCGTGACGGCGACGCCACCGCACCGCACGTCGACGGTCTCGAGATGCCGTCGCAGCGCGGCGAGCATCTCCGTGAGCCGGGCGCGCTCCGCGTCCTCGGCCTGCTGCGCCATGCGATCGCACTCCGCCGCGGCCCAGGTGAATCCGTAGAGGCCGAAGCTCCCCGCGAGCTTGTGCGCGAGCCGCCGCAACGGTCCGCGCTCTCCGGCGCCGAGCGTGGCCGCGAGCTCGTCGAGCGCGGCGCGCCGCGATCCGAGGAATTGGCCCACGCTGTCCGCGAGCGCCGGATCGATCACGACCGGGTCGCCGGGGTCCGCCTCGGGCACGACGGGCTGCGGCGCGGCCGGTACGGAGGGCGCCGCGCGCGCATAGGTCACGGCGTCCAGGAGCGTCCGGAGCAACACCGCACGCGACACGGGCTTCGTCAGATAGACATCGCAGCCCGCGGCGAGGCAGCGCGCCCGCGGCGCGTCGTCGTGGTGCGCGGACAAGCCGATGATCACCGTGCGCGGGCGATCCGTCGTGCGCTCGAAGTCGCGCGCGCGCCGCCGCCTCGATCCCGTCCATGACCGGCATCTCGAGGTCGAGCAGGATGACGTCGGCGGGCGCGGCGAGCACCGCCTCGATGGCCGCCCGGCCGTCGGACGCCGTGGCGATCGTGAGCGGCGGGTTCGGGAGATAGCGGCAGACGATGCGACGGTTGTCCTCGTCGTCGTCGACGACCAGGACGCGCAGCGGCGGCAACTCCGGACGCACGCTCACCGCGCGATCATAGCGCGGGGGGTCCACCGCCCCCCCCAATTACACGGTCAGCTTTCGCAGCGCGCGCACGCGGTCGCGCAGCTCGGCCGCCTGCTCGAAGTCGAGGCGCCGCGCGGCCTCGCGCATCCGGCTTTCAAGCTCCGCGATCCGC
>VGLJ01000031.1 GCA_016866775.1 Candidatus Rokuibacteriota bacterium | reverse complement strand
TCGTCGAGCGTGGATGTCATCCCAGACGCTCAGCACCTGCGGATCCGCCTGCATTCCCTGGCGAACCCGCGCAGCAACCAGGCCCTGGCCCACGTGTGTGCGACCCTCACCGCGCTTGAGGTTCTGTGCCCGGGAACGAGCCTGACCCTGGTCTACGAGGCCCCCGGTGATGCATGAACTTCTTCGCCCATGTCAGGAGTCCTGAACTTGGACAGCAGTGGATCCATGTATAAGCTCGATCAGGATAGGGCCACTCGATTCGGCATCAATTGGATGCAGTTGCGGAAAGGCCAGCGGACGCCCGAGATCGAGAAGTTTCTCGATGGTTTTCTCGCGTGGGAGTCATCCTAAATCTGGGCCGGGCCGCTTGATCTAAGGCCCTCCCCTCGGTTCAGACC
Organism: Candidatus Rokuibacteriota bacterium; assembly: GCA_016866775.1. GTDB lineage: Bacteria > Methylomirabilota > Methylomirabilia > Rokubacteriales > CSP1-6 > VGLJ01. The sequence continues at coordinate 54,519 of VGLJ01000031.1, read as the reverse complement.
GGCATCACTCCGTGCTTCTTCCAGGGTCGCTGGACGACCTTCGTCTGCGCCATCAACAGCGCGCGGATCAGCGTCGGGCGGGTTTCGCGCGGGTCGATCACGTCGTCGACCAGCGCGGCGCCGGCGGCCACGTACGGGTCGATCAGCTTGCGGAATTCCGCCACGCGGCGGGCGCGCTCCTCGTCCGGGTTCGACGCTGACGCGATCTCCTTGCGGAAGATGATGTTCGTGCCGCCCTCGGGGCCCATCACGCTGATCTCCGCCGTCGGCCACACCACGATCAGGTCCGGCTCGTAGCCCCGGCCGCACATCACGAAGTAGCCGGCGCCGTACGCCTTGCGTATCACCACCGTGAGCTTCGGCACCGTCGCCTCGCTCACCGCGTAGAGCATCTTCGCGCCGTGCCGGATGATGCCGGCGCGCTCCACCTTCGAGCCGACCATGAAGCCGGGGACGTCCTGCAGGAACACCAGCGGGATGTTGAAGGCGTCGCAGAGCAGGATGAACCGCGCCGCCTTGTCCGCGGCGTCGTTGTCGAGCGCGCCGCCCAGGACCATCGGCTGGTTCGCCACGACGCCGACCGGCATCCCGGCCAGTCGCGCGAGGCCGACGACGATGTTCTTCGCGAACCCCGGCTTGATCTCGAAGAAGCTGTCGCGGTCGACCACCCCGCGCACGACCTTCTTCACGTCGTAGGCGCGCCGCGGGTTGTCGGGGACGATCGAGAGCAGCTCTTCGTCGCGACGCTCCGCCGGGTCCTGACACGCGACAGCAGGCGGACGCTCGGTATTGTTCGACGGGAAATACGAGAGATACGTCTTGATCGCCGCGAGGCACTCGCGATCGTCGGCGACCTCGAGATCGCCGACGCCGGAGATCTCGCAGTGGACTTTCGAGCCCCCGAGGTCCTCCGCCGAGATGTCTTCGCCGACCACCGCCTTCACGAGCGGCGGGCCCCCGAGCGCCATGTGGCTCGTCCCCTTCACCATCGGGACGAAGTCGGCGAGCGCGGGGATGTAGGCGGTGCCCGCGGCCCCGGGGCCCATCATCGCCGCCACCTGCGGCACGACCCCCGACATGATCGACTCCTCGCGGAAGAGCAGGCCCGAGCCCGCGAAGTTCCGCGAGCCGATCGCCTCCTGGATGCGCGCGCCGGCGGAGTCGATGAGCCAGATCATCGGCATGCGCTTGCCGTAGGCGATCTCGCGCGCGCGGTTGCACTTCACCTCGGCGGTCTTGCCCATCGAGCCCGCCATCACGGTGAAGTCGTAGGCGATGACCGACGCGAGACGGCCGCCGATCGCGCCGAAGCCCGTGATGACGCCGTCGGCGGGCGTGGTCTTCCCCGCCATGTCGGGAGAGATCCCCGCGTGCGTCGCGTGCACGCCGAGCTCCGTGAACGTCCCCGCATCGAACAAGAGGTCGATGCGCTCGCGGACGGTGAGCTTGCCGGCGGCGTGCTGGCGCGCCACCGCGTCCTCGCCACCCATCGCGCGCGCGGCGTCGCGACGGCGCGCGAGGTCGGCGGCGAGGTCCTTCATCGACACGTCAGGCCTTCGTCGCCTTGGCGAGGATGAAGCTGTTGATCCCGGTGTCCGGCGGCGAGCCGCTGATCAGCGTCAGCATCGTGTTGATCTCGCTGCGGTGGTGCGTGGCGTGGTTCGGCACGTGCTGGAGCAGCTGCCACATCGGCGCGCGCTGCGGCACGCCCTGCAGGTTCTTGTAGTCGAGCACGCGCGCGAGGTCCGCCTCCGTCAGCGCGTCGAGATACGCGCGCTGCTGGACCTCGAAGGCATCCCACGCCGTGCGCAGCGCCGCCATCGACGGCAGATCGTTGCCGGGGAACGAGGAGGGCGCGGCACTCTTCCACCGGCCGAGCCAGATCGCGTCGGCGCCGTAGATGTGGGCGAACATCTTCAGGATCGTCGGCCAGCTCCACTGCGGGCCCATGTCGCGCGTCACGGCTGCTTCGCCGCGCTCGACCGCAACGTCGAAGAGCCGGCGGTTCGCCCAGGCGTGGTAGTCGTAAAGCCCGCGGATGAGGTCGAGGCTCATGGAGGCCTCCTACTCGAGGATGGCGACGACGTCGCCTTCCTGGACCGTCTGGCCTTCCTGCACGCGGATCTCCTTCACGGCGCCGGCGCGCGGGGCCTCGACTGGGATCTCCATCTTCATCGACTCGAGCACGATGACGGCGTCACCGGCGCCGACCTTGTCTCCGGGCTTGGTGGGGATCTGGAAGACGACGCCCGTGATGTGCGCGCGGATCTCCTCAGGCATCTCTGAACGCTCCTTGTTCGATCATCTGCGTGTGCACGCTCCCGGCGCGGAATCGCGCGTCGCCGAGGACCCGCCGCACGAACGGGATCGTCGTGCGCACGCCTTCGACCACGCATCCCTCCAGGGCACGGTCGAGCCGCGCGACGGCCTCGGCGCGGTCCGCGCCGCGCGCCACGAGCTTCAGCAGCAACGGATCGTAATGGACCGGCACCGACGCGCCTTCCACGATGCCCGACTCGACGCGAATCCCCTCGCCTTCCGGCAGCACGAGCCGGCTCACCGTGCCCGGCGACGGCAGGAAGTTCTTCGCGGGATCCTCGGCGTACACGCGACACTCGATGGCGGCGCCACGCTGCGCGACCTCGTCCTGGCGCCACGGCAGCGCCTCGCCCGCGGCGACCCGGAGCTGCGCGACCACGAGATCCAGGCCCGTGACCTCCTCGGTGACCGGATGCTCGACCTGCAGGCGCGTGTTCATCTCGATGAAAGAGAGCCGACCGCTCTCCTCGACGAGGAACTCCATCGTGCCCGCGTTGACGTACCCGATCGCGCGCGCGCCCGCGACGGCGGCGGCCGTGAGCCCTGCTTTCGTCGCGGCAGGAAGCCCGGGCGCGGGCGACTCCTCGATGAGCTTCTGATGGCGGCGCTGGATCGAGCAGTCGCGCTCGTGAAGGTGAACGACCGTGCCCGCGCTGTCGCCGAACACCTGCACCTCGACGTGCCGCGGCCGCTCGAGGTAGCGCTCGACGTACACCGCGCCCTCGCCGAACGCGGCTGCCGCTCGGCGCGTGGCGGCCGCGAATGCCGCCGCGAGCTCGCCGGCCGCGCTCACGCGGGCCATGCCGATCCCGCCACCGCCCTTCGCCGCCTTGAGGAGCAGCGGAAAGCCGGCCGCGTTCCCGAACTGTGTGGCCTCCTCGATGCCGCTGATCGGACCCGGCGTGCCGGGCACCACGGGGACGCCGGCCTTCGCCATGAGACGGCGCGCTTCGCTCTTGTCGCCCATGGCCTGGATCGCGGCCGGCGACGGCCCGATGAACGTGATCCCCGCGTCGGCGCACGCCTGCGCGAAGCGCCAGTTCTCCGAGAGGAAGCCGTACCCGGGATGGACGGCGTCGGCGCCGGTCCGTCGCGCGGCCTCGAGGATGCGATCGATCGCGAGGTAGCTCTCGCGCGCGGGCGCGGGTCCGATCAGGACCGCCTCGTCGGCCTCGCGGACGTGCGCGGCGTCGCGGTCCGCTTCGGAATACACGGCGATCGTCCGGATGCCGAGGCCGCGGCAGGCGCGGAAGACGCGGCGGGCGATCTCGCCGCGGTTGGCGACGAGCACGGCGCGAAACACTAGGCCACGTCCATGACGGTCGCTCGTCTTACGACGGCACGACGTCGGCGGCGGCGATACGCCACGCGCCGTCCACGGGGCGCCAGCGCAGCTGGAGCATCGTCCGTCCCGCGACGCCTTCGAGCGCGAGCTTGAGCACGCGGTAGGCGCCGATGCGCGCGCACGCGACCACGCGCGCGCGCTCCCACGGCCCCCGCAGATCGACGTACGTCGCGTCGACGGCGGCGCGCGCCTCCGCTTCGACGTCCTGCGCGAGCGCGGCGCGATCCCCGGCGAGGAGCGCGCGGCCGTGCGCCTCGATGCGCTCCGCGAGCTCCGCGGGGACGACGTCCGGCCGGAACGCGGAGCCGAGCGCGACGACGTCGCGCGCGGGATGCCAGGGCGACGATTCGGTCGCCGCGGAGGGGGGCGCGGTGAAATCGCGATCCGTGCCGCCCGCGCCCGCGATGCCGCCGGCGGCGCCGAGCGCCGCGAGCAGCCGCTGCTCCCAGTCCGCGCCGCGCGCGCGCCAGGCGGAGTCGGCGGCGAAGCGCTCGACGATCATCCTGCCCGCCGCCACGTGGCGTCGCTCCTCGTCGAGGCAGCGCTGCAGGATTCGGCGCGTGGGCGGCTCGTAGATCGCGTTCGCGTCGGCGAGGTGACGCGCGTACACCGCCGCGAGGTGCGGCTTCACCACGCGATAGATGCCGGTCACCCGCTCGGCCGTCGCCGCCGGAGTCTGGCAGTTCTCGATCAGGTCCATGAACGCGACCACGCGCTCGTTCGCGGGCTCGGACTGCTGGGCGGGCTCGCGGAGCTCGGGCAGTCGCTTGCCCCAGAGGTCCGCGTGCTGCGCGCAGTCCCAGACGTGGCGGCCGAACAGGAGCTTGACGGGCAGCTCGGGCGTCAGCGCGATCCAGCCGCCGAGGATGCGCATCGTGCGCTCCTCGACGTAGCGGTACGCGCGGATGAGGCGGGCGGAGGCCTCGACGGAAAACGAGCCGGCGAGCGGGTGCGCGATCAGTACACCTGCGAGCGCTGCGTGCTCTTGACGAGCCGCTCGATCTCCTCGTCCGTGAAGCCGGCGAGCCTGCGCGCGTCCTTCGCGATCGAGATCGCGACCAGCTCGTGCTCGCCGTCCTGCCGCGAGCCGGCGAGGTTGAAGCGCTCGTCGATCGAGTCCTGGAACTCGATCGCCTTGCGCCGGCGGTCGGCGTCGCCGCGCGTCAGCTCGTTGAGCCAGCGCGAGCCCATGCGCACGTGCGTGATCTCGTCCGCGAGCACGAAGTCGACCGAGCGCTCGAGGATCGGATCGCCGAGCTTGCGCGCGATGTGCACGAGTTGGTTGAAGACGTCGCACGCGAGCCCTTCGAGTCCCCGGTTGACGCCCGCCACGCGCGCGGCGGCGTCCTCGGCGCACGCGCAGCGCCAGAGGATCGTGGTCTCGGGGTACTCGCCGACGTAGCCGCCGAGGTGATCGAGCAGCCCGAGGTAGATCTCCACGTGACGCGACTCGTCCCAGACCTGGCGCGCGATGTCCATGGTGAATTCCCACGGCGCGTCGGGGAAGTCGAACACCGTGCGGCCCGCGCCCTCCATCGCCTGGAGCTCGCCCACGAGAATGCCGTGCACGCGGTCGCGCATCTGCTCGTGCGTCGCCAGCCCGGGGAACGGCGGCAACCCCTGCGCGATCTTGAGCTCGCCGACGTCGCGCGCCCGCATGCGGACGAAGCGGTCCTCGCGGGCCAGACGATCATAGGCGATCAGGCGATCCATCCGTGCTCCTGAGACGGAAGTGAACGGCTGTTCAGTAGTTTAGCACGCGTCGGGAGGACGAAGTAGCGACGCGGGACGCACGACGTCGTCGCCGAAACGCTCCGCGAGGCCGTCGACGACCTTCGCGAGACGCTCGCGGCGGATCATCGCCGGATCGAGGAGAGGCAATTGCCCCGAGGCCGCGGGGCCGAGCGTCGACGCGGAGATGCCGATCAGCCGCACCGGCTGGTCGAGGTGCTCGCGGTCGAGGAGACTGCGCGCGCGGCGGTAGAGCTCGAGGCCGTCCTGCGTGGGATCGCCGGTCACGGCGCGCGTGATCGTGTGGAAGTCGCTGAACCTCAGCTTGAGCGTGATGCGCGCGGCGGCCACGCTGGACTCGCGCAGCTCGCGCGCGACCCGCTCCGCCTGCTCGCGCAGCACCGTGGCGAGCCGCGCGGGATCGCGGCAATCGCTCTCGAACGTCTCCTCCGCGCCCATCGACTTCGCGGCGGTGTCGGGCTCGACGGGACGCTCGTCGCGTCCGAACGCGAGGTCGTGGAGGTCGGCGCCGTGGTCGCCGAAACGCCGCACGAGCACCGCACGCGGCATCCGCTGGAGCTGGCCGATCGTGGTGATCCCGAGGCCTGACAGCGCCTCGGCCATGACCTTGCCGACGCCCCACAGCCGGCCGATCGGCAGCGGCGCGAGGAACGCCGCTTCGCCGCCCGCCGGAACGACGACGAGACCGTCCGGCTTCTTCAGGTCCGACGCGATCTTCGCGAGGAACTTGTTCGGCGCGAGGCCCGCGGACGCGGTCAACTGGGTCGCTTCGCGGATCCGTGCCTTGATCTTCCGGACGGCCTCGACCGGCGGACCGAAGAGCGACTCCGTGCCGGTGAGATCGACGAACGCCTCATCGACGGAGATCGGCTCCACGAGCGGACTGAACGCGTCGAGGATCGTCATGATCTCCGCCGACACGCGCTGGTACTTCGCCATGTCGACGCGGAGGAAGTGTCCATGCGGGCAGAGGCGGGAGGCCTGGCTGATCGGCATCGCCGAGCGCACGCCGTACACGCGCGCCTCGTAGGACGCCGCGGAGACGACGCCGCGCCCGCCGGGCTCCCCTCCGACGATGACGGGCTGGCCGCGCAGCTCCGGCCGATCACGCTGCTCCACCGCCGCATAGAACGCGTCCATATCGACGTGCGTGATGGCGCGCGGGGCCATGGATTACCCGGCGCTCAGCCCGATCTCGGAGGCGACGCCGGTGAGCGCCCGCACGACGAACGCGATGTGCGCGTCGAGCTCCACGCCCAGCTCCTCGGCGCCCCGGTAGACGTCGTCGCGATTGACCGTGCGCGCGAACGCCTTGTCCTTGAGCTTCTTCTTCACCGACGCGGGCTCGAGCCCCGCGATCACGCGGCCCGGCCGCACGAGCGCGCACGCATGCACGAACCCCGAGAGCTCGTCACACGCGTAGAGCGCGCGGTCGAGCAGCGCGCGCCGCGGCATCCCGGAGTAGTCCGCGTGCGCGAGGATGGCGTAGACGATCTCCGGCGCGACGCCGCGCGCCTTCAGGATCTCCGCGCCCTTCATCGGATGATGCGGCGCGCGCGGATGCATCTCGTAGTCGAAGTCGTGGAGCATCCCGGCGATGCCCCACGCCTCCCGATCCGCGCCGAACGTGCCGGCGTACGCGCGCATCGACGCCTCGACGGCGCGGGCGTGCTTGCGCAGGCTATCGCTCCGGGTGAACTCCGTCAGGATCGACCACGCCGCAGCGCGATCGACGACCGGCGTCGGACGGTCGCTCACTCGACGCCGTCCGCGCGCTTGCGCAGCGTCTCCACCTCCGCCTCGAGCCCGCGGAGACGCTCGACGAGCTGATCGAGCGCGCGCGTCACCGGGTCGGGCAGATCGGTCTGGTTCAGGTCGACCTCGTCGGTGACGCGCTGCCCGTCCTTGTACGTCACGCGGCCCGGGACGCCGACGACGACGGAGTTCGGCGGGACGTCGCGCACGACGACGGAGCCGGCGCCGATGCGGCTGTTGTCACCGATGTAGATCGCGCCGATCACCTTGGCGCCGGCGCCGACGACCACGTTGTCGCCCAGTGTCGGGTGGCGCTTCTCGCGCTTGAGGCTCGTGCCCGCGAGGCTCACGCCCTGGTAGATCGTGACGTTCTTGCCGACCTCGGCCGTCTCGCCGATCACCACGCCCATCCCGTGGTCGATGAAGAGCCCCGGGCCGAGGCGGGCGGCGGGATGGATCTCGATGCCCGTCAGGAACCGCGAGACGTGGGAGACGAAGCGCGCCGTCCCGAACCAGCCGCGCCGCCACAGCCTGTGCCCGATGCGGTGGAACGCGAGCGCGTGGACGCCGGGGTAACAGAAGAGCGCTTCGAGGCGCGAGCGTGAGGCGGGGTCCCGTTCGAACACCGTGCGCATGTCGCGTCGAAGCGCATCGAACACGCTCAGCTCCTTTGGCTCAGCCATTGGCCCGCGGCGGCGCGGACCGCGTCGGCCACGACCTCGGCCGCGTGCTTGCGATCCTCGGGCAGCCCGTCGAGCGCGCGCTCGACCTCTTCCGGCTTGAGATGCGCGAGGTCCTCGACGGGTCGCAGCGCGATGAGCTCGCTGCCCGCGCTGGCGGCGGCGATCGTGGGCCCGCAGCCGTAGGCCTGGAACCGGGCCTCGGCCACACGGCCGTCGCGCACCCGCAGGAACACGCGCGCGAGGTCGCCGCAGCCGGCGTACTCACCCTCGCCGACCGCGTCCGGCTCTCGCATCAACCCGGCGTTGCGCGGGTTGAGGAAATGATCGACCAGCGTCTCACTGTACCTCACGCCGCTCCCACAGGCAGCGCCTGCCTGAGCTTCTGGACGAGGGGCGCCACGGAGTCGACGACGTAGTCCACGTCCTCGGCGGTCGTCGACCGGCCGAGCGAGGAGCGCACCGCGCCCATCGCCCAGTCGAGCGGGAGCCCCATCGCGACCAGCACGTAGGACGGCTCGACGTTGCCCGACGTGCACGCGGAGCCCGCGGACACGGCAATGCCCTTGAGGTCGAGGCCGAGCACGATCGACTCGGACTCGACGTGGCGATAGCAGAGGCTCGCGGTCCCCGGCAGCCGGTTCGTGGGATGCCCGTTCAAGCGGACGTCGGGCACGCGGGCCGCGATCCCCTCCCAGAGACGGTCGCGCAGCGCGCTCACCCGCCGCGCTTCGTCGTGCATCTCACGCCCGCGGACCTCGACCGCCTTGCCGAAGCCGACGATGCCCGGCACGTTCTCGGTCCCCGCGCGGCGGCGCCGCTCGTGCTCGCCGCCGTGCTGGATCGCGACCATCTTGGTGCCCTTGCGGATGTAGAGGCCGGCGACGCCCTTCGGCCCGTAGATCTTGTGCGCGGAGAACGACAGGAGGTCGATGCCCATGGCATCGACGTCGATCGGAACCTTGCCGAACGTCTGCACCGCGTCGACGTGCACCGGCACGCCGTGCTCGCGTGCGATCCGCCCGATCTCGGTGATCGGCTGCAGCGTGCCGACCTCGCTGTTCGCGTGCATCACGCTGATCGCGACCGTGTCGGGGCGGATCGCCTTGCGGACGTCGTCCGGATCGACGGCGCCGTACGCGTCGACCGGGAGGTACGTCGCGGTGAAGCCCTGCGCCTCCAGCGCCTGCACGGTGCGCAGCACCGCGTGGTGCTCGATGCGCGACGTGATGACGTGGCCCCGGCCGCGCGCCAGCGCCAGGCCCTTGACGCCGAAGTTGTCCGACTCCGTGCCGCCCGAGGTGAACACGATCTGGTCCGGTGGAACCCGGAGGAACGTCGCGATCCGCTCGCGCGCGACGTCGACACCTTCGCGCGCGTCGCGGCCGAAGCCGTGCACGCTCGACGGATTGCCGTAGACGTCGGCGAAGTAGGGCGTCATCTCCGTCACGACCTCCGGATGCACGGGGGTCGAGGCGTTGTGATCGAGGTACACGCGGCGCGTCATGTTGCTCTCCCCTTCCTCGGATGCTAGGCTCGGCCCCGATGGACCTCGCCCGAAAAAAGCTCGGGCTGCTGCTCTCCACCGGCCCCGAGCGTCCCGTCAATCTCGACACCGCCGTCGGCCTCTCGGAGGCGACGCTCGCCCGCGGCGGCGACGTGTATCTCTACCTGATCGACGACGGCGTGCGCGCGCTCGACGACGCGCGCGTGCCGGCGCTCGCCGAGCGCGGCATGAAGCTCTTCGTCTGCGCCTACGGCTGCCAGAAGCGTCGCATCCCGCTGCGCGACGCCGACCGCATCACCTACTGCGGGCTCGTCGTGCTGACGGACATCATCAACGGCACCGATCGCTTCGTCGCGCTGAACTGAGCGCGCGCCCGCCGTGGCCGACGACCAGCCCATCCTCGTCCTCATCTCCGTCGATCCGCGCGAGTCCCACCGTGCGAACGAGGCGATGCGCATCGGGCTCGGCATCGTCTCCGGAGAACATGACGTCACGCTCGTGCTCACGGGCCCCGCCGTCCACCTGCTCGACGAGGATACCGACGATCTCGTCGACGGCGATGACGTCGCGAAGTTCCGCGCGAACCTCAAGGCGGTCGGCGTGCCGTTCCACGTGGCCGCCGACGCGGTGCCGACCGCGGCGGACTGGAACACCGAGGGCCACCGAGTGATTCCGGTCAGCGCGAGCGACATCGCCGCGCTCGTCCGCGCCAGCCGCCGCGTGCTCGTCTTCTGATGGGGAGCGCGGACGCTCCCGTGCCACGGGTGCTCCACCTCTTCAAGGGCGACCATGCCGCGGAGGCGGCCGCGGTCATCGCCGCGCAGCTCGGCGCCGGCGACCACGTGACGATCGCGCTCCTCGACGCCACGACCGCGCCCGCGCTGCCCGCCGGCGCGGAGACGCGCCGCGTGCCCGACGAGCTGTCCTACGAGCGCCTCGCCGAGCTGATCTTCTCGGCCGATCACGTGGTGACCTGGTAACACGTCACTTGTTCCGGAACTCGTCGAGCCACGCCATCTGGATGGCCTCGAGGATCTTCTCGCTTGACGCCTTCGGGTCGTCCTTGAAGTCCGGGAGCTCCGTGACGTAGCGGTGGAGGTCCGTGAACCGGACCGTCAGCGGGTCGATGTCCGGGTACTTCTCGCTGAGCCCGATCCCGATGTCTTCCGCGTCCCGCCATCCGATCGTCACTTGGGGATCTCCACGGTCACGTCGCCGCGCACGACCGCCTGGCAGCCGAGGCGGGAGTGGATGGTGAGGCCTTCGGCCATGTCGAGCCGGTCTTCCTCGTCCCCTTCCATCGCCGACAGGCTCGCCTCGCCTTCTTTCACGATCACGTGGCACGTCGTGCACGCGCAGCTGCCGCCGCAGTTGTGCTCGAGGTGGATGTCGTTGGCCAGCGCGATGTCGAGGAGCGATCCCGGCTTGCCGTGATCCGCCAGCGGATACTTTTCGTCGTCGACTTCCACGGTCTTTCCCAGGGGCAGGAACGTCACGCGGTGGATCGCCATGACGGCTACTCCGAACTCCCTATGATTTCCGCGGCGCGTCGCGTGCCGAGCGCGCTCTTGAGGGCGGCGTCCATCATCCGCTCCGCGAGCGGCTCGGTGACGCGGTTCATCGCCGTCGTCGCCTCGCGGATCGCGTCGCGGTCCTGACCGTCGCGCACCGCCTTGAGCGTGGCGAGCGCGGCCTCGATCTGCGCCCGCTCGTCCGCCTCGACGAGCTGCGCGCCCTGGCGCAGCGCCCGCTCGACGTGGGTGATGACGGTCTCGGCCTCGTTCCGGGTCTCGATGAGCATCCGCGTCTCGACGTCCGCCTCCGCGTAGGTGAACGAGTCCTCGACCATGCGCTCCACGTCGGCCTCGCTCAGCCCGTACGTCGGCTTCACCTCGATCGACGCGGCCTTGCCCGTGCGCAGCTCCTTCGCCTGGACCTGGAGGATGCCGTTCGCGTCGATGAGGAATGTCACCTCGATCTTCGGCATCCCCGCGGGCATCGGATCGACCCCGCGGAGCTCGAACCGCGCCAGCGAGCGGCAGTCCTTCGCGAGCTCACGCTCGCCCTGGAGGACATGCAGGTCGACCACGGTTTGCCCGTCGACCGACGTGGTGAACATCTCGCGCGCGCTCGTGGGCACCGTGGTGTTGCGGGCGATCAGCACGCTCACGATCCCGCCGAACGTCTCGATGCCGAGCGACAGCGGCGTCACGTCGAGGAGCAGCATGCTCGTGATGCCGCCCGCGAGGATGTGCGCCTGCACCGCGGCGCCGAGGGCCACGACCTCGTCGGGGTTGAGCTGGCTGTGCGGCGTCTTGCCGAAGAGCTCCTGGACGCGGCGGCGCACGAGCGGCACGCGCGTCGAGCCGCCCACCATCACGACCTCGTCCACCTGCGACGGGCGCAGCCCCGCGTCGGCGAGCGCCATCCGGACCGGCCCCAGCGTCTTGCCCACGAGCGGGTCGATGAGGCGCTCGAGCTCGGCGCGCGCGATGTCGCGGTGGTACGTGAAGCTGCCGAGCGGCAGCGTGAGGGTCGTTCGCTCCGCGCTCGACAGCCGGATCTTCGCCGCCTCCGCCGCGAGGCGCAGCTCCTGCATCACCTCGTGATCGCGCGCGAGGTCGATCCCGTCGCGCTCGAGATCGGCGCAGTGCCGAGACTGGATGTCCTCGAGCAGCCACAGCGTGATCACGCGGTCGAAGTCGTCGCCGCCGAGGTGCGTGTCGCCGTTCGTGGCGAGCACCTCGAAGATGCCGTCCTGCACGCGCAGGATCGAGATGTCGAACGTGCCCCCGCCCAGGTCGTAGACGGCGACGACGCCTTCTTTCAGGCGATCGAGCCCGTAGGCGAGCGACGCCGCCGTCGGCTCGTTCACGATGCGCACGACGTCGAGGCCCGCGATCCGTCCGGCGTCGCGCGTGGCCTGACGCTGGCTGTCGTTGAAGTAGGCCGGGACGGTCACGACCGCCTTCTCGATCGTCTCGCCGAAGTGCCGCTCGGCGCGCTCCTTGAGGGTCCTGAGAATGACGGCCGACACTTCAGGAGGAGTGACGGTCCGATCGTCGAGACGGATACTGACGACGTTGTCGACCGGAACGATGGTGAACGGAAAGAACTTCAGCTCGTCCTTGACGTCGCCATATCCCTGGCCCATGAACCGCTTCACCGAATACACGGTGCTCGTCGGACGTCGCACGAGCTGGCGGCGCGCCGCCTCGCCCACGAGCACGCCGTCGGGCGTGAAGGAGACGATCGACGGCAGGAGGACGCGGCCGTCCTCGTCGGAGATCACACGGGGCAGCCCCGTCTTCTCGTCGACGTACGCGACGAGGCTGTTCGTCGTCCCGAGGTCAATGCCGATGATGCGCGACATCCGTCGCCTCCAGGACCTCCGTCAGATCGTCGATCACCGTGCGCAGGTACGCGCGCGTGGCGAGCGCGGCCTTGAAGGACGCGAGCGCCTTCGCCCGTTCGGCCGCCGCGTCCCACGCGGCGCTGAGCTCACCGGTGATGCGCGCTTCTTCCGCCTCGCGCCGCGCGACGAGCCGCTCGCGCTGCGCGGAGAGCGTCTCCCGGGCCGCCTCGTCGAGGCCGCCGGCGCGCGCCTCCTGGAGCGCCTCCTGGATCTCGAACATCTCCGCGAGGAGCTCCGGCGGCGCCTTCGGCTTGACCGTATCTCCTTCTTTCGTCTCGCGTCCTTCTTCGAGGCGCACCAGGTACTCGACGCGCGCGATGGGATCGCGCAGCGCGCGGTAGGCGGCGTTCAGACGCGCTGAGGCATCGAGGATGCGCGCCTGCTCCTCCGCCGGCGCCGCCTGGTGGAAGTCGGGATGGGACTGGCGCGAGAGCTCGTAGAACCGCCGCTGCAGCGCGGCGGCGTCGATGCCGAGCTTCCGCTCCAGACCGAAGACCTCGAAGTAGTTCACGTGCCTCCTCAAATGAAAACGGGCCCTGCGGCGGGCCCGTCGCGTCGCAGCGGACGAGCCCGCTTACACGCTGAAGGATTCACCACACCCGCACGCCGACTTCGCCTGCGGGTTCACGAAGGTGAAGCCGCCCGTCAGTCCCTGTTTCACGTAGTCGAGGGTCGTCCCGGTCAGGTAGAGATAGCTCTTCTTGTCGCAGACGACCTTCACGCCGTCGATGTCGAACTCCTTGTCGTGCGGGCCCTTCTCGGAGTCGAACTCGAGGGCGTACGACATGCCGGAGCAGCCTCCGCCCTTCACGCCCATGCGGAGGAAGACCTCGTCGCCGAGCTGCTGCTCCTCCTTGAGCTTCTTGACCTGCTTGACCGCCTCTTCAGAGAGTGTCAGCGCCATGACCCTTCTGGACCTCCTACGCGTGCTTTTCTTTGTAGTCCGCGAGCGCCGCCTTGATCGCATCCTCGGCCAGCACCGAGCAATGGATCTTCACCGGCGGCAGCTTCAGCTCGTTCACGATGTCCGTGTTCTTGATCTTGGCCGCCTCGTCGACGGTCTTGCCCTTGAGCCACTCCGTGGCCAGGCTGGAGGACGCGATGGCGCTGCCGCAGCCGAACGTCTTGAACTTCGCGTCCTCGATCACGCCGGTCTCGAGGTTGACCTTGATCTGGAGCTTCATGACGTCGCCGCACTCCGGCGCGCCCACGAGCCCCGTCCCGACTCCCGGCGTGTCCTTCGTGAAAGACCCGACGTTGCGCGGGTTGTTGTAGTGATCGACGACCTTCTCGCTGTAGGCCATGCCCCTCGCCCCCCTTACTCAGCCTTCCACTGGATCGACTTCAGGTCCACGCCTTCCTTCGCGAGCTCGTAGAGCGGCGACATGTCGCGCAGCCGCTTGATCACCTCGATCGTCTTCGCGGCCACGTAGTCCACTTCCTCCTGCGTCGTGAAGCGGTGGAGGCTGAAGCGGATCGAGGAGTGCGCCAGCTCCGCGCTCGCGCCGAGCGCGCTGATCACGTACGACGGCTCCAGCGTCGCCGACGTGCACGCCGATCCCGACGAGAGCGCCGATTCCTTGTTGAGGCCCATGAGGACCGACTCGCCCTCGACGTAGGCGAACGAGATGTTCAGGTTGTGCGGCAGCCGGCGTTCCGGGTGGCCGTTGAGGAACGCCTCGTCGACGTTGGAGAGGATCGTATCCTGCAGGCGGTCGCGCAGCGTCTTGAGCCTGGCGCCCTCCTGCTCCATCTCCGCGCGGCAAATCTCCGCGGCCTTGCCGAAGCCGACGATGAGCGGCACCGGCAGGGTGCCGGAGCGCATGCCGCGCTCGTGCCCGCCGCCGTCCATCATCGGCGCGATGCGCACGCGCGGCGCCTTGCGGCGCACGTAGAGCGCGCCCACGCCTTTCGGCCCGTAGATCAGGTGCGCCGTGCACGAGAGCAGGTCGATGCCCATCGCCTCGACGTTGAGAGGAACTTTCCCGACGGCTTGCGTCGCATCAGTATGAAAAATGATGCCTTTCTCTTTCGCCAGCGTGCCGATGGCCGCGATGTCCTGGATCGTGCCGACCTCGTTGTTGGCAAACATCACCGAGATCAGGATGGTCTTGTCGGTGATCGCCTTGCGGATCTCTTCGACGTCGACGAGGCCGTCCGCCTGCACGGGCACGTAGGTCACCGTGTAGCCCTGCCGCTCGAGCCGCTTGCACACGTCGAGGCCCGCGCGCTGCTCGATGACGGTGGTGACGATGTGGGTGCCCTTCTCGCGGTACATCTCGGCCACGCCCTTGATCGCGAGGTTGATCGACTCCGTCCCGCCGGACGTGAAGACCAGCTCCTTGGGATCACGCGCGCCGATGAGCGCCGCGAGCTGCTCGCGCGCCTTGTCGACCGCGCCCTCCGCTTCCCACCCGAACGGGTGGTTGCGGCTCGCGGGATGCCCGAACTTCTCGGTGAAGTACGGAATCATCGCCTCGACCACCCGCGGGTCCACCGGGGTCGTCGACTGCGAGTCCATGAAGATCGGAAACTTCAGCGCCATCGCCTCTCCTTGACCATGGGGCCCCACAACCGAGGACCCCACACCCCTCACGCCTTGATCGTGAACAGCTCGGGGACGTCCGCGCCCGTCAGCTCCGACAGGCTCATCGTGTCGAGCACCTGCGTAATCGCCGCCTGGATCTTCTGCACCGGGCGCCGCAGGTTGCAGTGCGCCATCTGGGGACAATCGCTCGCGTCTTCGAGGCAGCTCACGATGTTGACCGGTCCCTCCAGCGCGCGCACCACGTCACCCACCGAGATCTCCGCCGGGCGCCGCGCGAGCACGTACCCGCCCTTGGGCCCGTTCTGGCTCGTGATCAGCTTCTTCTTCGCGAGGCGCTGCAGGATCTTCGCGAGCAGCTCGGACGGGATGTGGAACTCGTCCGCGATCCGCTTGGCGCTCACCGCCCCGAGGTCCTCGTGGACCGCGATGTAGTGAATCGCCATCAGCCCGTAATCCGCGCGCTTGGTGAACCGCAGCATTGTCACGCCCTCGACTATACCCGACGATTTAGATCGGCGACCATTTCAGTCGGAGTTTGCCGCCCCCGACCAGCGCTGTCAAGAGAGAACCGTGGTTGGACCTTCCAAAAACGCTCCACCGGACAGGGACTTAGAAGCCAGAATCTCCCCCGATGGCCTCCCGGAGCTTGAGCGCGGTCTCTTCCGGGGGGACCTCGTTCACGAAGATGCCCCCGACCCGGTTCGCGGCTTCGGGCTGGGTGACGATCTCGATGTGCCAGTGGTAGTCGTCTCGGATCGTCGCCCATTCGCCGAGCAGGATCCGCGACCGGACGTTCGGCGCGGTGTGGAGCACGATCTCGTACCCCGGGTCGCCGAAGTCGCGCGCCAGCGCCGCGAAGAACTGCGACAGCAACGTGGACAGCTCGGGCGCGGTCTCCGCGGTCAGCGCGTCCTCGTACGACCAGCCGTGGCGGCGCGGGAGGATCCAGGCCTCGAGCGGCGTGCGCGCGGCGTAGGGCACGAGGCACGCGAACGACTTGGTCAGGCGCACGACGCGCTCGCGCACGGCGACCTCCTGGCGCAAAAGGTCGCAGTAGAGGCACCGCCGCTTGTACTGGTAGTACTCGCGCGCCTCGCGCAGCTCGCGGCGCTTCTCGTCGAACACGATGGGGATCGCCGTGACCCGCGAATACGGATGGTGCGGGCTGACGCCGGGCTTCTTGTGGCGGCGCGAGAGCAGGATGTCGCGGATCTGGCTGTCGCGCTTCAGGTCGAGGAGCCGGTCGCGATACATCCACAGCACGTCCTCGAGCTGCTCCGGGTCGATCGTGGCGAGCGTGTCGTCGTGCCGCGGCGACTCGACGATCAGCTCGCTCGCGCCGCGCGGCGTGATCATGTCGAACATGCCGACGCCTTCACGCACGAGCTCGTCCTCGATCCGGAAGTAGGGATCGCGCTCCGGGACCACGCGCACCATCCAGCCGGGCGTGTTCGGCGCGGAGCCGTCCTTGCGGTACGCGGCGATCTCGGGGCCGCTCGAGGCTTCGGCGCCCGGGCAGTGCGGACACTCGTCCGTCGCGTGGGTCGCGGGCTTCGGGCGGATGAGTGCCCACTGTCCGCGCGTGGGATCCTTCCGGAGCTCGTTCAGGGCCCTAGTCCTTGATCTGGCTCTTCAGCTTGCGGAGGTGCTGCCGGGCGACGTCGACCCAGTCCTTCTCAGCCGGGAGCTGGGACGCGAGCGCGATGTAGCGCTCCCACTGCGCGATCGCCTCGCGGGGATCCTTCTTCTCGTAGACGATCGCGAGGTTGTACATGGCGCCGGTGTGCTTCGCGTCGAGCTCGATGACCTTGCGGTACTCGTCCGCGGCTTCCTTCCAGAGGCCCTTGTCCTCGTAGACCTCGCCGAGGCCCATGCGCGCTTCGACGGACGAGGAGTCCAGGTCGATCGCCTTCTTGTAGGCGTTCACCGCCTCGTAGTAGAGGCCCTTCTCGCCGAAGTAGATCTTCCCCAGGCTCAGGTGCACGCGCGGGCTCATCGCGTTGTAGACCAGCGCCTGCTGGTACGCCTTGATGGCGCCGTCGGTGTCGCCCTTGGCGGCGCGCGCGTCGCCGAGGCCCACGTGCGCGTCGGCGTAGTACGGCCGCAGCTCGATGGCCTTCGCGTAGGCCTCGAGCGCCTGATCGAACAGCCGCCGCGGCTGGATGAGGAAGAGATCGCCGATCGCCTTGTAGGGCTCGGGCTGCGTCGGATCGAGCTGGGTCGCCGCGCGGTACTGCGCCTGCGCCTTCCAGCGATTCCCGAGCGCCTGGTGAACCGTGCCCAGCGCGAACTGCGCGGCAACGAAGCTGGCATCCGACTCGATCGCGCGCGAGAGCAGGTCGACCGCGCTCTCGTTCGCGTCCTGCCCGCCCCGCGTCAGCGCGACGTGGGCGCGCGCGTACAGCTCGAGCGCCCGGAGGCTGCGCGTCGGGCGCGCGGCCTTTTCAATGCGCGCGGTTTCGGCTTCCGTCAGCGGGACGCGCAGCGCACGCGCGTACACCGTGGGCAGCGTGGCGAGCTTGGCGAAGAGCTGGCCGTCGCCGACCGCGATCTCCTCGAGCGCCACGGGCTCGCCGGGCGGCTTGACCTCGAGATAGCGCGGCTGGAGGACGAGGTCGCTCCCCGTCCGGGTCACACGCCCGAAGATCGCGACGTCGGCGCGCATGCTGCGCGCGGCCTGCTGCACGACCTCGTTGCCCCACACCGTGGGGGCGCCCAGCGCGCGGAGCCGGCTCCGCTCGAGCGGAATGAACGCCTGGTGCTGCACGAAGGACAGGCGGAGGACCTCCCCGACGGCTTCGCCGATCCAGCGCTCGTCCGCGTCGAGCGAGGACGCGTCGAACGGTGCGATCAGCACCACGCGCGACTTGACCTGTGCGGCCTCCGCCGCGCTGACGAAGGACATCACGGCCACGAGCGCCACGAGCATGACCAGGGGTCGTCGTGCGGATCGAAGGATCATCGGCTGACCTCCCCGTCCGTGCCGGCACGCTCCCGCCGCCGGAACCAGCGGGCCAGGAAGCCCAGGGCGGCCGTGCCGACGCGTCTGAGCGCAATCTCCGGTAACAGCATGACACCGGCGATGCCGACGAGCCAGGGCCAGATATCGACCGCGATCCGGGACTCGCGGCGCGCCTTCAGGAAGGCGCCGCGGGGGTCGTCGAGGCTGCCGCCGCCCGTCAGCTCGGCCAGCTCGCGCAGGAACGTCTCGTCGACGCCGAGATCGCGGAGCTCGCGCGCGTACGGCACGACGAGGCCGGCGAGCTGCGAGCCGATGACCTGGTCGTTCCGGCGCTGTGCCATGCCGAGGAGGTAGACACCTTCCTGCGGCGCGGGGAAGCGGCCGCGATACCGGCCCGGAGCCACCTGCTCCAGGTCGATGACCGTGCGCTCCTTGTTCGGCGCGACCACACCGACCTGCGAGTCGAGGAAGTTGATGAACTCGCCCTTGCTATCGACCGCGTCCACGAGGACTTCGCCGACGCCGTCACGCCGCTCGACGGACGCCACGGTGTCGCTGCGCGTCCCGCTGCGCAGCGTCCAGCGCGTGAGCTGCGCCCAGAACTTGTTGAAGTCGCGCCACCGGAGCCAGAGGACGCTCCACTTCGCCTTCGCGTCCGAGGTGAACGCCGCCGCGCGGCCCACGCCGTAGCGCCACGTGGCGAGGACCGGATCCTCCTTGTGGCTCATCAGCACGAGCTCGGCCGTGCTCTTCACCGTGGTCGCCACGTACCCGCCGAGCGGCGGGACGTTCTTCCAGTCGATGTCCTGCATCGCCTCGTGGCCCGGCGCCGTGAGCTGCGGCTTGAACGGCTGCTCGACGAGCGAGGCCTTCGACGCGAGCTGGGTCTCGAGCGTGAAGATCCGCGGGATCGTCTGCGAGTACTCGGTGTAGTAGAAGCGGCCCTTGCCCCACTTCGCGATGTCGACCATGAGCTGGACGTCGGCGTCCTTGCCGATCGCCACCGAGGAGACCGTGATCTTGTCCTTCACCATCCGGCGCAGGAGACCCGTGAAGTCGCCGCGGGTCATCTGGCCGTCGGAGAGGAAGATGACGTGCTTGAGGAGCGCGGGGCGCTCGAAGAGCTGGCTGTAGGTCTCCTTCAGCGCGGGGTAGCCGTCGGTCCCGCCGCCCGCCTTGACCGTCGCGATCGCGTGGTGGATCGCGCCCTTGTCGCGGGCCGCGCGTATCGGGACGTCCCAGATGAACTCGGTGTCCCAGCTCTGCACGCCGACTTCGTTGCGCTCGTCGAGGAGATCGACGACGAGGTGCGCGGCCTCCTTCGCGAGGTCGAGCTTGGTGATCTTCTCGTCGCCGGTGGCCATGGCCATCGATCCGGAGCGGTCGATCGAGAGCACGACAGCCAGACTCGGGATCTCGACCTTCTGCTTCACTTCCATCGTGACGGGCAGCGCCTCTTCGATCGGCGTGCGGTAGTAGCCGCCGAGGCCGAAGCTCTCCTCGCCGCCGATCATCATCAGCCCGCCGCCCTGGTCCCGGACGTAGTCGCGGATAAGCGCCATCTGCGGCTTCGTGAGCTTCAGCGACGAGACGTTCGAGAGCACGATGCCGTCGTACTTCTGCAGGCCGGCCATGTCTTTCGGGACCTGGCTCGCCTCGACGACGGTCACGTCCATGTTCTGGGAGCGCAGCGCGGCGGCGAGCGACTGCGCCTGCGCGCGGTCCTTCTCCGCGAGCAGCACCTGCGGCTTGCCGCGCACCACGACGGTGCCGACCGCGCGGTTGTTGTCCTCGATCGTGTCGCCGTCGATCTCCAGCGCGGCCTGGTAGACGTGGATGCCGCTGTTGTCGAGCGCCTGCCGGTAGCTGAAGACGTTCTTGCCCGGCTGGAAGCGCACGACCTGCGAGCCGAGGAACTCGCCGTTGCGGAAGAGCGAGAGGCGTCCCTGCGCCTCCTTGAAGCTCCACGCGACGACCTTCGCCTGGAAGGGCTCGCCGTGCTTCACCTCCTGCGGCAGCACCATCGACTCGGCGACCACTTCCTGCGTGAACGTGAGCGGCGCCGCCACGTAGTAGAGGTCGGCGCCCGAGTCCTTCGCCGCCTGCGCGCCGGAGCGCGCGTTGCCCGCGGTCTGCCGCCCGTCGGTCAGCATGACGATCCGATTGGCGTGACCCGGCGGCAGGCTCGCCAGCGCGAGCTGGATCGCCTGAAAGAGGTCGGTCGCCCGCCCGCCCACCTCCGCCGTCGGCCGGGCGACGTCCTTGCGGTTCGACAGCGACTGGTCGACGAGCGCCTGCTCGCCGAAGACGATCACGCCCTGGCGATCGCCGCCCTTCATGTGCTTCGTCGCGTCGGCGACGAAGCGAACCGCGCGCTCGCGCGCGGCCAGGCTCACGCTGTCCGACTGATCGAGGAGGAAGACGACGTTGAGACGATCCACCCAGCGCGGCAGCGTGGGCCGCGCGAACGTCAGGCACAGC
The DNA here is from genome assembly GCA_016866775.1 of Candidatus Rokuibacteriota bacterium. Lineage (GTDB taxonomy): Bacteria > Methylomirabilota > Methylomirabilia > Rokubacteriales > CSP1-6 > VGLJ01. The sequence continues at coordinate 33,755 of VGLJ01000031.1, read as the reverse complement.
AGGACGAGCAGCACGCCGCGCACCGCGAGCGCCCACTGGTCCCCGGGACTGCTCGGCAGCCGCATCCGCCCCGCGCTCTGTCGCCGCCAGTAGAGCAACGCTTCGAGCAGCAGCAGTGCGAGGGCGATCGCCACGAACATCGGCCAGAGCTCGCGCTGGATCGGGGTGGGCGCGGCCGCCTCCGGTGGGCGTGGCGCCGACGCCGGCAGCGGACGCGTGACGAGATTCGATTCCTCCGCGTCGGTGAGGTTCACCGCCACGCGCATCTCGCCCCGCGCGGTGGTGAGCGTGTAGACGCCGACCTCGTCGGTCTCCGTGAAGCTGGCGACGCCGCGGGTGACCTGTCCCTTGACCGACCGTCCGCTCGGCGTCGCGACGGTGACCGACGTCACGCCGTGCTCGACCGGCAGCAGGATCGGCTGACCCGCCGCGAGCTGGAGGCTCGACTGGTCGAGGCCCGCGGGATGCAGCCAGCGCAGGCCGTTCGAGAGGATCAGCGGGAACGCCACGCGCAGCGGGAAGTCCGTGCGGAAGAGGTCGAACCCGATGAAGATCGCCTTCCGGTCGGTCTCCTCCAGCGCGTAGATCAGCGGTCCGCCCACCGCCTCGACGAGCGGACGGCCGGCAGCCAGCGGCCGGATGCGCAGCGACTCTTCGATGGTGACCTTCGAGAACTCCACGTGACGCATGATCGGGTGCGCGCGGTCCCAGTCCATCACCGTCGGGCGCTCGGTGCTGCGCCCGAGCACTTCGATCGGCACGTCCGCGGGCACGCCGTTCACGAAGACGAACCGCCCCGCCCCGACGCGCGGCGGGCTGACCGAGTCGAGGACGACGACGTCGGCCCCTTCCATGCCGCCCTGGTACTGGTCCGGGGTCCGCACCTCGACGGACACCTGCGGATCGGTGCGCAGCACCTTCTCGAGGAACAGGTTGCCCGGGCTGACGAGCAGCACGGCGATCTTGCGCGGCGGCGGCAGCACGGCCCACGCGGTGTTGTCGGTGTCGAGGTCGTCGCGGACGTCGATCGACGCCTTCACCGTGCCGCCGCCGTTGTGCGTGAACGGCAGCACGACCGAGCGCCGCACCTGCGGCTCGAGGGTCACCGACTTCTCGGCGATCGGCTTGTCGTCGATCGACAGCGTGAAGGAGAACGTCTGCGTGTCCGGCGTCCAGTTCACGAGCGAGGCGAACGCCTGGTACTCGAACGTGCCGAACGACGCCTTGCGCACGGCGAGGTTCGTGACCGCGACGTTCTTGCCGCCGGAGCCCACGCCGACCCAGCGCAGCCGCGCGTCCGTGGTCTCCGGCGTGGCGGCCAGACTGTAGGCCCCGTCGGTGAAGACGTGGATCTCCGCGCGCGGATCGGTCCCCACGAGCGCGCGCGCGATCCGGATCGCTTCCATGAGGCGATGGGGAAGATCGTGCGGGCGCGCCGACCAGATCGCGCCGAGCGCGCGGTCGCGGTCGCGGCTCAGCGCCGCGGTCACGCGGGGCTGCACGCCGGACTCGATGACCATCACCTCGGCGCCCTCGGAGAGGCGGCGCACGAGCGCGGCGGCTTCCGCCTTCGCGCGGTCGAAGCGTGTCGGCGAGACGTCGCGCGCCCTCATCGAGGCGGAGTTGTCGAGGACGACGACGACCTTGCGGGCGCCGTCGCCGAGCACGGTGACCGTCGGCCGGGCGAGCGCGAGCGTGAGCGCGAGGAGCGCGAGGAGCTGGAGGATCAGCAGCGGGTCGCGCTGCAGACGCTGGAAGAACGTCGAGGCTTCGCGGTCACGCAGCGCCGGCTCCCAGAGGAGCAGGCTCGGCACGCGACGCTCGCGGCGCCGCACCTTGAGGAAGTAGAGCATGACCAGCGGCAGCGCCAGTCCGAAGAGCAGGAACGCGAACGGAGACAGAAACGTCATGCGAGCACGAGTCCCTTCAGCTGCGAGAGCACGAACTCCTCGACGGGAGTGTCCGTGATCACGCGGTGATACCCGATCTCCTGCGCGCGGCAGAGGGTCTCCGCGCGCTCGAGGAAGGCGTGCAGCTTCTCCCGGTACGCGCGGATCGCTTCGCGGTCGACGCTCAGCTCCTGCACTTCACCCGTCTCGGCGTCGGTCAGCCGGAAGTCGCCGGAGAGCTCCGGATTCATCTCCTCGGGGTCGAGGAGGTGGATCAGATGCACGTCGAAGCGCCGCTCGAGCAGCGCGCGCAGCCCCGCCTCGTACCCGGCGGGGTCCAGCAGATCGGAGATGACGACGGCGAGGCCCGATTCCCGCGACCTCAGCGCGTACGCGGCCATCGCCTCGTTGAGTCGCGTGGGTCCCGCGGGCGCGACGCCCGTGAGGAAGTCGAGCAGGGCGGGGAACTGGTTGCGCCCGCGCGTCGGCGCCCAGCCTTCGGCGGCGCGCTCGCGCAGGATGCCGACGCCCACGCGCTCGAGGCCGACGAGACCGACGAAGCCGAGCGCCGCCGCGAGCTTCGCGCCGTACTCGAGCTTGGTCGGGCGCCCGAAGTCCATCGACGCCGAGGCGTCGAGGAGCAGGTGCAGGCAGAGATCCTCCTCGTCGACGAAGAGCTTGACGTGGAGGCGGTCGAGACGACCGTACGCGTTCCAGTCGACGTAGCGGAGGTCGTCGCCGACCCCGTACGCGCGGTAGTCGCAGAACTCGACCGAGTGGCCGCGCCGCGGGCTCTTGCGCTCGCCCTTGACGCGGCCGCGGAAGACGCGGCGCGACGCGAGCGTGAGACGCTCGAGCTGCGCCAGGAAGTCCGGCGTGAAGAACGCGTGGCGATCGACGGACGGCACGTCTATCGCTCGTCGAGCGCCTGGAAGTAGTCCCTGATTTGCCCGTGGAAGTCCCGCGGGATCTGCTCGCGCGAGATCGCGTCCTCCATCGCGTTCTTGTACTGGCCGATGATGCCCATGTACGAGAGGCGGGAAGACATCTTGCCGGCACGTCCCGTGAGGTTCGTGTCGAACCCGTCCTTCTTGCCCCGGCGCGATTCACCCTCGACGCCGACGTCGTACGGGTTGGCGCGCAGCCGCTGCGACGCCTCGCCTTTCGGCGCGCCGCTCTTGCCCTTGCCGGGCATCATGCCTTCGCCTTCGCCGAAGTCCTGGTCTTCGGGGCTGCCCTCGCCCCGGCCGCCTTCACGGCCGCTGCGCCGATCGGACTCGCGCCCGCCGCGGAGCCCCTTGCCGCCGCGCTGCGCCTCGTCCTGCGCGCGCATCTTGTCGAGCGCCTTTTGCATCGCTTCCATCGCGCGGTCGGTCGAGCCGCCCTCGAGCGCTTCCATGCCCTCGGAGACGTCCTGTCCCCAGCCGCCGCCGCTCTTGCGGCCGAGCCGCTCCATCTCCTCGAGCAGCTCCTTCAGCTTCTGCGGCGAGACCGTGTCGCGCAGCCCGCTCTTCAGCTCCTTCGACTTCCGGAAGACCATCTTGTACTGGCTCGACGTGAAGTCGGACTGGAGGTCCGGCAGGCGATCCGTCTGCTCGAGCATCTTCAGACGCTCGTCGCCCTTCTTGAGGAAGCTGTTGAAGTCGGGCCGCTGGTTCGCGAGCGACGTGTCCTTGAACACGGCGGACAGGTCGCCGGCGGTCGCGGCCGCGCCGGTCGCGCCCTTCTGCGCCCAGTCGCGCTCCTCGAACACCGGCCGCTGCTGCTTGTCCTTCGCGAGCGGGCGCGCGCGGTCCTCGAGCATCGTGCCGTCGCCGCGCTCGCGCGCCTCTTCCTTCTGCGCCCCCGCCGAGAAGTCGGGAAGGCTCGCGGTCGGCAGCGGCAGCGGCGGTGCCCACGCGAGGATCGCGGCGAGCACGACCGGCACCGGCAGCAGGCGGGTCTCGCGCGGCAGGATCCGCCGCACGACTTGCCGGAGCTGCACCGCCTCGACGCGCGCGACCGCGTCGACGACGAGCGCGTCGACGAGCTGCGTCCGATCGTCACGCTCCGCCCATTCCAGCGCGGTGCTGAGGCGCTCGTCGAGCCCGAACTCGCGGTCGGCGAGGCGCGCGGCGTCCGCGGGCGAGACGCGCTTGAGGAGACCGAACAGCGCGCCGGTCACCACACCGGCGGTGAGCAGCGCGATGGCGAGCGCGAGAGCCCAGGGGCCGAGCGCGAGGCGGAACAGCAGCGGCACCACGGCCGCGACCGCGCCCCAGAAGAGACCGCGCAGGCCGTAGTGCTCGGCGCGGCGCCACCGCACCTGCGTGGCGATCTCGCGAACCAGCCGATCGAGGGTGTCGGGATGCGGCACCGTCTCTCCTCCCCGCCTCAGCGGACGAACTGCTCCTTGCCCTGGGTGGTCGTCGTGGCCGCCGTGTCGACAATCTGCTCGATCAGCGTGTCGACGTCGATGCCTTCGGCCTCACCTTCGAAGTTCAGGATCACGCGGTGGCGCAGCGCGGGCGCCGCGAGGTACCGGATGTCGTCGACGCTGACGTTGTAGCGGCCCTCGGCGAGCGCCTTCACCTTCGCACCGAGCACGAGCGCCTGCGCGCCGCGCGGGCTCGCGCCGTAGCGCACGAACCGGCGCGTGACGTCGGGCGCCTGCGCCCACTGCGGATGCGTCGCCATCACGATCGCGGACGCGAAGTCGCGCGTGTGCGTGGCGATGGGCACCTCGCGCACGAGCTCGCGGGACGCGAGCACGTTCGGTCCCGTCATCACGCGATCGACCGTGACCGCGCGCACCTGCGTCGTGCGGTCGATGATCGCGTTCAGCTCCTCGATCGCGGGATAGCGCACGCGCAGCTTGAAGAGGAAGCGGTCGAGCTGCGCCTCGGGCAACGGATACGTCCCTTCCATCTCGATCGGGTTCTGCGTCGCGAGCACGAAGAAGGGCGGCGGCAGCGGCCGCGAGACGCCGCCGACGGTGACGGCGCCTTCCTGCATGCCCTCGAGCAGCGCGGACTGCGTCTTCGGCGTCGCGCGGTTGATCTCGTCGGCGAGCAGGATGTGCGCGAAGATCGGGCCCGACTGGAACTGGAAGTGCTTCCGGCCGTCCGCGTCCTCCACGATGATGTTGGTCCCGATGATGTCCGCCGGCATCAGGTCCGGCGTGAACTGGACCCGCGCGAACGACAGCTCGAGCCCTTCGGCGAGCGTCTTGATGAGCAGCGTTTTGCCCAGTCCGGGCACGCCTTCGAGGAGGACATGCCCGCCGGCGAACATCCCGATCAGGACGTGATCGATGATGTCCCGGTGCCCGACGATGACCTTTTCGACCTCACGCCGCAGCGCCTGGAAGGACGAGATGAACTGCTCGACCCGAGGGTCCTGCGTCATGCGGTCTCCTTCTCTCACGGGGTGGTGTTGCGCCCCTCATTATATGGGTGCGCCGGAGCCGGTCTCTAGGGGCCCCTACGGGTGCAAGCGATCTGCCAGACGGCCGCGTAGACGGCGAGGTACCCCTCGATCTCGCGTGACGGCGGAAAGTCCGCGAGCACCCGCGCGCGCCCTGCCGTCCCCAGCCGCGCGCGGAGGGCCGGGTCGACCACCAAACGTTCGGCCATCGCGGCGAGTTCCGTTTCGTCGTGGAAGAGGAGCCCGCTCACGTCGTGGGCAACGAGCGAGCGATTGCCTTCGATGTCGGCAGCGAGAACGGCGCGCCCGCAGGCCAGCGCCTCGAGGACCGAGTTCGCCATGCCGCCTTCCGAGAGCGAGCAGTTGAGGACCACGTCGGCCTGCGCCAGGAACGACGCCATCGCCTCGTGAGGCACGGTGCCGAGGTAGCGGGCCCAGGGGCGGTGGGAGAGCTCCGCGAGCAGCGCCTTGCCCTCCTCAGGATCGAGAAGCGGGCCGGCGTAGCCGAGGCGGAGGTGCCGATGCCGGGCGGCGACGGCATCGAGCGGGGCGAGCGGCATGAGCGGACGCTTCACCGGGCGGACCCCCGCGGGAAACGCGAAGACCACGCGCCCGGACGGCAGCCCCGGCCACGCGGCGTCGAGATCGAAGGGCGCGGCGGTCTCGAGCTCCGCCGCCTGCGGCACGCGTACGATGCGTGAGGCGACGTCCGGCAACGCGCCCGCCACGCGCGTGCGAATCGAGTCGTCGAAGACGACGATCCCGGCGGCGCCCTCGAGCACGCGCCGCACCCCCGCTGCGCGCCCGGGATCGAAGAGGTCGTGATTGGCGTCGGTCCCGGTGAGCGTGACGACGAGCGGGATCTCCGCGCGCCGCGCCAGCCGGAGCGCGAGCGGTCCCACCCGCCAGGCGTGAAACGCGTGCACGATCGACGGCGCGAACGCTTCGACCTCGGCTTCGATCGTCGCCTCGTCGGTCGACGAACGGTCCCACACGCGTGCCTCGACGCCGCCACGGACGAGGCCTCGCGCGATGCGGGACACGGTGACGGCGTTGCCGCGGACGGAGGGGAACGCGAAGGGCGTGAGCAGCGCGGCGCGGGCCGGCATCCCGGGCAGAATACGGGCGCCTCGGGCGGGGTGCAATCGCAGTAGGCCAAGAATCGCCTGGAGGCACCCAGCCATCTACATATAATGAGGACCATGGTGGAGCCGTCCGAGATCGAATGTCGCCAGATCGCCGAGTTGATCGGCGACTATCTCGACGGGAGCCTGCCGAAAGCGACCCGCGAGCTGATCGACTGGCACATCGAGAGCTGCGGGCCCTGCGTGGCCTTCGTGAACACCTACCGCGGCACCGTCGACGCCGCGAAGAAGCTCCGCGAGGCCCCGATTCCGCCCGAGCTGAAACAGCGCCTCCTCAGCGTCCTCCGCGCCCGCCGGGCGTCGTCGTAGCCGGCGCCGCCGGCAGCAGCGTCCGCACCGTCCGCAATGCCTCGTCACTGGCCAAGCTGCCCGGAAGCACACGCACGCGCCACGCGCGCGCCGCGTCCTGGTTGGGATCGAGCAGCGTGACGAAGTCCAGACGCTCGCGCTCGAGGAACTCGCGCACGCGGCTCGCCGACTCCCCGTAGTTCACCGCGAGGACTTCGAACGGCCGGCCGGCGAGCCGCTCGCGCAGCGCGCGCATCGAGGGCAGCTCCTCGCGGCAGGGCTCGCACCACGTCGCCCAGAAATTGACGAGCACCACCTTGCCGCGGTAGTCCGCCAGCGTGTGCGCGCGCCCGGAGAGATCCTTGAGCGCGAGCGTGGGGACCTCGGCGCGCGTCCATGGGACGAACCGCGAGGTCTCGGCGTCGGCCGCGGCGGCGAGCCCGAGCAGACTCGCCGCCCCGACGATCGAGCGAAGCGAGACAGCCGAGCGGGCGGGCGCTTTAGCGCCCGGGGCCCGCGAGTGCAACTGTGATGGTGTACTTGAACGTGTCGGGATCGAGGCTGTCGCGGCGCCCGTCGGCCGTCTCCGCCTGCGGATACATGAGGAACCCGACCTTGCCGCCCTGGGTCGCCTTCGGCAGCTTCACGTCGTGCGCCACGTTGTACGCGAGCCAGTTGCCTTCCCAGCCGCCGTAGAGCTTCGCGCGAACCGGCGCGATGAGCGGATGGTCGATCGCGAGCTTCTCGTTCGTCTCCTCGCGCGCGGCCTTCGCCACGTCGGCGGGATCCATCGCCGCCCAGCCGTAGTCCTGCAGGAAGACCTCGGCGCGGCAGTGCTGCGCCTTGCTGATGTTCGCGCTCCCCGCGCCCAGCGAGCGGTAGTTGAACACCGAGGGCGCGACGCGGATCCCGGAGACGTCGCGCGCCGGCACGTCGACGGCGCGCACCAGGCCGACGAAGAGGCCGTTGAGGTCGGCGCACTTGCCGCCGAAGTTCTTGGTCTCGAGCATCGCCTTGATGTCGCCGGTGCCGCAGCCGCGCACCTTCGGCTCGCGGTACGTGTTGGCGAGAATCCAGTCGTACACCGCCTTGGTCTTGTCGAGGTCGGTGCGCTGGCCCTTCGCGATCTCGTCAGCGGTGAGATGCGCGCCGGCGCGTGAGCGATGCCACGAGGACGAAATCTATGGGTGCGCGCGAGCGGTTGCAAGCGCAAGCAGCGAAAACTTCATCGAGAAATCGTCGGGAGCGATGCGATGAGCCGCCGCTTTGTATTGGGATTGACGATGATACGGGCTACGGGACGATCGTGATCGTGGCGGCGCCGGTCACTTCGCCGATCTCCGCGCACGTCTCGCCGCGCTCCTTGAACGCGGCGGCGACCTCACCCGCGCGGTCGCGGGACACGCCGAAGAGCAGTCCTCCGGAGGTCTCGGACTCGCTCAGCAATCCGACGAGCCCCGCCGGCAGCGACGCGTCGATCACGAGGCGCGGGCCGAGCACGGCGTCGAGATGGCGGCGGTTGCGCTTCATGCCGCCGCTGAAGCGGCCTTCGTCCGCGAGGTCTCTGGCACCGGGCAGGAACGGGAGCCGCGACGCCGAGACGCGAATGCCCGCGCCGGACGCCTCGACCATTTCCGCGCCGTGACCGAGGAGCCCGAAGCCGGTGATGTCGGTGGCTCCGTGGGCGCCGACCGCTTGCGCCACCTGCGCGGCGACGCGGTTGAGACGCAGCATGCTCGCGACCGCCCCCGCGACGATCTCCGCGGACGTCGCGCCGTCCTTCGCGGCGGTCGTGATCACGCCGGTGCCGAGCGGCTTCGAAAGGAACAGCCGGTCGCCCGCGCGCAGGCCTCCCTTGATGAAGACGCGATCGGGATGCACGCGCCCCGTGACGCAGAGCCCGTACTTCGGCTCGGGATCGATCACGGTGTGGCCGCCGGCGATGACGCCGCCCGCCTCGGCGACCTTCTCCGCGCCGCCGCGGAACACCTCGCTGATGATCGCCTTGGGCAGCTCGCGCGGGAAGCCGGCGACGGCGAGCGCGAAGAGGACTTCGCCGCCCATCGCGTACACGTCCGACATCGCGTTGGCGGCGGCGACGGCGCCCCACGTGTAGGCGTCGTCGACGACGGGCGGAAAGAAGTCGACGGTCTCGACGATCGCGAGGTCGGGCGTCAGCCGATAGACGGCGGCGTCGTCCGCGCGGCCGAGCCCCACGAGCAGGTCGTGGATCTCCCCGCCCGCCCCCGGCTTGATCGCGCCCAGCACCTCCTGGAGATCTCCAGGAGCCATCTTGGACGCTCAGCCGGCGCAGGACGCGTACGACGTGAGGCGGATCTCCGTGCCCGTCATGGTGCTTACGATACTCGACCCGGGAACTGGGATTCGAGGAACGAGAGGAACGCGAGGCCGAGCGGCGAGCGCGTGCGCTCGCGGTGGGTGATGAGGTAGAACGCGCGGCGCACCGCGAGCCGCTCGATCTTGAGACAGACGACGTAGCCGGCGCGGCATTCGTCGCCCACCGCGCGCGCCGAGATCAACGAGATGCCGAGACCCGCGCGCACCGCCTGCTTGATCGCCTGCGTGGATCCCATCTCGCCGACGACGCGAAAGTCCGCGAGGCCGGTGCCCGCCTCGTCGAGCGCGCGCTCGAGCGCCTCGCGCGAGCCCGAGCCGCGCTCGCGGACGACCATCGGCTCCCGCTGCACCTCGGCGAGCGTCACGGTGTCGCGCTTGGCCCAGCCGTGCTCCGCGGGGACGACCACGACGAGCTCGTCCTCCATGAGCTCGCGCGCCTCGAGGGTGCGCTGAGCCGGCCGCGCGCCGACGATCGCGAGCTCCACGCGCCCGTCGTCCACCCAGTCGCTCACCTGCCGGCTGTCGCCGATCAGGAGCACGATCGAGATGTCGGCCTGCTTCGCCTTGAACTGCCCGATGACCGCGGGCAGCACGTACTCGCCGGGAATCGTGCTGCCGCCGACGATCAGCTCGCCGGAGAGCCGCCCCTGGAACTGGTCGATCGCCTGGCGCGCCTCGCGCGAGAGCGCCAGCATGCGCTGTGCATAGCCGAGCAGGAGCTGGCCCGCGCGCGTGGTGGACGCGCCGCGGCCGAGCCGGTCGAGGAGCTGGACGCCCAGCTCGTCCTCGAGCGCGCGCACGTGCTCGGAGACGGTGGGCTGGGTCAGGGACGACGCTTGCGCGGCGCGCGAGAAGCTGCCGAGCTCGGCGACCTTCGCGAAGATCTCGAGCCGGCGGAGGTCCATCTCAGAGGACGAAGGGCTCCGAAGGGCCCTCGATCAGTGGCAGCCGCAACCGCCGCCGCAGCATCCTCCACCGCCGCTCATGGCGGCGCCGGCGGCGGACGGCATCAGGGAACCGTCGCTCTTCATGCCGAAGACGGAGAGCTTGCGGGTGACGTCCGCGCTGTCGCAGGTCGGGCACGCGACCGCGCTCGACGTGCGCGGGAGATACTTCTCGAAGTCCTTCCCGCACCCGCGGCAGCGATACTCGTAGACGGGCATCGGCTACTCGCCGCCCCGCTGGACGTAGCTCTTGACGAACTCCTCGGCGTTCTCCTCGAGGATGTCGTCGATCTCGTCGAGCAGCTTGTCGATGTCTTCCTTGATCTTCTTGCCCTTCTTCGCCAGCTCGGGGTTCGCGTTCGCGCCGTCGCCGGCGCCGTCCGCGGGCTTGGTCGGGCGGGTCTCTTTCCTCTTCTGCTCAGCCATCTTGCCCTCCATCGGGCACTACCGCGGGTGAGCCGTCCAGCCGGAACGCCTCCGCGTGGCGTTCCTCACCGTGATATTAGCACCCGGCAAGATCGGGGCCGCGCAGGGAATTCACGGCCGGCGGAAGTGTTTGCTGAGTGTGAGGGTCTGGTGCTGGTAGGACGACCCCAGGCCCACCCCGTACACGCGGTCCGGCGGCGCCGCGAGCCGCTCGAGGCCCACCTTGAACGACGTTTGTCCGTCGTAGACCATGAACGGCACCTCGCGCGCGCGCACTTCCATCACGACCTTCGTGCCGAGCACGGCACCCGCGCCGAACCCGAAGCCCGGATCGAAGAACCCCGCGTAGTGCGTGCGGATCTCGCCCGCGCCGGCGTCGTAGACGACCATCTCGGCGGCATACGGGGGCGGCACGCGGATCCGCTCCTTCGACGCGAGGATGTAGAAGCGGTTCGCTTCGAGGATGTAGGCGTCGCGGTTCGGACGCTTGATCGGCTCCCAGAAGTCTTGAGGATCGTAGAAGCCGACCTTGTTGAGGTCGACGACCGGTGGGTTGGCGTGCGCGCGGTAGCCGATGATGCCGTCGGTGTGCCGCCCGGAGAGATCGACGCCCATGCACAGGCCGTCGCTGATCACCCGGCGGGTCGCGGAAATCGGCTGGTCGTCGTCGTCGAACAGCAGCGGCGTCTCTCGATAGAGACGCTCGAGCGCGGTATCGCTCAGCGTCGTCGCCCCCGCCATGAGCCGGAGCTGGCTCAACGACGTGCCCGCGTAGACGCGCACGGGGAACGACTGCGGCGAGACCTCGACGTAGAGCGGGCCGCGATAGCCCGCGTCGATCTCGTCGAAGCGCACGGTGTCGTCCGCGATGACACGCGTGAAGATGTCGAGGCGTCCCGTCGTGCTCTTCGGGTTGCAGCGCCCGCGCACTTCGCGCGGCAGCGCGAGCGACTCCAGCAGCGGGATCAGATAGACGGAGCCGCGCTGCAACGTGGCGCCGGAGGCCAGCGAGAGCTCGTCGATCACGAGGTCGACGTCGGTGAAGTCCTTCTGCGTGAGGCGCGTCTGGACCGGCTGACGATACGGCAGGAAGCTCGCGCGCAGCTGATACGCGACGGCGCCGAGGCGCAGGTCGAGGCTCGAGGGCTGGAACTGCACGTCGGCGAGCGGCGTGCTCGCGGTGATCCACCCGTCGCGCGCCGCCGCGCGCAGCGCGTGATCCGGCAGGACGCCCGCGCGCACCGCGCTCACGAGGGCTGCTCGCGCACGGCGGCGCCCTGCGTGTCGACCGCGAGCACGCGCGCGGAGCCGCCCACGCCGGCCCGTGAGAGCGCCTTCTCCATCGCCGACGCGACCGCCTCGCTCTCGGCGACTCCGGGCGCGACCGCGAGGATCGACGGGCCCGCGCCACTCAACACGCACCCGAGCGCGCCCGCCGCGCGCGCGGCGCTGATCACCGACGGCATCCAGGGGAAGAGCCGCCGTCGATACGGCTGATGCAGGCGATCGTCGAGCGCTGCGGCGAGCGTGTCGACGCGTCCGGCCTGAAGGCTCGCAAGGAGCAAGGCGACTCGCTGCACGTTGAACACCGCATCCGCGCGCGGGACCTTCGGGGGCAACACCGCGCGCGCCTCCGCCGTCGAGCTCGTGACGTCGGGGATCAGCGCGACCCACACGAGCGACGGCGGCACCGGCAGACTGAGCGCGACCACGCTCTCGCCCTCGCCGCCGGCGACGGTGAGGCCGCCGTACACCGCGGCCGCGACGTTGTCCGGATGACCCTCCGCGCGCGCGGCGAGCCGCAGGATCCTCGCGCGATCGAGCGGCGAGCCGAGGAGCGCGTTGCCCGCGACGAGCCCGCCGACCCACGCCGCCGCGCTCGACCCGAGTCCGCGCGCCGGCGGAATGCGGTTCACGCAGCGGACGGTCCAGCCGTCCGCCTTGCGGCCGACCGCGTCGTACACGAGCCGGAGCGCGCGCACGACGACGTTCTTGTCTCCCGCGGGCAGACGGCCCGTCCCCTCGCCTTCGACGGCGACCGTCGTCTTCGCGGCCTCGCGCACTTCCACCTCGTTGTAGAGGCTGACGGCGAGCCCGAGCGCGTCGAACCCAGGGCCGAGATTCGCGGACGTCGCGGGGACGCTGACGTGGACTTTCATTCGGAGGGGGCCTCGATGGCCCCCTCCGAGGCCTCCCCCCAGGACGGGTTGCGCCGGCAAAGCCGGCGCTCGAACCCGCCGCTCACAAGCGCTTCAACAGCCAGTCGGGGGTAAATGCGTTCGCCCACGCATTGAGCGAGACATACAAGTTGGTGAACACGAGCACGCCGACGACCACGAGGATCACACCGGCCGCGCGCTCGACGACTGGGATGAACGGCCGATAGCGTCTGAAGAACTTCAAGAACCCGCCAAGCGCTACCGCGGACAGCAAGAACGGTACGCCCAGTCCCGCTGAGTACGCGACGAGCAGGCCAACGCCACGAGCGACCGTTTCCGCGGTGCCCGCGAGGGAAAGGATTGCGCCGAGGATCGGGCCGACGCATGGGGTCCATCCGATCGCGAACGTGAGACCGACCACGAACGACCCCGCGTAGCCTACCGGCTTCTCGCGTAGCTGCACCTGCTGCGCGCGGTTGAAGAGATCGGCCAACCACGCGGCAATCACGAGCGCCGGCACAAAGAGCAAAGCGCGCGGGCCCGTCAGCCACACCAGCACAGCCACTCCGATCGCAAGGACAGCGGCGACCAGCGCGATCAGCGGAATCGATTGTCGCCACAACCAGCCAAACAATCCGGCAATCAGAAATCCAAAGACGACGATGAGGACTCCACCCACCTCGCGGATCCACTCCCGGTAGTCGAGCAGGATCTGTCCCGCGGCGCTGAACGAGGCGCCCAGCGAGACGAACACCACCGAGAACCCGACCACGAACGCGAGCGAGTGCAGCAGCACGCGGCGCCGCGCGGCGGCGGTGAGATCCGCCTGCAGGTCGGCGACCGACATGCCGGTGACGAACGACAGGTACGACGGGAACAGCGGCAGCACGCAGGGCGAGAGGAACGAGAACAGCCCCGCGGTGAACGCGACGACGACGCCGAGGGGCTCGGTCACCGGCTCAGTCCTTCGACGAGCGAGTGCGAGGCGTCGTTGTCCCACGCGCGCGGGCCGAGCGCGAGCGCCGTCATCGTCCCCTGCCGGTCGACCACGAAGCTCGACGGGAGCGCGCGCACGCCGTAGCTGTTCGCGACCTCGGCCTTCGGATCGAGCGCGACGGGAAACGTGAGCTTGCTCGCGCGGAGGTAGGGCGGCACGACCTTGGGATCCGCGTCGAGCGACACGGCGACGAGCACGAGCCCATGGTCCTTGTGCTGGCGATAGAGGCGCTCGAGCGCCGGCATCTCCTCGCGGCACGGCGGACACCACGTCGCCCAGAAGTTGATCAGCACCATCTTGCCCCGGTGATCGCTCAGGCGGAACGACCCGCCGTCGGCGAGCGCCAGCGTGAAATCCTCGGCGTACTTCTGCCGCGAGGGCCTGATCAGGTCGAGCTCGCGGAACGCGTCCTCGAGCGGCAACACGCGCCCCGCGCGCCGCGGCGCCTTCGAAGCGGTGACCCGTGCCTGGTCTTCGACGCGGGGCCCATCGGCACTCGCGGAGGGTCGGGATTCACTCCCGGCCCGAAGCGTGGGGGGGCTTGGGGGGGCCGTCCCGGCCCCCCCATGTAAGGAAACCCCGAAGACGACGACGCCGGCGGCGACGAGCGCGAGGATGAAAGCGACCACCAGGGGCCCGAATCTGGTCATCTGGGTGACGTCGGTTGTCTCGCCGCAGTATACCTCGCCGATGCCATGCAACCGCCCGCCATCGTGTATAGTTTCGCCCACGACAGGGCCCTAACCTGGACAATTCGCGAAAGATGAAAGAGAAGAGCCACCGAGCCCCGCACAGGTGCTATGAATGCGGTGACGAGACGCTTCATCACACCGGCGCGAGGAGGCTCGATGGCCACAGACTGTATAGCGCAGGTCACGTTCCCGCGCGATGGGTTTGTGAAGCCGGTCGTCGCCCGCTGCGACCAGCCCGACGCCAGCACGGACGGCGGCGTGTTGCTGGGGAAAGCCCTGGACACCCAGCTGGGCTTGACGGCCCGGTTGGCGGCCTGCCTCGACGACGCGCGCCAGCCGGGCAAGGTCCTGCACGAGACGATCGAGTTGCTGCAGCAACGGATCTTCGGGCTGTGCGGCGGCTACGCCGACTGCAACGACGCCGCCCGGCTGGTCCACGATCCCATCCACAAATTGGTGCTCGGACGCGATCCGATCTCGGGGCTCGGCCTGGCCTCCCAGCCCACGCTGTCGCGCTTCGAGAACGTCGTGAGCGCGCGGGAGCTGCGGGCCATGACCCACGTGCTGGCCGACACCGCGATCGCGCAGCAGCGGCGGCGCCTGCACGGGCGCGCCACGCGGATTACGCTCGATCTGGATCCCACCGACGACCCCACCCACGGCCAGCAGGAGTTCGCCTTCTTCAACGGCCACTACGATACCTGGTGCTATCTGCCGATCGTGGCCACGGTGACCTTCAACGACGAACCGGCGCAGTTTGCCGTGGCCGCGGTGCTGCGTCCCGGCAAAGCGCCGGCCGGCCTGGGCGCCCGCGGGATCCTGCGGGCCCTGCTGCGCAAGCTGCGCGTGGCCTTTCCGGCGGCGAGCTTCCGCGTGCGCCTGGACGGGGGCTTTGCCAGCGCCAAGCTGGTCACGTTCCTGGAGCGCGAAGGCGTCGAGTACGTCGTGGCCATGGCGAGCACCCGGCGCTGGGAGAAGCGCGCGCGGCGGCTGATGGGCCGCGCCCGCGTGCTCTCGCGCCAGACGGGCGAGACCGCGCATCTGTATGGCGAGACGCGCTACGCCGCCCAGACGTGGACGCGCAAGCGGCGCGTCATCTTCAAGGCCGAGGTCGTCCGGCATCCGGGGCGCGCGCCCAAGAACAATCCGCGGTTCGTGGTGACCAATCTGACCACCCGGCCGCAGGCGGTCTACGAGGTGTACTGCCAGCGGGGCGCCGTCGAAAACCGGCTCAAGGAACTGCATCACGGGCTGGAGATGGACCGCACCAGGTGTTCGCGATTCCTGGCCAACCAGTTTCGGGTCCTGCTCGCGCTGGCCGCCTACATCCTGTTTCAGGAGCTGCGGCGCCGCGCGGGGAAGACCGCCTGCGCCGACGCGCAGGTCACGACGCTGCGCGAGCGGCTGATCAAGCTCGCGGCGTGGGTCGAGCGTTCGGCCCGGCGGATCGTCGTGCACTTGCCGCAGACCTTTCCGTGGCTGACCACGTGGCGACACCTCGCGCGCGCCGTCGGTGCCACGTAGCGTTCGCCGGCGACGCCCCGCGCCGCGTGACCCGGGCCGGCGTATCACTGGCGGTGCCTCTGCAGTGTCCCGCTCCGCGCTTTGCGATGCGTCGGGGTCGCGTGCTCATCGAATCTTCGCCCGAAAATCATCTGCCGACCCTAGAACGCCACGCTGGGGCCAGGATTGGCCCGGCCGTGCCCATGTGCGTGTACGTTCATGAATGAAGCAGGCTAACTCCTCCAGGAGGCAGGAATGGACGAGAAAGACCTCAGGAATCTCATCGACGACGTGAAGGCGGGCCGGCTGGGCCGCCGCGCGTTCGTCCAGACGATGATCGGCCTCGGTCTCACGGCACCGCTCGCGGGTCAGATGCTCGCCTCGGCCGGTGTCGCGCACGCGCAGGCCGGGAAGCTCGCGTACAAGCCGACCAAGCGGGGCGGCGGCGGCGCGCTCAGAACGCTGTGGTGGCAGGGCGCGACGCTGCTCAACCCGCACTTCGCGGTCGGCACGAAGGACCAGGACGGCTCGCGCATCTTCTACGAGCCGCTGGCGTCGTGGGATCCGGACGGCACCCTGACGGCCATCCTCGCCGCCGAGATCCCGAGCGTGCAGAACGGCGGCGTGTCGCGTGACGGCCGGTCGGTCACGTGGAAGCTGAAGAAGGGCGTGGCGTGGCACGACGGCAAGCCGTTCACCGCCGACGACTGCGTGTTCACGTGGGAGTTCGCGGCGGATCCGGCGACCGCGTCGGTGTCGATCGGCACCTACAAGGACATCAAGGTCGACAAGATCGACAGCCACACCATCAAGGTCACCTTCAACAAGCCGACGCCGTTCTGGGCGGATCCGTTCGTCGGCGTGCGCGGCATGATCATCCCGAAGCACCTGTTCGAGCCCTTCAAGGGCGCGAAGTCGCGCGAGGCGCCGACGAACCTCAAGCCCGTCGGCACCGGCCCCTACAAGTTCGTCGATTTCAAGCCGGGCGACGTCGTCCGTGGCGAGATCAACCAGAACTACCATCAGCCCAACCGTCCCTTCTTCGACACCATCGAGATGAAGGGCGGCGGCGACGCGGTCTCGGCCGCGCGCGCCGTCATCCAGACCGGTGAGTTCGACTACGCGTGGAACATGCAGGTCGAGGACGAGATCCTCAAGCGCATGGAGCAGGGCGGCAAGGGCAAGGCCGACATCGTGGCCGGCGGCAACATCGAGCACATCCAGTGCAACTTCACGGACCCGACGAAGGACGTGGACGGCGAGCGCTCGAGCATCAAGACCACGCATCCGGTCCTCAGCGATCCGGCCGTGCGGCAGGCGCTCAACCTCCTGGTCGACCGCGCGTCGGTCCAGGAGCAGATCTACGGCCGCACCGGCGTCGCCACCGCGAACTTCCTGAACGAGCCGAAGCGCTTCGCGTCGAAGGCCACGAGGTACGAGCTCAACATCGACAAGGCCAACCAGATCCTGGAGCAGGCGGGCTGGAAGAAGGGGCCCGACGGCATCCGGGCGAAGGACGGCAAGAAGCTGAAGTTCCTCTACCAGACCTCGATCAACGCCCCGCGGCAGAAGACGCAGGCCATCGTGAAGCAGGCCGCGGCCCGGGCGGGCATCGACCTCGAGCTCAAGTCGGTGACGGCGTCGGTGTACTTCTCCTCCGACGTGGCGAACCCCGACACGTACACGAAGTTCTACACCGACCTCCAGATGTACACGACGACCATGACGCAGCCCGACCCCGAGCTGTTCATGAACCAGTTCACGTCGTGGGAGGTCGCGTCGAAGGACAACAAGTGGCAGGGGCGCAACATCACGCGGTGGCGCAACGAGGAGTACGACAAGCTCTACCGCGCGGCGGAGTCCGAGCTCGACCCCGTCAAGCGCGCGGCGCTCTTCATCAAGATGAACGAGATGGTCATCCAGAACGTCGTCGTCATTCCGGTCGTGTTCCGCCCGCGCGTGGCCGCGGTGTCGAACCGCATGCGCGTGGAGCAGAGCGGCTGGGACTCGGACTTCTGGAACCTGGCCAACTGGCACCGCGAAGGGTAGGACGGGAGAAGAGATGGCACTCGCGAAGGCCCCGGATTCACTCGGGGGCCGGAGCGTCGGGGGGCTTGGGGGGCACCCGGAGCCCCCCAACTCGATCGATCCGCCCTGAGCCCCTCGAAGAGGAATGTCGAAGTACGTCATCCGGCAAGTGTTGATCCTGATCCCGGTGCTGCTGGGGATCAGCCTCGTGCTGTTCACGATCCTCGCCATGGCGCCGGGGGATCCGTTCGAGGAGCTCGCGACCAACCCCAACGTTCCGCCGGAAGTGCGCGCCAACCTCCGCGCGAAGTTCGGGCTCGACGATCCGATCGCCGTCCGCTATCTGCGCTGGTTCGTCTCGATGATGAAGGGCGACTGGGGGTTCTCGTTCGTGAGCCGGGTCGACGTCGACACGCTGATCCTCCAGCGTCTGCCGACGAGCCTCTTCATCCTCGGCTCGGCGCTCGTCCTCGGCGTCATCATCGCCTTGCCCATCGGCACGATGTCCGCCCTGCGCCCCTACTCCTTGTTCGACCAGATCGCGACCACGTTCGCCTTCATCGGCTTCTCGCTCCCCACGTTCTTCACGGGGCTCGTGTTCATCCTCGTGTTCTCGATCTGGCTGGACTGGCTGCCGTTCATCTATCGCGCGGACATCAGCGCCACGGGCTGGCGCTGGTACTGGGAGCAGCTGCGGCAGTCGATCATGCCGATCGCCGTGCTCGGCCTCTTCCAGGGGGCGACGCTCACGCGGTTCATGCGCTCCGCCGTGCTCGACGTGATTCGCCTCGACTACGTGAACACGGCGCGCGCGAAGGGCCTCTCCGAGAAGACGACCGTGGTGAAGCACGTGGTGCGCAACGCGCTCATCCCGGTGGTCACGCTGCTCGCGCTGCAGGTCCCGGGCATCTTCGGGGGGGCCATCATCACCGAGCAGATCTTCCGCGTGCCGGGCATCGGCTCGCTCCTCATCAACTCGATCCTGGCGAACGACACGCCGGTCGTGATGGCGGTGACCTTCGTGTACTCGGCGCTCGTCGTGCTCTCGAACCTCGTGGCCGACATCCTCTACGGCTGGCTCGACCCGAGGATCAGCTACCGATGACATGGCGACCGTAGCGCTGCCCCTCCGCGACGCGCAGCCGCGCACCTCGCTCTGGCGCGAGGCGACGCGGCGCTTCGTCAAGCACCGGCTGGCGATGGTGGGCCTGGTGCTCCTCGCGACGATGGCCGTCGCGGTCGTCGCGGGGCCGCTCGTCTATCGCGTGCCGATCGACGCCATCGACTTCAAGGCCAAGCTGAAGGCGCCGTCGTGGGCCCACCCGATGGGCACCGACGACCTCGGCCAGGACGTGCTCGCGCGCATGCTCTACGGCGGCCGCATCTCGCTCGCGGTCGGCATCATCTCGATGCTCATCGCGATCACGCTGGGTGTGTTGATCGGTGCGATCGCGGGCCAGCTCGGCGGCAGCGCCGACCACGTCCTCATGCGCATCACCGACTTGTTCCTCTCACTCCCCGGCCTGCCGCTGCTGCTGCTGATCGTCTACCTGTTCCGGGACAGCCTCAGGAAATTCCTGGGCCCGGAGCTCGGCGTCTTCATCCTCATCGTCGCCGTCATCGGCGGGCTCCGCTGGATGACGGTGGCCCGGCTCGTGCGCGCGCAATTCCTCTCGCTGCGCGAGAAGGAGTTCGTGGAGGCGGCGCGCGGGCTCGGCGCGCGGCCCGTGCGCCAGGTGTGGCGCCACATCCTGCCGAACGCGATGGGCCCGGTGATCGTCGCCGCCACCATCGACGTCGCCGCGGCGATCATCGCGGAGTCGTCGCTCTCGTTCCTCGGGCTCGGCTTCCCGCCCGACATCCCGTCCTGGGGCCGCATCCTCTTCGACGCCAAGGACAACCTGGACTTCGCGCCGCACTGGGCGCTCTTCCCCGGCGCCGCGATCTTCCTGACCGTGCTGTCGATCAACTACATGGGCGACGGCTTGCGCGATGCCCTCGATCCGCGCAAGGTCCTCGGAGGCAAGTGATGGACGACCACGGGATTCGCGAGCTCCTCGGCGAGGTGAGGCGGGGCCGGCTCACGCGGCGCGCGTTCGTGCAGACGATGATCGGCCTCGGGCTCACGGCGCCGATGGCCGCGCAGATGCTCGCGAGCGCGGGCGTCGCGCAGGCGCAGACGCGCGCGCCGGCCTTCACGCCGACGCGCCGCGGCGGCGGCGGCGCGCTGCGCGTGCTCTGGTGGCAGGCGCCGACGCTCCTGAACCCGCACTTCGGCACGGGCACGAAAGACCTCGACGCGTCGCGGATCTTCTACGAGCCGCTCGCCGCGTACGATCCGGACGGCAACCTCGCGCCGATCCTCGCCGAGCGCATCCCCACGGTCGAGAACGGCGACCTGAGCAAGGACGGCACGTCGGTCGTCTGGCAGATCAAGAAGGGCGTGGCGTGGCACGACGGCAAGCCGCTGACCGCCGACGACATCGTCTTCAACTGGGAGTACGCGGCCGACCCCGCCACCGCGACCGTCAACATCGCCTCGTACCGCGACATCACGCGCGTCGAGAAGCTCAACGAGCACGCGGTGAAGGTCGTCTACAAGGATGCGACGCCCTTCTGGTTCGACGCCTTCTGCGGCAACCGGCCGATCATCCCGAAGCATCTCTTCGCGGCCTACAAGGGCGGCCAGTCGCGCGAGGCGCCGACGAACCTCAAGCCCGTCGGCACGGGACCGTACCGGTTCGTCGATTTCAAGCCCGGGGACATCGTGCGCGCCGAGCTGAACCCGGCGTATCACCAGCCGAATCGCCCCTTCTTCGACACCCTCGAGATGAAGGGCGGCGGCGATGCCGTGTCCGCGGCCCGTGCGGTCCTCCAGACCGGCGAGTACGACTACGCGTGGAACATGCAGGTCGAGGACGACATCCTGCGGCGGCTCGAGCAGGGTGGCAAGGGCCGGGTCGACGTGTGGGCGGGAGGCGGCGTCGAGCACGTGCAGTGCAACTTCACCGACCCGTCGAAGGAAGTCGACGGCGAGCGCTCGAGCCTCAAGACGACGCATCCGGTCCTCGCGGACGTCGCCGTGCGCCAGGCGCTGAACCTCCTCGTCGATCGCGCGTCGGTGCACGAGCAGATCTACGGCCGCCAGGGGCAGGCCACGGCGAACTTCCTCAACGCGCCGTCGCGCTACCGCTCGGGCAACACCCGCTGGGAGTTCAACGTCGACAGGGCGAACCAGGTGCTCGACGCCGCCGGCTGGAAACGCGGCGCCGACGGCATCCGGGCGAAGGACGGCAAGCGGCTGCGCTTCGTCTTCCAGACGTCGATCAATGCGCCCCGCCAGAAGACGCAGGCGATCATCAAGCAGGCCTGCGCGAAGGCCGGCATCGACATCGAGGTGAAGTCGGTGGTCGCGTCGGTCTACTTCTCGTCGGACGCCGCGAACCCGGACACGTACTCGCACTTCTACACCGATCTCCAGATGTACACGACGAACCTCAACGCGCCCGACCCGCAGTCGATCATGCGGCAGTTCGTCTCGTGGGACATCGCGAGCAAGGAGACGAAGTGGGCGGGACGGAACATCACGCGCTGGCGCAGCGAGGAGTACGACCGGCTCTGGAAGGGCGCCGAGCAGGAGATGGATCCGGTCAAGCGCGCCGCGATGTTCATCCGGATGAACGACCTGCTCATCCAGCACGTGGTCGTCGTCCCGGTGCTGTGGCGCAACGGCGTGGGCGCCGCGGCCAACCGCTTGCGCGGGATCGCTCAGTCCGGCTGGGACTCGACCTTGTGGAACCTCGCGAACTGGCACAAGGCCTGAGACTCGCGTCAGGCGATCTGGGACAGGCTCCCGACCGCGCGGGCGATCGCACGCTCGAGTGAGTCGAGGTCGACGGGCTTCCGGAGGAAGTCGCTCGCGCCGAGCGCTCGGCTCTCGCGCTCGAGCCCGGGATCCACGCTGCCCGTGTGGACGATCACCCGGATGCCCCGCTGCGCCGCGATCAGCCGCTTGAGCAGGTCCAGACCCGAGACCCCGCCGGGCATGTTCAAGTCGATCACGGCGACGTCGAGCCGCAGCGTGGCCGCGATCTCCAGCGCTTCGGCGCCCGAGGACGTGGCGTGGTCCTCGTGGCCGAGGGCCCGGACGACGTCGCTCAGCGTTCCGAGCAGCGCCTCGTCGTCGTCGACGATCAGCACGCGCGTGATGCCGGACTTGGGCGCGGCGGGAGGGTCGGAGAGCGCGTCGGCCGCGTGACGCCTCGTGGAGACGTCCGACGCCTCGGAAGAGGGCGCGACGATCGGCAGCTCGATGAGGAACGTCGTGCCCTTGTCGGGGATGCTGCGGACCGAGATCTCGCCGCCGTGCTCCTTGATGATCCCGTACGAGATGCTGAGACCGAGGCCGGTGCCATCGGCTTTGGTCGTGAAGAATGGATCGAGGATCTTGCGCTGATGCTCCCTCGAGATCCCGGGACCATCGTCCTGGAACGCGATCCCGATCACCCCCGCGCGCACGCCGGTCTCGACGATCAACCGTCCGTGTCCCGCCGCGCTCGCCATCGCCTGGCAGGCGTTCGTCGCGAGGTTGACGAAGACCTGCGCCGGGAAGACGAGGTTAAGCGGCTGCGCGCGTGACCCAGAAGGGGTCGGGACGGCGCGCGATGCGCTCGGTCAGGTAGCGTTGCGCGCGGTCCATGTCGCCTGCGCGGAAGCAGGCCTCGAGGAACGTGTCGTGGAAGACGTCGCGCTGCGCGCGGCTGCCGCCCAGCTCGACGATGCGCCCCCGAACCGGCTCGATGCGCTCGATCGCGCGCCGCCAGTCACCGCCGGCGAACCCATGCAGACCTTCGACGAGCGGGACGAGCACGTCACCGACGAGGCCGGTGCGATCCTTCGGCGCGCGCTCGTGCAGCATGCCGAGCTGACGCTCGGCCGTCGCCCAGTCCCCGCCGCCCGCGAGCGCCATGGCGAGATGCGCCGCGTGGAAGAGCAGGCCCTGGCGATCGAGCCGCTGGCGCGCGATCTCGACGAACGGCTGCCATCGCTCGCGCACGTCCTCGCCGACGAGCGCGAGCCGCCAGAGCAGCGAGATCGAGTCGTGCAGATCGCCCGCGATCGACGACGGCGCGCGCTCGAAAGCGCCACGCCCGATCGCGGAGGCGCGCTCGAACTCGCCTTTCGCGAAGTGCATCAGCGCGAGGTGCCAGACGAGGTGGTTGTGGAACCAGTTCAGGCCGGTGCACCGGTGCGTGGCCGGTGGCAGGCGGGTGATCCCGGTGTCGAAGACGGCCTGCTCGTACAGCGCGTGCGCGAGCGCGTGGACGCCCCAGGCATCGCGCGGGTCGCGGGTGATCGCCGCGTCGGCCATCCGCACCGCGTCGTCGCACCGGTTCGCCTGCTCCAGCGCGAAGGCGTGGAGGCCGCCGAAGAAGCGCGCGCCCTCGTAGTGCGGCGCGATCGCCGTCGTGAAGTCGAGCATCTCGGGAAAGCGCCCCTGCCAGAACCAGATGAAGTAGAGACGCTGGAGCACCGTGAGGTCCCGGGGAAACGCCGCGAGGTGCTCCTTCATCGCGCGCTCGGCGTCCGGCGGCTTGCCGCTGACGAGGAGCGCGATCGCCTCGACGTGCGAGCGCTCGCGCGCCGACGCCGCGCCGGCGGTCGCGCGCGCCGTCTCCGCCGCCGAGCGCGCTTCCGCGAATCGCTCTTCGAGGAAGAGACACGCCGCGGTGCCGGCGTGAGCGAGCGCCAGCGCGGGATCCTCGCGCGTGGCCGCGGAGAACTCGTCGAGCGCGCAGGCTTCCCATCCGAGGAGGCCGCGCGCGCCGCTGACGTAGTGCTCGAGCGCGTTCGTGGACGACGTCGTGACCGGCAAGCCCCACGCATCGGTGTGCATGGCGGTCATGCTAGAGGACGCGCGCGAGGAAGTCGAGCGCGCGGCGCTCGGCCCACGAGTCGCAGCGCCACGGCGAGCCTTCGACGAAGCCGACGTGGCCTCCACGCGGCGTGACGACGAGCCGCACGTGCGGCGACAGATCTTGAGGTTTCGGCAGCGACTCCGCCGGAATGAACGGGTCGTCGCGCGCGTTGAGGAGCAGCGTCGGCCGCGCGATCGCGCCGAGGTACGGCAGGCTGCTCGCGCGCCGCCAGTAGTCGCGCGCGTCCGCGAAGCCGGAGAGGGGCGCGGTGACGAGCGAGTCGTAGACGGCGAAGGTCCGCGCGCGCCGCACGGCCGCGACGTTCACGAAGCCCGGATACGCGCGCGCCTTCTCGAGGACCTTCCGCCGCATCGTGCGCATGAAGTTCGCGGTGTAGACGAGCTTCGCGAAGCCGCGGTCGAGCACCTCCGCGCATGCGGTCAGGTCGAACGGCACCGAGATCGTGACGGCGCCGGCGAGCGCCGCCGGGGCGTCGGGGCCGCGCTCGCCCAGCCACTTCAGCAGCACGTTTCCGCCGATCGAGATGCCCGTGACGCCGAAGCGCCCGCCGGGCTCGCGCGCCATCAGCAGGCGGACGATCGCGTCGAGATCGCCGGTGTCGCCCGAGTGATAGAAGCGAGGCAGCCGGTTCAGCTCGCCGCTGCAGGACCGGAAGTTCAGGACGACGCCGCGCCAGCCGCGGACGCGGGCGCCGGCGAGGAGCCCGCCGACATAGTGCGAGCCCGACGACCCTTCGAGTCCGTGGAGAACGAGCACGAGGGGCGCGCCCGGCGGCGCGTCACCGTCGAGCCAGTCGAGATCGACGAAGTCGCCGTCGTCGAGCGGCACGCGCTCGCGCCGGAGCGGCACGCGCTCCGTGCGGAACAGCGGCCCCCAGATGGTCTGCGCGTGGCGGTTCAGGCACCACCACGCCGGCCGAAACTCCCTCAAGGTTCGAGCGCCGGCTCCGCCGGCGCACTCCGATTCCGGGGGGAGGCTTCGGAGGGGGCCTCGACGGCCCCCTCCGATGTTATCCCTGTCCCTCAAGCAGCAGCTTCACGATCTGCGGCGCCATCTCGCGCGCGCGCTGGTCGAGCTGCGCCTCGGTGAGGTTCGCGATGGGATGCGGCATCGAGAGGAACTTGTAGTACGGCAGCCCCCACTGCTCGGCCATGGCGCGGCCGGTGACCTCGAAGACGTCGGTCACGATCGACGCGGACGGGATACCGTTCTTCTCCAGCAGGATTCCGTCGAGCACACTGCCCGACGAGCAGGACCCTCAGTCTCCGACGCCGGCGACCATGAGGTCGTAAGCGGCTTTCACCTCGTCGATGACCTCCTTGTGCGCGGGCACCGAGGAGTTGTGCTTGTGGAAGATCTTCCACTCGGCGATCCCCTGCTCCTTCTTGAGGATGTCGCCGATCTTCTCCAGGAGGCGGTCGGAGTTGTACTTCGTGTTCTCGATGAGCGCGACGCGCTTGCCCGCGAGCGCCTTCGGGCGCGGGGCGAAGTCGATCGCCTGTTGCGGCTGCTCGACGGTGGGATCGAGGAGCTCCATCACTTGACCTCCTTGGTGACTGCCCTGGACGACCGCTTGCTGCCCCATCCTGCGATGAAGCCGGAAAACGCGCCGGCCTTGCCGCCGGCGGCCACGACGAGGAAATCGTCGGGCGCCGCGACCAGGGAGCGCATCTTCTTGTCGTCGCCCGGCTGCACGGCGCCGGCGAGACGGTTCGTACGCTTGAGATGCTCGTGCGAGACCTGCGTCTTCTCGAAGAGGAACTGCCGGATCTCTTTCTTGGTCCAGCCGTCGGCGGCGATCGTCTTCATGTGCTCGCCCGCGATGATCACCGTGTACTCCGGCTGGCCTCCGATGCCGCCGGACACCCGCATCGAATCGGCGCACGTCGTCAGGATGCCTTCGGCCGTGTTCGACAGCTGGTTGTAGAACTGCTGCGGCCCCTGCGCGGCGAGCACGGTCACCGTGCTCTGCTCCTTCTTGAAGCCGCGCTCGACGTGCAGCGACGTCCACGGGCTCTCCGTCTCGTTCTCGGCGATCACGTAGGAGAGCTTGCCGGGGTGACCAAGCGTGCCGCGGTCGAGCAGCCCCGGCTTCGAGCCCGCGATGTTGCGCATGACGAGGCGCAGGGCGCGCCCGATCGTCGCGTTCGCGCGCCAGCCGGGCCCGAAGAGGTTGTCGCCGGCGTTGATGTCGAGCTGCCGCGCGATGGGACCGTTCACGATCATCAGCACGCCGGCGCCGCCGGTCGAGGTGCCCGGCCCGTGATAGGCCCACGCGGGATCGCAGATGCCCTGTACCGCGGCGACGACGACCTTCATGTACTCCGGCCGGCAGCCCGCCATGACCGCGTTGAGCGCGACCTTCTCCGCGCTGACGGCGACCGCGCGGTTCTCGATGTACCCGACCTGATCGTCGGGCTTCAGATCCGCCGCCTTCAGCATCGCCAGCACGCGATCTTCCGTGGGCGGGATGACGGGCAAGCCATCCGTCCAGCCCTGCTGGAAGCAGAACTCGACGGCGTCGAGGTCTTCGACCTTGTGGCGCTTCGAGGTCAGCGTGGGCATCGGGGCCTCCTGGGTGCGGCCACGCTATCACCCGCTCCAGCACACGCGCAACTCGGACTCAGAGGGACTGTCGAATGAGGCGGCGTCATTCCCGTCGTGGGCATAGAATCAGAGCGACGACGATCCGTTCCTCTGATCTCCCGATCGCTCAGGTGCTGGCCGAGCGGGTCGTGTCTAGGTTCGGAAGCGAGGTGCGAAGAGTGATTCTCTTCGGGTCTCGTGCACGCGGCGACGCGCGGTCAGACAGCGATTTCGACCTTCTCGTCGTCGTACGGCGACTCCGGCCCGAAGACTATCGTCCCCTACTCGTAGCACTGTACGAAGTGCTCAGAGGCGCCGGTGTCGTCGCCGAGCCGTGGGTCATGGGGGAAGAAGAGTTCGAGGAATCCAAGACCGTGATCGGGGGGTTGGCCTATCCGGCGTGGAAGGAGGGCATCGTTCTTCACGAGGCCGCCTGAAGAGGTTCGGCTCGAGCTCGTCCGCGGATGGCTGGCAACTGCCGACAACGACCTACGCGCCGGCCGGGCAATCGCCTCTGCCGCACTGCCGTCTTATGAGACGGCGAGCTTCCACTGGATCGTCTCGGGCGGGACGGCGAACGCCGCCGCGATCGCCGGGAACGCGATGTTCATCATCGAGTCGAGCGCGACCACGAAGGCGCCGGCCGCCGCGAGCCAGAGAGTCATCGGGCGCTGCTATGATCACGCGGTGTTCGGGCTCGATGCCGTCGGCTGGGCGGTGGCGATCGCCGGCGCCCTCGCCGGCTCCGTGGTCGGCGGCGTCGCGGGCTTCGGCACCGGCATCACGCTGCTCCCGATCCTCACGCTGCTGCTCGGCGCGCGCGTCGCCATCCCCGTCCTCACCGTCACGATGGCCGTCGGCAACCTCGCGCGCGTGTGGTGGAGCCGTCACGACGTGCAGCCGCGCGTGATCCTCGCGTTCCTCGCCGGTGCCGTCCCCGCGACCATGCTGGGCGCCATGCTGTTCGCGGGCATGACGCGCAGCGAGTGGCTCGCGCGCGGCATCGGCCTCTTCCTCCTGGCCGCGCTGCCGCTCAGACGGCTGCTGGACGCGAGCGGGATGGTGATCCGCCTGCGCCACTTCCCGCTCGTGGGCGCGGGCGTCGGCGCGCTCTCGTCGGTCGTCGTCACGACCGGCCCCGTCGCCACGCCGTTCTTCCTCGCGTTCGGCCTCCGGCGCGCGGCCTACATCGGCACCGAGTCGGTCTGCACCATGGCGATGCACCTCACGCGCGGCGCGGTGTTCGCGCGCTACGCGCTGCTCTCGTGGGACACGGTCGGGCTCGGCTGCGTCCTCGGCGGCTCGATGTTCCTCGGGACGTGGATCGCGCGGCGCATGCTCGAGCGCATGAGCGAGCGCGTGTTCCTCCTGATCGTCGAGGGTCTCCTCGTCGTCATGGGGTTGCAATTGCTGCTGTTCCCGCGCTAAATGCCGCCATGAACCTGGCGCCCGGCACCACGCACGAGATCTCGCGCACGGTCACCGCGGACATGACGGCGGACGCGATGGGCAACAAGGGCGTGATGGTGTTCGCGACACCGGCGGTGCTCACGTTCATCGAAAACGCGTGCAACGCGATGCTGCTCCCGCACCTGCCCGCGGGCGCGGCCACGGTCGGGACGAAGGTGGAGATGACGCACCTCGGCGCGACGCCGCTCGGCATGGAGGTGCGCGCGAAGGCGACGCTCCTCGAGACGGACGGCCGCCGCTTCGTCTTCTCCGTCGAGGTCCACGACCCGAAGGAGAAGGTGGCCGAGGCGACGCACGAGCGCTTCCTCGTCAACGACCTCCAGAAGTTCCTCGCGCGCGCGATGAAGAAGGCGGACGGCTGATGCCGATCCGGATCAACACGGACATCAAGGGCAAGGAGTACCCGCCGTACTCGGTGACGGTGGAGCGCGGCCGCATCAAGGACTTCGCGCGCGCGATCGGCGACCTGAGCCCGTTCTACCTCGACGACCGCGTCGGCGCGGCCTCCGAGTTCGGCGACATCATCGCGCCGCCGACGTTCGCGATCACGTTCCGCGACGAGCACGCGGACACGAACACGATGCTGAAGGACCTCGGCGTCGACATCTCGCGGATCCTGCACGGCGAGCAGGAGTTCGGGCTCCACCGCCCGATCCTGGCCGGCGAGACGCTCCTGTGCCGTCCGAAGATCACGGACGTCTACGAGAAGAGCGGCCGGAGCGGACCGATGGCGTTCGTCGTCCGCGAGACGTCCGTGACCGACGCGAAGAACGAGCTGGTGGCCACGATGCGCGGCGTGACGGTGGTGCGGCTGTGAAGTACGCGAAGGTCTACGCCGAGGACGTCGACGTCGGGCAGGAGCTGCCCGTCCTGGTGAAGGGACCGATCCAGCAGATCCAGCTCACGCGCTACGCCGGCGCGTCCGGCGACTTCAACCCGATCCACCAGGACGACGAGTTCGCGAAGGCCGCGGGCATGGGCGGCGTGTTCGGCCACGGGATGCTGACGATGGGCTTCGTCGCCCAATGCGTGACCGACTGGGCCGGCGCGGGCAGCGTGAGGAAGCTCGGCGTCCGCTTCCAGGGGCTCGTCCGGCTGAAAGACGTCATCACGTGCAAGGGCCGCGTGCTCGCGAAGTCGTCGAAGGACGGCACGCACCTCGTCGACGTCGAGCTCTCGGCCGAGAACCAGAAGGGCGAGAAGGTCGTCACCGGCAGGGCGACCGTCGCGCTGTCCTCGCGCGAGAGCTGATCACGCCGCGCGACCCGGTCGCGGCGGTGACCGCCGCCGATCCCTATCCGTATTACGAGGCCCTCGTCGCCGAGCGTCCGCTCTATCGTGACGACGGCCTCGGGATGTGGGTCGCCTCCAGCGCCGCTGCCGTCACGGCCATCCTCGAAGACACGCGCTGTCGCGTGCGCCCGACGGCCGAGCCGGTGCCGCGCGCGCTGGTCGGCCGGCCGACCGGAGAGATCTTCAGCCGTCTCGTCCGTCAGAACGACGGCGCACGCCACGCGTCGCTCAAGCCGGCCGTCGTGTCGCGGCTGGAGGCGTTCGATATCCATCGCGTCGCGCGGGAGCGCGCCCGCGCGCTCGTCGAGGCGCTCGCGCCGCATCGAGACCCCGCCCGCCTGAGCGACTTCGCGTTCCGCCTGCCCGCGGAGGCCGTGGCGAGCCTGCTCGGCGCACCGGAGGACCTGCTCCCGTCGGTCGCGCAACAGACCGGCGCCCTCGTCGGTGGTTTCGCGCCCGGCGCGACGGCAGACAGCATCGCGCTCGCCGACAGCGCCGCACGCCACCTGCTGGACCTCGTACGCTCGCTGCCGGTCGGCGGAGACGACCATCATCGGACCGGCGATGCGAGCAACGATCCCGGCGCGATGATCGCGAACGTGACGGGCGTCCTCGTGCAGTCGTACGACGCGACCGCCGGATTGATCGGCAGCACGCTGCTCGCGCTCGCGCGGCATGCCGATCTGCGCCTCGCCGTGCCCGCGGTCGTCCTCGAGGTGGTGCGCCACGACGCGCCGGTCCAGAACACGCGGCGGTTCGTCGCGGAGGACGGCCGCATCGGCGGCGTGGACATGCGGGCCGGCGACGCGATCCTCGTGGTGCTCGCGGCGGCGAATCGCGATCCGGCGGTGAATCCGGATCCCGCGGCGTTCGACGTGACCCGCGCGGACGCCCGTGTGTTCACGTTCGGCGTCGGCCCTCACGCGTGCCCGGGCGCGACGGTCGCCACGACGATCGCGGTCGCGGGCGTTCAGGCGCTGATCAGCGCGGGCCTCCCGCTCGACGGACTTGCCGGGACAGTGACGTACCGCCCGTCGGCGAACGCGCGGATTCCCCTCTTCGGGGGCTAGCCGCCGGGGGTCACGCCATGCGCGCCGGCCCAGTCGCGGAGCGCGTCGCGCGTGGAGGGAAACGCGAGCTGGTCCCACGGGATCTCCGTCGGGGTCACCCACTCGAGCAGGTCGTTCTCCGTGCACGGCGTGAGCGTGCCGGACATGACGCGCGCGCCGTAGACGATGATCACCGGCGCGCCGGGATACGTATAGACGCCGACGAGGCGCGTGAGGTCGACCTTCAGCCCCGTCTCTTCCCACGTCTCGCGCATCGCGGCGTCGGTGACCGTCTCGCCGAAGTCGACGTAGCCGCCGGGGAACGTCCACAGCCCGCGCGACGGGTTGATCGTGCGCCGCGTGAGCAGGATGCGCCCGTCCTGCTCGGGGATCGTGCAGCCGACGACCTTGGGATTCAGGTAATAGACGAAGCGGCACTTCGCGCAGACCGGATGCTCGCGCTGATCCGGCGGCACCGCTTCGCGCACCAGCGCGCCGCCGCAGAGCGGACAGAAGCGCGCGGTGGTCGGCGACAGGAACACGCCGCCAGTGTAACAATTCGGCCATGCACATCGATCGCGAGCGGCTCGAGCAGTCGATCGAGGACCTCGGACGCATCGGCGCCACGGCGAAGGGCGGCCTCACGCGCGTCGCCCTCACCGACGAGGACAAGCGCGGGCGCGACTGGCTGGTGGCACGCATGAAGGACGCGGGCCTCCGCGTCAGCGTCGACCAGATGGGCAACATCTTCGGCGAGCGGCCGGGCGAGCCCGGGCTTCCGCCGGTCATGATGGGCTCGCACGCCGACTCCGTGCCCACCGGCGGGAAGTACGACGGTCAGCTCGGCGTCCTGTGCGGCCTCGAAGTCATCCGCACGCTGAACGACGCGCGCACGCGGACCCGCCATCCCCTCACGCTGGCGATCTTCACGAACGAGGAGGGCGCGCGCTTTCAGCCCGCGATGATCGCCAGCGGCGTCATGGCCGGCAAGATCGCGCTCGAGGACGCGTACAACGCGCGCGACAGGGACGGCATCCGGCTCGTCGACGAGCTGGAGCGCATCGGCTATCTCGGCGGCGAGCCGTGCATCCCGCGCCCGCTTCGCGCGTACCTGGAGCTGCACATCGAGCAGGGGCCGTTCCTCGAAGAGGAAGGGCTGTCGATCGGGGTGGTGGAAGGCATCGTGGCGATCGCGTGGTCGCGCCTCACGATCCACGGCGTGCAGGATCACGCGGGGCCGACGCCGATGCGCATCCGGCATGACGCGCTCGTCGCCGCCGCGGACGTCGTCGGCCGCGTGCGCGGGATCGCGCGCGAGCTCGGCGGCGACGTCGTGACCACCGTCGGCAACCTCACCGTGCAGCCGAACATCCCCAACGCGATCCCCGGCCGCGTGCAGCTCTCCATCGACATGCGCGACCCGAAGGACGCCACGCTCGATCGCGCGCGGGTGCTGCTCGACCGGGCGGTGCGCGAGGTGTCTCGGCGCGAGGGCGTCACCTACGAGCTCGAGCACTACTGGCGCGTGCCTTACACGCCGTTCGATCGCGAGGTCGTCGGCACGATCGAGCGGGCGGCGAAGGCGACGGGCGCGGGCTACCGGCGCATGCTCTCCGGCGCCGGCCACGACGCGCAGTACATGGCGGCCATCGGCCCGACGGGGATGGTGTTCGTGCCGTCGCACGACGGCCGCAGCCACTGCGAGGAGGAGTTCACGCCGATGGACGACATCGTGCACGGCGCGAACACGCTGCTCGGCGCCGCGCTCGAGCTCGCCGGCCGCGCGTAGCGGCCGTATCCGAGCAGATACTCTTGCGCCACTCCATGGCCGGTGAGAGGCTCACGCCGTGGACACCAACAAACCGAGGCTCTGGAACATCTGGTGGACGCTGATGGTGATCTCGGCGTCCTTCACCGTGATCGTCCTGGCTCTCGAGGCTCTTGAAGTCTTTCGAGATCTGGGCCTCGTCCTGAGCGGCCTCGGCATTCTTCTCACGATCGTTTTCGGGTTCGGGGCGGCGTCACGCTCCTTTCTCGGCGAGTTCCGCGGCGATGTCGTCCCTCGTCTCGACGGCCTGCGGTCGAGCATTCTCGAGCTCGACCGGGGCGCGAGCGAACGTCTCGACGGTGTCACCGACCGGCTCGACCGGGTCATCGCCCTCCTTGACGAACGTCTTCCTCGTCAGCCCACGTAACCGTCGCCCGTCACTGCGCCCAGCGGGCCTCGTGATAGAGGCGCCGCTGTTCGGCGGTCAGCACCCGGCGCGTCTGCAGATGCGTGAGGAGGTGCACGAGACGAACCTCCGTGCGCGCGCGCTCGCTCTCCGCGACCGCCGCACGGACTCCGGCTTCATCGGCGACACCCTCCGCGAAGAGCCGGCGCAGCCGCGCCTCCGCTTCCATGAGCCGCGCGCTCTTCGGCCGGCTGTCTGCGAACATCGCCTCCTGCAGCGCGATGATCCGCGCTTCCTGCGCCGGGGTGAGTCGGAGCTGATCCTTGAGCTCGAGCACGTGCAGCGGTCCGGGGTAACCGTGCCGGTCGGCGGCGAACGCCATGCCGGCGCCACGCCCGCTCGCGATCACGCGATCGATCTCGTCGAGTGTCGCCTGCATCTGCCGATGCGCGGCGTGGCCGCCCGGAGCGTGGGCCGCGGAGCCAGACTGTGCGTGCCCATGGTGCTGGGCGGCGGCGGTCAGCACCCCGAGCGAAAGGACCAGCGCGACGACGAGGACGATGCGAAGCATTGCCAGCACCTCCGGTTGGGTGATATCGACACTCTCGCGCGATCCGACGCCCTGAATCCATGACCAAAGTCACACCCGAGCGCGAGGCAATCCTGGCCGCGATCCCCTATCTGCGGCCGCTTCCGGCGCGCGAGCTCCGGCGCATCGCCGCGCGCGCGACCGTGCGCGACGTGCGGCGGGATGAGCGCGTGTTCGAGGAAGGCGCGCCGGCGGAGGGATTGTTCGTCGTGATGGCGGGCCGCATCCGCCTGGTGCGGTCCTCGCGCGGCGGACGCGAGCAGATCCTGCACACGGAGGGGCCCGGCGCGACACTCGGCGAGGTTCCGCTGCTCGATGGCGGCGGCTATGTCGCCACAGCGGTCGGCGCGGAGCCTTCGCGACTCCTCTATCTCCCGCGCGCCGCCATCGTCGACGCGTGCCGGCGCCATCCCGGCGTCGCGCTCGGGATCATTCGCGTGCTGGCGCGCCGGGTGCGGACGTTCGCGGGCCTCGTCGAGCAGCTGGCGCTCAAGGACCTCACGGCACGGACCGCCGGCCTCCTGCTGACCGAGTCACGCGCCGCGGGCCGTAGGACGTTCGACCTCTCGGGGACGCGCGACGAGATGGCAGCGCGGCTCGGCACGGTGCGAGAGCTGGTCTCGCGATCGCTGGGCCGGCTGCGCACGGCGGGCATCGTCCGCGTCACGCGCCGTCGCGTGACGATCCTCGATGCGGAACGTTTAGCGGCGCTCGCGGAGGGCCTAGCAGTCCGTGGTGAAAGTCACTGAGAAATCCCTCGTCAGCATCGAGGGCGTGATCGTACAGTGCGGTCCATGGCGATGGGCAAACGCACAAGCGAG
>VGLJ01000030.1 GCA_016866775.1 Candidatus Rokuibacteriota bacterium | reverse complement strand
TTCACCACCTGCGTGGCGTCATGGTCGACGTCACCCAGGGCAAGCGCGCGGAGCTCGCCCAGCGCGAAAGTGAGGAAGCGCGCCGTCAGGCGGCCGCCCTGTCCTCCGTGGCCGCGCTCGCGGCCGCCGCGGCGCACGAGATCAACAACCCGCTCGCGATCATCCAGGGGAATCTCGAGATGTTCGCGCGGCGCCCGGACGTCGCTCCCGGCGTGGCCGGCCGCATCGACGCGATGCTGGCCGCCGGGCGCCGGATCGCGCAGATCGTCAGGAGCATGCGACGGATCACGCGCCTGCAGAGCGTGCCGGCGTCCGCCGACCTGCCTGCGATGCTCGATCTCCGCCGCTGCGGAAGCTCGGAAGGGCCCTGACTGCCGGGGAGCGTCACATCCGTGCCGAAGTGCCCTCGACCACGTGTCCACCCGGCATCGTTTTCCGGGTGAGCCACCTGAGAAAGTCTCGAATTACAGATAGTTGCGTTTGGCACCGGCGGTGCAGCCCGCAAAAGCCATGCTCCAGACAATGACCCGTCCGCGCCAGACGAGCTCGATCCTCTCCTCCCCGTCGGTGTCGGCATCGAGCGAGGTACCGACATGCTGAAGGCCATCCTCGCCGCTGCCGCGACGGCGCGAGCCGATCTCGACGGCGTCACGCCGCACCTCGCGATCGTGCTCGCGACGGCGTCGCCCGGTGGCGACGTGACGCGCGCGATCCGCGGCGTGCTGGGACCGATCGGCGTGACGGGCGGCGTGACCGCCGGCCTGCTGACCGATCAGGGTCTCGTCACGGATGGGGCGATGGTCGTGTGCGTGAGCAACGCCGAGGGCGCGACCAGCGGCGTCGCCGCGACGTCGGGTCGCCGTCTCGCGGATGCCGCCCAGGCCGCCGCGCGCCTCGTGCTCGCCGGCTGGCCGTTCCGTGGCCGCTATCCGCGCGGCTTCGCGCTCGGCTTCAGCACGCACGCCAGCGGCGCACCGGCCGCGGGCTTCCTGACCCCGTGGCGCGAGCTGATGGGGCCGAAGATGCGGACCGCGTGCGGAACGATGGCGGCCGAGGTCTTCGGCGCCGCGTCGACGCCCGCGCTCGCGAGCGTCGGCTGGCTGGAGGCGGCGTACCTCATGGGCCTCGGCCTGACGGAGGGCGCGCCGGATGCCGACATGATGATCCACGGCAGCGTCGATGCCACGCGCACCGCGCTCAAGTGGCTCGAAGGCAAGCCGGCGCGGATCGTGTTCGCACTGGAGAGCATGGCCCGGTTCCGCGCGCTCGGCTCGGCCGCGGAGCGCGAGTGGGCTGCGATCCGCGAACAGGTCCGCGAGCACGACGGCCCGTCAGCGGGCCCGTGCGTCGGCTGGCTCTGCGAGGAAGTCGGCGCGTACGGACGCGGCGTGCACCCGGTCGACGTCCCGGGGGCGCTCGTCATCGCCGCGCTCGGCGATCCCTCGTCCCGGGAGGTCTAGAGCACTCGCGGAGGGCCGGGATTCACTCCCGGCCCGGAGCGCGGGGGGCTTGGGGGGTGCGTCTCGCACCGCCCCATCTAAGAACAGGCGATCGCGTAGACGTCGTCCACCGGGAGCGGAGACTCGCGCCAGCTCTTCCCGCCGTCCCGCGTGCCGAAGACCTGCCCGCAGCGCGAGACGCAGTAGACCTGCGCCGCGTCGCGCGGATGCAGCGCCAGCGACATCATCGTGGCGTGCGCCTTCACCCCGTGATCGAACCGGGTCCACGTGCGCCCGAGGTCCGCGCTGCGATAGACCGAGCCGTCCTGGCTGCGCGCCGCGGGGCTGAGCGCGGCGTAGAGCACGTTCGCATCCTGCGGTGAGACGCGGATGTCGCGCCCGTACGTGAGCGGCGAGAAGCGGCCGACTTCCATGTCCTGCCACGTCTTGCCACGATCGTCACTGCGGAAGAGGCCCATGCGCACGGCGAGGAAGACCGAGCTCGGCGCGGCGTCGCTCACGAGCAGCGCGTGAGCGTCCAGCATGCCCTCCGCCTCGCTGTCGCTCTGGATCTTGCTCTTGAGGTTCGGCCGCTCGGCCAGCTTCTCCAGCGGATCGGAGCAGTCCTCCCACGTCTCGCCGCCGTCCACGCTTCGGAGCACCCCCGCCACTTCGAGCGCCGCGTAGATCGCGTCCGGGTGGCCCGGCGTGATCGCGATGCGCATCACGCGGCTGGGAAACGCCATCGTGATGCGGTCGCGGTCCTGCTTCGCGTTCGGCAGCTTGCGCCACGTGCTGCCCCCGTCGTCGCTACGGAAGACGGCGACGGGCGACGTGCCGGCGAAGACCACGCGCGGATCCCGCGGATGGAACGTGATCGACCACACCTGCAGCCCGCTCGGAAAACCCGTGCGCTCCCAGGTCGAGCCACCGTCGGTGCTCCGGTACGGACCGTCCTGCGTGCCGACGAAGATGACGTCGCGGTTCGTCGGGTGGATCGTGATGGCCTGGACCGACACGGGCTGCGGGAGTCCTTTCGTGAGCTGCTCCCAGTCGCCGTCACCGCTGCCGCGATGGAGCGCGCCGCTCTTCTTGGTGGACGTCCACTGTCCCGCGCCGACGAAGACCTGGGTGCCCTGGCTCATGGAAGACTCCTTTCGAGGGCCCTTACTGTGCCACAGCCGGCCAGTCGAGCACGAGCCGCGTGCAGTCGCGCGGGAGCGCGATCTCGGCCGGACGCGGCGCGTACGGCTGCTCGATCGGGAGCGCGCGGACGCGCAGCCCCGAGAGACCCCGTCGGCCGGCGCCGTCCCAGGCCCAGACGGCGCGAGCCTCGCTCGCCGGGAATGGTCGCGCGCCGGACGAGCAGCGCCACGCTCTCACGCTCGAAGAGACCGAAGGTCGCCGCCTGCTCGCCGCCGCCGTCGAAGAGCGCGGGGACGAGCTTCGTGGAGAGGGCGGGGCCCTCCGCGGTGAGCCACGCCGAGCTCGGCGCGTGAAGGGCGAGCCAGAACACGAGGCGGTCATAGAGATCCCAGTTCCGGACTCCGAGATCGGTGGCGAGCTCCTTCGGAGGCGTGAGCAGCCGCGCATGGGTGGCGGCGCCGTCGATCGTGTGATCGCCGCGTGGCCACACCGCCGGCGCGGGCTCGGGTCCGACGGCGACGCGGCGCCTCGCCATCGCCGAGGAGCCGCGAAGGCGCATGAACAGGCAGCCGCGCACCGATACGCTCTCGAGGCCGCCCTCGCGCTCGTCGAACGCGATTGCCGCCTGCACGGCGGGCAGCGCCAGCGGAAGGACGAGGCGTCCGCCCGGCGCCAGCCGTGCGCGCCACGCCGGCGCGATGTCGTGAGCGCCGACGGTGAGCACGATGCGGTCGTACGGCGCGCCATCCGGAACTCCGGCCCAGCCATCCGCGCACACGACCCGCACGCCGCCGACACCGGCCGCGGCGAGATGCGCGCGCGCGCCGGCCACGATGGCCTCGTCGATGTCGGCCGCGACCACCGGGCCGGCCGGTCCCACGAGGTGAGCGAGCAGCGCGGCGTTGTAGCCGGTGCCCGCGCCGATCTCGAGCACGCGGTGGCCCGGCCGCACGTCGAGCTGTTCCAGCATGATCGCCATGATCTCGGGCTGCGACGACGAGCTCACGACCTCGCCGCTGTCGAGACGCTTGGTGGCAATCACGCGGTCCTGGTACGCCTCCTCGATGGAGACGTCGGGCACGAACAAGTGCCGCGGCACCCCGGCGAACGCGTCGGCAATCGCGGGCGTACGCGCGGCGCCCTTCTGCCGCAGCATCTCGACGAGCGCCGCGCGGAGCGCCGTGGGATCGGTCACTGGACGTCGCGTTTGTAGACGAGCGTGTATTCGAGCGGCCCGGGCAGCTGCGGGCTCGTGAGCACGACGCTCATCCGGAGCGTGGTCCCGTCGTCGCTGAAGACGTAGGTGTTCGCGCGCTGGCCGTCGTCGGCGACGAAGACGCGCTTCATGGTGCGACCGTCCCAGACCGTCCGGATCGTGAACTCCTCGCCGTCGCTCGCCTTCCACCTCACCGGGCGATCGTCGAACGGCGTGCGGATGGTGTCCTGGCCGTCGGTGGTGATGCTGACGTCGGTCGCCGTGTACGCGACCTCGGTACGCTGGGGCGGCTGGTTGACGTCGCGCAGGCGCATCCGCGCGATCGGTCCGCGCAGTCCGCCCATCTGCGCGTCGAGCGCGTCGATCGCGCGGTGGACGTTGTCGCTCGCGCCGGGATCGAGCACCCACGTGCCCTGCATGTCGGGCCCGGACGGCGCGGCGTGGGCGACATGCGCGGCGAGGACCACGACGAGGAGACCGGCGGCCACCGCGCGTATCATCCGGCCTCCTCGAGGGGCGCGTCGACGAGGACCGTGTACCGCTGCGACTTCGGCCGCGCCTGGTCTTCCGGCTTCACGTAGCGAATCGAGCTCTTCCCGAGGAGCGCCACCGGAAGCACCATCACGCGCACGAAGCTCGTCGGCTCGTCGGCGGTCGACTCCGCATAGACCGGATCGGGACCGCGCTCGAACCACGCCTCGCCCGGCGCCACGACCATCGTGTGTCCGTTCGTGTCGACGCGGAAGCGCCCCTCGAGCAGGACGCGGATCCCGGGACCCTGGTGCGTGTGCGTGTACGCGATGCCTCGCGGCGGAAAGTCGACGCGGTCCGCGCGCATGAGCGCGCCGCCTGACGGCAGGTCGATCGCGTGGCTGAGCTTCACGGTCGTGCGTAACGCAGGGTCGTGCGCCTCCGTCGCGCCGTCCTCCCGCCGAAGCTCCCAACGCCAGAGTCGTGCGGTGCGCTCCGTGTGCACGACGACGGCCGAGGTCCCATGCCACGCGTGATCGTCCGCGAGGAAGACGCGCGAGCCGTCGCCCTCGACGACGACGCGGCCGCTGACGACGTAGAGCACGCGCGGGGCGGAGGGAAGCGAGAGACGCGCGCCCTCCTCGAGGCGATCCTCGAGGAGGGCGAGGCGCATCGCGGCTTACTTGTGGAAGAGGTTCAGCGCGGAGCCGCGCCGGAACCACTCGAGCTGCGACGCCGCGAACGTGTGCCCGAGCTGGATGACCTCGGTGGTGCCGTCCGCGTGGACGATGCGGCATTCGACCGGCTTGCCCGGCGCGAGATCCCGCAGGCCGACGAGGCTGATGCGATCGTCCTCGCGGATCCGGTCGTAGTCCGCCGGGTTGCTGAACGTCAGCGCGAGCAGCCCCTGCTTCTTGAGGTTCGACTCGTGGATGCGCGCGAAGCTGCGCACGATGACCGCGGCGCCGCCGAGCAGCCGCGGCGAGAGCGCCGCGTGCTCGCGGCTCGATCCCTCGCCGTAGTTGCTGTCGCCGACGATGACCCACTTCACGCCGCGCGCCTTGTAGTCCCGCGCGACCTTCGACACCATCACGCCGCGCTCGCCGGTCAGCACGTTGATCGTCTTGCCCGGCTCGCCGGTGTAGGCGTTGATCCCCGTGAGCAGCAGGTTGTCGCTGAACTTGTCGAGGTGCCCGCGATAGCGGAGCCAGACGCCGGCCGGAGAGATGTGGTCGGTCGTCGTCTTGCCCTTGGCCTTGAGCAGCACCGGCATGTCGGTGAAGTCCTTGCCGTCCCACGCCGGCCACGGCTCCATGATCTGCAGCCGCTCGCTCTGCGGGCTCACCGAGACGGTGACGCCGCTGCCGTCGGCCGGCGGCGCGACGTAGAGGTCGCGGCCGCGATCGAAGGTCCGCGCGGGCACCTCGGGCGCGGTCTTCGGCGCCTCGAGCTTGAACGGCTTGCCGTCGGCGCCCACGAGCGTGTCGGTGATCGGGTTGAAGCTGAGCCGCCCCGCGACGGCCAGCACGGTGACGATCTCGGGGCTGGCGATGAAGTTCATCGTCGTCCGCTCGCCGTCGTTGCGCGCCGGGAAGTTGCGGTTGTACGAGGTCACGATCGTGTTCGCGACCGCCGCCTGGTCCTTCGCGCGGCGCCACTGCCCGATGCACGGCCCGCACGCGTTGGCGAGGACCGTCCCGTTGACGTCGCGCAGCGACTTCAGCTGCCCGTCGCGCTCGATCGTCGCGCGGACCAGCTCGGAGCCCGGCGTCACCATGAACGGCGTCGTGACCTTGAGACCGTGCGCCTTCACCTGCTCGGCCACGTCGGCCGCCCGGCTCATGTCCTCGTAGGAGGAGTTCGTGCAGCTGCCGATGAGCGCGCTCGAGATCTTGTCGAGGAAGCCGTTGCCCGGGTCACGCACCTCGGCGGCGAGCTTGCTGATCGGCCGGGCGCGGTCGGGCGAATGCGGGCCGACGACGTGCGGCTCGAGCGTCGACAGGTCGAGCTCGATCACGGTGTCGTAGTGCTTCTCGGGATGCGCCTCGACGTCGGCGTCGGGCGACAGCAGCGCCTGATGCGTGAGCGCGAGCGGCCCGAGCGCCGCGCGGCCCGTCGCCGCGAGGTACGCGGCCATCTTCTCGTCGACGGGGAACATCGACGTCGTCGCGCCGAGCTCCGCGCCCATGTTCGTGATCGTCGCCTTGCCGGTGGCGCTGATCGTGCGCGCGCCGGGCCCGATGTACTCGACGATCGCGTTGGTGCCGCCCGCGACGGTGAGCTTGCCGGCGACGTAGAGGATCACGTCCTTCGGCGCCGTCCAGCCGCTCAGCTTGCCCTTCAGGAACACCGCGATGTGCCGGGGATAGAGCACCTCCCACGGCAGCCCCGCCATGACCTCGACGGCGTCCGCGCCGCCGACACCGACCGCGCACGCGCCGAGCCCGCCCGCGTTCGGCGTGTGCGAATCCGTGCCGATGATCAGCGCGCCGGGGAAGGCGTAGTTCTCGAGCACGACCTGGTGGATGATCCCCGCGCCCGGGCTCCAGAAGCCGGCGCCGTACTTCGCGGCGGCGGCCTTCAGGAAGTCATAGACCTCGGTGTTCTCCGCGAGCGATTCGCGCAGGTCACGCTCGCCTTCCACGCGCGCCTGGATCAGGTGATCGCAATGCACCGTGGTCGGCACCGCGACCTTCTCGCGGCGCGTCTGCCGGAACTGGAGCATCGCCGTCTGCCCGAGCACGTCCTGCAGCACGACCCGATCCGGACGCAGGAAGAGGTAGCTCTTGCCGGGCTCCATGTCCTGGTGCTCGGGGTCGTCGAGATGGCCGAGCAGCACCTTGTCCGCGAGGGTCAACGGACGGCCGAGGCGCCGGCGCACGACGGCGATGTTTTTCTCCATCGCGGCGTAGACTTGCGCGGCCATGTCGGGGGTCGATTCGATCGTCAGCATGGGTGGTTCCTGCCTCCTCCAGAGTCGGGCAAATGACTATAGCGTGGCGGCGTTACGCAGATCGACGAAATACAGCAGGTCGAGCCACCCCGGCGAGTGGCCGTGCTGGGTGAGGAGGACGGCGGCCTCGCTGCGGTGCTGGGTCGCGTGATTCACCTGGTGGATCATCTGCTGCCAGAGCGGATAGGTCCACGTCTCGCCCTGCATGTTGACGTACGACAGCGGCGCCATGAGCCGCGCGTCGTCGAGCGCGGCCACGAGCACCTGGGTTTCGCGCTCGATCTCGTCCCAGCGCGCGCGGATCGCCGCGAGGTCGGCGAACGCCGCCGCATCGGGCAGCGCACGCGGCGAGCGCCCGCGCCAGCGCTCGAGATAGAGCCACTGCGCGCCCATGGTGTGCACGAGCGTGTCGCGCACGGACTCGAAGCTCGCGCCGCCGGGCGCGGGGAGCTGTTCCAGCGTGAGCGCGGCGGCCGTGTCGAGGATGCGCGCGTTCGCCCACGCGTTGTAGTCGTAGAGGTTCCGGACGACCTCGGTGATCATGGGGTTCGTCGACGATAGGCGCGGGGTGCGGTCAGCGCAAGTACGAGGCGACGAACGTGCCGCCGGCCTCGATCGCCGCGAAGCGGTCGAGACGGAACGGCGCGGCGCTCACGGGCGGCGTCGCGCCGGTGATCAGCGCCGCCATCATCTCGCCGACGGACGGCGCGAGCTTGAAGCCGTGGCCGCTCATGCCCGCCGCGGTGAAGAGCCCGGCGGGACCCGTCTGGTCGAGCACGGGCATCCAGTCCGGCGTGATGTCGAAGGCGCCGGCGTATCCGCGTCGATACCTCGCGTCCGCGAGGCTCGGCACCGCGCGCCCCGTGCGTTCGAGCACCGCCGCCGCTTCCTCGAAGCCGGCCTCCGCGCCGAGCAGCTCCGGATCCATCGGATGCTCGGTCTCGTCGTCGGTGAGCGAGCCGGTCAGCGTGAGGTGGCCCGTCTCCGGACGGACGTAGCTGCCGCCGGCGAGGTCGAGGTAGACGCGATGCGCGGGCAGCGCGGGCCCGCGCTCGATGGTGAAGACCGGGTGGCGGCCCACGATGATCGGCAGCGTGACGCCGGCGAGCCGCGCGATCGCGGGCGACCACAAGCCGGCCGCGTTGACCGCCACGGGCGCGTCGATGCGATCGCCGCTCGCGGTCCGTACGCCGCGCACGCGATCGCCGTCGACGTCGAGCGCCGTGACCTCCACGCCCTGCTCGATCACGACGCCGCGGCGGCGCGCGGCGTCGGCGTACGCGAGGGTGACGCCGGTCGGGTCGCCGTAGCCGGACTCCGGCTCCCAGAGCACCGCGCCGAGCCCCGCCGGATCGATCGCCGGCTCGACCCGCGCGACGTCGGCGGGCTCCAGGATCTCCGCGCGGATCCCGAGGCCGCGCTGCATGGCGAGGTTCGCCTCGAGCTTGGACCGCATCGCGGGCGCCACGCCGATCAGCGCGCCGCACGCGACGTACCCGGCGTCGCCGCCGACCACGTTCGCGAAGTCCTGGAACACGCTCAGCGAGCGCCGGACCATCGCGCTCGTCTCCGTCGTCGGATAGAGCTGGCGCACGATCCCGACGCTCCGGCCCGTGCCGCCGCTGGCGAGGAAGCGGCGCTCGAGGACGACGACACGTCGCACGCCGGCCCCGGCGAGATGAAACGCGATCGAGACGCCGGTGACGCCGCCGCCCACGATGACGACGTCCGCGGTGCGCGTCACGGCTGCATGACCATCACGACGTAGCCGTCCGGATCTTCGAGGCGGAACTCGCCGGGCGCGGCATAGAACGGGAACTGGATCGGCCCCGCGTGCACGCCCGCCGCCTGAAGATCCGCGCGCATCGCCCTGATGTCCTCGCAGGAGACGTAGAAGAGCACGGCTTGCTGCGAGGGAATCACCGGTGCCGTCGCGCGCGCCACCATGAGCTTCGCGGCGCCGCTCTCGAGCCACGCCCACGACGGCTCCGCGGCGTCGGGCGGCGTGAACGTGTTGCCGACCGTGAAGCCGAGCGTCTCGTAGAACGCGACCGCGCGCGGGACGCTGGCGACGAACGCCATCGGCACGAGCGACGTCGCCGCGGGTGTCACGGAGCCAGGATCCGGTACAGGACGCAGCGCACGTCGTGGTGCATGATGTCGCGCTCGTAGCGCAGACCGACCTTCTCCATCACCCGCCGGGAGCCGGCGTGGTCGGGCAACGTGAACGCGACCACGTCGCGCAGCGCGAGCTGGCGGAACGCGACGTGGAGACTCGCCGCCGCGATCTCGGTGGCGAACCCCTTGCCCCACGCGTCGCGGACGAGCGCGTAGAAGATCTCGACTTCCGGGCGGTTGTCCAGCACGACGTGGCGGAGGCCGCCGCGGCCGACGAAGTCGCCGGTCTTCTGGTCGCGGAAGATCCACATCCCGAAGCCGTGCTCGTCCCAGTGCGCGAGGTTCTCGGCGAGGTAGGCGCGCGTGCGCTCGTCGGTGCGGACGCCGCCGAGCGTCGCCATCACGTCCGGATCGCGATGCATCGCGCAGAGCAGCCCGAAGTCTCCGGGCGCCAGCGGCGTGGCGAGCAGGCGTGGGGTGGGCGGCCCGATCACCGGGCGACGCCGAACGCCGCCGCCTTCCAGGCGGGGTCGTCGGAGGCGTCGAGCCGATCGCGCACGCGGCGCAGGAGCTGGCCCGCGGCCGTCGTGCTCCAGAACCAGCGCGCGACTTCGTCGCCGCCGGCCTCGGGCCGCATCGCCATGAAGCTCTCGAAGGCGAGCGCCTTGAGGTCGTCGGCGCACCAGCGAACGAACGCGGGCAGCGCGACGGCGGGGCGGCCGGCGAGCTCCGCATCGCCGCTCTCGGCGAACCGCTGAAGGAAGGGCACGACGTCGTCGAAGCGCGCGACGTCGACGCCGCTCAATCCGAAGGCCGTGCGCCCGCCGTGCTTCGCGAGCCGCTGCGCATGCCCCTCGCGGAGGTCGCGCACCTCGGCGACGGCGTCGCCCGCGGCGTTCGACGCGACGGGAATGACCGACGCTTGGCGCGG
This sequence comes from Candidatus Rokuibacteriota bacterium, assembly GCA_016866775.1. Taxonomy (GTDB): domain Bacteria; phylum Methylomirabilota; class Methylomirabilia; order Rokubacteriales; family CSP1-6; genus VGLJ01. Next base: position 46,655 of record VGLJ01000030.1, on the reverse strand, counting down.
CGCGGGCGGCTGATCGCCGGGCTCCGCGTCGTCGGGAAAGTCGCGCAAGACGGGCCCCGCCGGCTCCGTCAGCAGGTCGAGCGCCGCGCGCAGCACGCGATGCTGCAGGTCCGGCGCGTTCGGACGGCCGAGCGCGTGCCCGAAGGGGAACGGCACGAAGAGCGCGCGCGGCGGCTTCACCTTGTCCGTGTGCTCGCGCACCAGGCTGATCGACGTCGTCGCGATGCCGTGCGCTTCGAGCGCGCGGGCCAGCACACCGACGGTGTGCGTGCAGAACGGTCAGGTCGGCGTCAGCAGCACGGCGTCGGCACCGTCCGCGCGCAACCGGCCCGCGACCTCCGGCCCGGTCTCGTTGGCGATCTTCGTGAGCTCGCGCTGCGCGCCCATGAACGAGTAGCCGTTCGGCGCGAGACCGCCGAGTGCGCGGCGGTCGACGAGCTCGCGGAGCCGGTCGATCGGGTAGGAGATGTTGACGTCGCGCATGATCGCCGTGCGATCGAAGCCGAGGCTCGTGTGGCTCTGGACGATGTCGGCGGCGGGCGTGTCGGCCGGGATCACGCGATACGTCTGCTCGCCCGGGCCGAACGGCGTGTCACCGCGCCGGTGCAGGCCGGCGGTGGTCACGATCGCCAGGCGGCACGCGGTCAGCGGCTTCGCGAGCCGCGTGAACGGCGCCGAGTCGTTCGCCTGCATCGGGAGGTTGAGGAGATTCTTGCGATTGGCTTCGGGCAGGCGGTCGAGTCGCGGCATCAATAGACCTCCAGGCTGGTGATGTTGGCCGCCGGCGCGACGACGACGACGTTCCCCGCGATCGCGCGCAGGTGCGCGGCCACGAGCTCCGCCCCGATACCCGGCGGCGCGTAGACCGCGAACACCGCGCGCGTGGTCTCCGGGCGAATGCGGCTGCGCCCGTCGGGGCCGTGGAGCACGCTCGAGATCACGCCCGCGCCGTCTCGCATCACCATGTCTCCGGCGGTGAGCGGCTGCGGCCGGCCGTTCAGGAGGACGTAGCTTTCGCCCTCGCCCGCGACGTCGACGCGGATCGGGAGGTCGAGCGTCGCGCCGTCGTGGCCGGCCGTGAGGAGCTGGCTCTCGAGCTCCGCCATGAACATCGCCTCGACGAGCGCGGCCACGCGCGGCACGGCCTTGCCCTTGAGCGCGACCGACTCGAGCTGGAGCTGGACGTGGTACACCTTCTTGAACCGCCGATAGTAGTCCGCGTAGGCCTGCAGGCTGTGCAGAGCGAGGAGCTCGGCGCGTGTCATGTGCCCGTACCGCTCGCGGAGCGCCGTCTCGAGCGCGGCCTTGCGGCGGTCGAGCTCGGGATGCGACGGCGGGTTCGCGACCTTGTCCATCACGAGCACCCCGGCGGCCGCGCCGGGCCAGGCGGCGCGCCAGGCATCCGTCGGCGTCAACACCGCGCTCATGACCGTCGGAAGCGGCCGAGCTCGGGGTACTTCTTCGTCAGCTCCGCGCCGTCCACGAACAGCGTGTCACCGGAGATCCAGCTCGCCTCGTCGGAGCCGAGGAACACGGCCGCGTTCGCGATGTCGCGCGGCACCCCGACGCGTCCGAGCGGGATGTTGGCGAGGAACGCCTCGCGCACGTGCGGGCGGTCCTGCTGGAAGGTCGTCAGCGGCGTGTCGATCAGCCCCGGGCCGATGCCGACCACGCGCACGCGCTGAGGACCCAGCTCCATCGCCGCGCAGCGCGTGAGCATCTCGACGCCGGCCTTGGCCGCGCAGTAGGCGGACAGACCCTCGCCGGGCTGGCGCGCGCTGATCGACGCGATGTTGATGATCACGCCACCATGGCCTGCGTTCACCATCGCCCTCGCCTCGTGCTTGAGACACAGGAAGACGCCCTTGAGACACACGTCGACCACGGTGTCCCACTGCGCCTCGGTCTGCTCCAGGACGGAGACGCCGAAGCCGAGACCGGCGGAGTTCACGCCGATGTCGAGCCGGCCGAAGCGCGACAGCGCGAGGCCGACGGCGCGCTCGACGTCCGCCTCGCGCGTGACGTCCATCTCGACGGCGGCGGCCCCGAGCGCCTTCTCCACCTCGGCGAGCAGCGTCGCGTTGCGATCGCCGATCACCACGCTGGCCCCTTCGGCGACGTAGCACCGCGCGATCTCACGCCCGATCCCGGAGGCGCCGCCGGTGACGAGCGCGACCTTGTCCGCGAGCCGCCCGCTCATTCGGTGAGGATCTTGTCCGCCCATTCGACGAGCGGGACGAGGATGGTCGGGTTCGCGAACGCGGCGTTCTTGCCTTCGAGGTCGCCATCGAGGACCCCACGGGCCCTCGAGCACGCGCCTCAGACGTGGATGGGTACGCGCAGCTTGACGGTGGCCCGCAGCGTCTCGGCGAGCGGCGGCCAGCCCACGGGCACGACCGCCTGCGCGACGGGCGCGCGCATCAGCGCCACGGCTTCGCCGAGCGGGAAGATCTGCGCCTCGTGCCCGGCTTCGGCCAGCGCATTCGCGTGGAGAAACGCGAACGCGGCTGTCGTGGGATCGTCCGAGCCCCACGCGCTCTTGACGAGAATCCGGCTCATCGCGAAGGAGAGCATAATACGGCGCATGAAGATCCGTGAGGAGACGATCTCGGTCGGTGGTCTCGCGGTGCACACGTGGATCGGCGGGCAGGGCGATCCGCTGCTCGTGCTCCACGGCGCGGGCGGCAACCGCGGCTTCACGCGCTCGCTCACACAGATCGCGGAGCGCTACACGGTGTGGGCGCCGACGCATCCGGGCTTCGGCCAGTCGGGCGACGCCGAGTGGATGGAGGGCGTGGCCGATCTCGCACGCTTCCACCTCTGGTTCATCGAGGCCGCGGGACTCCGGCGGCCGCATCTCCTCGGCGCGTCGCTCGGCGGCTGGACCGCGGCGGAGATGGCCGCGATGAGCCCGGGCGCCATCGACAAGCTCGTCCTCGTTTCGGCCGCCGGGCTCAAGCCGGAGCGAGGCGAGATCCTCGACGTCTTCTTCCACTCGCCCGCGGAGCTTCGCGAGCTCAACGTCTACGACAAGACCACGATCCCCGAGTGGGACGAGCTGTTCGGCCGGGCGCCGACGCCGGCCGAGCTCGAGATCGCCGAGCGCAATCGCGAGATGACGGCCCGGCTCGGATGGAAGCCCTACATGCACAACCCGACGCTCGAGCGGTTCCTGCCGCGCGTGACGAACCGCGCGTTGATCGTGTGGGGCCGCGAGGATCGGATCGTTCCCGTCGTGTGCGGCGAGCAGTACCGCCGGCTCCTGCCCAACGCGACGCTCACCGTGCTCGACACGTGCGGCCACCTCGTGGCGATCGAGCAGCCCGACACGTTCGCCCGCATCGTGACGGAGTTCCTGGCATGAAGCTCTACTACTTCAGCGAGATGCCGCACCACGAGTACCCGGACGCCGAGGGCGACAAGTACCCGTCGCTGCGGCTCGCGTTCCCCAACCGGTTCTTCGACCGCGGCAAGGCGGCGGCGAACTATCAGCGCTACCTGACCGAGTACGAGTTCGCCGACCAGGTCGGGTACGACGGGCTGATGATCAACGAGCATCACTCGACGCCGTCGTGCGTGGACGTCGGCGTGAACATGACGGCGGCCGTGCTCGCGCGCACGACCACGCGCGCGAAGATCCTGCTGCTCGGCAACATCCTGCCGATCGAGGACAACCCCGTGCGCATGGCCGAGCAGATCGCGATGGCCGACCTGATCTCCGGCGGCCGCGTGCTCTCGGGCTTCGTGCGCGGCGTCGGCGTGGAGCAGTGGTGGGCGAACGCGAACCCGGTCCACAACCGCGAGCGCTTCGAGGAATGTCACGACCTGATCCTCAAGTGCTGGACCGATCCCGGCCCGTTCCGGTGGGAAGGCAAGCACTACCACTTCCGTCACGTGAACCCGTGGTGTCTGCCGCTGCAGCAGCCGCATCCGCCGATCTGGATCCCGGGCACGGCGAGCCCCGAGACCGCAGTGTGGGCGGGGCGCCGTGGCTACACCTACGTGCCGTTCCTCGTGCCGTTCGACATCGCGCGCGAGCTGTTCGAGTTCTACCGTCAAGGCGCCGCGGAAGTCGGCCGCACGGTCACCGCCGACAACCTCGGCTTCCTGATCTGCGCGGTCACCGCCGACACCAGAGCGAAGGCGCTCGAAGCCGGGCGTCACTTCGTGTGGCGCATGGGCCCGACGTTGCGCGGGCCGATCGAGTGGTTCCAGCCCGTCGGCATGCGCTCGAAGGCGGGCAAGCAGTTCGCGCTGAAGGCGCGCCCGCGCTCGCTCGCGCAGATGAGCTACGACGAGCTGGTGGCGGAGCACTTCATCATCGCGGGCGAGCCCGCCGAGGTCGCCGACAGGTTCGCGCTCGTCCACCAGAAGCTCGGGTGCGGTCATCTGCTGCTCGAAGCGCAGGAGTCGCGCATGGATCACCCCACCACCATGCGGTCGATCGAGCTGATGGGCGCGAAGGTCATCCCGGCGATCGCGAAGCTCTAGAGGGGGAATGCCATGAAACTGCTGGCCGGAACGACCAAGGGGCTCTTCGCCGTCGACGACGCGCGTGAGGCGGTGGTGGTCCTCGCCGCGGGGACCGTGCGCGATCTCAAGGCGAGCGGAGGACGTCTGCTCGCCGGTGCCGAGACCGGACTCTTCGCGTCCGAGGACGGCGGGCGCACATGGCACGCGAGCGGCGTCGAGGGCCGCACGGTCTGGCAGATCTTCACGGGACCGCACGCCCGCGACGTGTACGTCGGCACGCAGCCGGCGGGGCTCTTCCACAGCAAGGACGACGGACGCACGTGGCAGGAGATCGACTCGTTCGCGCACGCGCCGGACGCCGAGCGCTGGTGTGTGCCGGTGAAGCCGCGCCAGCCGGGGCGTGCGCGCGCGCTCGTCGTGGATCGCGCCGATCCGCAGCGCATCTGGGTGGGCGTCGAAGTGGGCGGCGTCGTGAGCACGAAGGACGCCGGGGTGACGTGGCGTGTCGACCTGCCCGGTAACAATCCCGACATTCACATGATGGTCGCGCATCCGGCCGAGCCGTCGGTGCTCTTCGCGTCCACGGGCTACGGGCGCATCGATGGCGTCGCCGAGCACATCGAGGGCAACGCGGGCATGTTCCGCTCGGACGACGCGGGGGCGAGCTGGGTCTACGCGTGGCGCGGCGTGACGCCTAGGTACGCGCGGCCGCTCTGCATCGATCCGCGTCCGCCGTACGGCGTGACGGTCGCGAGCGCGCCCACGGCGTTTTCACACTACAAGGACGAGGGCGGCGCGCAGGCGATGCTGTCTCGCTCGGACGACCGCGGCGCCACGTGGCGCTCGCTCTGCGACGATGCGCATTCGCCGTCCGCCGCCAACTTCCACGGGCTCGTCCCCGATCCGACGTCGCCGGGCGGCGTGATCGTCGGGACGGACACCGGCGAGGTGTGGAGGGTCGGCGACGACCGCCGGTGGACGCGCCTCGCGAGCGGTCTGCCCTCGGTGATGTCCATCTGGCCGCTCGTCTAGCACCGATGCGCTTCGGCTGGTTGACGCTCGCGCACTCGCCGGGCCCGGCGCAGGACCACGCGGCGATCGCGCAGCAGCTCGAGCAGGCGTGCCTCGCCGACGCGCTCGGCTTCGACGGCGTGTGGCTCACCGAGCACAACTTCACGGGCGAGGCCGTCTATTCCGACCCGATCCCGTTCGCCGCCGCGCTCGCCATGCGGACGACGCGCGTGCGCATCGGCTTCGCGGTGATCCAGCTCGCGCTCCGTCATCCCATCCGGCTCGCCGTCCAGCTCGCGCTGCTCGACAACCTTTGCGGCGGCCGGCTCGACGTGGGCGTCGGGCGCGGCTCGATCTACAACGAGTACGAGTTCGTGGGCTACGGCCTCCGCAGCGACGACGCGCGGGAGCGCGCCACGGAAGTGCTCGAGATCCTCACGCGGGCCTGGACCGAGGCGCCGTTCGAGTACGAAGGCCAGTTCTTCCAGCTCTCGCTCCCCGAGCTGCGCCCGCGGCCGCTGCAGCGGCCGCACCCGCCGCTCTGGCGCAGCGTCGTCACGCCGCCGTCGTTCCTCGAGGCCGGCCGGCAGGGCGTGCCGATCCTGACGCCGCGCATTCCGCTCGCACGCCTGCCCGAGCGCCTCGGGTTCTACGAGCAGGGTCTCGAGGAGGGTGGCCACGACGCGGCGACACGCGCGCGGCTGCGCGCGCAGGCCGCGGTGTGGCGCCACGTGTACGTCGGCGAGAGCGACGCCGAGGCGGAGGATACGCTCGGCGCGGCCGTGCTCCACACGCGGGAGCACATGATCCACGCGCGCACCGCGCACAACCCGCCCGACTTCCACGTCGACAGCGCGTTCCTGAACCCGTTCGCCGATCCGTCCGTGTCGCACGAAGAGGGCACGCGCTGGTCGCTGGAGACCGGCGCGCTCTACGGCACGCCCAAGCGCGTCGCCGACCGGGTCGCCGAGCTTCGCGAGGCGGGCGTCGAGCACCTGCTCTGCCAGCTCAGCTTCGGCTATCTCCCGCACGGGAAGATCGTCGCGTCGATGCGCCGGTTTTCCGAGGCCGTGATGCCGGGGTTTCGCGGGCCCTGATGGAGCCTCTGCAGCCGAGCCTCCTCGGAGGATTTCAGGCCCGCGTGGGGCGTGGCCCGCCGGGCGCGTCGGCGAAGCGCGTGCCCAGCATCGCGCCCGAGGCCCCGGCAGCGAGAACACGCCGGATGTCGCCGCCGTCCCCATCCCTCCGGCCGCGATGACGGGCACGACACCCGCCTCGTCCATCACCCACGGCAAACGGCTTCGAGGTGGCCGCCCGAACGCTCGCAACTCGCGCGCGCCTCGTCGGGAGTGAGCGTCCACAGCGCCATCGTTCCCAGCGCTCACGCGTTCGAGACGGCGGCGGCGAGCGCGGGGCCGCCGCTCGGGCCGAGCGGCGCCCAGCCGTGAGCCTGCTGCGCGCTGGATTCCCGCCCGAGCGTCACGCCGACACCGAAACCGGCGGTGGCACCGAGAAAGCGACGTCGGCCGCCGTTCATGCGCGTTCGCCCTCCGTTGCGAACGCCACGAATCGCGTACGCCGCTGTGACCGCGATCACGGCGGGACGATGACGATCGCGAATCCCGTGCCCCAGCCTTCCCAGCCACGCTCGCGCCCGAGGATGACGGCCGCGCCCAGCGCGAGCGGCACCCACGCGATGCCGGTCACGACGAGGAGCAGCGCCTGCACAGGACGTCGAGGCAGAAGGCGATCGCGCGGCGCCCGATCACCCGAGCTTCACGCCGTATTTCTCCAGCGTCTCCTGACGTAGCTCCAGGCCCAGGCCAGGCTGGTCCGGAACCGCCATGAACCCGTCGACGATCTGGGGCCGCTCGCGGAACAGCTCGAACCAGAGCGGATCGCGTGAGGCGTCCGCGAACGACTCGAGGATGAAGCCGGTCGGGCTCGCGGCGACCGCGTGGACGTGGATCTGCGGGTCGTGGTGCGCCGCCATCGGGATCTGGTAGAGCTCGGCCAGCACCGCCGCCTTGCGCCAGGTCGTCAGGCCGCCGGCCCACGTCGAATCGATGATCAGGTAGTCCACGAGGCCTTCGGTCACCATCGTCCTGAGACCGAACGGCGTGTACTCGGTCTCGCCCGCGGCGATCGGGATCGACGTCTCTTCCTTCAGACGCGCCAGCGTCCGGCGCTCGTCGAACCACGGCATCGGGTCCTCGAGCCAGAAGATGTCGTGCGCTTCGCAGCGCTTTGCGGCCTCGATCGCGGTGGGCAGATTCCACCCCTGGTTCGCGTCGAGCATCAGCGCGACGTCCTTGCCGACCGCTCGCCGGATCCGGCCGACGCGCGCGGCGTCGTCCTCGGGCGTGAGCCCGCCGACCTTCACCTTGAGCGTGCGATAGCCGAGCTCCACGTAGCTCGCCGCTTCGCGCACGACGTCGTCCGGCTTCTCGCCGTCGCGATAGTAGAAGCCCGTCACGTAGGCCGGCACGCGCTCGCGCAACGCGCCGCCGAGCAGCGCGTGGACGGGGCGGCCGATCGCCTTACCCTTCAGGTCCCACAGAGCGATGTCGATGGCGCTCATCGCGGTGACGAGCACGCGCTGCTGGCGCGCGAGCGGCGGGATGCCGCGCACGCTCGTGTACGTCAGCGCGAACAGGTCCTGCCAGATCCGCTCGGTCTCGAAGGGGTCGCGGCCGACGACGAGGGGCGTGATCGAGTCGAGGATCTTCTTCACCGCGCGCAGCCCCTCCGCGCCCTGGAACAGGAACGGGCCGTGCGCCTCGCCGAGGCCGACGTGACCCTCATCGGTGGCGAGCTTCACGATCACCTCGCTGACCTGGCTGATCGCGATGGTCGAGGTGCGCACGGGCTGCGGGAGGGGTGCGGAGAGCGAGTAGGTCTCGAGGCCGGTGATCTTCATGGTGGCTCCCGATGGTATACCCTTGCCGCGCGGCACGACGCTGCCCAGGAGGATCGCGCGATGCGCATCGGGTTCATCGGACTCGGCAACATGGGCGGCCCCATGGCGCTCAACCTCATCAAGCAGGGCGGTCACACGCTGGTCGTCCACGACCTGCGCCGGGAGCTGGCGAAGCCGCACCTCGACGCCGGCGCCACCTGGGCGGACAGCGTCGCCGACACCGCGCGCGCCGGCGAGCTGATCTTCACGTCGCTGCCGGGCCCGGCGGAAGTGGAGGCGGTCGCCCTCGGAAAGGGCGGCATCCTCGAGAACGCCCAGCCGGGCAGCATCTACGCCGACCTGTCGACCAACTCGCCGCTCGTGATGCGGAAGATCTACGCGGCGTTCAAGGCGAAGGGCGTGCACGTCCTGGACTCGCCGATCTCGGGCGGGGTGATCGGCGCGCGTGACGGCACGGTGCAGGTCATGGTCGGCGGGGACGAGGGCGTCTTCAACGAGGTGAAGGGCGTCCTCGGCGCCATCGGGAGCAACGTCGGCTACATGGGCGCGATCGGCGCGGGCACCGTCGCGAAGCTCGTCCACAACATGATCAGCATCCTCTCGCGCGCGCTGATCGCGGAGGGCTTCACGCTCGGCGTGAAGGCCGGCGTGAAGCCGGAGGCGATCCTCGAAGCGCTGCGCGGCGCGTCGTTCGGCAAGGGCTACACGCTCTCGCATCACATTCCGGACATCGTCTTCAAGGGCGACTTCGACACCGTGCGCTTCGGCCTCAAGCTCGCGCGCAAGGACGTCGGGCTCGCGACCGCGCTCGCGCGCGAGCTCGACGTCCCGATGGCGATGGCGAACGTGGGCGAGCAGCTCCTCGTGGAGGCGATGTCGCGCGGCTGGGGCGACAAGGACTCCACGGCGCCATGGCTGATCCAGGAGGAGCGCGCCGGCGTGAAAGTGAGGGCGACGAAATGAAGATCGGCGTCTCGCTCACCAGTAGCTTCAGCGCCGGCACCGACGGACGTGCCGGCGCCCGGATGATGATCGAGCGCGCGGGCGCCGCGCGGCGTGCCGGGCTCGATTCGCTGTTCGTCGGCGACCACCACGCCACACCGGGCCCGTACTACCAGAACGTGCCGATCCTCGCGCGGTGTCTCGCGGAGTGGGGCGACGCGCCGTACGGCGCGCTGTTCCTCCTGCCGCTCTGGAACCCGGTGCTCCTCGCCGAGCAGGTCGGGACGCTCGCCACGCTCGCGCCCGGACGCTTCATCGTCCAGACCGGGCTCGGCGACGGCGAGGATCAGTTCGCGGCGATGGGCGCGCGGGTGAAGGCGCGCGTGTCGATGTTCGAAGAGTCGATCGATCTGGTGCGCCGCATGCTCCGCGGCGAAGTCGTGTCGTCGTCCGGGCGCTTCCAGTTCCGCGACGGCCGCGTGTCGCCGCGGCCCGCGGAGGCCGTCCACTTCTGGCTCGGCGGCACCGCGGAGCCGGCGATCGATCGTGCCGCCCGTCTCGGTGACGCGTGGCTCGCCTCGCCGGGCCTGACGCCGAAGCAGGCGAGCGCGCTCATCGGCTACTACAAGGACCGGTGCCGCGCGCACGGCAAGGCGCCGGCCACCATCGCGATCCGGCGCGACATCTACGTCGGCGAGAGCGACGCGGAGGCGGACAAGGTCGGCGGGACGCGCGTGCGCGGGGGGTACCGCGGCTTTTCTCCGGACGCGCCGGTGTACGGATCCGTCGCCGCCGTCGCCGCGAAGTTCCGCGAGCTCGCGCAGATGGGCTACACCGACGTCATCATTCGCCATCTCGTCGACGACCAGGCGCAGGTGTTAGCCTCATACATCCGGCTCGCGGAAGTGCGCAAGGCCGTCGCATAGGAGGTCTCTCATGGGTGCAGTCGACCGGATTGCCTACTTCAACGGCCGCTTCGTGCCGGAGCGCGAGGTGCTCGTCCCCTTCCGGGATCGCGGGTTCAAGTACGGCGACGCCGTCTTCGACACCACGCGCACGTTCGGCCATCGCGTCTTCAAGCTGCAGGAGCACGTCGAGCGCCTCTACCGCTCGATGCGGTACCTGCGCATCGATCCCGGGCTGAGCCAGTCGAAGATGATCGAGGTCACGGAGGAGGTCCTCCGGCAGAACCTGCCGCTGATCGCTCCCGACGACGACTACTGGGTGACGCAGCGCGTGTCGCGCGGGCTCGATCCCTCCGCGCGCGAAGTGTGGGCCCAGGAAGGCGCGACCGTGATCGTCGAGTGCATTCCGCTCCCGCTGAAGGAGCGGGCGTCGCTCTATCGCGACGGGATCCGCATCCTCACGCCGTCCGTACGGCGCACGCCGCCCGAGTCGCTCTCGCCGCGCGTGAAGACGCACAATTACCTGAACCTCATCGCCGGCGGCCTCGAAGTGAGCGCGCAGGACCCGGGCGCGTGGGCCGTCCTGCTCGACCGTGACGGCAACCTCGGCGAGGGGCTCGGCAGCAACATCTTCCTCGTCCAGGACCGGACGCTGCTGACGCCGCGCGAGCAGACCGTGCTCTCCGGCATCAGCCGCGAGACCGTGATCGACCTCGCGCGCGAGGCGGGGCTCACCGTCGTCGAGAAGGACATCGACCTCTACGACGCGTACAACGCCGACGAGTGCTTCCTCACGTCGACCAGCCTCTGCATCTGCCCGGTGGCGAGCGTCAACGGCTCGCGTATCGGCGACGGCTTGCCAGGACCGGTCACGCGGCAGCTCACCGAGGCGTACGTGCGCTTCGTCGACTTCGACTTCGTCGCGCAGTACCTGAAGCGGCTGCCGTGATGCTGGCGCTCGACGGCGTGCGGGTGCTCGAGCTCGCGCGGTTCCAGGCGGGACCGCGCGGCGGCATGATCCTCTCTGACCTCGGCGCCGAGGTCATCAAGATCGAGGCGCTCGGCGGCGAGGAGACGCGCAAGCATCCGCCGATGGTCCGCGGCCAGAGCGTGTACTTCTCGGTCTACAACCGCGGCAAGAAGAGCATCTGTCTCGACCTCCGCAGCGCGCAGGGGAAGGACGTGTTCGCGGACCTCGTGAAGAAGGCGGACATCGTCCTCGAGAACTTCCGTCCCGGCGTGATGAAGGCGATGGGCTTCGACTACGAGCGGCTGAAGGCGATCAACCCGGGCATCATCCTCGTGGCCGTCTCTGGATTCGGACAGTACGGCCCGTATCGCGATCGCCCGGCGTTCGATTCGCTCGGCCAGGCGATGAGCGGCCTCATGACGCTCACCGGCCAGCAGGAAGGCCACCCCATCGGCACGGCGACGTCGCTCGTCGACCGCTACACGTCGCTGCACGCGACGATCGGCACGCTCGCCGCGCTCCGGCATCGCGAGCGCACCGGCGAAGGGCAGCTCGTCGACGTGTGTCTGCTCGATTCCGGCCTGACGATGGTCGAGATCCCGACGTCGTACTACCTCGCGACCGGCCAGGAGGGCGGGGAAGGCGGCCGCCCGCCGTACCGCACGAAGGACGGCTGGGTCGTCATCGCGGCCGCGGGTCGCGAGATGGCGCGAACGCTGATGAAGATCGTCGGCGGCCCCGACGACGACACGCCGCTCGCGGGCAGCTCGCCCGCGGCCGATCGCCGCATCGCGATCGAGACGTGGTGCGCCGCGCACACGATGGACGAGATCTGCAAGGCTCTGCTCGATGCCGGCATCCCGTCCGCGCCGGTACGCACGATTCCCGAGGTGGCGAAGGACCCGCACGTCTGGGAGCGCGAGATGCTGGTCAAGATGGACGATCCGGTCGCCGGCGAGATGTATCTCCCGGGCGCGACGATCAAGCTGTCGAAGACCCCGGCGCGCATCGGCCCGGTGCCGACGCCCGGCCAGCACACGGACGAGGTGCTCGGCAAGCTCCTCGGCTACGACGCCGCGAAGCTCGCCGCGCTACGCGGCTCGAGCGCTATCGCCTGAGCCCCCATCGTTAGCCGATGATCGTCGCGGCTTGCTCGACGAAGAGTGTTGCCTGCTGCGTCGCGTCCGCAGCGTCTTCCTCGGCGAAGACCTCTGCAGGGACTCCGCCAGGCAGACCGTTCGGGTAGCGCGTCGGGATGTAGAGCCGGTCCAGGCTGGCGGCGGCGCGGCGCAGGTGCTCGAGCGATGGGTAGACCTCGATGAGGCCCGCGAGCAAATCCACGACCGAATGCCCGACCACGAACCGCGCTCCTCGGAGGTAATGAACCGCCTTCAGCGCCATCTCCGCCGCCTGCGGGCAATGGAAGCATGCCTGCGCGTAGAGGCCCTCGCGCGCGAGGACGCGAGCAGAGACGAGGTCGCTCCGTGCCTGCGCCAGCCGGCGCTCGGCTTCAGCTCTCGGGTTCGGCCTCATGGATCACGACGCCTTCCTGGAGAACGTGCTCGATGAACGGCCGTCCCTGTCGCTGCATCTCCACGAACTCGTCCGGCGTATAGACAAGCAGATCGAGACGGGGCCAGACGTCGTAGATGCCCTCGAAGTCCAGGTACCGTTTCAGGAACGGCCGCTGTGTGTCGGCGACGATGACGAGGTCGAGATCACTCCACTCGTCGGCGCTTCCGCGGGCCACTGATCCGAATACGATCGCCTTCCGCGCACCACGAAGATGGGGCGCGAGGCGTCGTTTCAGCTCGTCGAGGTCGTGAATGACGGCCGGCGGCATGCTCGTCATTGTCGCATGCGTCGTGCAGGATCATTCGATCTCCTATACTCTCGGCGCGATGGCGATCGACGCTGCGAAGGTCGAGCTGAAGACCGTCCAGGACGCGTCCGGCCTCGAAGAGCTCATCCGCGCCGGGCGGATGAAGGCCGACGAGGTCGTCGCCGTCATCGGCAAGACCGAAGGGAACGGCGGTGTCAACGACTTCACCCGCATCCTCGCCGACCAGGCGTTCCGCCGCGCGCTCCAGCAGCACGGCACGCGGAGCGCCGAGCAGATCGCGCAGATCCCGATGGTCTGGTCGGGCGGGTGTGACGGCGTCATCACGCCGCACGCGACGGTGTTCGCCCGCAACGCACGCACCGGCCCGGCGGATCGAGCGCGTCTGACGATCGGCACCGCGCTCAGCGTCGAGCTCCTGCCGGAGGACATCGGCCGGCCGGCGATGGTCGAGAAGGTCGCCGAAGGCGTCAAGCGCGCGATGCGCGATGCCGGCATCGACAACCCGCGCGACGTGCACTACGTGCAGACCAAGACGCCGCTCCTCACGATCGAGTCGGTGCGCGACGCCGAGTCACGCGGCAAGCACGTCGCGTGCGAGGTCCACGAGTCGATGGGCGTCTCGAACGGCACGACGGCGCTCGGCATCGGCGTCGCGCTCGGCGAGATCGCGATGCCCCGCGCCGAGCAGATCTGCCGCGACCTCGATCTCTACTCGTCGGTGGCCTCGTGCTCGTCGGGCGTCGAGCTCACGCAGGCGCAGATCGTCATCCTCGGCAACCGCCCGGGCGCGGGCGGGCGCTACCGCATCGGCCACAGCGTGATGAAGGACGCGCTGGACATCGACGGCATCTACGACGCGATCCGCGACGCCGGCCTCGAGCTCCCTCCGCGCGCCCGCGCGGACGACCTGAAGGGGCGCGTGGTCAACTGCTTCCTGAAGTGCGAAGCCGACCGGCGCGGCACCCTGCGCGGCCGGCGCCAGATCATGCTCGACGATTCCGACGTCCACCACCATCGGCACTCCAAGGCCGCGGTCGGCGCGGTGGCCGCGACCGCGCTCGGCGACCCGGCGGTCTTCGTGTCCGTCGACGCCATGCACCAGGGGCCGCACGGTGGCGGCCCGGTCGTCGCGATCGTCGACGTCGGCGAGTGACCGGCAGCGCCGATCTGCTCGTCCGCGGCGCGCGAGTGCGCGGCCGGGGCGACACGCTCCACGACATCGCGGTGCAGGCGGGACGCATCGCCGCCATCAGCCCGCGCGTGGACGCCACGGCGGCCGTCGAGATCGACGCCCGCGGCGGACTGGCCACCGAGTCGTTCGTCAATCCGCACCTGCATCTCTGCAAGGTGCACACGCTCCCGATGATGGACGACGAATCATTGCGCGCGTACCACGGCGCGGGCATGACGCAGGCGATGTCGGCGATCGAGCTCGCCGCGCGCGTCAAGGCGGCGTACGACGAGTCGTGGATCATCGGCAACGTCCGGCGCGCGGTCGCGGCCGCGGCGTACCACGGCACCACCCACATGCGCGCGCTGGCCGACGTCGACACGAAGGCGCGGCTCGAAGGCGTGAAGGCGCTGCTGCGCGCCCGCGACGAGTTCAAGGGCATCGTCGACATCCAGGTCGTCGCCTTCGCCCAGGATGGGCTCGTGCGCGAGCCCGGCGCCGCGGACCTGATGCGCCAGGCGATGGTTCTCGGGGCGGGCGTCGTCGGCGGCATTCCCTGGATCGAAGCCACCGACGCCGACCGTGCCGCGCACATCGCGTTCTGCTTCGATCTCGCGCGTGACTTCGGTGCCGACGTCTCGATGCTCGTGGACGACGTCGGCGACGCGAGCCTCCGGACGCTCGAGGCGATGGCGGAGGCCGGCATCGCGCGCGGCTGGGGCGGCCGCGTGCTCGCGCATCACGCGCGCGCGATGGCGCTGTACGACGCCCCGTACCTCGACCGGGTGATCGCGTTGATGAAGCAGGCGGATCTCGGGCTCGTGACCGATCCGCACACCGGTCCGCTGCACGCGCGGGTGCGAGAGCTCCTGGCCGGCGGCGTCACCGTGTGCCTCGGCCAGGACGACATCTCGGACGCCTTCTATCCCTTCGGGCGCAACAGCATGCTGGAGGTGGCGTTCCTCGCGTCCCACCTGCTCTGGATGACGACGCGTCCCGAGATGGAGACGCTGTACGGCATGATCACGACGCGGGCCGCGCGAGCCATGGGCGTGCGCGACCACGCGCTGAAAGTCGGGACGCCGGCCAACCTCGTGGTGCTCGACGCGCCCGACGTGCTGGAGGCGCTGCGGGAGCACGCCGCACCCGTGGCCGTGATCAGCCGGGGCACGCTCGTGGACCAGGCGAGCATGCGCCGGCTCTCACGCGAGGGCGGCTAGCGCCGGGTCAGCTCCTCCTGCAGGCGCGTGGCCAGGATCTTCTCGTCGCCCGGCTGGAGGTTGATCGGGTCGATCGCGATCTCGTCGAAGTAGCCGCCCTGGTGCGGGCCCTGCTGGACGTAGATGTGCGGGTCGCCCGCCGCGAGCGCGAGCTGGACCGCGCGGCCCGAGGGGCCCCGCCACTCCGGGGTGAAGTAGACGCACGCGTGCGGGATCACGCGATTCACCGGATCGTGCTCGACGACCATGCGCAGCCCCGGGATCTCGCCGAGCGAGCCGACGATGACCTGGCAGACGTCGACGTAGCGCTTCATCTCCGCGGCCTCGTCCTCCTTCAGGAACAGCTCGAGCGCGACGACGAGGCCCGCGATCTCCTCCTTCGACGTCTTCGCCGCACGGGCGATCGCCTGGTTCGGACTGGCATTGAGTGCCACGGCACGAATGAGATCGCGGCGGCCGAGCAGCATGCCCGTGCTCTGCGGCCCGCGGATACCTTTGCCGCCGCTGAAGCTCACGAGGTCGGCGCCCATCCGGATGAACTTCGTCAGGTTCGCGCGCGGCGGAAGCATCGACGCGGCGTCGACGATCACCGGCACGCCGCGCGTGTGCGCGATGGCGATGACCTGGTCGAGCGGCAGCACGCCGGGCGGGCTCGTGAACGGTGAGATCAGGTACGCGACGGCGGCCGTCCGCTCGGTGATCGCGTCCTCCAGCTCGAAGGCCTGCGTGCGGCGCGCGAGGCCGATCTCGACGAGCACGCCGCCGGGGATCCGATAGGCCTGGTCGTAGGCGAAGCGATGCGCACGTTGGATGACGATCTCGTTCTTCATCCCGCGCGTGTCGGGCAGCCGCGTGATCTTCGCCGGATCGTCGCCGGCGATGCACGCGGCCGACTGGAGGATCAGGCCGGAGCTCGCGCCCGCAGTCACGAACGCCGCCTCCGCACCCACCATCTTCGCGATCGCCGCGCCGGCCGCCTCGTTGAGCTCGTCGACGTTGACGAGCGTCTGCGACGCCTCGCGCATCGTGTCGAAGACTTCGGGGCGCAGGACCGAGCCGCCGTAGCGCGTGGTCGTGCCCGAGCCGTGAATGACCCGCCGAACGCCGAGTCGCCGATAGATCGCCGGTTCGCCGTGCATCACGCGAGCCCCTCCCCTTTCATCGCCCGTACCGCGCTCGTGAAGGCGGCCAGTGTCTCGTCGATGACCGCGTCGGTGTGGCAGGGGCTCACGAGCGCGCGCGCCCCGTTGAAGTCGACGCCGTTGAGGATCAGGGCCTGACGGAGGGCCTTGCTGCGCCCCGCATCCTTCGCGTCGAGGCGGCGCCAGTCGACGTCGGCCACCGACTGATCCGCGCCGTCACGCGGCGGCGCGTCCGCGCCGAACCAGATCTTCCAGTCGCTGTGCTGGCCGTACACTTTCCAGGCCACGCGCTCGCGCGCGAGGACCTCGTTCATGCCGCGGCGAAGCTTCGCCGCCTGGCGGTCGGCGTCGCGAATGGCCGCGCCGTCGGCGATCGAGGACAGCATCGCCACGCCCGCCGCGGCGGACAGCGGGTTCGCGTTGAACGTGCCGGCGTGCGCGATCTTCGAGCGGCGGTTCTCCTCCGGATCGGGCTTGGTCGTGAGATACGCGAGCACGTCTTCGCGTCCGACGACCGCGCCGCCGGGCAGGCCGCCCGAGAGGATCTTCGCGAGGGTCGTGAGGTCCGGCGTGATGCCGAGCTTCGCCTGCGCGCCGCCGGGCGACACGCGGAAGCCCGTGACGACCTCGTCGAAGATCAGCACCGCGCCCGCCCGCCGGGTCTCATCCTGGAGCGCCGCGACGAACTCGGGCGGCGCCGGCACCGCGCCGAAGTGGCCGCCGGTCGGCTCGAGGATCACCGCGGCGACGTCGCCCATGGCGAGCCGCGCCCGCACGCCGTCGATGTCGTTCGGCGCGATCACGGAGACGAGCTGCACGACCTCGTCGAGCTGGCCGGCTTCCGGCTCCGCCTTGTACGGTGGGCGCACGCCGATCTCCAGGCCTTCGTGCCAGCCGTGGAAGTGGCCGGCGAACTTGATGACGTGCTTCTTGCCGGTGGACGCGCGCGCGAGGCGCAGCGCGAGGTGCGTCGCTTCCGTGCCCGTGCCGGTGAAGCGGATGCGCTTCGCGCTCGGGACGAGGCGCTGCACCCACTCGCCCCACTCCACTTCCTTGGCGTGGGAGGCGCCGTAGTGCGTGCCCTTCATCGCCTGCGCGGCGACGGCGTCGCGCACGACCGGCGGGTTGTGGCCGAGCAGCAGCGCGCCGTGGCCCATCCAGTAGTCGACGTAGCGATGCCCGTCGACGTCCCACTTGTACGCGCCGTCCGCGCGGTCGACGTAGAGCGGGAACGGCTGCATCCGCCGGTTGTCGTGCGTGACCGCGTCGGGGAAGAGCGTGCGTGCCCGCTCCCACAGCGCCCGCGATGTCTTCAGCGCGTCGACGTAGGCGTCCTGGACTTTCATCGCGTGCTCCTTACCGTGTGCGGTTGTACTCGTAGTCTTCGCGCTCGCCCGCGCCCAGGCGCCACTCCGGGTGCAGCGGCGGGCGCGTCTTGTTCAGCTCCGCGTGCGCAGCGAGCGCGGCCTTGTCCTTCCACTTCTCGAGCAGCACGAGCTTGTCGGGGTTGCCCGGGCTCTGAAAGATCTCGAACTGCTCGCAGCCGGGCTCCTTCATCGCATCCGCGCAGCGCGGGCCGTACGCCTTCGCGAGCTCCGCGCCCTTGCCCGGCGCGGCGGTGATGGTGACCACGAGCCGGATCGCCATACGACCTCCTTGCACATGGGGCCCCACGACTCAGGACCCCACCCCCCTAGTCGACCGCGTTGAAGAGTCGCTCGTCGTAGAGCGCGCCGGACATCGGCCCGAGCGTGTCACGGAACTTCCGCACGTTGCCGGCCGCGCCGCGACTCGCCGCGGCGAGCCGCTCGAGCGCGGCGAGACCGTCGTCCTTGCGCGGGGGAATGACGTCGACGTGCGTCACGACGTAGACGGCGTCGCCCGCGGGCCCCGGATGCGCCGGCCCGACGGAAACGCCGCCGTGGACGCGCTCGTCGATCGGCGCGTTGCGGATCGGATCGATCCCTTCGCGCAGCCCGATCGCGTGCGCGGATCCGCGGTGCGCCTCGAACGCCTGCTGATCCTTCCAGACCTCGAGAACCACGAGCTGATGCGGCTGGCCGATCCGGCTCAGCACCTCACACCGAAGATTGCCGTCGTCCGTGCGCGTGAGCTCGCGATAGCGCACGAGCCCGGAGACTCCGTCCTGCCGGGACGTGGGTCTCACCTCGACGTACGTGACGACGTGGATCACGGCGCCACCAAGCCTAGCACTTCGCGAACGTCACCTCGGCCCGGAGCATCGGGAAGCCGAACGCGACCTCCTCCGGCCGCACCGTGATCAGGCTGCCGTCGTCGCCGAGATAGAACGCCTGGCCGCCGCGCGCGGGCTTCGTCGGCTCCCCCGCGCTGGTGACCTGGAACGGCAACCGGAACGTGCCCGTGAAGCACGACGGCTTGAATGACACGCCGAACGCGGGGTTGGGCGTGAAGACGCCGTTCTGCACGAGGATCAAGGGGACGCTCGGTCCCAGCACCGCCTTCTTGACGTTCAGATCGGGGGTGACGCCACCGGGACCGAACGGAACGATCACCAGATCGCCGGTGAGGTTTCCCGTCATGACCCCGCGCTCCGGCGCATCCACGACGCTGTCGGTGTTGATGACGATCGCGAACTCCGGAACGCCGACCGTTCCCGTGAAGGTCGGGTCGATCGCGTCCTCACCGAACGCGGTGATCGTGCAGGACGCCGGTGTGCCCGAGACGAGATTCAGTCTTTTCAGTTTGTCGATGAGTGCCTTCGGGCAGAAGGGTGAGCCGGCGCTCGCGGTGCCCTGCGCGGCCCAGTGCGACAGACGCGGCGTCGTCGCGGTGAGGTCCTGCGTGAGGTTCTCCATGACTTCGTACAGGAAGGCTTGCGGGGCCGCCTCGGCCGGTGCGGCGCGGCATGTCGTCGCCTCCCAGGGGGATGTGTTTCCGGCGTCTCCTGGGCGAGGGCCGGAGGGTCCGCGCGTAGCTTATACGAGCCTGTGGGAGAATGACCGCCCGGAGGGAGCCCATGCGCAAGACGATCACCGGCACCGGCGGCATGCTCCTCATCCAGACGCTGAAGGACGCGGGCGTCGATTACCTCTTCACGAACCCCGGCTCCGCCGAAACCGGAATCTTCGCGGCGCTCGCGGAGGACCAGGACCAGCGGCTCGTGATCGGCAAGCACGAAGGCCTCGTGGCCGCGATGGCCGACGGGTACGCGCGTCTGAGCGACAAGGTCGGCGTGGTGATCGCGCACGTGATGGGTGGCTCGTACCAGCTCGCCGGCCAGCTCTTCAACGCGCAGGTGGCGGGCACGCCGATGCTCGTGATCGCCGGCGACTGGGCGTCGGAGCTGCAGGACTATCGCGGCCTCGCGCCGTACCCGGGGGTGAGCCAGGCGGAGTCCATGCGGCCGATCACCAAGGACGCGCGCGCGGCGTACACGGTCGTGGCGAATTCCGCCGCGATCCCCGTCGCGACGACGCGCGCGCTGCGCGAAGCGATGATCCCGCCGACGGGCCCGGTGTACCTCTCGATCAGCGCGGAGCTGCTGAACCGCGAGGGGCTCGAAGCGCAGATCGGCGAAGAGGCGCGCTACCGGATCGAGCCGCCACGGGCCGCGCGTGCCCAGACCGTCGAGGCGATCGCGCGCAAGCTCGCCGAGGCGAAGTGTCCGGTGCTCATGTTCGGCGACGACGTGTGGCGCGGCGGTGCTGCGGCGGAAGCGGTGCAGCTCGCCGAGCTGCTCGAAGCGCCGGTGTTCGCGTCGCGGCAGATCTTCATCAACTTCCCGAACCGGCATCCGCTCTACTGCGGCAACTATCCCGTTGCCGACGACTTCACGAAGACCACCGGGCTCACGCCGGATCTGATCTTCCTCGCCGGCTGCCAGGGCGTGCACGGCCCCGTGGCCGAGCCGTACGTGATCCAGATCGGTCCGAACCCGGTCCTCATGGGCCGTCACTATCCGCTCGACCTCGCCGCGCAGTGCGACGTCAAGGGCACGCTGCAGGGTCTCGTCGCCGCGCTCGGCCGCGCGCAGGGGCGTGACCGGTGGTCGCGCGAACGCGGGAGGGTGCGCGCCTTCGCGACGACGGTGATCGAGCGCGAGGAGAAGCTGGTCCGCGAGCACGAGCACGACGAGATCGTCCACCCCGCCGTGCTCGAGGCGCAGATGGCGGCGCTGCTGCCGAAGAACGCGGTGATGGTGCAGGAGAGCTCGACCGCGCGCACCACGCTGATGTCGTTCGGCCACGGCGGCATGACGTGGACGCGCAGCGGCGGCGGCTCGCTCGGCTTCGGCGTCGGCGCGGCGATCGGCGCGAAGGTCGCCGTCGGGCGCGAGAAGCCCGTCATCCTCCACCTCGGCGACGGCGCGCTCGGTTACAGCGCGATCGGCTTCTGGACGATCGCGCGCTACAACGCCGCGATGCTCATCGTGGTCTCCAACAACGAGAGCTACCAGGTCGTGCGCCACAACTGGGCGCGGCAGATGCCGGACAGCAAGATGGTGCGCGACGGCAAGTATCCGGGCCTGATGCTCGGCTCGCCGATGGTCGACTACGTCGGCCTCGCGCGCGCGCAGGGCGTCGACGGCGAGGCCGTGACGAAGGTGAAGGACCTCGAGACCGCGCTCCGCCGGGGCCTCGACCGCGTCACGCGCGGGAACAAGCCGTACCTGCTCGACATCTCCGTCGCGCGCGAGGGCATCGGCGCCGACGCGACGTGGGACCAGGAGTGGGAGGTCTAGGCGTCGAGGACTTCGCGGATCCGGTCGGCGAGCTCGGCGAACCGGAACGGTTCTTGTAGGAGCACGACGTCCGGCTCGAGGACGCCGTGCCGGCCGAGCGCCTCGTCGGTGTAGCCGGACATGTAGACGATCTTCGTCTCGGGGCGCAGCGCGCTCAGCCGATCGCGCAGCTCGCGGCCGCTCATCTCGGGCATCACGACGTCCGTCAGTAAGAGGTGAATCGGCCCGGTGTGTCGCCCGCTGAGCTCGAGCGCCGTGCGCGGATCCGCGGCGACGAGCACCGTGTACCCGGAGCGCTGGAGCATCCGCGCCACCAGCTCGCGCACCTCGTCCTCGTCTTCCACGAGCAGGATCGTCTCGGTCCCGAGCGCCGTGGGGTCGGCGCGCTCCGTCGTCTCCGTCTCCGCCGCGGCGTCGTCGACGCGAGGGAGATAGATCCTGAATGTCGTGCCGCGCCCCGGCGCGCTCTCGACCGTGATCGTTCCGCCGTGCTGCTCCACGATGCCGTAGACCATCGACAGGCCGAGGCCCGTGCCTTGCCCGAGCGGCTTCGTGGTGAAGAACGGCTCGAACACGCGGACGCGCGTCTCTTCGTCCATCCCCGCGCCGGTGTCGCTCACCGAAAGGATCGCCCAGCGGCCGCTCTGGATGCCGCCGAGCCGCCTAGCCTGCACGTCGGTCACGTCGGCGGTGGTCGTCGTGATCATGAGCACACCGCCCTGCGGCATCGCGTCCCGCGCGTTCACCGCGAGGTTCATGATGACTTGCTCGATCTGCGCGGGATCGACGCGGACACGCCCGGACGCGGCGCCCGCGACCGTGTGGATCTCGATGTCCTCGCCGATGAGACGCCGCAGCATCGGCACGACGTTGCCGACCATCTCGTGGAGCGCGAGCACCTTCGGCTGCAGGACCTGCCGCCGGCTGAACGCGAGCAGCTGGCGCGTGAGCGTCGCCGCCCGCTCGGCCGTCGCCAGCATGAGCTCGACGTCCCAGCGCGCCGGGTCGCTGCGCTCCAGGCTTCCCAGCACGGACTCCCCGCGGCCGATGATCACCGTGAGGAGGTTGTTGAAGTCGTGCGCGATGCCCCCGGCGAGTCGCCCGACGGCTTCCATCTTCTGCGACTGGCGGAGATCGCGCTCGAGACGCTTCCGCTCGGTGACGTCGGTGATGACGGCGATGGTCCCGCGCGGCCGGCCATCGGCGCCGAGCAGCGGAGCGACGGACAGCACGACGTCGATCAGCGTGCCGTCCTTGCGCTTCAGCCGTGTCTCGTCGTCCGGCACGATCGGATAGGACTGCCCGAGCACCTCGTGCTCGGTCCACCCCAGCATCGCGGTCGCGGCCCGATTCCAGGTCCTGACCTTGCCCTCGGTGTCGAGCGCGATGATCGCGAGGGGCGAGGCCTCGATGAGCGTCCGCAAGTCCTCGGTGCGCTCGCGCACGCGCGCTTCGAGCTCGTCGCGCGCGCCTCGCAGCCCCGCCTCGGCGCGGGCGCGCTCCTCGACTTCCACCGGGAGCTCCGCGACAGATCGTGGTTTTCGAACGCGAGGACGAGCGCGCCGACGATGGCCTGATGCATCCGCCACGCGCTCACCCCGAGGCCGGCGCCGAAGACCACGCCGAGCGTCCCGACGGCGAAGCCGACGGGCGAGCCCTCGAAGAAGAAGCGGCCGATGATCGGCAGCAGCGTCGGGAGCGCGAACGCGAGGAAGGCGCTCATCAGCGGCGCGAGCACGGGCCCGGCGGCGGTGGCCACGCCGGCGAGGACGAGCGCCAGGAACATCTGCCAGGCGGCGGACGACGTCTCCGAGAAGAACAGCAGTCCGGCCGCGCCCCACCCGAGCCCGGCGGCCGCCGCGCCGGCGACGAAGCGTCGCGACCACGTCGTGACGTCGGCCTGCCCGGCCGGCAACCGACGGAAGCGGCGCACCAGCAGCGCCCGCGCGAGCGAGACCGCGAGCACGTAGCCGAGCCACGCCACGACGAGCCCGGCCGGCGCGCGCGTCCACCCGATGACCGCGAGCGTGATCGCGGCCAGCGGCGTCGTGATCAGGGCGATGCCCGGGCTGGCGTAGAGCACGCGCACGAGCTCCGCGCGCAGCCGCGCCGCGTGACGCAAGGCGAGCTCCGCGGTGGAGAGGCGCGCGCGCGGGGCGTCCGGTTCGGGACTCATGGGATCTCGACGGACTCTATGCTTTCAGGAAGGTCCACACTCCGATCGCGACGAACGTGAGGCCGGCGATGCGAGAGAGCAGCCGCGTGTCGAGGCGAGCTCCAAGGACGCTTCCCGCGAACACGCCGAGCGCGGCCGACGCGACGAGCGCCAGCGCCGTTCCCACGAAGACCGCCCATTTGCCGTGAGCCGGTGACGACGCGAAGAGCAGCGTGGCCAGCTGCGTCTTGTCGCCCAGCTCGGCCAGGAAGACTGTCGCGAACACGGTCACCGTCAGCTTCACGTCCAGCAGTACCCTCTCGCGGGTCGACCCGGTGAGCTGTCGGGGACGTCGACCTGGAGGGTCAGGCCGGCGAATCCTCCACCCGATAGAAGCCGAGCGTCTTCAGCAGCGGGACGTCCTGGAACGAGAACAGGATCGCGGGCGCGTCGCCGGGGTTGGCGTGCGCGTGGGCGACGCGCGGCGGGATCGCGAAGAAATCGCCTTCGCCCCACGCGTAGCGCGTGCCGCCGATGTCGGTCGCGCCCGAGCCCGCGACGACGTGATAGACCGCGCTCGACGTCTGCGTGTGCGCCCGCGTCCGCACGCCGGGCCGCAGCATCTGCAGATAGCAGCCGATCGTCGGCACGACGGAGCGTCCGGTCGCCGGATCGAGGTACTCCATGATCACGTCGTCGAACGGATCCGCGTCGCCCTTGGCGCGGGTCATGAGCTCCGCGTACGCGGTCTCCCACGTGTAGTGGAGGTGACGCGCCGGCGGGCCCGTGCGGATCGGCTGGGCGTCGCCTTCGAACTCCTGGCCGAGGAGGTTCTCGAGATAGCGCACCACGGGCGAGTCGAGGCCGTCGGTCCAGATGACCGGCTCGCTCCCTTCGTTGCCGTGGTCGTGCCACGTCATGCTCGGCGTCACCACGAGGTCGCCGCGCCGCATGCGGAACTTGTCGCCCTCGATCGTCGTGAAGGCGCCTTCGCCGTGCAGCATGAAGCGGATGGCGTCGGGCGTGTGCCGGTGCGCGGGCGCGCATTCACCGGGCAGCAGGTACTGGACCGCGACGGAGATCGTGTGCGCGGCGGTGCGCTCCGGAACGCCGGGATTGTCGAGCCTGAGGATGCGCCGCTCCGCGCCGCGCCCCGGCTTCATGAACTCCGGGCTCTGGCGCAGCAGCGGCTCGATCTCGCGCCACCGCCAGAGCTTCGGCTCCATCGCGGACTTCTTCGGCTTGATGAGCGGTCCGGGCTGCGTCCACGGCGCGTCGAGCGCCGCGTGGTCGAGCTTCCTGATCCACTGGTCGAGGGCGGGCGCCGCCGTCGTCGCTCGGATGCTCATCGTGTGTCTCCTTGGCTGTCCGCGCGCGAAGTGTACCGCAGCCGATAGATCCCGGCTTCCTTGAGGTCCGCGGGCATCGCGTCGAGGTGGACGGACTCGAGACGCGTCTCCCAGGCGGTCCCGACCAGATCGCGCTGCACGCGACCGCTCACGAACGTTCCGGCCATGCCGCGCGACGTCGCGCGCTCGATGCCGAAGACGAGATTGAGGTCGGGGCCCAGAGATAGGAGCGGAACGCGTGCAGCGTGGCCTTGTGGACCGCGACGTTGATCGCACAGCGGACGTCCGCCTCGCGCGAAAACCGCGCCCAGGCCGTCGCGAGGTGCTCCACGCCCGCCATCACGCGCTCGGCGTCCGTGAAGGTGAGGCAGTAAGCGTCGCCGGCGCTGAAGCGCACGACGCCGCCGAAGTCGTGACAGGCCGTGGCCACGATCTCGTGAAGCGCGTCGAGCGCCGTCTCGACCAGCGTCGCCGGCCGCGTCTCGGTCAGCGTCGTGAAGCCCTTGAGATCGGCGACGACCACGTACTGGTCCGCGATCACGTGCGTGCGATGCCGCTGCTCGATGCGGTAGACCGCCGCCGGCTCCGCGAAGCCCTTGAGGGCGAGGGCGCTCACGAACGACGTGCGGATCTCCGCGTGGTTCATCGCGAGCCACGCCGCGGCGGTCAGATAGATCTCGTCGGGCGGCGTGTGAGCCGCGATGCGCGTCGTGAGGACGACCGTGTCGCCGACGAGCGCGCCGTCCTGGTGGAGCGCGTCGCCGAGCGCGATGACGATGCGCATCGCGAGCCGATCCTCGCCCGCGTTGGCCTGCGCGAGCCGGAGCTCCTCCTGCATGCTCATCGCCGCGAGCGCTGCCGCGGTGACGCTCGGGAATGCCAGCCAGAAGCCGTCGCCCTCGGGCTTCACCATGCGTCCGTCGTGCGCGGCGGCGACGCGCTCGACGAAGGCGCGGTGCTCGCGCAACAACGGCGCGAGATCCGCTTCGGCGGTCGCCCGGAACCGCGGCGTCGACCCCGACAGGTCGGTCTTCAGGATCGCGGTGACCTGGAGTCTGGTCGTGCTCACCCCAGCAGCAGCTTCGTCAGCTCGTCCGGCGCGCTCAGCATCGGGTAGTGGCCGGTGTTCATTTCCACGTACGGGGCGCCGAGCTTCTCCGCCGTGCGGCGCTGGTGCGCTTCCGGCGGGTTTGCCGCCAGCGTGCAGCGAATCACCGACGCCTTCCACTTCTGCTCCCAGAACGTCGTCGCCACCATCGGCGCCTCGAGCGCGGCGACCGGGTGCGGCGTGATGCGGTCGAGCGCCCAGGTCCGCAGCGCGGGCTGGAGATCCTTGAACATGCGGTTGGCGGCGTCTTCCTTCGTCGGGCCGGTCGTCAGATCGCCGACGCGGTTCGGTGCCGGGCGCTTGACGATCGCGTCCACGCGCTCGCCCGGGAGCAGCGCGAGCGCGTCGACGAAGGCGAGCCGCGCGATGCGATCGCGCGCTTGCTCGGCGGCCTTCAGGATCACCATGCCGCCGGCGCTGGTGCCGGCGAGCACCACGTCGCGCAGGTCTTCGTAGAAGAGGAGCCGCGCGATCTCCTCGGCGTGCGTCGCCACCGTGATGCCGGCGCGGACGAGGTGCTGCCGCTCCGCGCAGCCGTCGAGCGTCGGCGCGTAGACGACGTGGCCAGCGGCCCGGAGTCGCTCCACCACGGGTTTCCAGATCCATCCGCCCTGATACGCGCCGTGAACGAGAACGTACGTGGCCATTCCTTACGCCTTTCCGACGGTCACGCCGGCGAGGCGCTCGAGCACCTTCACGACGGCGGACCCTTCCTCTTTGTTGAGGCCCGCCGCGCGGGCCATCTGGTAGACCTGCTGGCTCACGTTCGCCAGGAAGAGCGGGACGCCGAGCGCCTTCGCGTACGCGGTCTCGAGCTCCTGGTCCTTGAACGAGATGTCGACGGTGCCGCCGGGCGTGAAGTCGCGCCTGAGGATCTTCGGCACGCGGCGCTCGAACGTGTTGCTGGTACCCGTGCTGACGCGGACGACGTCGTAGATCGTCTGCGGGTCGAGCCCGGCCTTCACGCCGAACACGAGCGCCTCGGCGACGGCGACCATGGTGATCTGGCCCAGCATGTTGTTGACGAGCTTCATCGCGAGGCCCTGCCCCAGCGTGCCGACGTGGAAGAGGTTCGTGCCCATCGCGCGGAAGAGGTCCTCGCACGCGGCGTACGTCTCCTTCGCACCGCCGGCGATGATCGACAGCTCGCCGGTCGCCGCGCGCTCGGTGCCGCCGCTCACGGGCGCGTCCAGCATCGCGATGCCGCGCTCCTTGAGCTCGGCGCCGAGCCGCTGGACGACGAGCGGGTCGATCGTGCTCATGCAGACCACGATGTGGCCGGCCTTCGCGCTCTTGACGAGGCCGCGCTCGCCCATGACGACGTCCTGCACCTGCGCGGTCGTCTCGACGATCACGATCGTCCGGTCCGCGGCGGCGGCGACGGCCTCGGCCGAGTCCGCCTTCGCCGCGCCGCGCGCGGTGAGCCGCGCCACCTTCGTCGCGTCGAGGTCGTGGACGACGAGCGCGAACCCCGCCTTGACCAGGTTGAGCGCCATCGGTCCGCCCATGTTTCCGAGCCCGATGAATCCGACCTTCCCCGGCATGCCGGCCTCCTTGAAACCCCCTCTTTCGGTGCCGGTCATGATCTGTGGTATCAGTCCTGCGAGCAACCCTGTCTCGAGGGGTTTGGGGTCCTTCAGTTGTGGGGCCCCATGTCCAAAGGAGAGATGAGATGGCCACTTCCGTGGGGTTCATCGGCGTCGGCAACATGGGGAATCCCATGGCCGGCAATGTGCTGAAAGCCGGCTTCCCGATGACCGTTTTCGACCTCGATCCCAAGGCGATGGAGAACCTCGTCAAGGCCGGCGCGAAGGCCGCCGGGTCGGCCGCGGAGGTCGTCGAGCGATCGGAGGTCGTGTTCACTTCGCTGCCGGCCTCGCCGGATGTCGAGAAGGCCTATCTCGAGCCCGGCGGCCTCGTCGAGCGCGCGAAGGCCGGCACGATCCTGATCGACCTGAGCAGCGTGCTGCCGTCCACCCCGCGGAAGATCGAGCCGAAGGCGAAGGCGAAGGGCGTCGGGTTCCTCGAAGCGCCCGTCAGCGGCGGCGTCACCGGCGCGGCGGCCGGGACGCTCGCCATCATGGTCGGCGGCGATGCCGAGACGCTGAAGCGCGCGGAGCCCGTGCTCAAGCCGATCGGCCCGAACATCTTCCACGTCGGGCCGCCCGGCGCCGGCAACACGGTCAAGGCGATCAACAACATGATGGCGTCGGTGAACTCGCTTGCGATGATGGAGGGTCTGGCCCTCGGCGTGAAGGCCGGCCTCGACCCGATGACGATCTACGAAGTCGTGAAGGCGAGCAGCGGCGCGAGCAAGGCGCTCGAAGGCATCCCGCGATCGATCGTGCCGCGCAACTTCGATCCCGGATTCAAGGTCGCGCTGATGAACAAGGACCTCGAGACGTTCAACACCATCGCCAAGGAGCTCCACGTCCCCGTCAGCTTCGCCAACGTCGCGCAGCGCTACCAGCAGGCGGCGATGGCGGCGGGGCTCGAGGAGCAGAACACGACCGCCGCGATGCTCGTCATCGAGCGGCTCGCGTGCGTGCAGGTGTCCAAGGGAGGGGAGGCATGAAGGCGGCGATCTTCCACGGACCGCACAAGCCGCTGACGATCGAGAGCGTCGACATCGCGAAGCCGATCAAGCGCGAGGTCCTCGTGCGCACGGTCGCCTCGGGCGTCTGCCACAGCGACCTGCACTTCGTCGACGGCTACTATCCGTTCCCCGCGCCGGCTATCCTCGGCCACGAGGCGGCCGGAATCGTCGAAGCCGTCGGCCCGCAGGTGAGCGAGTTCAAGCCGGGCGACCACGTGATCGCG
This sequence comes from Candidatus Rokuibacteriota bacterium, assembly GCA_016866775.1. Taxonomy (GTDB): domain Bacteria; phylum Methylomirabilota; class Methylomirabilia; order Rokubacteriales; family CSP1-6; genus VGLJ01. The sequence goes on along the minus strand of VGLJ01000030.1, from coordinate 17,903 downwards.
TGCCTCTCGGTGTTCTGCGGCGCGTGCGAGTACTGCCTCACCGGCAAGACCCATCTCTGCCCGAAGCGCCCCGCGCGCGGGAAGGACGAGCCGCCGGTCTTCACGTGGAACGGCACACCGGTCAACCAGTTCGCCAGCCTCTCGGCGTACGCGGAGCAGATGCTCGTCCACGAAAACGCGCTGGTGAAGATCGACGACGAGATGCCGCTCGCCCAGGCCGCGCTCATCGGCTGCGGCGTGACCACCGGCGTCGGCGCGGTGCTCAACACCGCGCGGATCGAGCCGGGGTCCACGGTCGCCGTGTTCGGCGCGGGCGGCGTCGGGCTCTCGGTGATCCAGGGCGCGCGCATCGCCGGCGCGCGGATGATCATCTCCGTCGACACCGTCGAGTCGAAGTTCGCGAAGGCGAAGGAGCTCGGCGCGACGCACACGGTGAACGCGAAGGACGACGACCCCGTGAAGCGGATCCGCGCGATGACCAACGGCGGCGTCGACTACTCGTTCGAGGCGATCGGCCTGAAGATCGCCGCCGAGCAGTGCTTCGACTGCATCCGCCCCGGTGGCACCGCGACCGTGATCGGCATGATCCCGGTCGGGCAGAAGATCGAGCTCGACGGACCGGCCTTCCTGCGCGAGAAGAAGATCCAGGGCTGCAGCATGGGCTCGAACCGCTTCAAGGTCGACATGCCGCGCTACATCGAGTTCTACCGGCAGGGCCGCCTGAAGCTGGACGAAATGATCACCCGCCGGGGCAAGCTGGAGGACGTGAACGAGGCGTTCCGCGCGATGAAGGCGGGCGAGGTCGCCCGCAGCGTCCTGATGTTCGAGTGACGCCGCATCACTAGGGGACCGGGACTAGGGCGCCTGCTGCGCGCCGCGCGACACGCGCGCGAAGTTCGACTCGAAGAGCCGGGCATGCCCTTCCGGGATGCGGACGTGTGACGGGCGGCCCGGCGGGGTGACGCCGCGGACGTAGTGCTGGTTCAGCTCGAAGACGTCGCGCGCGCTCACCCCGCTCGCTCGCGCAATCACGTGGAGTGACGTGCCGCCCGGCGCGCGCACGGTGTCGTACGCGAGCGGTACGTCAGCGCGGCGTCGGTCGACTTCACCGGGTCGTAGCGGTCGTCGACGTACGGCGTGACCCTGAGACCGTAGCGCCGGCCCGTCTCGGCGATGAACTGCCAGAGCCCGATCGCCCGCGCGCGCGGAGCTTCTCGCGTGTCATCGGCCCGAACCGGCCCGAACGCTCGAGCCACAGCGCCGTCCGGTGATGGTTGTGGCGGCTGAGCCAGCGAATCCAGAAGTCGACACGCTCGTTGCGCGTGACGGGCAGGTCCCAGGTGAGCGGCAGCATCGGCTGCGGGAGCGCGCCATGGGCCTGGGGAAGCGCTGGAAGTGCGACGTGCGCCGAGGCAGCCGTCGGCGGCGGCGCGGCGGGAACCGGTGACATCGCCGTCGGCACCGGGAGCGCGAGACCGAGCACGATGAGCGGCGTCGTGACGATGAGGAGCTTCACGCGATTCACCGCGCGTTCGGTTGGCAACGGAAGTGCCACGGTCCCCTGCCGCGTACGTGCACGCCGTCACGCCGTTGAAAGAACGGAAAACGCGCGAGGGTAGGAGAAGCTCCCGCGGGGCAGGGAGATGTTCCGCTGCGGACCTACAGCTTGTGCAGCGCGGGCAACAGCGTCGAGGCGGTCAGCTCGATCATCGACAGCGCCTCGGCGTGCGTCATGTCCGGCCAGAAGAGGCGGAGCGCGACGTGCGTCGCGCCGAGCTCGCGCAGACGCGCGAGCTTCTCCAGGCATTCGTCGGGCGAGCCGATCACGAAGGGATCGTTCATGAAGCGCTCGACCACGTCGCCCGACGCGCCGCTCACGCCCGGCAGGCCGTGCTCCGCGTAGCCCTTGTACTTCGCTTCCACCGCCGGCCGCGCCTTCGCGCGCGCTTCCTCGCGCGTGGGCGCGACGTAGAACTCGCGGTGCACCGGGATCTCCGACGGCACGCGATGTCCGGCGTCCGCGAGCGCCGCGCGCCAGACCGCCATCGCGTGGCCGAGCTGCTCGAGCCCGAGCGTGCCGATCGCGTAGAACGGGTGGCCGAGGCGGCCGGCGCGCTTGATCGCGGGCTCCGTCATGCCGGCGACCCAGATCCGCGGCCACGGTGTCTGATACGGCCGCGCCGTGGGCCGCGCGCCGGTGACCCGGTAGAAGCGGCCCTGATGCGTGACCTCGTCGTCGGTCCACAGGCGCTTCATCAGCGCGAGACCTTCTTCGAAGCGCGGCACGCGCTCGGCCATCCGCGATCCCGCCGCCTCGAATTCCTCCGGCCGGTAACCGAGGCCGATGCCGAACACCAGCCGGCCGCGACAGATGTGATCGAGCGTGGCGACGTCCTCGGCGACCTGCACCGGATTCAGCAGCGGCGTCAGCAGCACGCCCGTGACGAGGTCCATGTCACCGGACTCGGCCGCGAAGCGCGCGAGCACGGGAATCGGCTGGAAGTGCTGGAACGGATGGATGAGCCAGTGGTGGCCCCACGAGACGAAGTCGAAGCCCGCGTCGCGGCACGCGCGAAAGTGCGCGAGCTGCTCCGTCCACTGCCGCTGAATGTCATGGCCCGGCGCGACGACGTGTCCGACCTGCACGCCGATCTTCATCGAGGGTCGCTCCTCCCGAGCACGTCGAGCACCGCGTCGTGGAGCGCCGGCGCCGCGGCCAGTCCCGAACGCGACGGCCACGTCCGCGCGCCCGTGAGGTCCGTGAACCGCGCGCCCGCTTCCTCGAGCAGGACGACGAACGGCGCGATGTCCCACAGCGATACGATGCCTTCGGTCCAGATCTCGGCCTTGCCGTCGAGCATCGCGGCCGCGCCGTAGGGGGCGCCGAATCCGCGCGCGGACCCGACCGCCTCGCAGAGCCGGCCGAGCGTCGCCGCGTCGATCGCCTCGAGGAGGCAATTGACCTCACCGAGCACGAGCAGGCTGCGCGAGAGCGGCGCGTCGGCCACCTGCAGCCGCTGCCCGTCGCGCCACGCGCCCGCGCCGCGCGCCGCGGCGTACAGCGTGCCGAGCGCGGGGTGGTGCAGCACGCCCACGACGACGTCGCCTTCGGTCTCGAGCGCGATCAGGTTCGCCCAGTACGGCAGCCCGCGCAGGAAGTCGCGCGTGCCGTCGATCGGGTCGACGATCCAGCGCCGGTCGCGCGTGCCGGCGAGCTGGCCGGATTCCTCGGTCAGGATCGCGTCGTCGGGGAACGCGGCCCGAATCACACGCTGGATCGCCGCGTCCGCGGCGTGGTCGGCTTCGCCGACGGGCGAGTTGTCCTCCTTCCACGTCACGCGCGACTGCTTCTCGTAGAACGGCAGCGCGGCATCCGCGCCCGCGCGCGCGGCGTTCACGGCGACCTGCAGCTCGCGATCCCAGGCGCCCACTACCAGATGTCGCCCACGGTGAAGCCTTCGGGGAACGGATCGCTCGGATCGACCACGTAGGTCGCGAAGCCCGTGATCCAGCCCTGTCCGCTCAGCGTGGGGACGACGGCGCGATACGGACCGACGGTGGTCTCCTCGACGAGCCGTCCCGTGAAGATCGTCCCGAGGATGCCTTCGTGCCTGAAATCCTGGTCGAGACCGAGCGTGCCCCGCGCGTGGAGCGTCGCCATCCGCGCGCACGTTCCGGTGCCGCACGGCGAGCGGTCGATGACGCCCAGCGTGCCCGTCGAAACCGTCACCACGTTCTTCATGTCCGCGTCGGACCGCGACGGCGGCCCCGAGAGCTGACCGATCGTCGGCCCCGTGAACGCCGGCTGCTCGGGATGCGTGACCGGCACTTGCTCGCGCGCCGCCGCCTTGATCATCTCGGTCACGCGCACGATGTCGCGCCCCTCGTCCGGCGTCAGCGCGAGACCGAGCGCGCGCGCATCCGCGATCACGTAGAACATCCCGCCCCACGCGACGTCGACGGCGAGCGTCCCGAGCCGTGGCACCTCGATCTTGCGGTCGAGATGCACGGCGAACGCGGGCACGTTGCGGAACGTCACGCTCGTGACTTTCCCCCCGGTGCATGCCGCGCGCACGCGAATGAGGCCCGCCGGCGCCTCGAGCGTGAGCTCCGTGACCGGCTCGCGCATCGGCACGATCCCGGTCTCGAGCAGCACGGTGACCGTGCAGATCGTGTTCGTGCCCGACATGCCCGGGTATTCGACGTGCTCCATGATCACGAAGCCCGCGTCGGCCTCGGGACGCGTGGGCGGCAGGATGACGTTGCAGTTCGCCGCCGGATAGCCGCGCGGCTCGCGCAGCATCAGCCGGCGGAGCGCGTCGCCGTGCGCCTCGAGGTGGCGCGCCTTCTCGAGCATCGTGCTCCCGGGGACGTCGAGGACGCCCCCGACGATCACGCGGCCGGGCTCGCCGGCGGCGTGCGCGTCGACAGCCTGGATCATCCGGCCGAGGCGCATGGCTCGCTCAGTCGAGCGTGCGGAGCTCGCGACGCATGATCTTGCCCGTCGAGGTCTTCGGCAGGTCGGCGACGAAGCGCACCGAGCGCGGCAGCTTGTACGCCGCGAGACGGGGCCGGCAGAACTCGACGAGCTCGCCTTCCGTGGCGCTCGTGCCGGGACGGAGCACGACGTAGGCGCGCGCGAGCTCGCCCTTCACCTCGTCCGTGATCGCGCCCACGGCCGAGAGCGCGACCGCCGGATGGGCCGCGAGCACACGCTCGATCTCCGCGGGATACACGTTGTAGCCGGCGGTGATGATCATGTCCTTGCGCCGGTCGACGATGCGAAAGTAGCCGGCCTCGTCGGCGGTGGCGACGTCGCCCGTGTGCAGCCATCCGTCGGGCTCGATCGTTTCCTGCGTCGCCTTCTCGTTGCCGTAGTAGCCCTGCATGACGAGCGGCCCGCGCACCATCAGCTCGCCGGGCTCGCCGGGCGCCATCGTGCGCGTCACGTCCTCGAACGCCGCCACGCGCACGTCGATCCCCGGCAGCGCCACGCCGATGGTCCCGTGCACGTTCGGCGCGTAGAGCGCGTGCGTCGTGCCGAGCCCGGCGAGCTCCGTCATGCCCCAGAGCTCGATCAGCGGCGCGCCCGAGCGCTCCTCCCACGCGCGCATGACGGACTCGGCGATCGTCTGCCCGCCGACCGTCGCGCGCGTGAGCGACGAGAGGTCGAAGCGCCCGAGCGACGGATGCGCGAGCATCGTCATGTACATGGCGGGGACGCCCTCGAAGAGCGTGGCGCGATGCCGCGCGATCCGCTCGAGGGCCGCCTCGGGATCGAAGCGCTCCATGAGCACGACGGTGCCGCCCGCCATGAAGAGGCTGTTGATCACGACGTTGCCGTAGACGTGGGGCGCGGGCAGCGCGGTCACCACGATGTCCCGCTCGGTCCGGACGTGCATCGTTCCCGTCAGCGCGCAGTTGAGGAAGACGGCGCGGTGGCTCTGCATGGCGCCCTTGGGATGCCCGGTCGTGCCCGACGTGTACGCGATCGTCGACAGCGCGGTCGGCGCCGGCCGCGGGACGTCCGGGCGGGGAGCGGAGGTGGCGAGGAGCTGCGCGAAATCGAGCGCACCCGCCGGCGCCTCGCCGAAGCTCACGACGTGCTGGAGCCCCGGCACGGCGCGCGCGACGTCGAGCACGGCCGCCGCCTTGTCGCCGCCGCAGAAGATCGCCCGCGCGTCGCAGTCGCCGAGCACGTAGCGCACCTCGCTCGGCGTGAGCATGACGTTGATCGGATTCACCACGGCGCCGGCCTTCAGGATTCCGTGGTAGGTGACGATCCATTCCCACCGGTTCTGCGCGTAGATCGAGACCCGATCCCCGGGCGCGATGCCCCGGACGGCGAGCGCCGCGGCCACGCGATCGGACAGCCGGTCGAGCTCGGCGTACGTGAGCGAGCGCGTGTCGGTGACCAGCGCGGTCTTGGTGCCGTGACGTGCGGCGGCGCGGGGAAGGATGTCACCCAGCATGGCGCCCTCCTTCGAGTCTCGACCGGCCGTACTGTAGCCTCCGGACCCCGCGCCCTCAACCCGTGGCCGGATCAACCCGTGGCGGGATTGACAGCACGCCGGCCTTGGGCGAGCATCCGGGCGCACGCGTCGGGGAGGTCCCGCATGCGTCACGTCCGCTCCAGGTATGCGGTTCGAGCGGTCCTGCTCCTGGTGGTGGCATGTGCCGCCGCCGGCGTGCTCGATCCCTGTCCGGCGGCCGCCCAGTTCACCATCGGCGGCCGAAAGGTCGCGCCGCAGGAGTCGAACTTCGCGGGCGTCCGTCACAGCTCACCGCGCTATGGCGTCGTCGTGCAGCTCAATCACGACGCCCGCGTCAACGGCCCCTTCGAGCTCACGCTGGTCGACGACACCTACGCGAGCCTGCTCCGCCAGCACACCAAGCCCGCCGTTCCCATCGACGCGCTGCCGCTGGTCTTCGTGAGCGACGCGAAGATGGCCCGCTTCGGCGAGGGCGGGCGCCGGCGGATCTTCCGCTGGCTCGAGTCCGATCTCCGCAAGCATCCGGACGTCCACGTCTCGCCGGCGGCGATCTTCGTGTCCGACGAAAACCTGGACGACCGTCAGAAGCTCCAGTCCGCGCTCAGCCGCGCGATGGCGTTCTACTTCAATCCCCGCTTCCGAGAGGCGCTCGACGGAGTCGAGCGCCCCACGCCCGACCGGTGAGCGTTGGGGGTCCTCGCCGCTCATCCGGCGGCCGGAACGAACGTGCCGTGGTTGCTGCTGATCATCGCCGCAGTCCTGGTCTTCGCCGCGGCGTGGGCGCTGACGATCTATTTCGAGGGTCGCGGGAAGCGGCGCTCGGAGCCGCGTGAGCATGCCTGACGCGCTCCGCCGGCCGCCGACGATCGCGCTGATCGCGAGCCTTTGCATGTTCGCGCTCGGCTCCTCGATGGGTGGTCTCCTCATCCGCTTCCAGGACGGGCTCTACGACACCGCGCGGCGGGAGGTCGTCAAGCGCCCGGACGTGCACGGCTTCGCCGGCGCCGAGGTGATCGACGAGGCGCGCATCGCCGAGATCGTCGAGCAGTCGAACAACGCGCTGCGGATGCTGCACGTGCACGGGCTCGGGCTCGGCATGCTGATCCTGCTCGTGTCGCTCACCATCGTGAACCTGCCGATCCCGGAGCCGCTCAAGCACGGGCTGTGCGTGCTGGTGTCGCTCGGCGCGCTCTATCCGCCGGGGTGGCTCGCCCTCGGCTGGCTCATTCCCACGTGGGGCCTCGCGCGGCTGCGCGGCCCCGTCGAGTGGATGTTCTTCGTGCCCTTCGGCGGCGCCGCGATCCTCGCGATCTGGGGCACGCTCGCCTGCTATCTCGTCGCGCTCCTCCGCGGGCGAAGGCTCGGCGAGCCATGAAGCTCGCGATCGGGGCGTTCGTGCTCGCGACGCTCGTGCCGTCCTTCGCGGACGCGCACCTCTTCCACAGGATGTACGAGCCGCCGGAGAACCAGCTCACGCGCGACACGCGCCTGCTCCAGCTCATCCTCGACGACCCCGCGGAGCGGTTCGACCTCGCGCGGCAGGTGTGGGATGGCACGACGCGCGTGCGCGTCAAACCCGGCGGGTTCCGGAAATGGCTCGTGCGGCCGGGCGAGCCGGGGATGGTGTTCAAGGGCGACTACCAGGTGCATCGCTGGTCCGGCAGCCTGAAGGCCGAAGCCGCCCGGATCGATCAGCGGCACGGCACCATGCTCGCCACGCGGATCGATGCGGGCCTCGCGCAACGCAACCGCGATCAGGTGAAGACGGCGCTGCGCGAGATGTACGTGGTGCTCCTCGGCGAGCTGCTCGAGGCCGTGTGGACGCGCCTGGACGACGTCGAGACCGTCGAGCGGCTCTATCCGTTCGTGCTCCGGTACTACGCGGTGAACCTCCAGGGGCACCTGAACATGCGCGATCCGGGTGCCGCGGCCGCGGCGGAGGCAACGCTCGCGGCGCTCGCGCGTGCGCTCGGGGACTCCGAAACCGGCGCGCCGCCCGCGCCCGAAGCCTTCGCGCGCCAGCGCGCGCGTCTCGTCCGCGTGCTCACCGAATCGAGGGCCCGCTCGTGAAGACGCTCCTGGCGGCACTGGCCATCATGTGCGCGTCGGCGACGGATGCCGATGCGAACGGTGCGGTGCAGCGCGAGGTCGAAGGCCGCGTCGAGTCGTTCGATGCGGTGTCGGGACGGATGGTCATCGTTCGCGAATTTCGAGGCCGGACGTGGCGCGTCGAGGTCACCGCGGGGCCGGCGAGCACGATCTTCGCGTGCTCCGGCGAGCGCGTGGATGTCGATCGGCTGCGGGCGGGAACGCCGCTCGGCGTGTTCTACGAAGTCGTCGGCAGCGAAGGCATCGCGAACCTCATCATGACCGAGCCCGAACGATGAAGGCCGTCTGGGGAACCGCGCTGCTGTGCCTCTGCGCGTTGCTCGCCGCGCCTGCGGCCGCGCACGAGGAGCGACTGCTCCTCGGAAAGGTCGAAACGATCGACGTCGCGCGCAAGCGCCTGGTGGTCGTGGGCGCGGAAGGCGGCGAGCGCCGGCGGCTCGAGATGACGCCGGAGACCGAAGCGCTCGCGTGCCGCGCGGTGCCCGGGCTCACGGCCGTGAGCGCAGGCGCGCTGGTCCGCGTGAAGTACGTGGAAAAAGTGGGAAGCCCGTCCCGGGCGGAGTCGGTCCTCGTGCTCGGCGGCGGACGTTGAAGGAGGTGAGGGCGGTTCGAGGAGTGTCCGGTCCGGATCGGGGAACGTTCGACATCAAGCGGTCAAAGGAGATCACGATGAAGCGACTGACGGGATTCAAGGTGATCGCGCTCGTCGCGGTCGCCCTCCTGCTCGGCCCGGTCGCGGCGCCCGCCTTCCAGGGTGAGGGGACGCTGCGCATCGGCGGTATGTGGGCGCTGTCCGGCGGTGCCGCGTTCTTCGGCAAGGCCGCGCTGGGGCTCGCCACCCTCGCCGCCGACGAGATCAACGAGGCGGGCGGCGTCACCGTCGCGGGCAAGCGGGTGAAGATCACGATGCATCCGCAGGACGACGCGTGCAACGCCGAGCAAGGCCTGGCCGCGGTGCGCCGGCTGGCCACCGTCGACAAGGTCCTGTTCTCGCTCGGGCCGACGTGCTCGTCCGTCGCCGAGCCGGTCTTCGGCACGCTGCAGAAGAAGCTCGGCGATTCCGGCGACACCGGGCTGCAGCTCTTGTTCTTCACGGACACCGCGACCAAGTTCGGCCTCGCGAAGCTCTCGCCGTGGGTGTTCCGCAACACGCCGGACGAGCCCGCGATGTACGACTTCATCGTGAAGTATCTGAAAGAGACCAAGCCCGAGCTCAAGACCGTGATGGTGTCCTACGAGTCGGACTTCGCGCACTCCGCGGCGACGTGGAAGGGCGCGCTCGAGCCGGCGCTGAAGAAGTACGGCCACCACGAGATCAAGGAAGTGGTCGACTGGCGGTGGCTCGACACCGAGATGGGCGCGCAGATCACGAAGCTCCGCCGCGCGAACGCCGACGTGTACTTCGCGCTCGCCCACACGACCAGCATGTGCCCGTCGCTCAAGGAGATGAAGAGCCAGCGCGTGCGGCCGAAGATGATCATCGGCATCACCAGCCTCGCGGGCACGGAAGTGCTGATCAACTGCCCGGACCTCGCCGAGGGCGTGATCAGCCCCACGAACTTCGCGCCGATCAACCCGAAGGCGAAGCAGATCGCCGACAAGTCGTGGGAGAAGTACAAGGCCGACAGCAACATCCACAGCGTGCCGGCCTACGAGAACGTGCACCTGATCAAGGGTCTGATCGAAAAGGCGCAGCTCAAGAACACCGAGGAGTCGCTGCTCGAAGACCGCCGCAAGGTCCGCGACCTCCTCGCGAAGGTGGGCACCTTCCAGGGCGTGATCGGCAAGATCACGCTGCATCCGGAAGACCATCCGGTGAAGCCGAGGGACGTGGACAAGGACATGCTCCTCGTGCAGGTCAAGAACGCGAAGTGGTCGGTCTTCTGGGCGCCGCCGCACCTGAAGGGTAACTAGATCAACTCCATGGGGGGGGCCGAGGCGGCCCCCCCCAACCCCCCGCGCTCCGGGCCCGGAGTGAATCCGGGCCCTCCGCGGGTGCTTGGAGGACCCTTGCTCGACGCGACCGAGCAGTTCATCAACGGGCTGATGTTCGGCTGCCTGTACGCCCTCATCGGGGGCGGCTTCACGATCCTGTTCGGTGTCATGCGCCGGTTCAACATGGCGTACGGCTCGACGATCATGGCCGGCGCGTACGTCGCGCTCGTGCCCGTCTACCTCTTCCGCGCGCCGGCCTGGCTCATGGTCCTCACGGGCATCGCGGCCGCGGTGCTCGTCGGCCTGCTCGTGGAGTTCTGCTGCTTCCGCTTCATCAAGAAGGGGCACGAGCTGGCGCCGCTGATGACCACGATCGGGATGCTGATCGTCATCAACGAGGCGATCGTGCACGCGACGGACGCGGTCGGGCTCAAGTACCCGAGCCCGTTCGGCGACGTGGCGCTCGAGCTCGGCCAGTTCCTCGTGCGGCGCGACTACCTCGCCGTGCTCGTCGCGGGCGTCGTGTGCTTCACGCTGATCTTCCTCTTGCTCTACCGGACGCGCTTCGGCCGCGCGATGCGCGCGGTGGCCGAGCGGCCCGAGGCCGCGCAGATCCTCGGCGTGAGCGTGCGCCGCGTGAACGTCCTGACGTTCGTGCTCACCTCCGCGCTCGCGGGCGTCATCGGCTTTTTCGCGGCCGTGAGCGTGGGCTCCGCACGGCCGGATATGGCGTTCTTCGTGACGGGCAAGGGGCTCGTCGTCATGGTGCTCGGCGGGCTCGGAAGCCTCCCCGGGGCCATCGTGGGCGGCCTCGTCCTCGGCGTGCTGGAGTTCGAGGCCACGTGGTTCCTCGGCGCGACCTACCGGGACATCCTCGCCTTCGTCATCCTTTTCCTCGTCCTGGTGTTCCGTCCCCAGGGCCTCGTCGGCACGCGCACGACCTGACGCCATGGACTACTACGTCGCGATCGCCTCGATCATCGGCATCCACGCGCTGCTCGGCCTCAGCGTGTACGTGGTCGCCATCAGCGGGCAGATGTCGTTCGGCCAGCAGGGCTTCTTCGCCATCGGCGCCTACCTGGCCGGGATGTCGACGGCGATGTGGGGCCTGGGCCTCGTGCCGGCGCTGGTGCTGGGCGCACTGGTCGCGGGCGCCATGGGGTTTGTCGTGGGATTCCCCGCCCTGCGCGTGCGCGGGCTCTACCTCGCCATCGCCACCTTCGGCTTCGGCGAGATCGTTCGCCTCGCTTTCTTGAACGTCCGCTACACGGAGAACATCGGCGGCCGCGTCGTCGGCCCCAACGGGGCCGAAGGCTTCCGGCACGTCCGCTACGTCTACGACCGCGGCTTCACGGGTCTGCACTACCTCGCGGTCATCCTGGTCGTGCTCGTCGTCGTCGTGATCCTCTTCTTCCTCCTCGAGCGATCGAAGGTGGGCGCCAAGCTGCGCGCGGTCGAGGAGGACGAGACGGCCGCGGCGATGATCGGGATCAACGTCACGCGGGTGAAGGTGGTCGCGTTCGCCGCGGCCGCCGCGGTGGCGGGGCTCGGTGGTGGGCTCTTCATCCACTACTCGACCTACATCGACCACGACATGGTCGCGCTGCCGCTGGCGATCGCGTCGGTGACGTATCCGCTGCTCGGCGGCCTCGGCAGCTTCGTCGGCACGCTGCTGGGCGCGATCGTGCTGGTGGGCCTCACCGAGGGACTGCGCGGCCTGCAGGGAATGCGTGAGTTTGTCTACGGCGGCCTCATCATCCTGATGATGATCTTCCGGCCGCGGGGGATCGTCGACGAGGCGCTCGTGCTGCGCGTGAAGTCGTGGCTCTCGCCGCGCGCGCCGCGCGAGCCGGTGCAGGCGCCATGACCGACGGCGCGATCCTCTCCATCCGGAAGCTCGCGCGTCACTTCGGCGGGCTGCGTGCCGTGAACGACGTCAGCTTCGACGTGCCGCGCGGCTCGATCTTCGCCCTCATCGGGCCGAACGGCTCCGGCAAGACGACGCTGTTCAACGTGATCACCGGCGCGCTGGCGCCGACGGCGGGGACCGTGGTCTTCGACGGGGCGCCGATCTCGGGGATGCCGACGCACGAGATCGTGCGCCGCGGGATCGGCCGCACGTTCCAGAACATCCGCCTGTTCACGCGCATGAGCGTCTTCCACAACGTCTGGGTCGCCATGCGGCGTCAGCCGCGCTCGGGCAACGGTGCCAGGAGCGAGCGGGAACGGGTGGAGGAGCTGCTCGCCCTGACGGGGCTGTCCGCGCGCCGCGACGAGCTCGTGGAAAACCTGAACTTCGGCGAGCAGCGCCGCCTGGAGACGGCGCGCGCGCTGGCCACGGACCCCTCGCTGCTGCTGCTCGACGAGCCGGCGGCCGGCATGGGCGCGGTCGAGCTGGCGCGCCTCGTCCGGGACATCCGGCGCCTGCGTGAGCTCGGCAAGACCATCTTCCTCATCGAGCACACCATGCACCTCGTGATGGACGTCGCCGACCGCATCGCCGTCCTGAACTTCGGCGAGAAGATCGCCGAGGGCACCCCGAAGGAGATCCAGGCCGACCCGCGCGTCATCGAGGCGTACCTCGGGCGAGAGCACGCCAATGCTTAGCATCGAGGGACTCGTGACCCGCTACGGCAACGTGACCGCGCTGAAGGGCGTCTCCCTCGACGTCGCCAAGGGCGAGATCGTCGGCGTGCTGGGTCCGAACGGCGCGGGAAAGACGACGACGCTGCTCACGGTGATCGGCCTGCTCAAACCGACGTCGGGGCGCGTGCGCTTCATGGACCGCGACGTCGGCGGGCTCGCGCCCGACCGGGTCGTGGCCGCGGGCGTCGGCCTGGTGCCGGAAGGACGCTGGATCCTCGCGTCGATGACCGTGCGCGAGAACCTCCTGATGGGCGCCTACCCGCGTCACGACGGCGAGGCCGCGATCAAACACGAGATCGACCGGGTCTCCGAGATCTTCCCGATCCTGCGCGAGCGGCAGGGCCAGCGCGCGGGCACGCTCTCCGGCGGCGAGCAGCAGATGCTCGCGATCGCCCGCGCGCTCATGGCGCGCCCGAAGCTCCTCATGCTGGACGAGCCCACGTGGGGGCTCGCGCCGCTCGTGGTCGAGGAGATCATGCGGGTGATCCGCCGGCTCAACGAGGAGGGCACCACGATCCTCCTCGTCGAGCAGAACGCGCGGCAGGCGCTGGCCGTGGTGAAGCGCTGCTACGTGCTGGAGGTCGGCAGCGTGATCTTCTCGGGCACGCCCGCCGAGCTGAAGGGCGAGCCGCTCCTGACGCAGACGTATCTCGGCGCGACCGCGCGCTGACCGCCTCCCTACGCGTACCGCCGCCCGACGTACGTGAACAGCATCCCAAGTCCGAACGCGATGAAGAACAGGAGCACGTGTCCCAGGAATACGGCCGTGAAGGCGAGCTTGCTCTCGACGGCACGGCTGAAGAGGATCTCCAGCTTCGAGACCAGGTAGCCCGCGACCAACACGGATGCCGGCTTTGCGTACTTGAGGAAGTCCCGCTTCTCGTTCGCCTGAGGCGACGCGACGATTCCCACGACCCACCCGAGGATCGCTCCACTGAGCCACACGAGGACCGCAAGCTGCCACGCGCCGCCGAGCTCTACACCTGCCCACAGACTCGCCACCGCGGCGAGGGCGCCGAGCAGATACCCGCACACGACTTTGCGGTCCACGCTCTTGAGGTCCACGTCGGCTCTCGTGATCGGTGTCGCGATTCTAGCCCGTTCGCGCCAGGAGCTCGCGCGCCGTGGCGATCTCCGCCCGTACCGCGTCGGGGCCGCGGAACGTCCGCTTCGCGTTGCGATACCAGTGCTCGGCGCTCTCCAGATCGCCTTCCAGCGTGTGCACGATGCCGTGCGCCTCCTCCCACACCCCTCGCTCCAGAAGCTCCACCACCGCGATCAGTTTCGTGTCCATCGGAAGGGCCTCCTTTCTCATGGCGTGAGCATCGGCAAGGGCGTGGCCGGGGCGGTTTCCCGGAGGGCGACCGGGCTCCTCGCCTCGGCACTGCGCCGCGAGAAGGCGACCGAGCGACCGGTGCTCGCGACGGACGACACCGTGACCGGCCGACACTCTCGCCTCGGACGTCGGGCGCGAACAGAACATGAAACATGTCTCGGTCGTGTCGCGCGAGGATCAAGCAGCTCGGGAGGCACTTATCGTCGGGATACGCCGCCACGAGTTCGCGGCTGGCCACGGCGGCGAGGATCGACTCGCGAGGAATGAACCGGCCGGCGAGCCGCGGACGGCTGGATACGGAAGCTAATTAGCCGCTGCGATACACGCCATCGTACCGAAGCGCAGTCACCGCTGAGCACCTCATACGTTAGCGTGGTGCTTGCACGGCCGGGACACAGCGAGCCTCCCGGAAGCGAAGGCCATCGACTTCGCCCTCGAATCGCACGCTGCGTTTAGCCCGTTCGACTTCCGGTCCGCCGGTGGGGTGCCGGGCCAACTCCGTGAGGCCGCGCCGGGCGTTCGCTTCGCTGTTCCGGCGGCCGGCCTCGCACTCCGCCTCCGAAGGATATTCGACCCAGCGCTGCCACTGTGCGAGTGGTGCGCTGCGGTCGATCGCGACGGAGAGCGCTTCGCTCACCTGGTCGTCCAGCGACTTTGCAAGAAACCCGGGACTGGTGTTGAGCGCCTCGAGGCGTTGATAGTCGAGGGCGGACGAACGAGGACCCATCCGCCTTGCGCCGTAGCCGGCTGGGCGCCCGTCGCGGCGATCAACCAGGCGACCGCAGACACACTGACTGACGAACGCGATCATGAACTCGGGTCATCGACGAGGACGCAGCCTCGGGCTCGGCGCAACCTTCGATGAGCGTTACGAGGCGACGCCCCTCGTGCCTAGAGCGAAGCAGGCACCGCGACGGATACCAGTAAGGTGGTACCCCACCCACGGATATCAGCATGAGCGACCGTCGCACTTACAGGCTCCGTCGTCGTTGATGATCCGAGCGCTCTGTAGAAACCGAGCCCGGAACAGCACGCGCGATCCAATGGCGAAGATCGCGCTTGACGGTGGAAGTCATATCAACGCGCGCGGTCACCGGCCGGAGCGAGCGACGCGAGCTCCGGTCCGGTGTAGCGCGTTGTTGGGCGTCTTCTACGCCGGCGCAAGCTTCGCAACCTTGAGCCGCTTCCGACGCTGCTCGGCGTGCCAGAGGTCGTATTGCGTCTGCTGATTGAGCCAGCTCTCGGAAGACGTTCCGAAAGCAATGGAAAGGCGGACCGCCATCTCGGGGCTAATCCCGGCCCGGCCATTCAGAATCGCGGACAGCGTCTTGCGACTCACTCCGAGAGCGTCGGCGGCCTGCGTGACGGTGATGCCAAGTGGCTCAAGACAGAGGGTCTTGATGATCTCGCCCGGATGAGGTGGATTGTGCATGCGCATCGGATCTCCGTCAGTGATAGTCTTCGTAGTCGACAGCATCCGCGTCCTTCTCCACAAACTTGAAGGTGACCCTCCAGTTCCCGCTTACCGACACAGCCCACACGTTCTGGCGGTCACCCCGGAGCGGATGAAGGTTCAGCCCGGGAAGAGCCATGTCTTGTGGCGCCGTCGCCGCGCTCAGGCGGCCCAGGATCAGGCGCAGCCGTTCGGCATGTTGGGGCTGGATGCCGGCCTTCGATCCAGTCTCGAAGAACCTGGCCAACCCTTTGTGCCGGAATCCTCGGATCACTCACGATGAGTGTAACCCATGACGTTACGGGTCACAAGCTGCCCAACGCCCGGATCAGCCGCCGCAGCGAGCGAAGCGAGCCGCGGACGGATGCAACCGGAAGTTCGACGGCTCATCAGAGACGAGACCGCCCATACCCGGGCCGTCGTCTGCCGTGCGCGACGGCGATGACCTCGACGCTTTCACCGCGTATCCGATAAACCAGGCGGAAAGGGTAAAGCGGAAAAACGTAACGCGGAGTATGGCGCCCGTGACGTGGCCACGTGCGCGGTGCGACCTTCGCTCCTCAGTGCGCCCGAGGCTCTTGACCGAGGAGTCCAGATACGGAAGTTAGAGCGCTCGCTATTCGCGGCCAGGGAGTTCCTCGACGCGCAGCCCGATGTCACGCGCCATCTTCCGCGACAGCGTCGGGGAAATATCGCGTCCTGCATGAAAGGGGACTGTGGTGCCGCGCCCGTCTCGTGCCGATACTGACGATGCGCACCACGCTGTCGAACTTCCTCAAATCCGAGACGCTCGAGGAGAGCGGCTACCTCGCGGGGCTTCAGGACTGGGATGGAGCCCACGTCTATGCAACTTGAATCGTCTGTCCAATAAATTCTGATTCGAGGCGTAGCTCGCCATCCTCAAGGAGCATGGCAAGGACTTCCTGCAGGTTGGTGCGAAGCTCGTCGAGGGCGGCCCCTTGGCTATGAGCGCCGGGCCACCCGGGCACGTATCCGACATACAGTTCCGTATCCGGATCGCGCTCGACGACGATGTTGAAGCTACGCATGACGCCTCTCATTCTACTTCGGGCGACGCTGATTGATGTCAGTCGCTCTAACGCCACGCTCAGCGCCGGAGGGCGAGCAACGCGAGCCCCCGGACCGCCGGAGCGTGAAGTTCGACGCCCGTGTGCGACGGCGCACGGTGCGTGGCCTCCCTCAATTGCTCATTCAAGGAGCTGATCGGCCCGCAGCAGCAGTGGCGCCGGGATCGTCAGGCCAAGGGCCTTGGCGGTTCTCAGGTTGATGACGAGATGGAACTTCTCGGGCTGCTCGACCGGGAGTTCGCCGGGCTTAGCGCCCTTGAGAATTCTGTCGACGTAGATAGCAGCCCGTCCGTAGAGGTCAGCGAGGTCAGGGCCGTAGGACATGAGGCCGCCGGCGCTCACGATCTCCTCTCAGAGGTACATCGCCGGGATACGATACCGTGCGGCGAGTCCTACCACCCGAGCTCGATGGACATAGATGAACGGATCGGTCACGACGAGAACCGCACCCGCTCGCTCGCGGCTCATCACTGCAAAGAACTTCTCGAACTCGTCGCGCCCCTGAACGTCGACCCAATAGAGTTCCAGCTTGAGGACCTGCGCGGCCTGCCGTAGCCGGTCCAAGAACGCTGCGGCGCCGGGCACGGCCGAGTTCCAGATAACGGCAATACGGGTTACGCGAGGGATTGCCTCTTTGATGAGGTCAACCTGCTTCTGAAACAGTTCCGGGGTAGCGTCGATGGAGAGACCGGTCAGGTTACCGCCAGGTCGGGCGAGGGTCTTGACGAAGCCCGCTCCCACCGGGTCAGCCGCGCCGACCATAACGATCGGAGTCGTACTGGTGAGCCTCTTCGCGACCGCGATCGGCTGCGGCCCGCCGGCAACGATGACGTCGACGCGCGCGTCGAGCAACTCGCTCACGAGTTGGGGAAGCCGCGCGAGGCTTCCCGCGGCCCATTTCCAGTCGATGGCGACATTCTGCCCTTCGACGTACCCTCGTTCGGTCAGGCCCTTGCGGAAAGCCTCCGTGCGAGGCGTATGAGCAGAAACCATGGTCACGACACCGATTCGGGGTCCGCGCATCGTCTGCTGCGCCTCGGCACCGAGTGATAGAGCGAGGAGCGTAAGGGCGAGGGCGACGCCGGTTGCCCACCTGGCCATCTTCAGGCCTGCCCGCGCGATGGCTTGTTAGTGTTGCCGCTGTGCCGTGACGACTGCTGACATGCCGCCATGCCCGGAATGCTCTACCTCCTCCCGTGTTGCGGCGAACGCCAGTATCAGCCGCGGCCGAAGGCCGTCGGCTGCATGCCGAAGTTATCCCGTCGCTCTACGCTTCGCATTCGACGACGATCGCGTGCTCTTGGAACTCTTGGTCGCGATCTCTTGGAGTAGGCGCAGGGCGC
>VGLJ01000029.1 GCA_016866775.1 Candidatus Rokuibacteriota bacterium | reverse complement strand
TCGTCGAGCGTGGATGTCATCCCAGACGCTCAGCACCTGCGGATCCGCCTGCATTCCCTGGCGAACCCGCGCAGCAACCAGGCCCTGGCCCACGTGTGTGCGACCCTCACCGCGCTTGAGGTTCTGTGCCCGGGAACGAGCCTGACCCTGGTCTACGAGGCCCCCGGTGATGCATGAACTTCTTCGCCCATGTCAGGAGTCCTGAAATTAGTCGCAAGACCGGCTACAAGTGGGTCGAGCGCTATGAGGCCGGCGGCGTGCGCTCACTCTTTGATCGGTCTCGTGCACCGCACTCGCATCCCCACGCCGTAGCCGCCGCCGTCGTCGATGCCGTGATAGCCCTGCGTCGGCGGCATCCGCACTGGGGTCCGCGAAAGTTACTTGCCATCCTGCGGCGACGCGTGCCAGATCGTCCGTGGCCCGTTGCTACCACCGTGGGCACGATCCTCCGGCGGCGTGGTCTTGTGCGTCCCCGATGCCGGCGTCGTTACAGTGCCCCGTATGCTGAGCGACTGCGCGAGTACGCGGCGCCGAATGCGATTTGGTGTGCGGACTTTAAGGGCCACTTTCCGGTCGGCGACAGGCGGTGTCACCCCTTGACCATCATGGATGGATTCAGCCGGTTTCTCCTGCGCTGCCAGGCGTTGAAGCGCCCTCTCTTCGCGCCGACGCGTTCGGTGTTCGAGTCCGCGTTTGGTGAATTTGGATTCCCGCACACCATGAGGACGCTGCAACAGCGACCGAGTGTCACCCATGTCCGTGGTCTACGCTGTTACGTATGTCGGCGGCCGTTCCGTGGACGGCGAACCGTCGAAATGCGGTGGGGCGAGACCCGCACATGCGCGACAGAGCGCTGCGACTGTATCCGGACTCATACGGTCGGAACCGTCGGGCGATGCGAGGGCGCCGTGCGATACTCCGCCCATGCCGAAGCCCGCAATTGCTGCGGCCACACCCGCGCTACTCAGGCAGTCGGCATGAGACTCGTCGTTGTTTGGCGCTCGCGAGCCTGCTTGCGGGCTGCATGACGAAGCCGATCATCCTCCGCCACCCCGATGGACGCACCGTGAAGTGTGGCCCATATCCTGACACGGGTTCCGCCGCCACGGCGTCTGCGATCCGAGAATCGCAGTGCATTCAGGAGTTTCAGCGGCAAGGATTTGAGCGCGTGCCGGATTCGAACGAAGACATGAGCCAGAACTCCGCGAGCCTCGTCCTCCACGGGGGGCGCGTCATCTCGCTCGACGCGCGCTCGACGATCGCCGAGGCGATCGCCGTCGCCGGCGACCGCATCCTCGCGATCGGGCGTGACGCCGACATGCTCCCGCTCGCCCGACCCGACGCGCGGCGCATCGACCTGCGCGGGCGCGCCGTCATCCCCGGGCTCGTCGACGCGCACGCCCACATGGATCGCGAAGGCCTGAAAGCGATCTACCCCTCGCTCGCCGGCGCCGCCTCGATCGACGACGTGCTGCAGCGGATCGAAGCCCTCGCGCACGAGACGCCGCCGGGCGAGTGGATCGTGACGATGCCGATCGGCGAGCCGCCCGAGTATCGCGACGTCCCGAACAACCTCCGCGAGCGTCGGTTCCCGACGCGGTGGGAGCTCGATCGCGTGTCGCCGCGCCATCCCGTCTTCATCCGTCCGCTCTGGGGCTACTGGCGCCACACGCTGCCCCTGGTCTCCGTCGCGAACAGCGAAGCGCTGCGGCGGGCCGCGGTCACCGCCGAGACGCTGCCGCCGTGGGCCGGGATCCAGATCGACAAGGTCTGGGAGACCGGCGAGCCGAACGGCATCTTCATCGAGTGGACCTTCATGCCGGTCGTCGAGCTGTCGCTGATGGCGTGCCTCCCGCGCTTCACGCACGCGCAGCGCGTGGACGCGCTGCGCGCGTCGATGCGTATCTACAACTCGACGGCGACGACGAGCACGTTCGAGGGCCACGGGGTCGCGGACGAGGTGCGCGCGGTCTATCGCGATGTCGCCGCCGCCGGCGACATGACCGTGCGCGCGCACCTCACGATGAGCCCGGCGTGGGCCGCGGGCGGCAAGCCGGCGGTCGAGCAAGTCGCGGCGTGGGGGTCCACGCTCGGAGGGCGCGGGAGCGGCGACGATTGGCTTCGCCTCTCAGGGTTCTTCGCCGAGGCCGGGGTGAAAGCTGAGAACGCCGTGCGCGCCCGCGTCTGGCCGTACACGGGCTGGTCGGGCTTCGCCTACGACACCGGGCTGCCGCGCGAGCAGCTGCGCGAGGTCCTGGTCGCGGCCGCGCGCCACGACATCCGCGTGGGCGGGACGCAGCCCGGGCTCCTCGACCTGTATGAAGAAGTCGACCGCGTGCTGCCGATTCGCGATCGCCGCTGGGTGCTCGAGCACATCAACGTGCTGAGCGACGACGACATCCGGCGCATCCGCGACCTCGGCATCGTGGTGACGACGCACACGAACAGCTACATCGCGAAGCAGGGCGCGATCCTCGCCGCGCGCGTCGGGCCCGGCGCCGAGGACACGATCGTGCCCCTCAGGAAGCTGCGCGACGCCGGCGTGACGGTCGCTCTCGCGACGGATAACGTCCCGACCACGCTCTGGAACCCGATCGCGCAGACGATCACGCGCCTCGACCGCTTCGCGGGACGCCCGATCGCGCCGTCGCAGCGGCTGTCACGCGAAGAAGCGTTGCGCGCCGCCAGCACCGCCGGCGCGTACCTCACCTTCGAGGAGCACGCGAAGGGGACGCTCGAGCCGGGCAAGCTCGCGGATCTCGCGGTGCTGTCGGCCAACCCGTTCACCGTCGACGAAGCGCGCATCGCCGACATCGTCTCGGAGCTGACGGTCGTCGGCGGCCGCGTAGTATCTTCAGGGCCTTGAGGCGCCCGCTCTCCCGTCGCTTCTCCGTCGCGGCGCTGGTGCTCGGCTCAACGCTGGCCGCGCACGCCGTCGCGCAGCCGCTCGACCGCGGTCTCATCGCACTCTACAAGGCGAACGGTAGCGCCCAGGACTGCGTCGGTGGCTGTCACGGGGTGCTCAATGCCGTGACCTTTGCGCCCGGACGCTTCGGACAAGCCTTCCACTTCGACGGTGGCACCTCGTTCGTCGAAATCCCGGGCGCGGTCGGGGGCGGGCCGCCTGCGAGCGGGGACTTCACGGTGGCGCTGTGGGTCTACGCGAATCCCCAGGCCGGGTTTCGTGAGTTCGTGGCGAAAGGGATGAGCAGCGTGGTCGGAGGTGACTCGTTCTACGTGGGCGTCTCGGCGAACGATGAGCCGCAGTATTCGGACCTCCGGATGGCCGAGCATCGAGGCGGCGACTCCCTGTTCGTGCGTCCGGCTCCCTGACTTCGACCGCTAGAACCAGTTCGCCTTGTCGACCACGTTCCTCAGCGGCTGATTCCCGAGGAACCGGCGCGCGTTGTCGAGGATGATCTCGAACCGCCGCTCGTCGAGATACGGGCCGTGGCCCGCGACGTGCGGGGTCAGCAGCACGCCCGGCGTCGTCCACAGCGGGTGATCGGCCGGCAGCGGCTCCTGCTCGAACACGTCGAGGCCGGCGCCCGCGATCTCGCCCGCACGGAGCGCCTCCACGAGGTCGTCGAGCCGTGTCGTCCGCCCGCGCCCGATGTTGATGAAGAACCCGCTCCGCTTCATGCGCCGGAACCGCGCGCGGTCCATGAAGCCCTCGGTCGCCGGCGTGTGCGGCACGGTGAGCACGACGAAGTCGGCGAGCGGCAGCAGCGCGTCGAGCGCGTCGGGACCGTCGAGCTTGCGGACGCCGGGCGGCGCGTCGCGCCGGCGCGCGTCCACGCCCGTCACGTGCATCCCGAACGCTTCCATCAGCCGCGCCGCCTCGGCGCCGATGCCCCCGACGCCCACGATCAGCGCCGTCGCCTCGGGCAGGTGGATGACGCCGCTCTCTTCACCGGACTCCTGACGCCACTCGCGCCGGAGCTGGCGAGGGAAGTACAGGTGGAAGCCGCGCGCGAACGCGAGGACGAACGCCATGATGTGCGCGCCGATCGTGTCGTTGTAGATCTCGCGGAAGTTCGTGACGGTGACCGGGTGGCGCACGAGGTCGGGCGTGTAGTACCCGGCCGGCGGCGCGGCCTGTGGCGCCTGCAGCCAGCGCAGGCGCGCGGCCTTCGCGAGCAGCGTGTCCGGCATCGTGCCGAAGGCCGCGTCGGCGTCGCCGATCGCGCGCGCGGCGTCGGTCTCGGTCTCGGCGACCACGATCGTGAGCTGCGGAACGGCCTGCGTCAGGCGCTCGGCCCACTCGCGCGTCTTCGCGGATTGCGGCGGCAGCATCAGGAGTGTCGGCATGACCCGAGCATAGCGCGGCCTCGACGCGAGAGGGTATGATGCGCGAACCCAAAAGGAGGCACGCGTGAGCGAGTGGCAGCCGAGCCAGCGGTATCCGGACCCCTCCATCGTCATCGTCGACGACAGCTTCGCGCGCTATCGACTGAACCAGACGAAGGTCGAGCGTCTCTGCACCGGGTTCCGCTGGGCCGAAGGGCCCGTGTGGTTCGGCGACGTCCGCTGCCTGCTCTGGAGCGACATCCCGAACAACCGCATCATGCGCTGGGACGAAGCGACCGGCGCCGCGACGGTCTTCCGCCAGCCGTCGAACTTCGCGAACGGCAACACGCGCGACCGGCAGGGCCGGTTGATCACGTGCTTGCACGGCGGACGCAGCGTCGTCCGCACCGAGTACGACGGCACCATCACCACGCTCGCCGAGCGTTACGACGGCAAGCGCCTGAACTCGCCGAACGACGTCGTCGTGAAATCCGACGGCTCGATCTGGTTCAGCGATCCCGTGTTCGGCATCCTCGGCTACTACGAAGGCTACAAGGCCGAGCCCGAAGGCCCGGTCACGTGCGTCTATCGCATTGACGGCGCGACCGGTGAGCTGTCGGTCGTGGCCGACGACGTCAACGGGCCGAACGGCCTCGCGTTCTCGCCCGACGAATCGATCCTCTACGTCGTCGAGTCGCGCGCGAACCCGCGCACGATCAGCGCCTACGACGTCGTGGGCGGCAAGAAGCTCGCGAAGAAGCGGACGCTGATCAACGCCGGCCCGGGCACGCCTGACGGCTTCCGCGTGGACGTCGACGGCAACCTCTGGTGCGGCTGGGGCATGGGCCAGCCAGGGCTCGACGGCGTGCACGTCTTCAACCCGGAGGGCCGGCTCATCGGACGCATCGACCTGCCCGAACGGTGCGCCAATCTCTGCTTCGGCGGCACGTACCGCAACCGCCTGTTCATGGTGGCGAGCACGTCGGTGTACTCGCTTTACGTCAACACGCAGGGGATCGCGGGGAGCTAGACTCCTCCCGTGACGTCGATCGTCACGCCGGTGACGAAGTCGGCGTCGGACGACGCGAGGAAGCAGATCACGCGCGCCTGATCGCGCGCCTCGGCCACGCGGCGCAGCGGCGTGCGATCGATCTCCTGCTTCTGCTGCTCCGGCGTGCGCTTGTCCCAGTGCGGGCGGATGCGCTCGGTCAGCGTGAGGCTCGGCGCGATCGCGTTCACCGTGATGCCGAACGGTCCGAGCTCGCGCCCGAGCTTCTTCGTGAACGCGATGATCCCGCCCTTCGCCGTGGCGTACGCGCTGCTGCTCGAGTCGCTGATGCCGCGGCCGGCCACCGACGCGAGATTGACGATCTTGCCGCCGCCCTGCCGCTTCATCACCGGCGCGACGGCGTGAGAGAAGAGGAACGTCCCGTCGAGGTTGAACGTGAGGAGCTTCTGCCACTCGGGGAAGCTCAGCTCGTCCACCGTGGCGGCGGGCCGCGCGATGACGGTACTGCCGCCGACGGCGTTGACGAGGATGTCGATGCGGCCGTGCTCGCGCACGACGGCGTCGACCACGCGCTGCACCTGGGCCGCGTCGAGCGCGTCGGCCACGTGCCCCTGCGCCCGGCCGCCGCCGTCGCGGATCGCGGCCATCGCCTTGTCGAGGCGCCCCTGGTCGGTGTCGACGCCGACCACGACGCCGCCCTCCGACCCGATGATCTCCGCCGTCGCCTTGCCGATGCCGCTCGCCGCCGCGGTGATGAGCGCGACCTTGTCCTTGAATCGCATGGACGGGCTCCTAGTGGGCTGCGAGCCCAGGAATGGACATCACGAGGTGGAGGTAGCCGCCGAGCTCGTTGATCTTGCGCATGTCGTGCGCCACGAACGCCGCGCGCTCGGTGTCGGTGAGATCAGCGCCGGCCAGCGCGGCGTTCGCGTCGGCGAGGAACCGCGCGCGGAAGTCCGGATCCTTCTTCAGCCGGTAGAGCAGGCTGTTGATCTCGTAGCGGCTCATGCGAGCTGCCACTCCACGGCCGCGAGGTTGATCCTCGGCAGCTCGCCGAAGTAGCGCAGGCTCGCGCGCGCCGGCGTGACCGCGCCGAGCAGCACCATCCAGTTGAGGAACTCGTGGCCGCCGGTCTTGTGCAGCTCCTCGGCAGTGAGCGCCTGCAGCGGGCCGTGCTCGCCGGTCTCCATGCAGCGGATCAGCTTCCGGTCGAAGGCGACGTCCGTCTCGCCGACGCGCGGCAGCGACAGCTCGGGGAAGTGCGAGAGCCCGCCGGTCGCGATGATCCCGACGTTCCAGGGGCTCTGCGCGACCACGCGCGCGACGTGCTGGCCGAACGCGAAGCACCGCCGCGCGGTGGGCTGCGGCGCGACGAACGCGTTCACGAAGATCGGGACGAGCGGCGGGATCGGCCGCGTGCCGAGCATCGTGTTCACGGGCGCGAGGAACGCGTGGTCGACGGGCGCTTCCCACGAGAGCGCCAGGTCGAACCCGGCGTCGAGCCCCTGCTCGAGCACGGCGTTGGCGAGCCTCTCGTGCAGGGGATACGCGGGCGGCATGTGGTCGAGGACCTGGTCGAACGCCTCGGCGTGGTCCTGGACCATGCGATGGACCGTGCGCCCGATCCTGACGCAGATGGCCGGGACGCAGTTGAACGAGAACGCGTTCAGATGATCGTCGGCCACGACGATGAGCGCGTCGGGCTTCGCCGCCGACAGCCGCTCGCCCATCTGCGCGATCTCGGCCATCGTCTCGGTGATCATCCGCCGCCCGATCGCGCCGCACGCGCGATCGTAGTAGTCCGGGTCGAGCACGTGCGACATCGCGCCGGCGAAGACGATCGTGCCCATCGCGTCAGCCCTTCTTCTTCTCGCGCGGGGCGGTCGGATAGCCCGCGTTCTTCCACGCGGTGAACCCGCCGTCCATCTCGAACACGCGCGGCAGGCCCATCTGCTGCGCGGTGTCGGCGGCGAGCGCGGAGCGCCATGCGCCGTTGCAGAAGAACACGAAGTCCTTGTCCTCCGCGAAGACCGTCTTGTGGTACGGGCTCTCGGGATCGAGCCAGAACTCGAGCATCCCGCGCGGGCAGTGGAACGCGCCCGGGATCACGCCCTCGCGCTCCAGCTCGCGCACGTCGCGCAGGTCCACGAACACGACGTCGTCGCGGCCGTGGCGCGTGCGCGCCTCCTCGAGGGAGAGCGTGGTGATCCGGGCCTTCGCCTCGTCGACCATCTGGCGGAAACCCTTTGTGAGCTTCATACGGGGGACCTTACCATGCCCTCGTCCAACGACAGCGGGCCGTCCTTCGACTGGGCGGCCACGGCGCTCGGGGCACTCTTCACCGGCGGCGTCTACCTCGACGGATGGGCGCACACGCACGGCTTGGTCGACGAGACCTTCCTCACCCCCTGGCACGCCGTCCTCTATTCCGGCTACGTCGCGCTCGCCGCGCTCCTCGTGGGGCGCGCGGCCTGGACGGTCCGGCGCGAGGGCGTGCCGTGGCACCGCGCGATGCCGAACGGCTACGGGCTCTGTCTGGTCGGCGTCGCGTGCTGGATCGTCGGCGGGCTGTTCGATGCGGTCTGGCACACCTTGTTCGGGTTCGAGGTCGACACCGAGGCGCTGATGAGCCCGGCGCACGCGCTGCTCGCGCTCGGCTTCGCGCTCATGACGTCCGGGCCGTTGCGCGCGGCGCTCGGGCGCCCGCCGCGGCGGTGGTGGAACGAGCTGCCGATGCTTTTCTCGCTGACGTTCGTGGTGTCGATCCTCACGTTCTTCACGCAGATCGCGCATCCGATCGCGAACCTCTTCGGGACGCGGCAGGCGGTCATGGGCGTCACGGTCGAGCTCGGCATCACCGGCTTTCTGCTGACGTCGGTCATCCTGACCGCGCCGCTCCTGTTCCTCCTGCGCCACGGACGCTTACCGCACGGCGGGGGAACGATCCTCGTCGGGTTCAACGCGTTCGTGATGGGCTTCATCGTCTACCACGGCGCATATCCGCGGAGAGTCGTGGCCGCGATCGTCGCGGCAGCGTGTTGCCTCGACGTCCTGCGCGCCGCGCTCCGCCCGTCGCCGGAGCGGCGGCGCGCGTTCAGGATCTTCGCCGTGGCCGTGCCCACGCTGCCGACCGCGGCGTACTTCCTCGCGGCGGCGACGAGCGACGGCATCGTGTGGTCCACACACCTGTGGTCGGGCGTGATCGTCTTCGCCGCCGCCGCCGGCTGGCTCGTGTCCTCCCGGGTGCTTCCGCCGCCCATCCGCCCGTCGGACCGACGCTCTTCGTGGGCTGCGCGATCGGCAAGGTGACGATGGAGGAGCGCCGCCGCCCCGGAGACCCGAAATCCTCGCGCGGCGGCTCGTGGAAGAGGGTGTCCCGGCGGCCACCCCCATGGCCGGAGATCGCGTTTCATTGACAGATCTGTGCGGGGCGATTAGGCTCGGGCCATCGACGCGCTAGCTGATATGGAAGGACCGGCCGTCAAGTGGTTTGTGACGGCGTCCGCGATCTCTCGAGCGATGGTGATGTCGGAGGGATTTCCCGAGGACGCCGGCGCGCGGCTGACGATGGAGCGGCTTCGACGACGAATCAGGCTGATATGCGCGGGTTGCTCCGAAGAATCCGTACCGTGACGCCCGTCCGCGTGTACAAGATGAGCGCCGGCAACTTCGCCGCCCTGTACACGACGCTGCCGGGCGTCCGCGAACAGTTCACCAGAGTGATGGAGTCCCGCCTGGACGAGCTTCGTCGTTCCGAGTCGCGCCGCTCGTAGCCCAGCTGCCGCGTCAGGACGCTACTTCGGCAACGGCCAGCCGAGCCAGTCCGAGACGCCGCGGCCCATCACCCACTCGAGGTCCTCGCCCTTCAGCCAGGGCAAGTGATCCGTGAAGAGGTGGATGCACTCGTAGTACGTGCACGGCATCCGCGTGAGGTCCGTGCCCCAGAAGACGCGCTTGGGACCGTAGGCATCGACGAGCCGCTTGATCGGCTCGTGCAGGTCACGGAACGGATACGGTTCGCTCGAGAGCGACGGCATGCCCGAGGCCTTCACCGCGACGTTCGGCCGCTTCGCGAGCGCGCACACCCTCGGCAAGTCCTCGAAGACGTCCGGACCTTTCTGCAGACGATTCAGCCCGACGTGATCGATCGTGAGACGTACGCCCGGATGACGCTCGGCGATCCTGTCGAGCGCGTCGAGTGAGCCGGGGACGAGCACCATGAGCGGCACGCCGTGCTTCTCCGCTTCCGTCCAGAGCCAGTCCGCCGTCCCGTCGGTGAGCCACGGCCGCATGAGATCCGTGTGGAACGTGAAGCGCATGCCGAGCATGCCCGGCTGCCGCTTCCACCCCGCGACGAGCCCGCGGCTCTCCGGCCGCTCGAGCGGGACCCGACCCATCACCGCGAAGCGATCGGGAAACGTGCGCGCGGCGTCGAGCGCGAGGTCGTTGCGATCGCCCTCCCACGACGGCGGCACGATCACCACACGGCTCACGCCCGCGAGATCCATCTGGAAGAGGAGCGCTTCCTTGTCGATCGGATAGGGCTTCTGCGCCTGGTTCGTACGGCCCGGCGGCCACGGACGATCCGGCGTGTCTGCGCCCCAGATGTGCACTTGCGAATCGACGATGTGCATGCCTCGCACCTTACGAGTGCATCCAGTCACCGTCAAGGCGCGCGCGATCGCGTCCTCCCCGCGCGCTCACGGCGAACGCGGCGATCTGGGGGCTGAGGCCGAAGACGCGCACGACGTCGCCCGTATGCAGGATCGTCTCGGGCGCCGGATTGAAGACGATGAGGTTCTCACGGGCGATGGCCACCACCGTGACGCCGAACCGTTCACGGATCTTCGCGTCGCGCAGCGACTGACCGGCGAGCGCGTCGCCGTCGAGCGTGATCTCGTCGACGTGCGGGAGCTGGGAGGGCCCGGCGACGTCATCGGCGCGACCCGTGAGCATCGCGCCGCGGAAACGTTCGAGGTACGCGATCGCCCGCTCCTTCGGCAGCCCGAGGATCGCGAGCGCGTGGCGGATCAGCGTGGCCGACGCCTCGACCTCGGGCTGAATGACTTCCGTGGCGCCGAGCTCGCGCAAGCTCTCGGCTTCGAGGCGGCGGTGGGCGCGGGCCAGCAGCGGCACGTCCGGATTCATCGCGCGCACCGAGCGCACGGCGCGCTCCGCGGGCCGGATCTCCGGCAGCGCGACGATGACGAGCGTGGCCGTCGCCGCGCCGGCATGCTGCAGCACGGTCCGATTGCCGCCGTCGCCGAACAAGGCGGGGATGCGGCGCGCGCGCAGATCCCTGATGAGGTCGGGATCGCGCTCGATCACGACGAACGGGATGCCGAACGTTTCGAGCGCTTCGCCGATCGCGCTGCCGACGCGGCCGAAGCCGCACACCAGCACACGCAGCGGCGGCGTCTCCGGCGGCACGTGCGTCAAGCCGTGACGGAGCCGGGCGGAGGCGAGCCAGTCCGGGACGAGGCGCACGAGCGCCGCATTGACGAGCACCGTGATGAGCGAAGCGCTGAGGACGGCGTGGTAGACGTCGGGGCCGACGTGCCCGGCCTCGCGTGCCACGTGGACCAGCACGAAGGAGAACTCGCCGGTCTGCGTGAATCCGAGGCCCGCGAGCAGCGCGGTGCGGAGCGGATACTGGAAGAGCCACACGATCGCGGTCCGGATCACGAGCTTGCCGACGAGGATGAGCGCCACGAGGAGCGCCAGGAGCGGCACGTTGCCGAGGACACTGACGGGCTCGATCAGCGCACCGACCGTGACGAAGAAGAGGGCGACGAACACATCGCGAAACGGCAGGAGTCGCGCGAGCGTCTCGTGCGCGTAGTCGGAGCCACTGATGAGGAGCCCGCCGAGGAACGCGCCGAGCGCAGGCGTCAGACCTGCGGCCTGGGTCACGGCCGCCGTGCCGGCGCCGATGACGAGCGCGACCAGCAGGAACAGCTCGTCGCGCTGCGTGGCCGCGATCCGTCCCATCGCGCGCGGGGCGACCTTCGCCGCGAGATAGAAGAACGGAACGAGGATCGCCATGGCGGTCAGCAACGCCCGGCCGACCGCGACGAGCCGTCCCGGCTCGAGGGCACCGAGGGCAGGCAGCAGCACCGTCATCACGACGACGGCGATGTCTTCGACCAACGCGATGCCGACCATGATGCGCCCGTGCGTCGTGTGGAGCTCGCCGCGATCCATCAGGAGCTGGACGAGCACCATCGTGCTCGCGACCGAGATGACGATGCCGATGACGGCCCCCTGGAGCGGCGGCCACCCGAGCGCGGCGCCGACACCCATCCCCATCGCGACGGTGAGCAGGATGCCGAGCGGCCCGCCGATCAGCGCGACCCCCTTCATCCGGAGCAGATCTTTCAGCGAGAACTCGATCCCGATGGAGAACATGAGGAGCACGACGCCGACCTCGGCGAACCGATCGAGGACGTGGACGTCCGAGATCGACGGGCCCGGCGTGAAGGGGCCGATGATTATGCCACCGACGACGAAGCCGACGACGAGCGGCTGGCGCGCGAACCGCGCCGCGAGCCCGCCGAGCACCGCGGCGACGAGCACGAAGCTCAGGTCGCGGAACAGCAAGGGGTCGGCGGACATGGAGGAAGGATACCGCGTATGATCGCGACCCATGGCCACGCCGTTTGCGCTCGACGACGCGACCGTCGCGACGCTGCAGGCCGCGATGCAGGCGGGCCGCCTCAGCGCTGAGGCACTCGTCGACCACTACGTCCGGCGCATCCAGGCGATCGACCGCAGCGGTCCCGCGCTGCGGTCGGTGCAGGAGGTGAATCCGGACGCGCTCGCGATCGCGCGGGCGCTCGACGAGGAGCGGCGCGCGACGGGACCGCGCGGCCACCTTCACGGCATCCCGGTCCTGCTCAAGGACAACATCGCGACGGCGGACAGGATGGAGACCACGGCCGGCGCCCTCGCGCTCGTCGGCGCGCGGCCCCGCCGCGACAGCTTCGTCGCCCAGCGCCTGCGCGAGGCCGGCGCCGTCATCCTCGGCAAGGCCGCGCTGAGCGAGTGGGCGAACTTCAAGTCGAACCCGAGCTCGAGCGGGTGGAGCGGGCGCAACGGGCAGGCGCGCAACCCGCACGTGCTCGATCGCACGCCGGGCGGCTCGAGCTCCGGGTCCGGGATCGCCGTCGCGGCGGGCCTCGTCACGGTGTCGGTGGGCACCGAGACCGACGGCTCGATCATGTCGCCCGCCGCCGCGAACGGTGTCGTCGGGATCAAGCCGACCGTCGGGCTGACGAGCCGTGCCGGCGTCATCCCGATCTCGGCGACGCAGGACACGATCGGCCCGTTCGGCCGCACCGTCGCCGACGCCGCGGCGCTCCTCGGCGCGATCACCGGCGTGGACCCGCGCGATCCCGCGACGGCGGCGAGCGCGGGCAAGGCGCACGCCGACTACACGCGCTTCCTCGACCGTGACGCGCTCCGCGGCGCGCGCGTCGGGGTGCCGCGCCACGGATACTTCGGCTACAGCGCGAGCGCCGATGCCGCGGCCGACGCGGCGATCGCGATCTTGCACTCGCTCGGCGCGGAGATCGTCGATCCGGTCGCGATCGCGCATTTCGATCGGGAGGCGCTCACCGCGCCGGAGCGCATCGTCTTCTGCTACGAGCTCAAAGCGGGGGTGAACGCGTACCTCGCCGACGTCGCGCCCGGCGGCGTCGTGAAGACGCTCCAGGACGTCATCGCGTTCAACACGCGCCACGCGAGCGAGAACCTGCCGTTCTTCGGCCAGCAGTGGCTGGAGCGCGCGCAGGCGAAGGGCCCGCTGACCGAGCCCGAATATCTCGACGCGCTCGCGGCGTGCCGCCGGCTCGGGCGCGACCCGTTCGACGCGGCATTCGAGGAGTACCGTCTCGACGCGATGGTGGCGCCGACGTCGACGCCGCCGTGGCCGATCGACCTGGTGAACGGCGACTCGAGCCGCGGCAGCAGCGCGAAGAGCGCCGCGCTCGCCGGGTATCCGCTGATCAGCGTGCCGGCGGGTGAGGTGCGCGGGCTGCCGCTCGGGATCACGTTCATGGGGCGCGCGTGGAGCGAGCCGCGCCTGATCGGCTTCGCCCACGCGTTCGAGCAGGCGACGCAGGCGCGCCGGACGCCACGCTTCCTCACCACGCTCGACTCATGAGCTCGATCACCGTCGGCACGCGGGTCGAGACGGCACGCGGCCTCGCGAGCGGCCGGCTCGCGCGCAACGTCGCGCTGGGCGCCTTGGTCGCGCTCCTCCTGTTCCTGACCGCGTATCCGCTGGCGATGCTCGTCTACGGGAGCCTGCACACCACGCCGCCGGGCGAGGCGGGCACGTTCAACCTCGACGGCTACCGCGCGATGCTCACGCGGACCAACGCCGTGGTGCTCCTCAACACCATCGGGCTCTCGCTCGTGAAGACCGGCCTCGCGATGGTGCTCGCGCTGTTCCTCGCGTGGATCGTCGCGCGCACCGACACGCCGTATCGCGAGACGCTGGAGGTGCTCGTCACGCTGCCGTTCTACATCCCGCCGATCCTCACCGCGATGGCGTGGGGCATGCTGGCGACGCCGAAGGGCGGCGTGATCAACCTCGCGTGGACGGGGCTGACGGGCAGCCGGGAGCCGCTCGTCAACATCTACTCCTACGGCGGCGTGGTGTGGCACATGATGCAGTACTCCACGCCGTTCCTGTTCCTCCTCATGGTCGGCGCGTTCAAGTCGATGGACCCGGCGCTCGAGGAGTCGAGCCGGACCTCGGGCGCGACCGCCTTCACGACGTTCCGCCGCGTCACGCTCGGGCTCATGCTGCCGGTGACGACGAGCGCGTTCCTGCTGTCGTTCATCCGCGGCGTGGAGAGCTTCGAGTCCGCGCTGATCTTCGGCTCGCCCGTGGGCATCGAGGTGATCACCACCGAGATCTATCACCTCATCCACCACACGAACCGGCCGGACTACCAGCAGGCGACGGCGCTCGCGCTCGGGATCATGGTGCTCATGTTCCTGCTCGTCGCGTGGCAGTGGCGCCTCCTCGGCGGGCGGAGCTTCTTCACCGTGACGGGCAAGGGCTACACGCCGCGCGTGGCGCGGCTCGGCCGCTGGCGCTGGGCGACGTTCGCGTTCTGCGTGTTGTTCTTCGTCGTCACCGTGGTCCTGCCGGTCGGCCAGCTCATCGTGAGCTCGTTCTTCAAGTTCTTCGGCTTCTACCGCTGGAGCATGGTGACGACCGACCACTACTTCACCGTGTGGAACAACCGGCTCGTGTGGCGCGCCCTCGCCAACACGCTGCTGCTCGGGGTGCTCGGCGCGACCGCGACGATGATGCTCGGCGGGCTGATCGCGTACGTGCTCGTGCGCACCCGCTTCGGCATCCGGCGCGCGCTCGAGGTGCTCGCGTGGCTGCCGTGGATGATGCCGGGCATGGTGCTCGGCATCGGGTTCCTGTGGGCGTACGCGCTGATGCCCGGGCCGGTGCAGCTCTACGGCACGCTGTGGGCGCTCGGCGTGGCGTACGTCACGCTCGGCACGCCGCTGGCCGTGCGCACGATGGCGGGCGCGTTCGCGCAGCTCGCGCACGACCTCGAGGAGTGCTCGCGGGTGCACGGCGCTCCGTGGTGGACGACGTTCCGGCGCATCCTGCTGGCGCTCGCGTGGCCGGCGTTCGCCGTCGGCTGGATCCTGATCTTCTTCATCATCCTCCGCGAGCTCTCCGCGTCGATCCTGCTCTACAGCGTCGGCAACGAGGTGCTCTCGGTGGTGATCATGCGGTTGTGGACCGAAGGCAAGGCGGGGCAGGTGAGCGTGATCGCGCTCGTCATGCTCGCGCTCGTGTTCCTGTTCCGGTTCGCGGAGCAACGCTTCACTCGGAGGGGGACTTCGTCCCCCTTCCGACGCTCCTCACCGGCTGACGCCGGTTCGTCGCTGCCTCCCCCTAGGATTGCGCGGGCAAAGCCCGCGCTCGGAGGGCCCGAATGCTGACACGCCGATCCGTCCTGCGACTTGCTGCGCTCGCACCGCTTGCGGTCGCGCGCCCTGCCGCCGCGCAGGACGCCGACTGGAAGAAGGTCGTCGACGCCGCGAAGAAGGAAGGCAAGGTCGTCGTCTACAACGGCGCCGTCGGGACGCCGGTGCTGCCGAAGGTCGGCGCCGCGTTCGAGGCGAAGTACGGCGTGCGCTTCGAGCTGCTCGAGGCGCGGGCGAGCGAGCTGCGCGAGCGCATCCGCAC
Source organism: Candidatus Rokuibacteriota bacterium (assembly GCA_016866775.1). GTDB lineage: Bacteria > Methylomirabilota > Methylomirabilia > Rokubacteriales > CSP1-6 > VGLJ01. The sequence continues at coordinate 42,499 of VGLJ01000029.1, read as the reverse complement.
CGAGCAGGCCTCGGGCAAAGTGCTCGGCGACGTCTCGCACAACGGGTCCACGACCACCGCGCTGCAGCTCGCCGAGGGCACGTTCCAGCCGCACGGCACGCCCCCGAACGGCAAGCGTCCGGTGGCGCCGTTCGCCACCGACGACATCCGCGTCCCGATCTACGTCATCACGTACGGCATCCTCGTCAACACGGACATGGTGAAGCCCGGCGAGGAGCCGAAGACGTGGCAGGACCTCTTGAACCCGCGGTGGAAGGGGAAGCTGCTGTCGGACGACATGAGAGCGCTGGGGGGCGGGGCGGTGTTCTTCATGGTGATGACACAGAAACATGGAAAGGAATTTCACGAAAAGCTCGCCCAGCAGCAGCCGCACATGAACCGCGAGCTGCGCGGCAACTATCCGCGCGTGGCGCGCGGCGAGTACCCGGTCTATTTCCCGTTCACGCTGCCGGACAGCCTGGACCTGAAGGGCCTGCCGGTGAAGGCGATCATGCCGCCCGAAGGCTCGCCGTACGTGCGCTTCGACGGCGCGATCTTCAAGGGCGCGCCGCGCCCGAACGCGGCGAAGCTGTTCCTCGACTTCCTGCTGAGCGACGAGGCGCAGCTGCACTACGCGAACCTCGGCTTCGTCCCGGTCGTCGGCGGGCTCGAGGGCAGGATCGCCGCGGAAGCGCGGACGATCGCGCAGGTCAAGCTGCTCGGCACGACGGACCCCAAGCTGCAGGACGACATGCTCAAGCTGGCGAAGGCGATCTACAAGTAGCGATGCCCGGCGTCACCGTCGACGGCGTCAGCAAGCACTTCGGCGCGGTGCGCGCCGTCGACCGGGTGTCGCTCGACGTGGCGGACGGGCGGCTCCTGACGCTGCTCGGCCCGTCGGGCTGCGGCAAGACGACGACGCTCCGGATGATCGCGGGGCTCGAGCACAACGACGCCGGCCGCATCGTGATCGCGGATCGCGTGGTGAGCGACGCCGCGGCCGGTGTCTTCGTCGCGCCCGAGCGGCGCGAGATCGGCATGGTCTTCCAGTCCTACGCGATCTGGCCGCACATGACGGTCTTCGCCAACGTGGCCTATCCGCTCGAGGTGCGACGGCTCACGCGCACGGCGGTCATCGAGCGCGTGGGCGAGGTGCTTCGCCTCATGCAGATGGAGCACCTCGCGACTCGCCAGGCGACGATGCTTTCCGGCGGGCAGCAGCAGCGGGTCGCCATCGCGCGCGCGCTCGTCTTCCAGCCGCGCGTGCTGCTCATGGACGAGCCGCTCTCCAACCTGGACGCGCAGCTCCGCGAGCAGATGCGCCTCGAGATCCGCGCGCTGCAGCAGCGGCTGGGGATCACGACGGTCTACGTCACCCACGACCAGGAAGAGGCGATGGTCCTCTCCGACGAGATCGCGGTGATGCACGAGGGCCGCGTGCTCCAGCGGGCCGATCCCCAGACCGTCTACGCGCGTCCGGCGTCGCGCACCGTCGCCGCGTTCTTCGGCGCGCCGAACCTCCTCGCGGCCAAGGTGCGCGAGGTCCGCCGCGAGGGCGACGGCGCGCTCGCGCGCGTGGACGGCGAGGGCTGGGAGGGCTGGGGCGCCGCGCCGGATGACGTGTGTGAGGGCGATGCCGTGACCGTCGTCGTGCGACCGGAGATCATTCGCATCGCCACGGACGCCGCGGGCGCCGGGAACGGCGGACGTCCGGGGATCGCGTGGCGCGGTGTCGCGCGCCAGCGGATCTTCCGCGGGGCGCGCAATCTCTACACGGTCGAGACGGGCGCGCACGGCGGCGGCCTCGCCGCCCTCCGGGTGACCGTCGACGCGCCGCCCGATCAGACCGTCGCGCTCGGCAGCGCCGTCACGCTCACGGTCGACGCGGCGCAGACGTGGGCGGTGCGGGACTGAGCCGTCCGAGCTCGCGCGCGTAGAGCGCGATCGCCGGCACGAGGATGCCGGCCGACGTCATCAACGCGACGCGAACGCTCCGCAGCGTGCCGATGAGCCCGACCCGTGGTCCGCCGCAGACCTCACCGACCGCGCCGGCCTGGCCGAGGATCGACAGCACCGTCGCGCGCGTTCCGGGCGCGAGCCCCCGGTTCACGTGCGCCGTGAGCAGCGGGTGCATCGCGAAGCGCACCCATCGCGCGATCCAGAACCCGAACAGCGCGAGCCAGGAGCCCGGCGCCACGGCGAAGACGAACGTGGCGACGGCCATCAGGATCGTGAGGCCGAGCAGGACCTGCATCAGCCGCCGTGCGTCCGCTTCCGCGACGCGGCCGACGACGGTCGTGACGAGCGCGGCTCCGAGGTACGAGCCCGCGCTGAGCACGCCGAACCACGTCGCCTCATTGAACCGCTCGGGCAACCCGACCGTCGTGAGGAAGTGCAGCGGCGCCAGCCGGCCGATGCCTTCACCCGACATGTCGCACAGGAGCACGATGGCGAGGATCCCCGCGAGCCCCGGGCGCTCCCGCACGGCGCCGATGCCGCCGGCGAGCGTGGCGCGCATCGCCGCCCACGCGCTCCGCCGCTCGCGCGCGGTCGGCGTGTACCCGCGCTCGGTCATGACGGCGACGAGGACGGCGGCGAGCAGCCAGTACGCGGCGCCGCCGACGAGCATCGGCATGTGGAGGTTGATCGAGGCGAGCGCGACACCGACGGGCACGCCGGCAAGCCGCCCGAGCTGGCCCGTTTGCGCGCCGCGCACGAACACCGGGCCGGCGTCCGCGTCGCCGATCTCATCGGCGAGCCACGCCTGGTGCGCGCCGCTGATGAAGGTATAGCCCGTGCCCATAAGGACGCTGCCGCCGGCGATGCCGGGGAACGTCGGCACCGCGCCCATCGTGACGACGCCGACGCCGATCACGACGAGCCCGATGATCACGGAGAGACGCCGGCTGTAGACGTCGGCCACGACACCGGTGGGAACTTCGGCGACGGCGATGGACAGCTCGAGCGCGGTCCCGACGAGCGCGAGCTCGAGCGCCCCGAGCCCCGCCGTCTTGACGGCGTACAGGCCGTACGTGGTCTGCACCGTCGCCAGCAGTACGGCGAGGAGCGCCTGGGTGGCGACGTAAAGGTGCTGCGGCGACGGCGCGCTCAGTCGATGGACGTATGCACGAGGTTCGAGATCCGATCCATGCGCTCGCTGTGCCACGGATCGGGCACGCGGCTGTTCGAGAGATATGCGAACGACACGCTCGACTCGGGATCCGCCCAGCAGTACGACGAGCCGACGCCGCCGTGGCCGAACGTGCGCGGATGCGCGAGCGCGCCGAGGCCGCGGATGTTCGGCGTCGTGCCGCGCGAGTGGGGTCCGATCCCGCGGTGCATCGGCATGCCCATGTAGAGGTCGACGCGGTCGTCCGTGAAGTTGCGGGTGACGTACTGCACGAGGCGCGGCGAGAACAGGCGTACGCCGTTGAGCGTGCCGCCCTGCGCGAGCATCTGATAGAACGCGGCCATCGCGCGCGCCGTCGCGTATCCGCCGCCGCCGGGCACGCCCGCGCGACGGAACTCCGCGGTGTTGTTCTCGGCGCGGAGCACCTGGCGGCCGGTGTCCGCAGCGGGCTCGTGCATGTCCACGGCGCGCGCGTGCTGCGCATCCGGCAGTCCGACGAAGAGCTCGTTCGCGAGGCCGAGCGGCTCCGTGACGTTCAGGCGGATGAAGTCGCGGTAGTCGGTCTTGGTCTTCGCCTCGATCAGCGCGGCGGCGACCCAGTGCGCGGCGAGGCCGTGATAGCGCACGCGCGAGCCCGGCGTCCACTCGAGCGTGAAGCCGCAGACGGTGCGCCGCAGCAGCTCGTGATCGGTCCACGCGGCGTCCGGCATCTCGGCCGTCGGAAACCCGCCCTGATGCGTGAGGACCTGAAGGATCGTGATCTCGCCCTTGCCGTTGGCCTCGAAGCCGGGGAGATGCGCGGCGACCGTGTCGGTGAACGACAGCGCGCCCTGCTCGGCCAGGAGCCAGACGGCGCTGGCGACGATGACCTTCGTGTTCGAGTAGAGGAGCCACAGCGTGTCGTCGCTCGCCGGGACGCGCTTCGGCTCGGTGCGCGCGTCGCCGAAGCTGGCCGTCAGCGCGAGCTGGCCGCGCCGCGCGAGCGCGATCTGCGCGCCGGGATACCGGCCTTCCGCGATGTGGCGCGCGATCAGCTCTTGCAGGCGGTCGAGCGCGCGATCGTTGAGACCCAGCGCGGACGGCTTCGACGCGGCGAGCGGAAACGCCATATGTGGCTCCTGGCTATGCGGGGAAGGTGGCGAACACCTTGTTCGAGTTGAAGATCCAGCTCTCGATGAACGTGCACGCGGCCGGGGTGCGCTGCAGCTCGGCCATCGCGCCCGCGAGGCACATCCAGTTCAGCATCTCCTGCTGGCCGCTGTCCTCGATCTGCGCGAGCGGCGTCTGCCGCCACGTCTGGTAATCGCCGGCGCGCAGCGCCTCGTAGAGCGCGCGATCGCCCGGAACGTCGGGATAGAGGAGGTGGTGCTTGTAGGTGAGGAACGCGTGCGACCAGCTCGACGAAGCGATTAGCGCCACGCGCCACGGGCTGCGGGCCGCCGCGCGCGCGGTCGCGCGGCCGAGGTCGAAGCAGCGCCACGGGGCCGGCGACGGCGGATCGAGCTGCTCCTCGGTGGGCGACGCGGCGAGGCCGCGCGTGCTGCCGTGCTGCGCGATCACCCGGCGCCCGTAGCAGTTCACCTGGAACGGGATCACGGGATAGGGGAGGCCCTGGCGGTCGTAGTCGAGGAAGAGCAGCGTGTTCATGAACGCGTGGCCGAGCGGATGGTGCAGCGGCTTGTACGCGTAGGAGAGGTCGAAGCCCTCGTCGAGGAGGTCGGAGACGAGCGCCTTCGCCGCCTGCCGGTGGCCCTTGTACGTGAACACGGTGTCCTTCGGTTCGTCCCAGAAGTTCGATGCGGAGTGCTCCCACGGCCGGTGCTCGATCGCGTCGTAGGCGAGCACGCAGAACGGCGGGATCACGTCCTCGCGGAAGTTCTCGTACTGATCGTCGCCCCAGACGATGACGACGTCCGGCGCGAAGTCGTCGAGCACGCGCCGCGCCTTGCGGAACTCGGCGACGAGGGCCTCGCGATGCCGGCGCGCGGCGGCGACGCCCTCGTCGCTGCCCCACTCCTTGCGCATCGGTTCGGGCCAGCTCTCGGGATGACGCAGGCGCTCGGGCAGGCCCGGATCCGCCATGATGCGGCGGATGATGCGCGTCATGTTCTGGTCCTTGCTGGCCAGGAGAGGAAAGTGGGTGACGCCGAGGCCGAGAATCTCCGCCATGGACTTGCCCTCCGCGGCAAAAGGCTACTCCAGGACGCCGGCCTCTTCCAACTCGGCGATCAGCGGGGCGATGCCCTCCGGCGCATAGAGATAGGTGCGCATGCCGGCGGCCGCGGCGCCCCGCAGGTGCTGCGCCTGGTCGTCGATCATGAGACAGGCCTCGGGCGCGACGCCGAGGCGCTGCGCCGCGAGGCGGAAGATCGCCTGGTCCGGCTTCGCCACGCCGACGTCCCCCGAGACGACGACGTCGTCGAACAGGTCGGCCACGCCACGCGCGCGAAACTCCTCCGTCCATCCGCGGTTCGCGTTGGAGGGCATGCCGAGCTTGACGCGTCCGTTTCGCCGGAGGTGATCGACGAGCGCGCGCATCCCGGCGTCGATGGGCGGAAGGCTCGCCAGGTGCTTTTCGAGCGCTGCGATCGCGGCCTCGGCACGCGCCGCGTCGCCCGCGACGGCGCTCAGCGCGCGGTGGATCGCCGTGCGGAACGCGGGTCCGTCGATCGCGCCCTCGCGCGCGAGCCGATACTCCGGGATGTCGTGCCACGCCTTCCACAGGGAGCCGCGCGGCGGGGTGTTCGCGGCGTCGACCGTGTCCCACTCCTCGCGGCTGTCGCCGCGCAGCACGCCGCCGTAATCGAAGATGACGGCCTTGAGTGTTACCATCCGACCGCCGACGGGGGGTTCTGCATATGGCATCCACGCTACCACCGCTGATCTCGAGTGACGGTCATCTCGAAGTGCGTCCGGAGCGCTGGACCCCGCGAATGCCGGCGGAGCTTCGCGAGAAAGGACCGCGCACGATCAAGCTGCCCGACGGCGGCGACGCCTTGCTCATCGAAGGACAGCCGCCGTACCCGGCGCCATTCTTAGATTTGCGAGCGGGACGGACCAACGAGACGTGGCTGCCGTTCGGCGCCACCGTCGACGACACCGCGGGCGTGGGCCCGCCCGAGCAGCGACTGAAAGAACAGGACATGGACCAGCTCCACGCCGAGGTCCTGTTCCCCAACATGCAGGTGGGCCCGCGCTTGTGGCGCGCGCTCGCCGATGAAGACGTGTATCGCGCGACCGTGCGCGCCTACAACGACTGGCTCGGCGACGAATACTGCTCGGTCTCGCGCGATCGGCTGATCGGTCTCGGCGTGATCCCGTGGACGAACCTCGACGACGCGATCGCCGAATTGCATCACTGCAAGAAGCTCGGGCTGAAGGGCGTGAACCTGGGCGTGTTCCCGAACGGCAAGTCGTACCCGAAGCCGGAGGACGACAGGTTCTGGGCGGCCGCGATCGACATGCAGATGCCGCTCACCGTGCACGTGGGCTTCGATCGCCTCGGCCCGCGCGCGCAGCAGCCGACGTTCGAGTACCCGGGCGCGGATCCCGAGATCCTCAAGAAGGTCGGTGCGCGCAAGATCGTCGAGTGGGTCGCGCTGCCGTTCCTCAGCGTGCCGCCGTCGATCAGCCTGGCGCAGCTCACGATGTCGGGCGTGTTCGACCGCCTGCCCGATCTGAAGATCTTCTTCGCGGAGACGCGGCTCGGCTGGGTGCCGTTCTGGATGGAGGAAGCCGACTACTGGTTCGAGCGGCACCGCCACTGGGCGGAGCGGCTGCTCGGCTTCACGCCGCCGAAGCGCCGCCCGAGCGAGTACGTGCAGGAGCACATCTCGTTCAGCATCCAGCACGTCGAGCGCGTGGCGATGGAGCTCCGCCATCACCTGGGCGTCGGGCACGTCATGTTCGCCACCGACTTCCCGCACATCGAGTGTGACTGGCCGAACACGCGCCCGTTCGCCGAGCGGCTCTTCGCGGGCGTGCCGGCCGACGAGGCCTACCGGATCGCCGCGGGCAACGTGCTGACGTTCTTCCATCTCGAGGACACGCCGATGGGCAGGAAGGTGCGCGCCGCATCGACGGCCTCAGCCTCTGCGTAGCGCGCTCACCCGGCGGCGCGTTCTTCGCGCCATGCTCCTCGCCGTTCTGTCCGGCGCGGCGCCGCGGCGCGTGGCGGCGCAGCCGATCATCCGGCAACCGAGCAGGCCGCTCGACGTCCCCTACATCGCCACGCACGAGCGAATCGTCAAGGCGATGCTCGACCTGGCGAAGGTGACGAAGGACGACTTCCTGATCGACCTGGGCTGCGGCGACGGCCGCATTCCCATCGCGGCGGCAAAACGGTTCGGCACGCGCGGGCTCGGCATCGACCTCGATCCCGAGCGCATCGAGGAGGCGAGGGCCAACGCGCGGAGCGCCGGCGTGGCGAAGCGTGTTCGTTTCGCCGAGGGCGACATCTTCGAAGCGGATCTCCGCCAAGCGACGGTGGTGACGCGGTATCTGCTGCCGGAGGTGAACCTGCGCCTCCGTCCGAAGCTGCTCGCCGAGCTGAAGCCGGGCACGCGGATCGTGTCGCACGACTACGACATGGGCGACTGGGAGCCGGACAAGACCGTGCGCCTCCCGCTGCCGGGGGGCGCGCACCTGCTGTCTCTCTGGACGATCCCACCGCGCACCATGAGGTAGCGCGCGCGGATCACTGGTTGGTGGCGGTGACGCTCTGGGGGCGGTTCAGGCGGGCGTCGTCTCGAGCGCGACGCGAAGTCGGTCGGCTTCCGGAATCGAGAAATTGAGTTTCTCAAAGCCGATGACGCGTCCGGCGGCATCCTGCATGAGAACGACTTCGTCTCCAGTTTCTTCGCAGATGTGCTCCTGATGCCGATCGCTGAACCAGACGGTGAGAGTTCGACCTTCACGATCGTAGAGCACTTTCAGTTCGGCCATACCCGTCTTCCCTCCTTGATCGCGTCAGTCGGGTGGGCCGTCACCAAGCAGGGGAGCTATCTCGGAGACACTGCCTTCGCCAGCTTCAGGCCATACCGAGCAGCGAGCTCTTCTGCCTTTTCCCGAGACAGAGGACACGGCGGGTCGCCCTTACGGGTCACCTGCTCTTTCTGTCTGATCGCGTGAATCCATGCGAGGGACTCCGTTTCCCACCTTTCAGGCTGACTGTCACGCTTCGTCACCTCCCACCTCCCATGGCGAGACGATATCGATGACTGCGAAACCTTCTGCCAAGTTTACGCTGTTGATCCTACGCTTTCGCTCGATATTGACCATGTGCCGAAAGTTCCACGACACGACGACACGGATGTCGTTGACGGAAGCAATGGCGATGTGCCGGGCGTCGTTCTCGGCGTTCGCCGACATTGCGCCACTGGACACATATCTTCCCGCGAGTTGCACGCTCTCGGCAGTCTCTTCCAGGACGATCATCGATGTTCGCCTCAACTCGTCCTCAATCTTCTTGCGGATTGATTCTGCGGCTGCGTCAACCTCGGTGAGAACGACCGTCGAAATGAATGAATGCCTCTTACCTGCCTACCGCGACGTCATCAAGAAGTCGGCGGGTTGCCGTGAAGCGGTCTTCCGGGCCTTGATCTGCGGTGGCCCCGAGGGTCGACGTATCGATGTAAAGCCTCGTTCGTGCAATCACGGCACGTACACGTTCGGGCCACTCGTCTGGAGCCGCGTTTCGTCGATGAGAATGTCTACGGCTGTGGCTACCAGTTCCGCAAGACCGCCGGGTGTGCGATCGAAACCGAAGAGTTCTCCTACGGCTCTCGGCAACGCGCCGCGCTGGCAGCCGAACTGGTCCTCTACGATGTGAAGCACCGCGAGTTGGATCTCGTCGATTGGAATCCATGCGGCTGGGCGTTGGACACCGTCACCCGACGTCCGGAAGGTCGACAGGGTGCGGCCCGGCCGTCTGAGGAAATCCGTGCCTAGCCGTTCGAGCTCCTGCCGTCCGAGAGCGATCTGCACGGCATGCTGGATGTTCGCAGCCACCCTGTCCCCGACTCTCCCGACGCCATTGACCTCCTTGAGCCGCTCCGTGAGTAGGTTTTGGTGAATCGGTCCTTCGACCGTGACGATTCTGACGACTTGGACTGCGAGATCGCGCCGCCTGCCAGCTTCGAGGAGAAGCTGCCGCTCACCTGAGCCGGTGTATTTCTGACACGCCGTGCCCGAGGGATAGCGGCGGGCAACCGTCTGTACTGGCGCTGGTCGCCGTTCTGGATCTTCTTCGGGAACCCGGACCGGAGGGGCGAAGACCGAGTGATCGGCCGGCGCGTGCCGCGCCTTCTCTACAGCGCCGACTGCGGTGTCGATGGCGCGCTCGCGATCTCTGAACCATTCAGTCGACCAAATCCGGTGGAGACGCCAGCCTAAGTCCTTGAGGACGTGCTCACGGAGTAGATCGCGATCGCGCGCCGTCTTCGCGCTGTGGTAGGTCGCGCCATCACACTCGATACCGAGGAGATAGCGAGCCGGATCGCCTGGATCGCGGACTGCGAGATCAATGCGGTACCCGCTCGCGCCAACCTGCTGGTCGACGGCATAGCCGCGGCCGCGCAATGCCTCGGCGACAGCGTCCTCGAAGTCGTTGGTCTCCTCTTCGGTAAGAACCGCAGCCTCGACTGGGAGCATGCAGTCCCGCTCTGCATATTCGATGAAGTTCCGGAGCGCGACAGCACCGCGGTTGTTCGGGTTGATCCCCGAGAGGTCGGCCGTGCGCATGCTGGTCACAAGGATGGTTTGCCAGCGCGCGGGGGTACGAGCACGTTGAGGCGCCTCCAGCCGCCGTCCTGATTGAGCGGACCGAAGTTATAGCTCAGTGCGCCGCTCGCGGTCTTCCCGTAGGCAATGCTGATGATGATTGTGTCGCGCTCGTCTCCCTGCACGTTCTCCAGGGCCTTGATGAAGAACGGCTCCTCCGCGTTCGCCAAGAGGCGCTCTCGAAGGTCCGGTCGTTCCAGGAAACGCTCATCGAGCAGTTCCTCGATTGCCTCCCGCTGTGCCACGTTCATGGCCACTACACCGAGCGATCGGTCCGGCCGTTGCTCGGCGTGGTCCACGATGAGCTCAACGATCCTCCGAGCCTCCACACGATTGGTTCGGCTGCCGCCGCGGTCCCAGACGCTATCCGCCACGTAAACCCGCCGAACGCCGCGATCCTCGGTAGTCGTCGACGCCGAGGGAAACGTGATGAGCGGCCTCTCACGATAGAAGTAGTGGTTCGAGAAGGTAATCAGGCGCTCGTCACGGCTCCGGTAGTGCCACCGGAGTTGGGCCTGATCGAATACGGGAAAGATCGCCACGCCTTCGGATCGACGTACCCGTACAGCGCCGCAACGTGCTTCGCCTCGCTCAAAACCCCGCGACCCAGGCTCTCTATGACTAGGTGACGCGCGCCTCCGCCGGCACGCGAGCGCCGGCGCGGCGGTAGCAGCGCCCGGCGTTTTCCCAGAGGAGCTTGCGGCGCGCCGACTCGCCGATCGACGTCCAGCCGAGGACGTTGTCGACCGACTTCGGGAACCAGCTCTCCGAGTGCGGGTAGTCCGTCGCGAACATCAGCGTGTCCTCGCCGAGGGCTTCGATGGCCTGCTTGAGCGAGAGCTCGCCCTCGTGGAGCTGGATGCTCTGGAAGTACTGCGGTCCGCGGATGTACTCGCTCGGCTTCTGCTTGAGCGGCGGCAGCGCGCGTCGCGCCATCTCCGCGAGCTCGTCCAGCCGCGACGCCCAGAACGGCAGCCAGCCGTGCCCGCATTCGAGCGCCGTGAGCCGGAGCTGCGGATGCCGATCGAGCACGCCGCCGCCGATGATCGCCGCGATGTTGCGCTGTGCGTTCCACACGTGGCCGGCCGCGCGCTGGATGAAGACGTTGTCCCACGTGTCCCACACGCCCGGCGGGTAGGGAACCGTCATCGTGAACGAGTGGATGACGACCGTGAGGTCCTGCTCCTGCGCTTCCGCCCAGATCGGCTCCCACGCGGGATCGTCGAGCGAGAGCGCGGGCGGACAGATGGGAAAGATGCCGACGGGCCAGCCGTCCTTGCCGCAGCGGCGCATCTCCGCGACCGACGCCGTCGCGTCGCGCGCCGACACGAGCACGAGGCTGAAGAGACGACCGGGGTACGCGCCGCAGTACCCGGAGAGGAAGCGGTGATACGCCTGGTACATCGCCTGCTCGAGCGCGACGTCGTCGATCGCGCAGAAGCCGGGGAGGCTGCCGGACGGGAGGATCATGTTGACGTCGACGCCCTCGATGTCGAGGTCCTTCACGCGCGCGTGCGGATCGACGCTCACGCGATCGTCCGGGAACGGCGGGCCTTGCCAGCGCACGTCCCACGGCGTCCCGCCGTCGAGCTTGCCCTTCGCGACGGCGGACGGCGGATCGACGCGCTCGCGCGAGCCGAGGCGCCGGTTGAGCTTCGGCACCTTGCCGATGCGGTAGCGCGTCATCCCCGCCTTCGCCGGCGCGCGACCGATCACCGGGCCGAGCGCGGCGAGCTTCGCGCGGTCGGCGGCCGCCAGGTGCTCCTCGATCGGCTCGGCGGGCTCGATGATGTGCGTGTCGGCGTCGAAGATCCGATACCCCTGGCGCGCCATGGAATTCCCCCTAGAGCCTCGTCAGCACGTCGACCAATGCCGGTCGCCCGTCCTTCACCACGCGGAGCGCGCGGCGGAGCGCGGGGCCGACCGCGTCCGCGCTGTCGATCGGTCCCTCGGTGTGGATGCCGAAACCGGCCGCGATCTTCGCGAAGTCGGGCGGCGGATCGTCGATGCGGATGCCGATGACCTTGTTCTCGACGGGGCGTCCCCGCGCCTTCGCCACCGCGTCCTGGTGCTCTTCGTCGTTGCCGTAGGTGCGGTTGTTGAACGTCACCGTCAGCAGCGGCAGGCGGTGGTGCGCGGCGGTGTAGAAGCCGCTGACGACATACAAGAGGTCGCCGTCGGACTGGAGATTCACGCACACCTTGCCCGAGCCTCGATGCGCGAGGGCCACGCCGAGCGCGGCGGGCAGCCCATAGCCGAGCCCGGCGCCGCCGCTGCCGCCGTAGCTGCGCCCGGGCTGCCAGTCCCAAAGACGGCGCGCCCAGCCCTTGCCGGTCCCGTTGGCGACGACCCAGTCCTCGTCCTTGATGACGTCCCAGATCTCGGCGGCGAGCACGGCCGGCGCGAGCGGCTTCGACGCGCGCTCGAGCTTCACCGCGTTCGCCCACTCCGCGCGGAGCGCGGCGTGCCGCGAGCCGACGCGCTGCGCGCGCTGCTGGCGTTCCTGCGCCCGCGTGTCCCGCTTGAGCCGATCCTCGACGAGCTCGAGCAGCGACGGCAGCGCGAGGCCGGCATCCGCGGCGATCGGCAGATCCACCGGCGCCAGCGACTGGAACGTGTGCGCCCAGCTCCGGAACGCGTAGTCGTCGAGGGAGATCGCGATGATGCGCGCGCCCTCGTTCAGCAATCGGACCTCGCGCGTGGCGCGGTCGGTCTGGCCGAGCGCGGCGAGGAAGCTCGTGACGTCGAGTGCCAGCACCACGTCCGCCTCGCGGACGAACTCGTCGCGCGCGCCCGTCATGTCGAGCGGATGGAGACTGGGCACGCTCGGCCGTCCCGCCGAGTCGGCGGCGATGTCGATCATCGGCGCGGCGAGCCGCTCGGCGAGACGGCAGAGCGTCGCGCTCGCTTCGGGACGACGGCCCAGGGATTCCGTGACGATGATCGGAGAACGCGCCTCGACGAGCCATCGCGCCGCCTCGTCGAGCGCGCGCGCGTGCGCGTGCGGCGGCGACGGCGGCTCGAAGCGCGCGGCGTCGGGCACACGGATCGGCGCGTCGAGGCTCTGCTCCTGCAGCGCCGCGTCGAGGCAGACGTACACGGGACCCTGTGGCTCGGTGCGCGCGACACGCCACGCCCGGAGAAGTCCTTCCGGGATCGCGTTCACGCTCGCCGGCTGATCGTCGAGCTTCACGTAGTCACGCACCTGGTTGCCCTGCACGAGCGCCGTGTGGATCCAGTCGATCCACGGCCGGCGCTTCGTCGCGTCCATCGGCCCGCCGCCGCCGAGCACGAGGATCGGCGCGCGGTCGCAGAACGCGTTGAAGATCGCCATGCTCGCGTGCTGGAGCCCGACGATGTCGTGGACGATCGCGGCCATCGGGCGGCCCTTCGCCTTCGCGTAGCCGTGCGCGAGCGCGACGGCGATCTCCTCATGGGTGGTGAGGATGTGCTCGGGCTGGTTGCCGCCGTAGTTGACCAGCGAGTCGTGCAGGCCGCGGAAGGTCGCGCCGGGGTTGAGGGCGACGTGCTCGATGCCCATCGCCCGGAGGAGGTCGACGACGAGGTCTGAGCCGTAGCGCATGGTGTGCGGAGGGTACACTACCTTGATGCAGTGCGCGCGATGAGAGCCAGCCGGGACCGCATCCTGACCAGCCACGCCGGCAGCCTGCCGCGCCCCGATCATCTGATCGCCGCGAACCAGGAGCGCGAGGGCGGCGGCGCCGCCGACGAGGCCGCGTTCCAGGCGACGTTGCGCGACGCCGTCGCGAACGTCGTGCGCCGGCAGCGCGCGGTCGGCATCGACGTGCCCGGCGACGGCGAGTACGGCAAGTCGATGGGGCACCGCGTGAACTATCGCGCGTGGTGGAGCTACTGCTTCAACCGCCTCGGCGGCCTCGAGCTCGGCACCACCGGTCTCTACGACATTCCGGCGCGACGGTCAGGCCCGGGCGAGATCGTGCTGACGAGCTTCGCCGATCGGCGCGATCGGCTGAAGTTCGGCGAGGCGTATCGGGATCCCGACTCCGGCGTGTCGACAGGGCCGCGTGCCGCGCTGTGGCCCGTCTGCGTCGGGCCGCTCACGTACACGGGGCAGGCGGCGATCCAGGCGGACATCGCGCGCCTCAAGCGCGCGCTCGCGGCGAACGGCATCGAGGAAGGCTTCATGACCTCGATCGCGCCCGGCAGCGCCTCGCGCATCGAGAACCGCCACTACAAGACCGACGAGGAGCTCCTCTACGCGTGCGCCGAGGCGATGCGCGAGGAGTACAAGGCGATCGTCGACGCGGGCCTGATCCTCCAGCTCGACGACCCCGCCGTCGCCGAGAACTGGGACATGGTGAACCCGGAGCCCTCCGTGGCGGATTATCAGACGTTCTCCATGGTCCGCGTCGAGGCCCTCAACCACGCGCTGCGCGGGCTGCCGCAGGATCGGATCCGCTTCCATCTCTGCTGGGGCAGCTGGCACGGGCCGCACACGACCGACATCCCGATGCGCGACATCGTCGGCGTCATGCTCGCGGTGCACGCGGGCGCGTACTCGTTCGAGGCCGGCAACGTCCGCCACGAGCACGAGTGGCGCGTGTGGGAGACCGTGAAGCTCCCCGAAGGGAAGGCGATCCTGCCCGGCGTCGTGAGCCACGCGACGAACGTGGTCGAGCATCCCGAGCTCGTCGCCGAGCGCATCACCCGCTTCGCGAACCTCGTCGGGCGCGAGCGCGTGATCGCATCGACCGACTGCGGCCTCGGCGGACGCGTGCACCCGCAGATCGTCGAGGCGCAGCAGCTCGCGCGCGCCTGGACGCCGCCGCGCGAGCGCTCGCTGACCCCGATCGTCAAGGCGACCGGCCTCGAAGTCGGCGGCGCCGGCACGGGCTTCTTCGTCGACCGCACGGGGTTCATCGTGGCGGGCGCGCAGATCCTCGACGGCTGCGTGAAGGTGCGGGCGCGCAACACCGTGCACGACGCGCCGCAGGCCGCACGGCTCGTCGCCGTGGACAAGGCCAACGACCTCGCGCTGCTGCGGGTGGCGAGCGCGTCCCCGCTGGCGCGGAGCGGCGGCGTGCCCGTCCAGAACGTGAACCTCGCGGTGCAGACCACCCGGGTGCGTTCGTTCCTCGAAGGTCAGCAGGTCGAGCTGGAGCCGGCGCCCGCGGGGCGCGCGCCGGGCACCGTCGATCTCGCCGAGCGCGCGCGACGCCTCGCCGTGCTCGTCGAGTGCGTGAAGGAGTCGCCGCCCAGGATCTAGTCGAGCACGACGCCGAGCGCACGTTTCAACGCTCGGGCTCCCGGGCGCGTCACGATCACCGCGCGCGTGCCGGGCCGTCGCATGATCCACCGGCGGGCGGTGAGCTCCGCCCAGAGGGCCGCGCCGAGCGCGCCGCCCAGGTGCGGCCGGCGCTCCGTCCAGTCGAGGCACGCGGTCGCGAAGCGGCGGCGCTCGCTCCGCGCCGCGGCGAGGTCCACGCCGAGCGTGCCGAAGACCGCGCCGGCCCGCGGTCCGAGCGCGATGTCCCCCGGCGCCGCGTCCGGCGCCTGCACGGCCTTCCGCGTCACCAGCGCGTTGAAGATCGCAACCCCCGCGCGTCCCGCGAGGTGGTCGTAGCACGTCCGCGCGCGGGCGATCGGCACCGACCGCACCGTGCGCGCCGGCGCGCCGCCGATCTGCGCGAGCGATTCGATGAGGCGCGCGACCGCCGGATCGTGCAGCTCGTAGATCATCTGCCGTCCCTGCCGCACGGGGCGGACGAGATCGTGCGCGCGGAGCTTCGCGAGGTGATTCGAGAGCCGCGACTGCTCGACGCCCACCGCCGCCATGAGCTCCGACACCGAGGCGGGGCCGCCCATCAGGTGCTGGAGCACCGCGAGCCGCAGGGGATCGGCGATCGCCCGGGTGAGCGCGAGGACGCGCGCGCCGACATCCATCATCCATACATGATACGTGGTTGCACCCATCAGTCAACCGTGATATGTCGATGCCCATGGGCCCCTCCGCCCGGTGGGTCGTCGTCGGCGTCTCGACCGCGGTCAACGCGCTGGCCTGGAGCGTGCGCTCGACCTTCGCGCTCTTCTACGTCGCGATGCTCGGCGAGCTCGCGTGGGGCCGCGGGCCCACGGCGCTCGGGTACTCGCTGAGCTGGCTCGGCTTCGTGGTCTTCGCGCCGGCCGCGGGATGGCTCTCCGATCGCTGGGGCACCCGTCCCGTGGTCACGCTCGGCGGGCTGCTGCTCGGCGCGGCGCTGGCGGCGACGAGCCGGGTGACGTCGCTCCCGCAGTACTACCTGTCGTTCGGCCTGCTGGGCGCGGCGGGGATCGCGTGCATCTTCGTGCCCGCGACCACGATCGTCACGCGCTGGTTCGTCCGGTCGCGCGGCACGGCGATGGGGATCCTCAGCGCGGGGAACGCGGGCAGCGCGATCGCCTTCTATCCGATCAACGCCTGGCTCATCGCGATGCTCGGGTGGCGCGAGGCACTCGTCGTCTTCGGCGCGATCGTGGCGACCGCGGTGGTCGGGCTCGCGCTGTGCTACCGCGATCCGCCGGCCGGCGAGGCGACGCCGCGGGCCGGCCCGGGCTCGCCCGCCGCGCCGTGGACGCTGCGCCGCGCGCTCGCGAGCTCCCGGCTGTGGGCCGCCGTCCTCATGATGATGCTGGGGACGACGGGATTCCAGATCATGGCGACGCATCAAGTCGCCCACGCGGTGGATCGCGGCTTCGCGCAGGCGTCGGTCGTGTGGCTCTTCGCGCTCGGCGCCGGCTGCATGATGGCCGGCAACCTGCTCGGCGGCTGGCTCTCGGACCAGCTCGGCCGCGGATCCGCCTTCGCGCTCGGATCGATCGTCGCCGTCCTCGGGATCGGCGCCTTCGCGGCGACGCGAGGGCCGGACGACTGGTGGTTGCTCGTCCTCTACACGGCGTCGGCGTTCGGCCTCGGCATGCGGATCGCGCAGCTCTCCGCGATTCCGGCCGACGTGTTCGCCGGGCCCCGTCTCGGCACGATCCTCGGCGTGGTGCAGGCGGGCGGCGGCGTCGGCGGCGCGATCGGCCCGTACCTCGGCGGCTGGCTCTTCGACGTCACCGGGAACTACATGGCGGCGTTCGCCGCCGCGGCGCTCGCTCTCGTCGGCTCCGCCGTCGCGGCCTGGTTCGCGGCACGCCCCGCGGCCCCGGCTCCCGCGCGGCGGAGCCGCGATGCTATGCTCCCGTCATGACTCCGCGCACGATCTACGAGGCGCCGCGCGTCGCGCCGTCGAGACCGAACGAAAAAGTCGTCACCAGCACGTGCGGACACAACTGCGGCGGCCGCTGCGTGGTCAACGCGCACGTCGTCGACAACACGATCGTGAAGATCACCACCGACCCGCGCAAGTGGACGCCCGAGATGCCGCCGCTGCACGCGTGCGTGCGCGGCTTCGGGCAGGTCGAGCGGATGAATCATCCGGACCGCCTGAAGTATCCCTTGCGGCGGACGGGACCGCGCGGCTCCGGTGCGTTCGAACGGATCACGTGGGACGAGGCGCTCGACGAGGTGGCGCGCCAGCTGCGCCGCGTGCGCGACGCGTACGGGCCGGCGGCGATCCTCGACTGCTCGCGCTCCGGCAACACCGCGATGCTCCACAACCGCGCCATCGTGCAGCGCCTGCTCTACAAGTTCGGCGGCTGCACCGACCTCTGGTCGAATCTGTCCGCCGAAGCCGAGGTGTTCGCGGTGCGCGAGACGTTCGGCCAGAAGGCCGACTACAAGAGCTCCGGCCGCGAGCCGATCGACTACGTGAACTCGCGCCTCATCATCATGTGGGGCTGGAGCCCGGGCGACGGGCACTTCGGCACCAACACGCGGCTCTACCTGAAGCTCGCGAAGCAGCAGGGCGTGCGCATCGTCGCGGTCGATCCCCGGCGGACGAAGACGAGCCATGACTTCGCCGAGGAGCACTTCTTCATCCGGCCGTCGACCGACACCGCCGCGCTGCTCGCGATGGCGTACGTCATCGTGACCGAAGGGCTTCAAGATTCGGCGTTCCTCGACCGGTACGTGCAGGGCTTCGACGAGGCGACGCTGCCGAAGGGCGCGCCCGCGGGCGCGTCGTACCGCTCGTATCTCCTCGGTCTCGCGGACGGCGTGAGGAAGACGCCGGAGTGGGCGGCCGCGATCACCGGCATGCCCGCGGATGTCATCCGCCGCCTCGCGGTCGAATACGCGACCACGAAGCCCGCCGCGCTCCATTGCGGCTACGCGCCGGGGCGCACGATCCACGGCGAGCAGTTCCACCGCGCGGCGTACGCGCTCGCCGCGATGACCGGCAACGTCGGCAAGAGCGGCGGCAACTCCGGCGTGAGCAACGGCGCCACCGGGCGCAGCGGCATCAAGATGCTGCCGCCGGGCGCGAACCCGGCCGGCGCGCGCGTCGCGTCGTCGCTGCTCGCGGACGTCCTCGAGCGCGGGAAAGCCGGCGGCTATCCCGCCGACATCAAGATGATCTATTCGGCCTTCGGCGACCTTTTCAACCAGACGCCGAACGTCGCGAAGATCGCCGACGCCGCGCGGCGGCTCGAGTTCATGGTCGTGCACGAGCATTTCATCACGCCGACCGCGCGCTACGCCGACATCGTGCTCCCGTCGACGACGTTCTGGGAGCGCAACGACATGCACACGCCGTGGGCGGGCGGCGGCCACTACGCAATCTTCATGAACAAGGCGGTCGATCCGGCGGGGGAGTGCCGGAACGATCTCGACATCTGCGCCGACCTCGCGCGGCGGCTCGGCATCACGGACTTCAGCGACAAGACCGAAGAGGAGTGGCTGCGTCACCTCTCGGCTGACGCGATTGATGATTTCGATGCCTTCCGTGCCAACGGGCTCGCGCGGCTGCCCGCGCCCGAGGACGCCGTGGCGTTCGCGCGCGAGATCCGCGATCCGGTGAAGCATCCGTTCACCACGCCGTCCGGGAAGATCGAGATCTACGCGACGCGCCTCGCGGAGAACGACGACCTGTGCGGCCTCGGCCCGATTCCGCCGATCCCCACGTGGATTCCGGACACGCCGGATCCGGCGTACCCGCTGCAGCTCTGCTCGCCGAAGTCGCGGGCGCGCACGCACTCGATCCACGGCAACCAGCCGATCCTCGAGCGCGCGGACCGCGACGACGTGTGGATCAACACGGCGGACGCCGCCGCGCGCGGGATCGTCGACGGCCAGAAGGTGCGCGTCTTCAACGACCGCGGCGCGACCATCCTCCCGGCGCGCGTCACCGATCGCATCCTGCAGGGCGTGGTCTCGATCAAGGACGGCGCCTGGTACACGCCGGACGCCGAGGGCGCCGACACGCAGGGCTGCTGCAACGTGCTGACCGCCGCCCGCGCCGCGCCGTCCGGCGCGTCGACGTACAACAGCAACGCCGTCGAGATAGAGCCGGCCTGAGCTTCTTCCTGACCCTCGTCGCCGACGGCGCGCTGGCCGGCGCCGTCTACGCGCTGATGGGCCTCGCCTTCGTGGTCGTCTACAAGGCCTCGCGCATGATCAACTTCGCACTCGGCGAGTGGATCATGGTCTCGGCCGGACTCGTCGCCGCCGGCCTGCACGCGTTCTCCCTCGGTCTCGCCGGCGCCGTCGCCGCCGCCTGCGCGGGGATGATCCTGCTCGCGCTGATCTTCAACCGCGTCGTCGTCCGGCCGCTCGTCGGCCGTCCGGTGATCGCGCTCATCATGGTCACGCTCGGGCTCGCGGCGCTCTTGCGCGGCGCCGCGTTCCTCACGCTGCGCGGCATTCCGGGCCGGATCACGCTGCCGCTGTCGGGCGAGACGCTGGCCGCGTACGACATCTTCGTGGCGCCCGAGAAGCTTGCCGCGGGCGCCGTCGCCGTCGTCGCCGTCGCGCTGATCGCCGCGTTCTTCCGGTGGAGCCGCACCGGGATCGCGCTGCGCGCGATCGCGGACGACCAGCAGATCGCGATGTCGATGGGCATCGACCTGCCGACGCACCTCGCGCTCGCGTGGGCCGCGGCCGGCGTCATCGCCGTGATCGCCGGGACCTTGTGGACCGCCGCGGTCGGCGGCGGGCTGAGTCTGGTCCTCGTCGGTCTCAAGGTCTTTCCCGTCGTGGTGATCGGCGGGCTCGACAGCATTCCGGGGACGATCGTGGCGGCCGTGCTCGTCGGGCTGCTCGAGACGCTGGCCGCCGGCTATCTGGACCCGGTGGTCGGCGCCGGCTTCAGCAACGTCGCCTCGTACGTCGTGTTGATCGCGATGCTGTTCGCGCGGCCGCACGGCCTGTTCGGCCGCCCGGACGTGGCCCGCGTCTGAGCGGATCAACCAGATCGGGGATGCGAGACGCCCGACTCGGTTACCTTAAGTCCGTGGGCCTGCGGATCGGCGTCGACATCGGCGGCACGTTCACGGATCTCGTCGCCCTCGACGAGCGCACCGGCGCCGTCCTCAACGAGAAAGCCCTCAGCACCCCGCGCGCGCTCCTCGACGGGGTGCTTCACTGCGTCGACCAGGCGCGCGTCGAGCTCGCCGACTGCCGCCTCGTGATCCACGGCACGACCATCGGGATCAACGCGCTCATCGAGGAGAAGGGCGCCAGGACGGGCCTCGTCACGACCGAGGGGTTCCGCGACGTGCTCGAGATCGGCCGCGGCAACTTCCTCCGCATGTACGACGTGCTGTATCGCCGCCCGACGCCGCTCGTGCCGCGCGGGCGGCGGCTCGAAATTCCCGAGCGTCTCGGCGCGCGCGGCGAGGTGCTGGTGCCGCTCGACGAGGCGGCGGTGCGCGCGGCCGCGCGGCGGTTGCGGGATGAAGGCGTCGAGGCGGTCGCCGTCGTCTTCCTCTTCTCGTATCGCAACGACGCGCACGAGCAGCGCGCGGCGGAGATCCTCGCCGAGGAGCTGCCCGGCGTCGCGATCTCGGTCTCGCATCGCCTGACCCAGGAGTGGCGGGAGTACGAGCGCACGAGCACGACGGTGGTGAACGCGTACGTGCAGCCGATCGTCGATCGCTATCTCGGCCGGTTCGGCGCAGGACTGGCGGGCCGCGGCTTCCGCGGGCAGGTCCTCATCACGCAGTCGAACGGTGGCGCGTTCGCGCTCGAAGCCGCGCGCGCGAAGCCCGTCCACACGATCGAATCGGGCCCGGCGGCCGGCGCGGTCGGGTGCGTGAGCCTCTCGCAGATCCTCGGCCTCGACCGGCTGATCTCGTTCGACATGGGCGGGACGACCGCGAAGTGCGCGATCGTCGAGCGTGGAATGGTCCAGACCACCGACGAGTACCACGTCGAGGGCCGGCCGCTCCGCATCCCGGTCATCGACATCAAGGAAGTCAGCGCCGGCGGCGGGACGATCGCGTGGATCGACGCGGGCGGCGCGCTCGCGCTCGGCCCGCAGAGTGCGGGCGCCGAGCCCGGGCCCGTCTGCTATGGGCTCGGCGGGACGGCGCCGACGGTGACCGACGCGAACGTCGTGCTCGGCCGCATCGACGGCGCGCGGTTCCTCGGCGGCACGATGCCGCTGGACGCCGCCGGCGCGACACGCACGATCGACGACGCGGTCGCACGTCCGCTCGGTCTCGGCCGCGACGCCGCGGCGGCCGGCGTGGTGCGCCTCGCCGACGTGAAGATGGCGCTCGCGGTGCGGAGCATCAGCACCGAGCGCGGCCTCGACCCGCGCGACTACGCGCTCGTCGCCTACGGCGGCGGCGGTCCGCTCCACGCGGTGGCGATCGCGCGCGAGCTCGGCATCCCGCGCGTCGTCATTCCGCCCGCGCCGTCGACGTTCTCCGCGTGGGGGATGCTCGCGACGGATCTGCGCCACGACCTCGTGCGCACGGTGCTGGAACCGCTCGACCGGACCGACGCCGACTGGGCGGACGCGCGCTACGCCGAGATGCAGCGCGAGATCGAAGCGATCCTTCCCGGTCTCGGCGCGCCCGTCATGCATCGCGCGGCGGACCTGCGGTACCTCGGGCAGGAGCACGCGGTCACGGTCGCCGTCGGCAAGCTGAGCGACTGGGCGACGCTGCGCGGCGAGTTCGACGCCGCGCACGAACGCGCGTACCGCTACGCGGCGCCCGATGTGGACGTGCAGCTCATCAACCTTCGCTTGACCGTCGTCTATCCGATCGAGCGCCCGCGGCTCGCGCGCGGGGAGCCGCGCACGTCGGGCACGCCCGCGTTCACGACGCGCAACGTCTATTCATCGCGTCTGCAGCAGACGGTCGAGTTCCGCGTCTTCCAGCGCGATGACTTGCGCCCCGGAGACGTCCTCGATGGGCCGCTTGCCGTGGAGGAGCCTGGGACGACGACGATTGTGGACACCCGCGACAACCTTTCGATCGAGGACCACGGCTGCCTGATCATCCAGGTCGACGCCTTCGGAGCGATGGGGGGTGTCGGGGGGAGCGAGCATCGCTCCCCCCGACGTTAGTCAATCGCATGCCGACTAAAGCGCTCGACGCGATCGGCGTGGAGGTGATACGTGCCGCATTCAACGCGGCAGCAGACCGCATGCGCATCACCATGATCAAGACCGCCTACAACCACATCATCAACGAGAGCCTCGACTTCGGCTGCGCGATCTTCGACCCCGACGTGCAGATGATCGCCCAGGGCATCGGGCTGCCGATGTTCCAGGGGCACCTCGGCTTTCCCATCGAAGCCGCCATCAAGGACCGCGGCATCGGCGCGTTCCGCGAGGGCGACATCTTCATCCACAACGACCCGTACACCGGCAACGGCAACCACCTGAACGACATCGCGATGACCATGCCGGTGTTCTTCGACGGCACGCTCACGGGCTTCGTGGCGGTGAAGGCGCACTGGAGCGACGTCGGCGGGCCCGTGCCGAGCAGCATGCAGATCGGCTCGCGCGAGTTCCGGCAGGAAGGGCTCCGCTTCATCTCCGTGCGGCTCTACGACCGCGGCGAGCTCAACGAAGAGGTGATGCGGATCATCCGCGGGAACATCCGCACCGAGAGCGGCACGCTCAAGGATGCGCAGGCGATGGTCGCCGTGTGCCGGGCGGGCGAAGCGTACTTCAAGGAGATCCTCGCGAAGTACGGCCGCGCGGCCGTCCTCGACGCCACGCGCCTCTACATGGAGCAATCCGAGAAGCGCACGCGCGCGGCGCTGGCCGCGATTCCCGCCGGCGTCTACCGCGCCGCCGGCCACTTCGACAACGACGGCATCACGCTCGACCAGCCGGTCCGCATCGAGATGGCGATCACCGTGCGCGACGGCGGCATGACCGTGGACTTCACCGGCACCGACGCGCAGGTGGTGGGGCCGTTCAACTGCGGCGACGCGATCACGGTGAGCGCGTGCCGCCTGCTCATCAAGTGCCTGACGACCCCGCACGATCCGGTGGACGAAGGCTGCTTTCGGCCGCTCGACGTGATCATCCCGAAGCGCTCCGTGCTCGCGGTCGAAGAGCCGGCGCCCACCGCGCGCTACTACGTGCCGATCAACCTGCTGATCGAGCTCGGCCTGAAGGCGCTCGCGCCCGCGATGAAGGACCGCATCCCCGCGGCCGCGTACGGCGACCAGATGCCGACGATCGCGTTCGGCACGCATCCCGAGACCGGCACGCTCTTCATCCAGGGCGATCTCAACGCCGGTGGGACCGGCGGGCGGCCGGCGTTCGACGGCGAGTCCGCGATGATCATCCTCGGCGGCTCGACGGCGCGGAACAATCCGGTCGAGGTCGTCGAGTCGCGCATCCCGACGATGCGTGTCTTGAAGTACGGCCTGCGCCAGGACTCCGGCGGCGCGGGCACGTTCCGGGGCGGGCTCGGCGTCGAGCGCGTCTACGAGCTGCTGAGCCCGGCGTTCATCACGTTCAGCCTCGAGCGCAAGGCGACGCCGCCGTGGGGGCTGTGGGGCGGCAAGGAAGGGGCCGTCAACGGGGTCGAGATCACGTCGCCCGACGGCTCCGTGCGCCACGTGCGCAAGGCCACGCAGCACCCGATCGCCGCGGGCGAGGTCGTCAGGTTGATGACGGGCGGCGGCGGTGGCTGGGGCCCGCCGTCGGAGCGCGACTCCGAGGCCGTCCGCCGCGATGTCCGAGAAGGGTACGTCTCGGCCGAGGCCGCACGCCGCGACTACGGCCTCGCGATTCCGCCGTCGCTGCCGCCACGGGCGGATCAGATCATCGAGTGAGCTACTTCGGGAACTCGGGCGGCGACGTCACCTCCCGCGCGACCTCGCCGGTCAGCGATTCCAGGAAGACCACCAGGTCCGCCATCTCGGTCGCGTTCAGGCCGAGCGGCTTCACGTCGCCCGACAGCCACTCGTTCTTGACGCCGCCCTCGTTGTAGAACGCGATCACCTGCGCGAGCGACGTCATGCTGCCGTCGTGCATGAACGGCGGCCGCTTCGCGACGTCGCGCAGGGTCGGGGTCTTGAACGCGCCCTTGTGCTCGTCGCGCTTCGTCACCGTGAAGCGGCCGAGGTCCGGCTTCTCGCGGTTCATCCCGACGCCGATGTTGTGGTAGGTCTCGTCCGTGAAATTGAACCCCGCGTGGCAGGTGACGCACCTGGCCTTGCCCTCGAAGAGCGTGAGGCCCCGGCGCGCGGCCGGCGACAGCGCCTTCTCGTCGCCCGCGCGAAAGCGGTCGTACGGCGAGTTGCCGGAGAGGATCGTCCGCTCGTACGCGGCCATCGCCTTCGCGACGCCCTCGGGTGTCACGCCGGTGCCGAAGACCTTCTGGAACTGGACCCGATAGCCTTCGATCGGCCCGAGGTTCTTGACCAGCAGCTCCGGCGTCTGGTCCGACGCCTTCATCGCCTGGTCCTCGAGCGACGTCCGGGTACCGGCCCACTGCTGCGTGTCGCTGAAGAGCCGGTTGACGAGCGTTGGTGAGTGGCGAGGCGTCGGCGTGCCGTCGAAGCGCAGAGACACCGTGCGCGCGTCGGCCCAGCCGTGCGCGGGATCGTGGCACGACACGCACGCGATCGTGCCGTTGCGCGACCACCGCTTGTCCCAGAAGAGCTGCTTGCCGAGCGCGATCTTCTCCGGCGTGAGCGGGTTGTCGGCCGGGACGAACGCCGCCTGCGCCTGGAGGCCGAGGGGCATCTTGATCGGCAGATCGGCGGGCCGCCGCGGCGGTGGCGACACCGAGCACCATCGGAATCAGCACCCAAAGTCGGCGCATCATACGTCCCCCATGCCTCGCGAGCGGAATTCCAAGGCACGCGGATGCGCACGACCGCACGAAATTTGTGGGCGATCACGCACCGATCACGGACGGGGACGAGGCCTCGCTCCGCGCGTACGAGCCGACCGGAGTTGGGCTACACTCCGCCTCCGAATGATCGCATCCGCGCGGATGTATTCGTGGTCGTCGTCGTCGGCAGCCGCCTGGGAGCGTCTGCTCGGCTGGGTCGCGAAGACGGCCGAGGTCGATCTGACCGTGCTGGACCAGTCCGATCCCACGCCGCTCGACGACCTGTGGAAGCGCGAGGACATGGGCTGCGTGTTCATGTGCGGCTATCCGTGGGCGCTGCGCCAGGACCGGCCGGCGCTGCTCGCCTCGCCGGTGCCGTCGCCGCCGCGCTACGGCAATCGGCCCGTCTACGTCACGGACTTCGTCGTCCGCGCGGACGGCCCGTATCGCACGCTCGACGACACGTTCGGCGGCGTGATCGCGTACTCGGGCGAGCACTCCCACTCCGGCTACAACGCGCCCCGCCACCATCTGTTGGCGCACGTCTCGCGCGAGCGTCCGTCGCTCTATCGCGCGGTCATCGGCCCCTACGGGC
Organism: Candidatus Rokuibacteriota bacterium; assembly: GCA_016866775.1. Lineage (GTDB taxonomy): Bacteria > Methylomirabilota > Methylomirabilia > Rokubacteriales > CSP1-6 > VGLJ01. The sequence continues at coordinate 16,859 of VGLJ01000029.1, read as the reverse complement.
GCCAGCGCCCGTTGATCGATCTCGTCGCGAAGGGCGAGGCCGACGTGGCGGCGATCGACGGCTACGCGCTCGATCTCCTGCGCCGTCACGATCCCGCGGCGGCGGCGAAGGTGCGCGTCGTCGAGACCACCGCGCCGGCGCCGAGCCCGCCGCTCGTCGCGTCGCCGGCGTTGCCCGCCGCCGCGCGTGAGCGCCTCGTCGCGGCATTGACGACCGCGCATCGCTCGGCCGATGCGGCGCCGCTGCTCGCCGACGTGCTGCTCGCGTGCTTCGACCGGGTGACGCCGGCCGACTTCGAGGTCTTCCTCGAGCGCGACCGCGCCGCGCGCGCCGCGGGCTACCCGAAGCTCGCGTGAGAACGCTGGTCCGCGGCGGCTGGGTCGTCGGCTTCGCCGGCGCCGGCCACGCGCTCGTCCCCGACGGCGTCGTCGTGTACGAGGACGACCGGATCGTGCACGTGGGGCGCCGCTTCGACGGCCGCGCCGACGCGGAGATCGACGCGCGCGGGATGCTCGTGTGTCCCGGCTTCATCGACACGCACGTCCACTCGGGGCACCGCGCCTCGCACCGGCTCATCACCGACACGGGGCGGCCCGACTTCTACGGGCAGCCGTTCCTCGAGATCACGGTGCCGCGCGAGGGCGCGCGCGTCGGCGGCGATCCGCGCTACGCGCGGCCGACGGACGCCGACGCCGAGGCGGGCAACCGGCTGCTCGCGACGTTCACCGTCGCCGAGATGCTGCGCAACGGCATCACCACGTTCATGGAGTTCGGCAGCCAGCTCCGCGTCCAGGAGGCGCTGCTCGTGGAAGTCGAGCGCCTCGGCATCCGCGGCTACCTCGGCGCGGGCTACGACTCCGGCCGCTGGGTGGGAGACGAGAAGGGACGGCTCAAGCGCGTGGTCGACGAGGCCGCGGGCGAGAAGGAGTTCGAGAGCGCGCTCGCCTTCATTCGCCGCGTGGATGGCACCGTGAACGGGCGCGTGCGCGGCCTGCTCGCGCCGCGCGAGGTCGAGACGTGCACGCTCGACCTGCTGCGCGCGACGCGCCGGGCGGCGGACGAGCTGCGGATGCCCATCGTGACGCACGCCGCGTACAACATCATCGAGTTCTACGAGATCCTGCGCGAGCACCGCATGACGCCCGTCGAGCTGATGGAGAGCCTCGGGCTGCTCGGCCCCGACCTGACGATCGGGCACGGGAACCTCATCGCCGACAACGCGCTGCTGAACTACTCCGGCGGCCGGGAGCTCGAGCTGATGGGGCGCCACGGCGTCACCGTCTCTCACTGCCCCGTGAACATCGCGCGCCGCGCGCGCTACCTCGACTCGTGGCAGACGTATCGCGCCGCCGGCGTGAACCTGGCCCTCGGCAGCGACACCTATCCGCGCGACCTCATCATGCAGATGCGGATCGCGTCGTACTTCGGCAAGGTGATGAGCCACAACCTCTTCGCGGCCTCTGCCGCCGAGGTGTTCGAGGCCGCCACGCTCGGCGGCGCCCGTGCGCTCGGCCGCGACGATCTCGGCCGGCTGGCGCCGGGCGCGAAGGCCGACCTCATCGTGGTGGACCTCGCCACGCGCGACGCGCTGCGCTTCGGCCCCGTGCGCGATCCGATCAAGGCGCTCGTCGAGTGCGGCATCGGCGATGACGTGGTCACCGTGATCGTCGACGGCGTCGTGCGGATGCGCGACCGCGTGATCCCCGGCGTCGACGTCGCGGCACTGCGCCGTCAGGCACAGGACGCCGGAGAAACCGTGTGGCGGCGCGTGCAGGAGTGGGACCCGCTCGCGCGCACCGCCGAACAGATCAGCCCGTGGTCGTTTCCCATCGCCAAGGAGGACTGATGCGACGCTTGCTCGCCGTCATCGTCACGCTCGTCGCGCTCACGATCGCGCTGCCCGTCGCCGCGCAGCAGTATCCGACCCGTCCCGTCGAGCTGATCATCCCGTTCGCCACGGGCGGCCCGACCGACACCGCGTTCCGGATCATCCAGCCTCAGCTCGCCGCGAGCCTCGGTCAGCCGATCGTGCTCATCAACAAGGCGGGCGGCGGCGGGGCCGTGGGCATGGACCTCGTCGCGAAGGCGAAACCCGACGGCTACACGCTCGCCGCGACCGTCCGATCGACGGTGACGATCCTGCCGGCGACGCAGCCGGACGTGACATACAAGCTCGCCGACTTCGCCGCCGTCGGCGCCTTCGCGTTCGACTCCGGCGTGATCCTCGTGAAGAGCGGCGCGCCGTGGAAGACGCTCGAAGAGCTCGTCGACCACATGAAGAAGAACCCGGGGAAGGTGACGTACGGCTCGGCCGGGCTCGGCACCAACAGCTACTTCAACATGGAGCTCTTGCAGCAGGCGTACGGCGTCACGCTCGCGCACGTGCCGTTCGGCGGCTCCGGTCCCGTGAAGAACGCGGTGCTCGGCGGTCACGTGGTCGTCGGCGCGGCCTCGCTGAGCGCGGTCCTCTCGGTGGTGCGCTCGGGCGACATCCTGCCGCTCGCCACCAGCGCCACCAAGCGCCTCGCGGTGGCGCCGAACGTGCCGACCATGACGGAGAAGGGGCATCCCGACGCGTCGCTGAGCACGTGGATGGAGCTCTACGCGCCCGGGAAGACGCCGAAGCCCATCGTCGATCGCCTGTCGGCCGCGCTCGAGAAGACGATGAAGGATCCGGCGGCGGTCGCGGCCATCGAAAAGGCCGGCATGACGGTCGAGCACCACGATCCGGCGGGGACGCTCAAGCTCGTGGAACGCGAGAACGAGGTCGTGCTCCGCCTCGCGAAGAAGCTCAACCTCGGCAAGCAGTGAGGGGACGCGACCGCGCCGCCGCCGCCGTCCTCCTCGTCTTCGGCCTGCTGGCCCTCGAGGAGGCGCGCAAGCTCAGATTCGGCGCCGTCGCGAAGCCGGGTCCGGGCTTCTTCCCGGTCGTCCTCGCGGCGGCGCTCACCGTCGTCTGTGCGGCACTCCTCATCGTCGCGTGGCGCGCGCGTGACGGGGGCGGCGACGTCGCGGGGCTGGCGTGGTGGAAGATCGCGGCGACGATCGTCGCGCTCTTCGCCTACGCCTCCGTGCTCGAGCGCGCAGGCTTCGTGATCGCGACGTTCGGGCTGCTGCTGTTCTTCTTCAAGGTGCTGGAGGGGCAGCGCTGGCTGCCCGCGCTCGCGGGATCGCTCGCCACCGCGTTCGTCACCTACGTCGTGTTCAAGGTCTGGCTCAACGTGCAGCTGCCCGCGGGCCCCTGGAGCGGATAGCAAGCGGTGGACGTGCTCCACGGCCTCGGCTACGGGCTCGGCGTCACCCTGCAGCCCGCCAACCTCCTCGCGTGCTTCGTCGGCGTGTTCGTCGGCACGCTCATCGGCGTGCTGCCCGGGGTCGGCCCCACCGCGACGATGTCGCTGCTGCTCCCCATCACGTTCACGATGTCGCCGACCGCGTCGATCATCATGATGGCCGGGATCTACTACGGCGCCATGTACGGCGGGTCGACCACGTCGGTCCTCGTGAACATCCCCGGCGAGGCGGCGTCGGTCGTGACGTGCATCGACGGCCACCAGATGGCGCGCCAGGGGCGCGCGGGCCCGGCGCTCGGCATCTCGGCGATCGCCTCGTTCATCGCGGGCACGTTCAGCGTGGTCTGCATCATGCTCCTGGCGCCGCCGCTCACGTCGGTCGCGCTGCGCTTCGGTCCGCCCGAGATCTTCGGTCTGCTGCTCCTCGGCTTCACGATGGTGACCTACCTCACGGCCGGCTCGAAGCTGAAGGCCGTCGCGATGGCGCTGCTCGGCATGCTGCTCGGCACGATCGGCCTCGATCCGATCTCCGCCTCGCCGCGCTTCACGTACGGCAGCGTCACGCTCGGCGACGGGCTCGGGCTCGTCCCGATCATCATGGGCCTCTTCGGCATCAGCGAGGTGCTGCTGAACATCGGCGCGGGCGTGAAACAGGACGTCTTCGAGACACGCATCAAAGGGCTGCTCCCGAGCCGCGACGACTGGAGGCGGTCCTCGGCGCCGCTCGCCCGGGGCACCGTGCTCGGCTTCCTGCTCGGCATCCTGCCCGGCATGGGCGCGATCATCCCGACATTCATGTCGTACGCGCTCGAGAAGCGCCTCGCGCGCGAGCCCGACCGGTTCGGCAAGGGCGCGATCGAGGGCGTCGCCGGCCCCGAGGCGGCGAACAACGCGGCGACCGGCGGCTCGATGATCCCGCTGCTCACGCTCGGCTTCGCGCCGAACGTGGCCATGGCGGTGCTGCTCGGAGCGTTCCTGATCCACGGCGTGCAGCCGGGTCCGCTGCTCATCAAGGAGCATCCGGAGATCTTCTGGGGCGTCATCGCGAGCATGTACGTCGGCAACGCGATGCTGCTCGTGCTCAACTTGCCGCTGATCGGTCTCTGGGTGCAGGTCCTGCGCGTCCCGTACGGCATCCTGTTCCCGCTCATCCTGCTGTTCTGTCTGATCGGCGTGTACAGCGAGCACGGCAACGTCTGGGACATCATCGTGATGCTCGCGTTCGGGGCGATCGGCCTGCTCATGAAGCGCTTCGGCTTCGACCCGGCGCCGCTGGTGCTCGCCTTCGTGCTCGGCCGCATGACGGAGGAATCGATCCGCCAGTCGCTGCTGATGTCGGGCGGAAGCTTCGCGATCCTGCTCACGCGGCCGATCGCGCTCGCCTTCATCGTCGCCGCGCTGCTCGTGGCGCTGCTGCCGCTGCTGCTGCCGCCGGTGAAGCGGCTCCTGCGCACGGTACCGCCGGACGACACGACCTGAGGAGTAGAATCGGCCCCGCGCGGCAGGGGAGGGAGCCATCGCGGATCGCACGGTCGAGCAGTTGTCGGTGAGCGGCGTCGACCTGGAGATTCTCCGGCGCGGCGAGGGCCCGCCGCTCGTGCTGCTGCACGGGTTCGCGCCCGTCGAGCCCGACGCGCCGTTCCTCGATGACCTCGCGCAGGACGCCGAGGTCTCCGCGCCGACGCACCCGGGCTTCGGTCACTCGACGCGTCCGGCCGACTTCGACACCGTCTACGACCTCGTCCATCTCTACCTCGCGTTGCTCGATCGGCTGCCCTACGAGCGCGTGACGTTGATGGGATTGTCGTTCGGCGGGTGGCTGGCCTCCGAGATCGCGGTGACGTGCAGTCATCGCGTCGAGCGGCTCGTGCTCGTGGACGCGCTCGGGATCAAGGTCAGCGACCGCGAGACGCCCGACATCCTCGACAAGATGTTCTCGCGCGAAGTCCTCCCGCGCCTGAAGGAGCTCTAGCCCATGCTCTTCACCTGTCCCGGAGACGTCGCGCGCGGCGGCGCGCGCTCGGCCGCCAAGGGCGCCCGAGGCAAGCGGCACCGCTGCGTCGACGTGCACTGCCACGTCCACTTTCCGCCGGCGGACGAGCTGGTGAAGGGGAGTCACCGGCCGGAGCTCGAGCCGAACGCGCGGTTCTCGAGCGAGGTCTCACGCCTGACGAACAGGAAGCAGATGGAGAACGTGCGCGTCTGCCTCACGTCCGTCGAGCAGCGGCTGCGCGACATGGACACGATGGGCGTCGAGATCCAGGCGATCTCCGTCTCGCCCTTCCAGTTCATGTACGCGCTGCCCGCCGAGCACGGCCGCACGACCGCGCGGATGACCAACGAGAACCTCGCGGAGATCGTGCAGAAGCATCCGGACCGGTTCGTCGCGCTCGCGAACGTGCCGCTGCAGGCGCCGGATGCCGCCGTGGAGGAGCTCGAGTACTGCGTGAAGCGGCTCGGGTTCCGCGGCGTGGAGATCGGGACGAACATCGCGGGGCAGGAGATCTCGCGCGGGCGCGATCGCTTCTGGGCGAAGGTCCAGGCGCTCGACGTCATGGTCTTCATGCATCCGAACGGCTTCACCGGCGGCGAGCGGCTGGCCGACCACTATTTCATCAACGCGATCGGCAACCCCCTCGACTCGACGGTGGCCGTCGGCTACCTGGTGTTCGACGGCGTGCTGGAGCGCTTCCCGAAGCTCAAGATCGTGGTCGCGCACGGCGGCGGGTACGTCTCGCACTACCCCGCGCGGATGGATCACGTCTGGAACGCGCGCGAGGACGCGCGCACGGTCGTGAAGAAGAAGCCGCGGCAGTCGCTGGCGAAGCTCTACTTCGACACGATCGTGTTCGACCGCGAGCAGCTCCGCCACCTGATCAATCTCTGGGGCGTCGATCACATCGTCGTCGGCACCGACTATCCGTACGACATGGGCTGGTACGACCCGCGCGGCTTCGTCGACGGGTGCGCGTTCCTGAAGGACGCCGACAAGGCGAAGATCCTCGGCCTCAACGCCGCGAAGCTGCTGAAGCTGAAGCCGCGCGGACCAGGCGGAGCACCGTGAGCTCGGGCTCGGTGCCCAGACGCACCGGCGGACCCCACGTGCCCGTCCCCGCGCTGGTGTAGACCCACATGCGCCCGCGCCGCGACAGCCCGGCGGCGTGCGGCCCGTGCACGAGATGGATGACGTACGTCCACGGAAAGAACTGCCCGGCATGCGTGTGGCCGGAGAGCTGGAGGTCGAAGCCCGCCGCCTCGGCGCGCGGCGCGATGGACGGGTTGTGGGCGAGCAGGACGCGGCAGGCGTCGCCGGCCTCGGGAGCGGCGGCGAGGTCGGGCCGCGGTTCGGCTTCGGGATCGACGATCCGCACGGCGGGGTCGAGGACACCGCCGACGATCAGTCGTGCGGCCCCGCGCTCGATGGTCACGTGCTCGTTCCGCAACACACGGAGGCCGAGGGACTCGAAGCACGCGCTCCACGCCGCGCCTCCGGCGTAGTACTCGTGGTTGCCGAGCACCAGGAAGGCGCGTCCGCCGACCGCCAGCGCTCCGAGCGGTGCGACGTGCGAGGCCAGGCGGTGCACCGGGCCGTCGCCGATGTCGCCCGTGAGCGCGATCAGGTCCGGCGCCAGCGCCTTCGTCATGTCGACGACGCGGCGGACGTACGCGCCGCGCATCGTCGGGCCGACGTGCAGGTCGCTGATCTGGACGATACGGAATCCCTCGAGATCCGTCGGCAGGTTGGTCACCGGGATGTCGACGTGGCGAACGCGGGGGCCGCGGAAGACGATCGCTGACCCGGTCGCCACCACCGCCACCGACGCGATCACGACGCCCGCTGTTCCGCCGTCGTTCAGGATCGCCTGCAGCCCACCGAACGCCGGCGACGTGGTGGTCACGAGCAGGAGCGCGTCGCGCGCCAGGGAGACGAGGGCGAGAAAGTTGAGCCAGGCCAGGGAGACGTAGCCCAGGCCGTGGACGACGTCATCCGCCGGACTCACGCGTGCTCGGCCGCCGATCCAGTAGATCATCGGGACGATCAAGACCAGGGCGAACGGCACGGCGAGCGCGATCCGCGCCTCCGCGCCCGACGTCAGGCGCCACGCCAGGTAGAGGTAGCCCGCGAGGAGGAGGGTGGTCAGGACGGCGACGAAGCGGCGCACGGTCCCAGCGTAGCGTGTGAATCCCGTGTGCGCGAATCCGGTATCATGCGCTCCGGAGGGGGGCGCATGAGCCTGCGTTTCGGGGTCTTCGACCACATCGAGCCCGTGCCCGGGCAGCGGCTCGACCAGATCTATCGCGAGCGGCTCGTGCAGATCGAGAAGCTCGATCGCAGCGGGTTCTACGCCTACCACCTGGCCGAGCACCACACGCCGGCCATTCACAGCCTCGCGCCCTCGCAGAACGTGTTCCTCGGCGCGGTCGCGCAGCGGACGTCGACGATGCGCTTCGGGCCCTGCGTCTACGTGCTGCCGCTGCACCATCCGCTGCGGCTGATCGAAGAGATCAGCATGCTCGACAACGTGAGCGGCGGGCGGCTGGAGATCGGCGTCGGGCGCGGCGGCGTGATGGAAGCGTTCTTCTGGGGTCAGGAAGCCGATCCGGAGGTCAACTACGCGCGCTACGTCGAGACGCTCGCGATCCTCCGTGAAGGGCTGAGCCACGAGAAGCTGACGTACGCCGGCCGCTTCCACAGCTTCGAGGAGCTGCCGATGTACCTGCGGCCGCTGCAACAGCCGTACCCGCCGCTCTGGTACATGCGCAATCCGGTGACGGCGGCGATGGAAGGGATGCACACCATCATCGTCGGCTCGATCGACGGGCTCGGGGTCGCGGTGCCGCGCTATCGCGCCGCGTGGGAAGAGCACCAGGGCAAGGGCACGAAGACGGTGCAGGGCCAGGACCCGATGATCGGGCTCGTGGTCCATCTCGTCGTCGCGGACACCGACGAGGAGGCGCTGAAGATCGCGCAGCCGGCGTGGGAGAAGTACCGCTGGAACCTCGCGGCGCCCCGCCGGCTCGAAGCCGAGAAGCGCAACCTCACGCAGTTCATGTCGACCAAGGACGGCTCGTTCGGGTTCGTGGGCGAGCGCCCGCGGGGCCTGCCGACGCGCGAGCTCCGGCGCGACATCGACGCCGAGCTCGAGCGCTTCGACCAGGTGAAGCGCGGCTCGCATCCGAACCGGCTCGGCGGTGTCGCGCTCGCCGGCACGCCGGTGGCCGTACGCGAGTACATGGACGAGTACCTCGAGACCGGCGCGAACTACTTCGTCTGCTCGTTCCAGTGGGGTGACCTCACCCACGCGCAGGCGATGCGCTCGATCGAGCTCTTCACCACCGAAGTGATGCCGCGCTACGCGGCGGCCCGCGTCACCTCGTGAAGATCGTCGTCACCGGGAAGACCGGCGCGGCGGACTTCGAGTGCGATCCCGGCGAGAAGATCCTTCACGCGGCGCTGCGGCACGGAGTCGAGCTGCCGTACGAGTGCGCGACCGGCACGTGCGGCACGTGCAAGGCGAAGCTCGTGAGCGGACGCACCGACAGTCAATGGCCCGACGCGCCGGGCAAGAAATATCTGAAGACCGAGGCCGACATCCTCACGTGCCAGAGCGTGGCACACGAGGACTCCGCGCTGGAGGTCTTCGCGCTCAAGGCGCGCGAGGCCACGGCGACGCCGCGCGCATGCGCGGGCGTGCTGCGCGACGTCCGGCCCCTCACGCACGACGTGGTCGCGTTCGAGGTCGATCTCGACACACCGATGGACTTCGACGCCGGCCAGTTCGCGCTGCTGACCGTGCCCGGGATCGCCGGCGCCCGGGCGTACTCGATGGTGAACTTCGAGCGCGGCGCGCGGCGGCTCTCCTTCGTCGTCAAGAAGAAGCCGGGCGGCGGCGTGAGCGAGTGGCTCTTCGGCGGCGGCGTCGAGGGGACGCGGCTCGAGATCTTCGGGCCCGTCGGTCACGCGATCTGGCAGCCGGGCACCGCGAAGCACGTGCTGTGCATCGCGGGCGGCAGCGGGATCGCCGGGATGATGTCAGTCCTCGCGCACGCGTGCCAGGCGCAGCACTTCGCGCAGTGGGACGGGCACGTCTTCTTCGGCGTGCGGGGCGCGCGCGACGCGTTCTTCTTCGACGAGCTCGACGAGTTCCGCGCGTGCTTTCCGGCCCGGCTCTCGATCACCATCGCGCTGTCCGACGAGGACGTCCCGGATTCGCTGGTCGCGAAGTATCCGGGCTTCGCCTTCGCGCGCGGCTTCGTCCACGCGGTGGCCGGCGAGCGCATGAAGGACCGCTTCGCCGGCGTCCGCGCGTACGTGGCGGGGCCGCCGCCGATGGTCGACGCGAGCCTGCGGCTCTTGCTGCGCGAGGCGCGCCTGCCGCCCGCCGATATCCGGTACGACAAGTTCTCCTAAGGAGGGGCTCCGAGCATGGGTCAGTACGATCGTCACGTGTTCGTGTGTACGAGCGGCGAGACGTGCCCGACGCAGGGTGACGTGGAGAAGTTCGTGAAGATCCTCCGCGACGGCGCCCGCGCCGCCGGCCGCCAGCAAGACGTCCGGGTCAACAAGGCGGGCTGCTTCTCGCAGTGCGGCCACGGCCCGATGCTCGTCGTCTACCCGGAGGACGTCTGGTACCACGGCGTGCAGGAGTCGGACCTGAAGGAGATCCTCGACTCGCACATCATCGGCGGCATGCCGGTCGAGCGGCTGCGCTACAACCCGGGCAAGCCCGGCGCGAACAAGATCGAGGTCGAGGTGAAGACGCCGCAGGCCGAGAAGGCCGCGGGCCCGGTGTGGCATCGCGTCGGCGCGGCCGCCGACATCGCGGTGAACGGCATCAAGGAAGTGGCGGCGAACGGCACCCGGGTCGTCGTCATCAACACGGGCCGCGGCTTCGTCGCGTACGAGGCGATGTGCCCCCACGAGGCGATCCCGCTCGCCGAGGGCGTATGTGACGGCTCGGTGCTGACGTGCCTCGAGCACATGTGGCAGTTCGACGTGAAGACGGGCGCGCCGATGGGCGACGCGCAGGAGGGCCTGAAGGGCTTCCCGCTGAAGGAGGAGAAGGGCGAGCTCTACGTCGCGATGGCTTGACGCTCAGCGACGCTCGTCGCGCTTCTCGGGCATCGAGCTGGCCGCGTACTGGCCGGCCATCGTGCGGTTGCCCGGCTGATACGGGACCGCGCCGACGGCGTGATCCGGTGAGATCGGGATCGGCTGGCCCTCGCGGCGGCCGAGCGCGCGCTCCACGATCTCGAGCAGCGGCTCCTTGTCGTACTGGGCCCAGAAGCCGGCGGTGAGCCGGATCGGATCGCCGGAGAAGAAGCGTACGTACTGCTGCATCCGCTGAGCGAAGCTCTCGCCCGTCACGTCCCACGCGAGCTTGAACAGCGCGATCCGCTCTTCCGCCGAGATCCCCGCGCGCCCGCGCACGAACTTGTCGATCATCGGCCGCACCTCGGGGCTCGCGAGATCCGCCTCGGTCGGCGCGTAGAAGAAGCCGCCCGCCGCGAGCGTCTGCACGATCTCGACGAAGCGGCTGTAGATCTTTCCCGTCTGCAGGTGGAACGCCCGCAGCCCCTGACCGCCGGGCAGCCACACGCCGCCGGGGCCCGGATAGCCCATCGCCTCCGCGCCGTAGAACACGGCGCGCGCGACCTCCATGTGGCTCAGCATCTCGCCGAGCTTCTCCTGGACGTGCAGGAAGCCGGTGATGCCGATCGCGTCGGCGACCCGCATCGCGAGCCCGCAGAAAAACTCCATCTGGCTCAGCATGCGCGCCGCGGTCTGCATGTTCGTCAGCGCGCCGAAGTCCGAGCCGAGCGTGTTGATCAGCTCGCCGCTGCCCGGCCTGCCGTCGACGAGCACCCGGTCCCACGGCACGAGCACGTCCTCGAACACCGCGATGCAGTCCATCTCCTCGAAGCGGCTCGACAGCGGGTGGTCGAAGCGCGAGCGCGGCAGCGGCGACACGGTCTCGCGGCAGATGAACGTGAGCCCCGGCGCGTTGCTCGGGATCGAGAAGACGAGGCCGTACGCGTCGTCGCCCGGCGGCACGCCGCCGAACGGGATCACCGCCACCTCCTCGGTGATCGGCGCCATCGTGCCGAGCATCTTCGCGCCCCGCGCGATGATGCCGTCCGCCGTCTCGCGCACGCGGCCCAGGTGGAGGAACGGATCCTCCTGCTGCGCGGACGTCTTCGAGCGGTCGATCTGCGGGTTGATGAGCATGTGCGTGAGGAACAGGTCGTGCTCGCGCACGTACTCGTAGTAGCGCGTGGCGTTCTCGCCGAAGCGGGCGCCGGCGCGCGCGAACCGGCCCGCGATCAGGTGCCAGCCCGTGACGAACTGGTTCATGAAGTCGGGCGCGCGGCCCATGAAGCCGAAGTTGTGGTCGGCGCGGAGCTTGAAGTGCTTGCGCTTCTTGACCAGGTCCCCGCGCGAGTAGGGGACGAGGAACGACGTCGAGACCGGCGCGCCCGTCGTCGGCGACGGATACGTCATCACGTCACGGTACGCGGGGTCGAGCTGCATGTCGTACTGCTCGGCGATCGCGCGGATCGGCTCCTGGAAGATCGGCTCCGCCGTGACGTCGGTGACGAGCCGGCCGCCGAGGTAGACGCGCGGCGTGTTCTTCTTCAGCGATTCGACGTACGCCTGTCCGCTCCGCGCTCCCATGGGCTAGAGTCTAGCCCGGCATGACGGGTTACTGGGAGCGTGAAGGGCTGCTCGAGAGAATCCTCGCGGCGCTCGCGGCCGCGGGCAAGAACGTGGATGCTCTGACGGTGGAGGATCTCGCCGAGGCCGACCACTTCCACGGGGGCGGCAAGCCGGCGACCGATCGGCTTGCGCGCCGGGCCGCGTTCAGCCCGGGAACACGGGTACTCGATGTCGGCGGCGGGCTCGGCGGGCCGGCGCGCACGCTCGCGGTGGAGCATGGCTGTCACGTCACGGTCGTCGATCTCACCGAGTCGTACGTTCGTACCGGTCGGGCGCTGACCGAGCGGCTCGAGCTCTCCGATCGCGTCACGCATCGGGTGGGCGACGCCCTCGCGCTCGACGTGCCGCCCGGCAGCTTCGACGCGGTGTGGACGCAGAACAGCGGGATGAACATCGCGAACAAGGAACGGCTCTACGCCGGCTTCGCCCGCGCGCTCCGGCCCGGCGGCCGGCTCGTCACGCAGGAGCCGATGGCCGGGCCCGTGCAGCCGATCGTCTATCCGGTCATGTGGGCGCGCGACGCCACCGCGAGCTTCCTCCGTTCGCCCGATGAGATGCGCACGGTGATGGAGCGCTCGGGCTTTCGCGTGCAGGTGTGGGACGACCTCACGGAGGTGCCGGGTCCGGCCATGACCCAGGCCTCCGCGCCCCGCCTGATCATGGGCGATGCGCTCGACGCGATCGTCGCCGCGCAGCAGCGCAACCGCGCCGAGCGGCGCATCGTCATGATCCAGGCCGTGCTGGAGCGCTTACCGTAGCCGCCTGCCGGTAGTTCGGCCGATCGACACTCCTCTCGGTGCTAGACTCCGGGGCGCCATGATAGCCGCACGTCCGCTCGAAGGCATTCGCGTGCTCGAGCTCGCCCAGGTCGTCGCCGGCCCGTTCTGCGGCACGCTGATGGCCGAGTTCGGCGCCGAGGTGATCAAGACCGAGATGCCGGGGCGAGGCGACGACCTGCGCCGGCTCGGCCCGTCCGAAGACGGCACGTCGTACTGGTTCGCCGTCGACAACCGGAACAAGAAGCTGATGACGCTCGACCTCCACCTGCCGAAGGGCCAGGAGATCGTGCGGCGCCTCGTCGCGCGCTCGGACGTCGTCCTCGAGAACTTTCGCCCGGGCGTGCTCGAGAAGTGGGGTCTCGGGTGGGATGCGCTTCACGCAATCAACCCGCGGATGGTGATGGCGCGCATCACCGCGTTCGGCCAGGACGGGCCGCTCAAGGACGGCCCGGGCTACGCGGCGATCGGCTCGGCGTTCGGCGGGACGTGGTACGTGAACGGTCACGCGGATCGGCCACCGGCACGGCCGACGCCGGTGTATCCCGACTACATGACCGGACTCTTCACCGCGTTCGGCGTGCTCGCGGCACTGCGGCATCGCGACGCGACGGGCGAAGGGCAGTGGATCGACGCCGCGCTCTACGAGTCGGCGTTCCGGGTGATGGAGTACACCACCACGCAGTACGGGCGGACGAAGGTCGTCCGCGAGCGCGGCGGCGTCCAGCACTCCGGCTGGCCCGGCGGCGCGTTCGAGACGATGGACGGCAAGTGGATCGTCTTCACCGCGCCGGCGCAGCATCTCTTCGAGCGCCTGTGCGCGATGATCGGCCACCGCGATCTGCCGAAGGATCCACGCTTCGCGAGCGCGGCGGAGCGGCCGAAGCACATCCCGACGATCATCGACATGATGACCGAGTGGTTCAAGGCGCGGCCGTTCGACAAGGCGCTCGCCGAGCTGAAGGCCGCCGACATCCCGCACTCGCCGATCATGAGCATGGCGGACATCTTCGAGGATCCGCACTATCGCGCGCGCGACATGATCCTCGACGTGCCGGCGGACGGGCTCGGCACGCTGCCGCAACCCGGCGTGATTCCCAAGCTCTCGAAGACGCCGGGCCGCGTGACGCACGCGGGGGCCGCGATGGGACGCCACACCGACGGGATCCTCTCGGAGATCCTCGGCATGGGCGCGGAGGAGATCGCGCAGCTCCGCGCGGAGAAGGTGATCTAAATCAGCGCCGGGGCGGTGCGCTACGAGGATCTCGGCCGCGACGATCGCATTCACGCCTCGCTCTACACCGATCCGCGAATCTTCGCCGACGAGATGGAGCGCATCTTCCACCGCGGCTGGGTCTTCGTCGGCCACGCGAGCGAGGTGCCGCGCCCCGGCGACTTCGTGACGCGTCCCATCGGCACCCAGCCGGCGATCATGGTGCGCGGCCAGGACGGCGAGATCGCCGTGCTGCTCAACCGCTGTATGCATCGCGGCACGATGATCTGTGCCGTCGAGCACGGGACGACGCGGCGTTCACGTGTCCCTATCACGGCTGGACCTACGATCTCGGCGGCGCGCTGCTCGGCGTGCCGTACCCGGGCGGGTACGACGCGGCGTTCGACAAGAGCGCGCGCGGCCTGACGCGCGCGCCGCGCGTCGCGAGCTGCCGCGGCTTCGTGTTCGCGAGCCTCAGCGCCGACGGGATCGCGCTCGACGAGCACCTCGGCGGGGCCGTCACGCTCATCGATCGCTCCTGCGACCTGTCGCCCGAGGGCAAGATCGAGCTGACGGCGGGGTGGGTGAAGCACCGCTGCGCGGCCAACTGGAAGATGCTCCCCGAGAACGACAGCGACGGCTACCACCCAGGGCGGACGAAAATCTGGGCGGAAAGTCAAAATCGTCAAGACCGAGGTCGTCGGCACCTGACCCAGAATCAGGGCGAGCAACTCCAGCGTGGAAGGATCGACCCAGTGCAGATCCTCCATGATCATCAGGACGGGCCGCTCAGCGGCCTGGGCCAGGAGGAGCGCCAACACGGCTTCCAGGGTCTTCTGCTTCTGCCGCTCGGCAGTGAGCGTGATTGGTGCGTATCGATCGGGCAACGGCACGGAGAGCAACCCGGCCCACAGCGCCGCCGCCGCCGCGTCGCCCAGGCCATACCGCTCGAGCCCCGCCTCGATCTTTCGCAACCTCTCCTCGGCGGGCTCGTGGCGCTGGAACCGGAGGGCCCGCTGAAGGAATTCAACGACTGGATAGAGGGCGCTCTGCTGGTCATAGGGCGAACAGCGGCACTCCCAGCGGGTGTGCGACTCGCTCACGAGCCGCTCCTTCAGCGCGTCCAGCAGACGCGACTTCCCGATGCCCGCTTCTCCACTCAGCAGCACCACCTGTCCCAGTCCGTCTTTCGCCTCCTCCCAGCGCTCCAGCAGCATCCCGAGTTCCCGTTCGCGGCCGATCAGCGGCGTGAGATTGGCCCGGCCGACTACGTCCAGCCGGCTCAGAGCGGCACTCTCGCCGAGTACTTGGTGCAGCACGAGCGGAGTGAGGCTGCCCTTGACGTCCCGGGGGCCCAGCTCGCGGCAGGCGAACAGGCCCCGGACCAACCGGTGGGTCGTGTCGCTGATCAGAACCGTGTCGGGCTCGGCTTGCTCCTGGAGTCGCGCCGCCAGATTTGGTGTCTCGCCCAGAGCAAGCTGCTCGTGCCTGACACCGCCGCCCATCTCACCCACGACCACCAGTCCCGTATGGATCCCCAGCCGGACGGCCAGCCGCGCCACCTTCTCACGATGCAGGCGGCCATTGAGCTCCGCCATCGCTTCGACGATTCCCAATCCCGTGCGCACGGCCCGCGAGGCATCATCCTCGTGGGCTTGGGGGTACCCGAAGTAGATCAGCAATCCGTCGCCGAGATACTGGGCGATGTAACCGTCGAAGCGACCGACGACGCGGGCGGCGGCTTCCTGGTACGCTCGGACCACTTCGCGGAGCTCCTCGGGACCGAGCCGTTTCGCCAACGCGGTGGATCCGACGAGATCGCAGAACATGACGGTCAACTGGCGGCGTTCGGCCTCGGCGGCCCATCGCGCCCCCGCTGCGGCACGCCCCGGCTCATCGCCACGCGAGGCATCGAGGCTCCGCCCACAGCCTCCACAGAACACCTCGTCCGAGTCGTTGGCGAAGCCGCACGAGGGACACACCGCTGCCAGTGGTGCTCCACAGCGTGCGCAGAACCGACGGCCCGGGCGGTTCTCAGCCCGGCAGCGGGAACAGTCCACCAGCGGTCCTCCGTCCACTCAACGTGCCTGGACGCCTCCCTCGACCCACTGTCTGCCTTTTATAAAGGCCCCGCCCGCCTCCCGCACGTCGACCGCTCGTGCGCCGAACGCACCGTTAACCGGCGCGCCGCTCGCGGCGCGTCCGTGTTGAACGGGTCGTTGGGCGAGCGGAGGACTTGCGATCGCGAAGGAGCCCGCGCAGTGCCTTGTTGACGGCGCGATCATTCGGAAACGCCTTGGCGACCTTCGGATCGAGGACGACCACATTCGTGGCTTCAATGACCCGCTGTGCGTACTTGCCGCGAACCAGCGTCCCAAAGTCGGAGCGCTTGTATTCGGGCCGCAGATCCTCAGTCGTTCTTCGGCTAGCCTTCTTCATAGATCTTCCTTTCACTTCGTGTCGCTGGCCGGGCGCTGATGATCCTGATTGTATCGTCACGGTCGGTGTGAGAGATGGCCAGAAGGCGGCCTCCGGTCGAGATACCGAAGGTGACGAATCGCTCTTCGTCGATTGAATGGTCAGGATCTGCGCCAGTTGCCGACAGTACGTCGCGGAACACCGTTGCCGCTTCTTCGAACGAGACACCAGGTGTGGCAACGTTCTCCGCCGCCTTGCCTGGATCCCATTCGAAGCGCAATCACGCCCCCCTCACTTGATCCGCCGCCCAACGTGTTGGCGGACATGAGGAAACGCGGAATTTTGAACCGGCCGCCGACACGTCAGCTCGACGAAGCCGTTCGCGCCGACTTCTGCTTCGCCTCGGCCACGCGCCGCCGATAGCTCTCGCCCTCGATGGT
>VGLJ01000028.1 GCA_016866775.1 Candidatus Rokuibacteriota bacterium | reverse complement strand
TCGCGGGATCGCTGAAAAAGACGCGCGCGAAGGCGCAGGCGGCGGTGGCGGCGAAGGTGGCGGCAGCGCGGGTGGTGGCGGGGGCGGCGGGCGGCTCGAACAGATGCGTGAGCGTCTCGTCAGCACGTACAAGCTCAACGAGCAGCAGCAGCAGAAGCTCGACGCGATCCTGCAGGACGCGCGCGGTCAGTTCGCCGGGCTGCAGGGCCTCCCCGACCAGGAGCGGCAGGCGCGCATCCAGAAGAACCGCGCGGCCACGCGCGCCAAGATCCGCGAGATCCTCACGCCGGAGCAGCGCGCCCGCTACGACGCGGACACGGCGAGCGCCGGTGGTGGCGGCACCGGCACCGGCCGCGCGGCGATGCCGGGGCGCGTCTGGATCCAGGGGCCGGACGGCAAGCCGCAGGCCGTGCAGGTCATGCTCGGGATCAGCGACGGCCAGAACACCGAGGTCGTGCGCGGCGAGCTCAAGGAAGGCCAGGAGGTTCTCACGGGTCTCGTCGGTGCGCAGACGGGACGACCGGGCGGGCCGCAAGCGCCCGGCGGAGGCGGGCCGCGGCTCCGGCTCTAGGCGCGATGGTCATCGTCACCGAAGGCCTCACGAAGGACTACCGCCTCGGCCGTCACGTCGTCCACGCGCTGCGCGGCGTTTCGGTATCGGTCGACCGCGGCGAGTTCCTGGCGGTCATGGGCCCGTCGGGGTCCGGCAAGTCCACCTTCATGAACCTGCTCGGCTGCCTCGACACGCCGACGCAGGGCCGCTACCTCATCGACGGCGAAGACGTCGCGGGTCTCGACCGCGACGCGCTCGCCCGCATCAGAAGTCGCAAGATCGGCTTCGTCTTCCAGACCTTCAACCTGCTCGCGCGCACCACCGCGCTCGAGAACGTCGAGCTGCCGCTCCTGTACTCGACCGTGCCCGCGCGCACGCGGCGGGAGCGCGCTCGCCGACGGCTCGCCGACGTCGGCCTCGCGAATCGCGAGCATCACCACCCGAGTCAGCTCTCGGGCGGTCAGCAGCAGCGCGTGGCGATCGCGCGCGCGCTCGTCAACGACCCGACGGTGATCCTCGCCGACGAGCCCACCGGGGCGCTCGACACGCGCACGAGCCTCGAGATCATGGCGCTGCTGCAATCGCTCAATCGCGAGGGCATGACGATCGTGGTCGTGACGCACGAGTCTGACGTCGCGGCGCACGCGGGCCGGATCCTCAGCTTCCGCGACGGCCGAGTCATCCGCGACGAGCGCGTGCCCGCGCCGCGCGACGCCGTGGCCGCGCTCGCGGAGCTGCCACGCGACGCCGAGGCGGAGGCCGAGGAGGCCGTGGCATGAACCCGCTGCAGAGTGCCCGCGTCGCGCTGCGCGCCCTGCGCGTGAACAAGCTGCGCAGCGCTCTGACGATGCTCGGCATCATCATCGGCGTCGGCGCCGTCATCGCGATGGTCGGCGTCGGCGCGGGCGCGCAGGCGCGCGTCGCCGAGCAGATCCAGAGCCTCGGCTCGAACCTCATCATCGTGCTCTCGGGCAGCACGACCGCGGGCGGCATCCGCGGCGGCCAGGGCACCCGGCTCACGATCACCGAAGAGGATGCGGCGGCGATCGGCCGCGAGATCGCCGCCGTCCACGCGTCCGCGCCGTCGATGCGCGGGACCGCGCAGATCGTCTACGGCAACCTGAACTGGGCCACCGGCATCCAGGGCGTGACGCCGGAATACTTCGAGGCGCGCGAGTGGACCACCGTGGCCGGCCGCGTCTTCACGCCGGAAGACCTCGCCGGGGCGACGAAGGTCGCGCTCCTCGGCCAGACGACGGCGCAGAATCTCTTCGGCGACGCCGATCCGCTCGGCCAGATCGTGCGCATCAAGAAGGTGCCCTTCACCGTGATCGGTCTCCTCGACCGCAAGGGTCAGAACTCGTGGGGCCAGGATCAGGACGACGTCGCGGTGATTCCGCTCACGACCGCGAAGAAGAAGGTGCTCGGCGTGAGCCAGGCGAACGCGCGCTCCGTGGGCGCGATCTCCATCAAGATCCGCGCGGGCGAGGACATGGTCGAGGCCGAGGCGCAGATCCGCGAGCTCCTGCGTCAACGGCATCGCCTGCAGCCGTACCAGGATGACGACTTCACCGTCCGGAACCTCTCCGAGATCCTCCAGGCGCAGGAAGAGTCGTCGAAGGTGATGACCTACCTGCTCGCGGCGATCGCGTCGGTCTCGCTCCTCGTCGGCGGCATCGGGATCATGAACATCATGCTGGTGTCGGTGACGGAGCGGACGCGGGAGATCGGGCTCCGGATGGCCGTCGGCGCGCGCGGCCGCGACATCCTCCTGCAGTTCCTCGTCGAGGCGGTGACGCTCTCGCTCATCGGCGGCGTCATCGGCATCGCGCTGGGGCTCGGCAGCTCGCGGGCGATCAGCGAGTTCGCCGAGTGGCGGACGCAGGTGCCCGCGGCGTCGGTCGCGATGGCGTTCGGGTTCGCCGCCGGCGTCGGCGTCTTCTTCGGCTTCTATCCGGCGCGCAAGGCCGCGCGCCTCGATCCGATCGAAGCGCTCAGATACGAGTAGCCCCCGGAGGGGGCCGCGAGGGCCCCTTCCGATCCCTGCCTCAGTCGCCCGCGCGCTCGGCTTCCCTCTCGCGAAGGCCGGCTTCGGGACCTATCGGCCACGGGAACGCCGCGGGGATCGGGTCCGTCACGAGCGACGTCTGCCCGTTCGGATAGACCACGACGTGGGTGCCGGGCCGCAGCGTCGCGTAGGGCACCGCACGGTTGTCGACCATGACCACGGTCTGCGTCGTCGCCGGGATCACGCGCCCGTCGCTCAGCACGGTCAGGTTCGGCTGATCGACGCGCACCACGGTGCCGGTGACCGGCGACGTCGCGATCACGGGGGCCGGCGTCATCACGACCGGCGTCCCGGTGGCGACGTAGTCGGTGTTGTCACGGAACGCGAGCGGCTTGATCGAGCGCGCCACCACGAACGTGCCGGGCGCCACCGTGCTCAGCATCACCGGCGAGCCGTTGTGGAGAAGCTGGACGTTCTCGTCGATCGAGACGTTGCGGCCGTCGTCGAACCGGACGATGCGGCGCACGGGGTCCGCGTACTTCACGACGCCGCCCACTTCGTAGGCGCCGGCGGCCGGGAGCGGCGCGGTGGCCGCGGAATGCGTCATCACGACGTAGCGTCCCTCGCGGAAGACGACCGGCTGAGCGTACTGCACGGCGACCGGCGTGCCGGGCGCGAGCGTGGTGAACGCCGCCGGCCGGTTGTCGACCGGGAAGACCGTCTGCGGCGTGGTCTGGTACATCGCGCCGTTGTCGAGGACGACGACGCCTGCCGGCTGGTCGATCCGGACGACGGTGCCGGTGACGACCTGCTGAGCGGTGACCGCGGTCGCCGCGAGCAGCAAGAGCAACGCGCATGCGGTGAGTCCACTCCATCGGATCATGAAGCTTCCTCCTCCGGTGTAATTCCGACCACCGCGCTGCGCTGGGCCGCGGCGGCACTGGCCTCCCTGGGTGCAATGCGACTGCCACTCACCGCGCTGTGCGACCATGGGCGCGTGACCGCCCGACGCCGACCGCGCGCTCAACGGCGCGCCAAGACGCGCCCCCAGCGCACCGCGCCGCGGCCTGCGCCGGTCGTTGCTCCGTCCCCTTCGTCCGCTGCATCGCGCCCGCTCGCGGCGGAGCCGTTCCTCCTCGAGCTCGCGCGCACGCTGGCCAAGCACAGCGGCGTGAACGCGGCGGGCCTCGCCGCCGCGGTCGAAGCCATGGCCGCGGCGTACGCGCCGGACGCGCCGTTGGCGCTCGCGCTCCGGGCGGATGCGCTGCGCACGGCCGACGACAAGACCGCGCGCCTGGCGCTCGGGTGGGCGCGCGAGCACGTCCGGCTGGCGCTCGTCGAGATCCTGCAGCGGGCCTCGGACGCCCGTGTCGTCCCGTCGGGTCGCGACGCCGAGACACTCGCCTGGCTCTGGCTCGCGGCGTGCGAGGCGCTCGCCCACGAGCTCCCGAGCGCGGTGGCGGACCGCGTGCACGCGCTCCTGACGTTCCTGACCGAGCGGGAGCGCGTGCTAGAGTGACCCGATGTTTCGTGCGGCCGTGCTCCTCGTCGCCGTCCTCTCGCTCGTCGTTCCCGCGCACGCTGAAACACCGGCGGAGGCGGCGCGGAGCCTCATCGCGCGCTACGACGAGGACCTGACGCGCATCGACCGCGCGCGCGATCTCCTCGAGAGCGCGCTGACGAAAGAGCGCCGCATCGACACGCTCATCACGCTGTCCTACGTCTACTTCCTCGTGGGCGACGTGCGCGCGCGCACGAGGGACGAGAAGCTGGCGGCGTACGACCGCGGCCGCCAGATCGGCGAGCGCGCGGTGGAGCTGGCGCCGCGCGACGAGGAAGCGCACCTGTGGTTCGCCATCAACACCGGCCGCTGGGGCCAGGCGAACGGCATCCTGCGGTCGCTCTTTCTGCTCCCGACGGTCCGCAAGGAGATCGAGACCATCCTCGAGCTGAACCCGCGCTCGGTGCGCGGGCGCGGCCTCGCCGGCAACGTCCTGATGGAAGTCCCGCGCATCGCGGGCGGCGACCGCGTCGAGGCCGAGAAGCAGTTCCGCCGCGGGCTCGAGGTGGACCCGCGCTTCACCTCCCTCCGCGTCGACCTCGCCCGGCTGCTCATCATGAAGAAGCGCTACGACGACGCGCGCCGCGAGCTGACCGGCGTGGTCGACGAGCGCGCGCCGACCAACCTCGCCGACTGGACGGTCAAGGACCGTCCAAAGGCGCGCGAGCTCCTCGAATCGCTCCGCGACAAGATGTAGCGATCGCCGAGGTCATCCGGCGTCTCCGCCGGGCGCAGCCCGGCTGGAAGCGCACGGCGGTGGCCGGCGAGAGCGGCGACCCGTTCCGCGTGCTGATCGCGTGCCTCCTCTCCTTGCGCACGCAGGACACGACCACCGGGCCCGCTGCCGCGCGCCTCTTCGCGCTCGCTGACGCGCCCGCCGCGATGCTGACGCTGACGCCGCGACAGATCGAGCGCGCGATCTATCCCGTCGGCTTCTACCGCACGAAGGCGCGCGTGATCCTGAAGCTCTGCCGCGATCTCCTCGCGCGGTTCGGCGGCACGGTCCCCGACGAGATCGACGCGCTCCTCACGCTCGACGGCGTCGGCCGCAAGACGGCGAACCTCGTCGTCACCATGGGCTTCGACAAGCCCGGCATCTGCGTCGACACGCACGTCCACCGGATCTCGAACCGTCTCGGCTACATCCGGACGACGACGCCCGACGAGAGCGAGATGGCGCTGCGGGCGACGCTGCCGCGCCGGTACTGGATCGGCTACAACGACCTGCTGGTGACGTTCGGCCAGAACGTCTGCGCGCCGGTCTCGCCGAAGTGCTCGGCCTGTCCCGTGCGTCCGCTCTGCCGCCGGGTCGGGGTGACGACCTCGCGCTGAGGCGACGCAGAGGGGGGTGGGGTCCTCCAGTTGTGGGGCCCCCAATGTTCATGGTAAAACTAGCCAGTCATTCCACTGAACCCGTCGGTACGCATGCCCGGAGACCAGACATGGAACGCGCGAAGGCCTGGACGATTCCGGCGACGCTGACCACCACGTTCGAGCTCGACTACGCCGTCGACGCGCCCGACCTCCGGCGGCTCTACGAGAACGCCAAGCGCGACCAGTGGAACGCGTCGAAGGACATCGCCTGGTCGACGCCGCCCGCGCCCGACGGCCGGATCATCGCCGACGAGCTCGTCGACATCTACGGCAGCCCGCTCTGGGACGCGCTCTCCGAGGCCGACAAGGTCCAGCTCAACCGCCGCATCGCCGCCTACCGGCTCGGCGTGCTCATGTACGGCGAGCAGGGCGCGATGCTCGCGTGCAGCCAGATGGTCGACCTCGTCGAGGGCACCGACCACAAGTTCTTCCAGGCCACGCAGGTGATGGACGAGGCGCGCCACAACGAGGTCCTCAAGCGGTACATCGCCGAGCGCCTCGACGACCTCTCGTACCCCATGCCGCGGAACGAAGTCGAGCTCTTCGAGTCGATCCTCGGCGAGACGCGCTGGTACCTGAAGACGATCGCCCTCCAGCTCGTCGCCGAGACGTTCGCCGTCTCGCTGTTCAAGCTGATGGCGGAGAGCGCGAGGGATCCCGTGCTCGGCGAGGTCTGCCGCCGGATCCTCGGGGACGAGTCGCGCCACATGGGCTTCGGCATGCTGTCCCTGCCCGACGTCGTGAAGAACGCCACGCCGCAGGAGCGCACCGAGCTCGAGGACTACACGTGCTACGCGCTGGAGAAGACGCTCACCGGCTTCTTCCCGCTCGAGCCCTATCGCGACCTCGGCTTCACGAAGGCGCAGATCGACGAGGTCCGCCGCTATCGCCGCGAGACCGCGGCCAGGAACGACTACGCGCCGTTCCGGAAGTACTTCAAGCGCGAGATGCACGGCTCGATGGTGACGAACCTCGCGCGGCTCGGGCTCCTGACCGACCGCGTGCGCCCGCGCCTCGAAGCGATCGGCGTCAAGCTCCCCGCGTAGGCGTTCCTCGGATCGGCCTGAGCGGGCCCAGCAGCTCGGCGAGGCGTCGCGTGCGGTAGTCCCACGCGGCACGGAGCTGCCGACCCACGAGGACCGCGTGCATCGCGCGTCCGGCGATGCCGAGCGGCAGCCGGTAGACGAGACGGTCCTCCACGATCGTCCCTCCGTCGTCCTCGAGGAACCGGTGCCGGTGCTCCCACCGCGCGTACGGGCCCCGGAGCTGCACGTCCAGAAAGCGATACGGCGGATCGTACTCGCGCACGAACGCGCGCCACCGGATCGGCACGCCGAGCCACCGCAGGCGGTAATCGAGCACGGCCCCCGCCGCCATCACGGGCGCGGGCGTGATCAGGCGCAGGGCGAACGACGGCGGCGTGAGGACACCCAGGTTGGCGGGATCGGCGAAGAACGCGAACACGTCGGAACGAGGCCGGCCCAGCCAGACGCGCGCCTCCAGCACGTGGTCGGCCATCGCGAAAACGCTACCATAGGCCGGTGTCCGCTTCCGCCCACACGCGCGCGTACGTCGCGCTGGTCGTCATCGTGGTGCTGTGGGCGAGCTACCCGGCGGCCATCAAGCTCGCGCTGCCCGACATGCCGCCGCTCGTCATGGCCGCCCTCCGCTGCGCCATCGCGTCGATCTTCCTGGTGGTGACGCTGCCGCGCTCCGGCGCGGACACGACGCTGGCGCTCGCGCCGGGCGCGCTGCGCGCGTTCCTGCTCCTCGGCGTCTTCGGCATCTTCATCTCGACGCAGGGCAGCTATCTCGCGATCTTCTACTCGACGGCCTCGAACATCGTGCTGCTGCAGGCCGCGAGCCCGGTGATGATCGCGCTCGGCGCGCGGTTCTACCTGGGCGAGCGGCTCCGCCGTCGTCAGTGGCTGGGGGTCGTCGTGTCCGCGAGCGGCGTGCTCCTCGTCATCACGAACGGCCGCCTGCTGTCGCTGCGCCCCGGCGACGTGAACGCGGGCGACCTGATCAACATCGTCACGCTCGCGGGCTGGAGCGCGTACACGGTCTACTCGAAGCGCGTCCTCGCGGATTCGTCACCGGCGGTGCTCACCACCGCGGCGTACGTGGCCGGCACGCTCCTGATCGTCCCGACGGCGATCGTCACCGCGCCGCTCTTCCCGCCCCCGCGCTTCGGCTCGGTCCTCGCGTGGGGCGTCGTCCTCTACCAGGCGATCGCCGGCGCCGTCGCGCACGTGTACTGGTCACGCGCGATCCACGTCGTGGGCCCGAGCCGCGCGGCAGGCTTCCTGAATCTCCAGCCCGTGGTCGGCCTGGTCCTGGCCGCGCTGCTCCTGCGCGAGCAACTCGGCCTGTGGCAGCTGATCGGCGGCGCGTGCGTGCTGGCAGGCGTCATGCTGACCACGCAAAGCCGCTGAGCCGACCGGCCGGACTGGACGCGCCCGGTGGGGGCGCGCGACATCCGCAGCCGCCTCAGCGAGGACAGGAGCACGCCCCCACCGGGCGCGTCCCGTCCGGCCCGTCAGCGGAGCTTCGCGACCTCGGTGAGGATCTTGTCCGGATCCGGGAGCTCGCCCTTCCCGTAACGCTCGATGAAGCGGATCTTCCCGGCCGCGTCGACGATGAACGTCGCGCGGCTGTTCGCGTTCCAGTCCGGCCAGTAGACGCCGTAGTCCTTCGCGACCGTGCGGTGCACGTCCGAGAGCAGCGGATAGTTCTGGATGCCGACGGCCTTGGCCCAGTTCTCGTGGCTGAAGGGGCTGTCGGTCGAGATACCCAGCACCTGGGTATTGGCCTTGTCGAAGTCGCTCACGCGCTTGTCGAAGGCCGGCATGCACTTGCTTCAGCCCGGCGTCCAGTCGAGGGGGTAGAACAGCAGGACGACGTTCTTTCCGCGATAGTCGCGCAGGCTGATGTCCTTGAGCCCGATCGTCTTCATCGTGAAGTCGGGTGCCGCGTCCCCGACGTTCAACGTCTTGTTGTCGGTCACGACGTGGGACCTCCTCTCGCCGTTCGCGTGATCGGCCGATCGATCGTAGCACGCCGTTTCGGCGCGTCCGCTCCGCCCGCCGCACGGTCCGCCGTGCGAGCGCCGTCCGCCGGCTTGCGTGCCACCGAGGTCCAGAGCTGGCGCCGCTGGCTCTCGAGCGCCGCGAGCGGTACGCCGAGAAATTCCGCCGCAGTCACCACGCGCTTCGTGGACCAGAGGCGCTCGAACCGCGCGCCGAAGCCCGCGTCGCGCACCGCGTGGTGGTCCATGATCACGCGACAGCCCGTCGCGTCGATCACGCGGAGCAGGTTGTCGATGCCGCGCTCGATCAGCGGCGTGCCGAGCTGGCCCTCGATGTAGGACGGCGGCCCGGACAGATAGAGGAGCGTCGGCCGCTGCTGGATCAGCCAGCCGGCGGCGACGCCGGAGAGCGGCCCCTGCACGTCGGACGCGAACACGAAGCGCTCGCGCTCGGCGTGGTCGGCGACGAGCAGCGCGACGACGTAGCCGAGCGTCGTCGCCTCCACCCCATGCGGCAGGGGCGGCGACGCGCGGAGCTCCAGCGCGTGCTCGCGCCGCTCGTAGCCGTCGGCGATCGTCGGGCGCGCCTTGGCGTCGAGCATCGTCCACAGCTCGCTTCCGCGCCGCGCCTGCTGCCCGCCGACCATGCGGTGCGGATCCTTCGCGAGCACGGTGCGGCCGAGGTACGTCGCGGGATCCGAGCGGAAGTGGTCGTCGTGATAGTGGCTGACGAAGATCATCGACGCGCGCGCCGCGTAGGCCGAGATGCGGTCGTTCGCGCGGCGGAGCGCGTCCCACTCCTCGGTGGCGGGCGGCAGGGTGAAGCGCGAGTGCGCCAGCGTCGCGCCGGGGTCGATCAGAATGCCGGTGTCCGCGATCTCGACGTACGTCGCCATCGAGCGGACGCCGAGCGAATCGGCGGCGAGCGGAATGACTTTCATGTCAAATGCAGCGGCCGCCGTCCACTTCGACGCACGAGCCCGTGATCATCGCCGCGTCGTCCGACGCGAGGAACACGGCCGCGCGCGCGAGGTCCTCGGGCTGGTTGAGGCGGCCGAGCGGCACGGTTGCGATGTACGCGGCCAGGCCTTCCTCGTCGACCTCGCGCTTGTTCATGAACGTGGCGAGCATCGGCGTGAAGGTCGCCACGGGCGCGAGCGCCACCACGCGCACGCCGTACGGCGCCGCCTCGAGCGCGAGCCCCTTGGTGAACGTGATCACGGCGCCCTTCGAGGCCGCGTAGACCTGGCCGCCCGGACGCGGGCGGATGCCCGCGGTCGACGCGGTGACGAGGAAGACGCCGCGGCGCGCCTTCTTCATCACGGGCATGGCGTACTTCGCGCCGAGGAACACGCCCTTCACGTTCACCGCCATGATCGTGTCGTAGAGCGCCTCGTCGACGTCCTCGACCTCGGTCTTCCACTGTGGCACGCCGGCGTTGGCGAAGAAGATGTCGAGGCGGCTCCACAGCGCCATCGCGCGGGCGACGATCGCCTCGTTCGTCGCGGCCGTCGTCACGTCGCCGTGCATCGCCACCGCGCGCCCGCCCATCTTCTCGATCGTCTCCACCGTGCGCTTGGCGTGCGTCTCGTCGATGTCCACGACCATGACGCGCGCGCCCTCCGCCGCGAAGGCGGTCGCGGACGCCGCGCCGATCCCCGATCCCCCGCCCGTCACGATCGCGACCCGGTCCTTCAGCTTCATAGCGTCAGCTCCGCCATCGTCCGAAGCGCGTTGAGGTCGTTGGTCCCCACCATCATCGTCGTCACGCCGGCGGCCTTCCATTCCGCCAGGCGCTCACGGATGCGCTCGCGCGGCCCGCACAACGCGACCTCGTCGACGAGCGCGTCCGGCACCGCGGCTTCCGCCTCCTGCTTCTTCCCGGAGAGATAGAGGTCCTGGATCGTCTTCGCGGGTCCCTCGTAGCCGTAGCGCTGCGCGAGCTCGTTGTAGAAGTTCTTGCCGCGCGCGCCCATGCCGCCGACGTAGAGCGCCAGCCGCGCCTTGACGCTCGCGCGGCACGCCGCGACGTCCTCGCCCATCACCACCGTGACGCCGGGCATGATGTCGAAGCCGGCGGCGCTCTTGCCCGCCTTCCTGAACCCTTCGTCGAGCCACGCGCGGAACATCGGCATGCGGCGGGGCGAGAAGAAGATGGGGATCCAGCCGTCGGCGATCTCCGCGGTCATCGCCACGTTCTTCGGCCCGATCGCCGCGATGTAGATCGGCATGTCCGGCCGGCCGTGAAGGATCGACTTGAGCGGCTTGCCGAGCCCGGTCGCGTCGGCGCCGGCGTAGGGAATCCGGTAGTACTCGCCGTGATACTCGACGGGCTTCTCCCGGCGCAGCACCGCGCGCACGACGTCGACGTATTCGCGTGTCTTCTTGAGCGGCTTGCCGAACGGCTCGCCGTGCCAGCCCTCGACGACTTGCGGTCCCGACACGCCGAGGCCGAGGCGGAAGCGTCCGCCGGAGAGGCCGTCGAGCGTCATGGCGGTCATCGCCGTCATGGCGGGCGTGCGACCGGCGATCTGCATGATCGCGGTGCCGACGTGGATGCGGCTCGTGCGCGCCGCGAGCCACGCCGCCGGCACCACCGCGTCGGAGCCGTAGGCCTCGGCGGTCCAGATGGAGTCGTAGCCGAGCCGCTCGGCCTCGAGCACCTTGTCGACGTCGATCGAGAGCTTCGCCCCGGAGTAGCTCAGGTGGATGGCGAGTTTCATGTCAGGCTTTCTGCGCGCTCCACGCGCGCTCGTCGTCGATGCGGAGCCGCACGCGACCGGCACGCGACACCGCTCGTCGACGCCGGCCGCCGCGGCAGGCGCCCGCGGCGGCGTCCCATCCGTACCGCGCGAAGTCGACGCGGCCGCGGCGCAGCGTCACACCCTCGCGCTCGAGGAGCAGCCGCTGCGTCAGCATGCCGGCCGCGCGGGCCCGGCGGCTGATCCGGCCCGCGGCGTTCAGCACCCGATGCCACGGCACGCCCGGTGGGCACCGTCGCATCGCGCCGCCGACGGCGCGCGCCGCGCGGGGGCGACCGAGCATCGCGGCGACCTGGCCGTACGTCGCCGTGCGGCCCGCGGGAATCCGGCGAACCAGCGTGTAGACGGCGTGATCGAAATGGGGGGCCCGAGACGGGCCCCCCCACCCCCCCTCGCTCCGGGCGCGGCGTGAATCCGCGCCCTCCGCGGCTGCCCGTTTGCTCATCGGGACGTCTGCAGCTCCCATAGGCGCGCGTACAGCCCGCCGTGACGGACGAGGTCCGCGTGCGTCCCCGCCTCGTGCACGCGGCCCCGATGCAGGACGAGGATCCGGTCGGCTCCGTGAACGGTCGCGAGGCGATGAGCGATCGTGATCGTCGTGCGTCCCGCCAGCAGGCGCTTCATCGCGTCCTGGATCAGCGCTTCCGACTCTGGATCGACGCTGGACGTAGCTTCGTCGAGCACGAGGATTGCGGGATTGTACACAAGGGCGCGCGCGATCGCCAGGAGCTGACGCTGACCGTACGAGATGTTCGCGCCGCGCTCGCTGAGTGGCGCGTCGAAGCGCCCCGGCAGCGCCTCGATGAACGTGGAGGCGTTCGCCATGCGCACCGCGCGCTCGAGCGTCGCCGCGTCGACCGCGCCGCCGTCCCCGAGCCTCGACGGCCCATGGCCGTCAGCGGTGGCGCCGAGCCGGAGGTTCGCTTCGACGCTCCCCGTGAACAGCACGGTGTCCTGGAAGATCAGGCCGACGTGCCGGCGGAGCCGCTCGAGGTCCCATTCGCGGACGTCGAGGCCCCCGACGAGCACCCGGCCCCGGCTGACGTCGTACGAGCGATTCAGGAGACGCGCGCAGGTGCTCTTCCCCTCGCCCGTGGCGCCGACGATCGCCACGTGCTCGCCCGGCGCGACCTCGAACGAGCACTCGCGCAGCACCCACGTGTCGTCGCGCCAGAAGCGCGCCCGTGTATCGTACGCGAACCACACGCGATCGAAGGTCACGCTCGTCGTCTCGCCGCCCCGCGGCGCGACCGCCGGGCTCGTGATCGCGGGCCGCTCGTCGAGGAGCTCGAAGATCCGCTCGGCCGAGGCCATCGCCGCCTGCATCACGGTGTACTTCGCGCCCAGGTCGCGGATCGGCAGGAAGAAGCGGTTGGTGTACTGGAGAAACGCGACGAGCGCGCCGAACGTCAGGGTCCCGGCGGCGATCTGGGCGCCGCCGTACCACAGCAGGAGCGCGACGGCGATCGCGCCGATCGCCTCCACGGACGAATAGAGCGTCGCCTCGAAGATCGTGGAGCCGAACAGCGCCCGGCGATAGGACGCGTTGAGCTCGTGGAACCGCTCGCGCTCGTGCGCCTCGCGGGCGAACAGCTGCACCACGGCCATACCTTGCAGCGACTCCTGAAGGAATCCGTTGAGCCGGGCGAGGCGGCGCCGGACCGTGCGATAGGCGTCGCGCGCGCGGAGCCGGAAGTAGCCGGCCGCCACCGCGAGCACCGGCACGATCGAGAACGTCACGAGTGCCAGGTGCCAGTCCATCCACAGCATGATCGCGACCACGCCGGCCAGGGTGACGACGTCGGCGACGATGGCCGACAGCCCGCTCGTGAACGCGTCGCTCACCGCTTCGGCGTCGTAGAGCACGCGCGTCATCAGCCGCCCGACGGGGGTGCGATCGAAGAACCGTGCGTCGAGCCGCACGACGTGCGCGAACAGCGTCGCGCGCAGATCGTGCATCACGCGCTGCCCGGTCACGTGCATCAGGTACGCCTCGGCCATGCGCAGCGCGTAGAGCGCGGCGAGGACGACGACGTAGACCCCGGCGACGCGCGTCAGGCCCGCCCAGTCGCCGCGGAGGATGTGCTCGTCGATCGCGACCTTGAGCAGGTACGGCTGCGCGAGCTCCAGCGCGGCAATTAGCGGGAAGAGCAGCAGCGAGCCGTAGATCAGCCGGTGATGCGCGCGTGCCGCGCCCCAGAGGCGCCCAACGAGGCGCCGATCGAAGGCGCGTCCGAGCGCGCCCTCGCCGTCGTCGTGCACGTCAGGCACGGGCGATCTCCTCCTCGAGCTGCTGGATGCGCCAGAGCCGCGCGTAGACGCCGCCGGCGCGCAGGAGCTCGTCGTGGGCGCCCTGCTCCACGATCCGGCCCTCCACGAGCACGATCACGCGGGAGGCCGCCCGCGCGGCGCGCAGCCGGTGCGTCATCAGCAGCACGGTGCGTCCCGCCACCTCGCGCGCGAGATTGGCGACGATCTCCTCTTCCTTCGCCGCGTCGACGCTCGCGAACACGTCGTCGAGCACGAGCACCGACGGGCCGCCCGCGAGCGCGCGCGCCAGCGCCAGGCGCTGGCGCTGCCCGCCGGAGACCGTGAGCCCGCGCTCGCCGACGACCGTCGCGAAGCCCTGCGGGAACTCGTCCACCTCCGCGGCGATCCCCGATGCGTCGGCGGCCTGGCGCGCGATCTCGGCGGGCACGTCGTCGCGGCCCAGCGTGACGTTCTCGAGGATCGACCGCGAGAACAGAAACGCCTCCTGCGGCACGAAGCCGATGCTCGCGCGCAGCGTCCCACGGTCGAGGGCGCGCACGTCGCGGCCGCCGAGGAAGACCGTGCCCGGCGGCGGCTCCCAGAGGCGCGCGAGGAGATGGCCAAGCGTCGACTTGCCGCTGCCCGTCGGCCCGACGATCGCGACCGTCTCGCCGCTCCTGACCTCGAAGGAGACGTCGCGCAGGACCGGCGCGCGCTCGCCGTAGGCGAACGTCAGACCCTCGAAGCGGATGTCCGGCGTTCCCGGCACGGTCTCAGCCGGCGCGGGCGGCGGCGGCGTCCGCGTGAGCAGCTCCTGGATCCTCCCCATCGAGGTGAGCCCGCGGCGCACGATCGACAGCGTCCAGCCGAGCGCGAGCGTCGGCCACGCGAGATACGCGAGGTAGCCGTTGAACGCGACGAGCGCCCCGAGCGTGATCCGCCCCTCGAGCACCGCGCGTCCTCCGGCCCACAGGACGACGAGGATGCCGACGCCGGCGATCAGGCTCATGAGCGGGCTGAACTGCGCCTCCACGCGGCCCAGCGCCAGGCTGCGCCGCAGGAACTCCGCGTTGGCGGCGTCGAAGACCGCCTCGGCGCGGCGCTCCATCGCGTACGCGCGGACGACGGAGATCCCCGCGATGTGCTCCTGCACGACGCTCGACACCACGCCGAGCTGCTCCTGCTGCGCCTCGGTGCGGTCGTGCACCGCCGCGTTGAAGCGCTTGGCGAGCAGGATCAGCACCGGGTACGGGCTCATCGCCCAGAGCGTGAGCCACGGATCCACCGCGAGCATCGCGGCGATCGCTCCGCCGTAGGCGAACGTGGTGCTCACCAGGCTCAACCCGCCGAAGCCGACGAGCTGCTTCACCGCCGACACGTCGCTCGAGGCGCGCGTCATCAGCTCGCCGGTGCCGCGCTCGGCGATGGTCGCGGGCGAGAAGCCCTGCATGCTCGCGTAGAGGTCGTTGCGGACGTCGAACTCGACCCGCTGCGCGGCGCCGATGATGGCGAACCGCGAGCCGAGCCGGGCCAGGCCGTTGAAAATCGCCAGCGCGACGATCGCGGCCACGAACGTGCCGAGCGCGGCAGTCGCGGCGTCGCGCTCGAGGCTCTCGATCGCCTGCTTGATCGTCCACGGAATCGTCAGCGACAGCGTGGTGCCCGTGAGCAGGCAGGCGTAGCCCGCGAGGTAGCGGCGCCGGTAGCGTGCGCAATAGCGCACGACGGCTCGAAGGATCAGGCTCGACTCCCCCGGGCGTGCGGCAGGAGCGCGGCGTACACCGCGCTCGCCATCGGCGTCGGCACCCCGTGACGGCGGCCGAGGCGCACGAGATGGCCGTGCAGCGCGTCGAGCTCGAGCGGCCGGCCGTTGACGAGATCGTGATACATCGACGAGCGCGCGGCGGGGTCGAGCGCCTGCGCCGCCTGCATGATCGCGCCGACGACGTCGGCAGCGAGCGCCACGCCCTCGGCGCGCCCGACCGCCGCGCACTCCTCCACGAGCGCCCGATACATGGCCCACGTCGGCTCGTGCGCGCGGAGCTCGCCCGCGGGCACGCGCACGAGCGTGCTCATGCCCGCCTGCGCGCAGATCAGGAGGTACTTCTCCCACAGCACGCGGCGGATGTCGGGCGCCACGTCCGTCGGGATGCCGGCGGCGCTCAGCGCCGCGAGCACCCGCTCCACGCGCGGCGTGCGCCGGCCGTCGAGCTCGCCGAAGGCGATGCGGCCGAGGAAGTGGTGCACGACGACGCCCGGGGCATCGATGGCCGCGAAGATGTACGCCGCACCGCCGAGCGCAAGCCCGGGGCCGAGCACGCGCTCGATGAGGTCCGCGCTCCGGACACCGTTCTGCAGCGAGAGCACCGCGGTCTCGGGCGTCACGACCGGCCGGACGCGCTGCAGAACGGCCTCGGTGTCGTGCGCCTTCACCGCGAGCACGACGAGGTCCGCCGGCGGCAGGCCGCCGAGATCGTCGACCGCCGCCGGTTTGACGGTCCACTGGCCCTCGAGGCTCGAGCGCACCGTGAGCCCGTCGCGGCGGATGGCGTCCAGGTGCGCACCGCGCGCGACGAACGTGACGTCCTCGCCGGCGCGCGCCAGCTTGGCGCCGAAGTAGCCGCCGACACCGCCCGCGCCCAGCATGACGATCCGCATCACCACCACCCGCGCCGCTTGAAGTACGCGACGAGCCCCGCCGCGGTGACGGCCATCAACCCGAGGGCCGACGTGTAGCCGAAGCGCCACTTGAGCTCGGGCATGGCCTCGAAGTTCATGCCGTAGATCGACGCGATGAACGTCAGCGGGATGAACAGCGTGGAGATGACCGTGAGGACCTTCATCACCTCGTTGAGCCGCTGGTTCTGGGTGGAGAGGTAGATCTCCATGATCGACGTCGCGGTCTCGCGCTCGGACTCCACGATCTCGAGCGCCTGGACGCCGTGGTCGTAGGCGTCCCGGAGGAACACCCGCGTCTCGGGCGCGACGAGCCCGCTCTCGTCGCGCATCAGCGCGGCCACCTCCTCGCGCGTCGGCCACACCGCGCGGCGCAGCGCGAGCAGCTCGTGGCGGATCTGCTGGATCTTCAGCAGGCACTCCGTCGTCGCCGCGGTCCCCACGATCTCCTGCTCGAGCACGGACATCCGCTCACCGATCGTCTCGATGATCGGAAAGTACGCGTCGATGACGGAGTCGAGGAGGAGGTACGCGAGGTAGTCGGCGCCCGCCTCGCGGGTGCGGCCGCGACCGTGGCGAATGGCCGCGCGCACGGCGCCGAACGTCTCGTCCTCGATCCGCTCCTGGATCGTGATGATCCATCGCTCGCCGAAGAACACGCTGACCTGCTCGTCGGTGAGCGCGCCGTCCACGAGCCGGAGCGCGTGCAGGACGAGGAAGTAGTGCTTCTCGTAGCGCTCGGCCTTCGGACGCTGGGGCACGTCCAGCGCGTCCTCGAGCGCGAGCGGGTGGAGACCGAACGCTTCGCCGAGGCGCTTCAGGACCGTGGCGTCGAGGCCGTCGACGTTGATCCACGTGACGCCACCGGGCGCGAACGCCGCCACCGCCTCGTCGACGGAGACCTCACGCTCGTCGAAGCTGTCGTGCGCGAACCGGATGAGGCTGACGCGCGCGGGCGGCGCCGCGGCGTCGTGCGCGAGCGTCCCGGGAAGCGTTCCTGGACGGATGCGGGGACGGCGCTTCCACGCGCGCGCGGGCGCGTGCAGCGGACGGTCTCCGCGCTTCCACGGTCTCATCGGTGCCAACGCACGTCATGGCAGCACGTGTGCTAGAGTCCGTCAAGAGATGGCTTCGCTCGAACGACGCGTGGCCGTCGACGCCGCGCGCGCCGCCGGGCAGCTCCTCCATCGCGAGCATCCCAGGACCCGTCAGGTTTCCTACAAGGGCACGGTGACCAACCTGGTGACGGAGATGGACGGGCGCGCGGAGACGCTCGTCGCCGACGCGCTGCTGAAGCACTTTCCTGACGACGGCATCCTCGGCGAAGAAGGCGGCGCGCGCGCCGGCCGCTCCGGGCGCCGCTGGATCATCGACCCCCTCGACGGCACCACGAACTATGCCCACGGATTGCCGATCTACTCCGTCGGCATCGGCCTCGAGCGGGACGGCGTCGTCACGCTCGGCGTCGTCTACGATCCGAGCCGCGACGAGCTCTTCGTCGCCGAGCGCGGCGCCGGCGCGTGGATGAACGACACACGCCTGGCCGTGTCGTCGACGATCGAGCTCGACCGCAGCCTTCTCGCCACGGGGTTCCCGTACGACATCCGCACGAATCCCGACAACAACCTGAAGGAGTACGCCACGTTCGCGGTGCGCGCGCGGGCGGTGCGGCGCCTCGGCTCCGCCCTGCTCGACCTCGCGTACGTCGCCGCCGGCCGGCTCGACGGCTTCTGGGAGCTCACGCTCGGCCCCTGGGACGTCGCCGCGGCGAGCGTTCTGCTCGAGGAAGCGGGCGGGCGCATCACCGACCTGCGCGGCGGCGCCGTCGACATCGAGCGTCCGCGCGTCGTCGCGAGCAACGGGCATATCCACGAGTCGATCCTCGCGGTCCTGGCGGAGGTCCGCGGGGCATGAAGCGCATCCTCACCGGCATTCGGCCGACGGGCGCGCTCCATCTCGGCCACTACGTCGGCGCGCTGGAGAACTGGCTCCGTCTCCAGCACGAGTACGACCGCCACTTCCTGCTCGCGGACTACCAGGTGTCGGACTACGCCGACGACATGGCGCGCGTCCGCGAGTCGGTGTGGGAGGTGGCGCTCGACTGGCTCGCGGTCGGGCTCGATCCGGAGAAGAGCTGCTTCGTCATCGAGAGCTTGGTCCCGGAGAACGCGGAGCTGACGACGTGGCTCTCGTGGTTCCTGCCGCTCGGGATGCTGCAGCGCAATCCGACGCTGAAGGCGGAGATGGACGACTTCGGCAAGAAGTCGGTGCCGGTCGCGTTCTTCACCTACCCGGTCATGCAGGTCGCGAACATCCTCCTGCCCCGCGCGCACCTCGTGCCCGTCGGCGAGGACCAGCTGCCGCACATCGAGATGACCCGCGAGATCGCCCGCCGCTTCAACCGGCAGTTCAAGGAGGTCTTCCCGGAGCCGGACGGGCTCGTCGGACGCGTGCCCCGGCTCGTCGGCACGGACGGCCAGGCGAAGATGAGCAAGTCCCAGAACAACGCGATCTTCCTCAAGGACCGCCCGCGGTGGTGACGGAGAAGGTGCGCGCGATGTACACCGACCCGACGCGCCTGCGCGCGACCGACCCCGGGCACGTCGAGGGCAACCCGGTGTTCATGCATCACGACGCCTTCAATCCGAACCGCGCCGAGGTCGACGAGCTGAAGGACCGCTACCGGCGCGGCGCCGTCGGCGACGTCGAGGTGAAGCAGAAGCTCGCGGCGGCGCTCAACGCGTTCCTCGATCCGATCCGCGAGCGGCGCGCGCGCTACGAGGCGAACATGTCACTCGTGCGCAACGCGCTGGAGGCGGGCACCGCGCGCGCCCGCGCGGCGGCGCAGGAGACGATGGCGCTGGTGCGCGACGCGCTCGACCTCGGCTACCTGGAGAAGCACCGCCAGCGTTAGAGGGCGATGTCCATCACGGTGCGCTCGCGTCCGAGATACGCGACGCGCTCCAGCGTGCCCCAGCCCAGGCGCGCGTAGTAGTCCGGCAGCGTCCCCGACGTGAAGAGGTCGAGCCGCGCATAGCCGCACCGCCGCGCGCGCTCGCGCACCGCCGTCACGAGCGCGGCGCCGACGCCGTCGCGACGCCGTCCCGGCGCGACGAAGAGCTGCGCGAGCCAGGGCGTCAGCGCGGGCCGGGCCGGGAGATCGGAGGCGAGGAGCGTGGCCGAGCCGATCAGCGCGCCATCGGCGAGCGCGACGAGCACCGAGGGGACCGTTCGACGCTTCGACGCGGTGTAGAGCAACGCCGTGTAGGCCTCGAGACTGCTCGCCCCGGTCAGGGGCCCCCACTGATCGAAATGCCAGCGCGCGAGCGTCGGCAGCACGTCCTTCCGGCGTAGACTCCCCGCATGATGGTCGTGGACGCGCAGATCCATCTCCGGGCCGCCGACCGGCCGGACCGGCCGTGGCCCGGCACTCGCTCGCATCCCCACCGCCCGGGATCGTTCCTCGCGGAGGACGCGCTGAAGGAGATGGATGCCGCGGGCGTCGCGCGCGCGGTGATCGTGCCGCCGTCGTGGGAGGGCGATCGCAACGATCTCGCGATCGATGCGGTGCGCCGGTACCCGGATCGCTTCGCGATCATGGGCCGCTTTGCGATCGAGCGTCCCGAGGATCGCGCCGCGCTCGACGGCTGGAAGCGCCAGCCCGGCATGCTGGGGCTGCGCTTCACGTTCGGCTCGGCGTCACAGCGGCCGTGGCTCACGAACGGAACGACCGACTGGTTCTGGCCGGTCGCCGCGCGGCTCGAGCTGCCGGTGATGCTCTCGGTGCCCGGTCAGCTCCCGCAGGTCGATCGCATCGCGGAACGTCACCCCAGACTGCGCATCATCATCGATCACCTGGGATTGCTGCAGGGCACGAAGGACGACGCCGCGTTCGCGCATCTGCCGGACCTGCTCGCGATGGCGCGGCGACCGAACGTCGCCGTCAAGGCCTCCGCGCTGCCGAGCTACTCCTCGGAGCCCTATCCGTACCGCAGCCTGCACGGACACATGCGTCGCGGGTTCGACGCGTTCGGGCCGCGTCGGATGTTCCGGGGCACCGACCTGACGCGCCTGCCGTGCTCGTATCGCCAGGCCGTCACGCTCTTCACGGAAGAGCTGCCCTGGCTCGCGGGCGACGATCAGGCGCTGGTGATGGGCCGCGGGCTCTGCGAGTGGCTCAGCTGGCCGTGAACGTCTCGACCGTCCCGCGCGCGTTGTCGGTGAGCGCG
This sequence comes from Candidatus Rokuibacteriota bacterium, assembly GCA_016866775.1. GTDB lineage: Bacteria > Methylomirabilota > Methylomirabilia > Rokubacteriales > CSP1-6 > VGLJ01. The sequence continues at coordinate 38,930 of VGLJ01000028.1, read as the reverse complement.
AACACCTCGTAGAACTCGATCTCGGGGTGCATGCCGTAGCGCTCGACGATGCCCGCGAGCCACGGCCCGCTGTAAAAGGCTTTCGCGTCCTCGAGCGTCTCCCACTGGTAGACGCCGCCCGCCCAGCCGCTCTCGCTCCAGATGAAGTGCTTGCTGACGAGCCCCTTCACTTCGCGGAAGCCCGGCGCGATCGTGTGGAAGTGCGCGCGGCAGGCGGCGTCGTCGATGTGGCCGGGCAGCTTGTAGCGAACGGTCGCGGTCACCATGCTCACACCTCCCAGGGCGGGTCGATCACCATGTTGAGCTCGACGACCGTCGGTCGGTCGGCGCCGAAGCCGGCGCGGAGCGCATCGCCGAGGTCATCGAAGCCCTTCACCCGGACCCCGTGCGCGCCGAAGGCGTGCGCGAGCTTCACGAAGTCGGGGTTCGCGAGGTCGGCCTCGCCCCAGCGGCCCTCGAACATCCGCTCCTGCAGCCACTTGATCGCGCCGTAGCGGTTGTCGTTGAGCACGAGGAAGACGGCGGGCAGGCGATACTTCACCGCCGTCGCCAGCTCGTTCACGCTGAACATGAAGCCGCCGTCACCCATCGCGGCGAGCACCGGCGTGCCCGGGTTCGCGATCTGCGCCCCGATCGCCGCCGGCACCGCGTAGCCGAGCACGGCCGAGCCGACCGGATAGAGGAACGTGCGCGGCTTCAGCACCGGCCACTTCCACTCGGCGGCGTAGTTCACGCCGCTCTGGTCGTTCACGAAGATGCCGCGCTCGGGCAGCACGTCGCGGATGATCGCGAGCAGGCGCGCCGCGTCCGCGGTCCACCACGGGCCGGTCACGCGCTTGACGTCCGCGAGCGCGCCGCGATTCCACTCCGCGGCCGGCGGTCCATCACCGAGTGCTTCGAGCACCCGCGCGAGCCCGTCTTTCGCGTCGCCCACGATGCCGAGCTGCGGCTTGAAGAGCTTGCCGATCACGCTCGGGTCGATGTCGAGGTGGATGAGCGTCTGGTCGGGAGCGAACGAGAGCTTGAGCACCAGGCCCTGCGTCGAGCGCGCGGCGAAGCGGCAGCCGATGGCGAAGACGACGTCGGCCTCGCGGATCGCCGGCTCGCTCGCGCGGCCGTTCGGCAGCACCGCGTGCCACAGCGGATCGCGCTCGCTGATGACGCCGCGGCCCATCACCGTCGTGATCACCGGCGCGCCGAGGCGCCGCGCGAGCGCCACCAGCGCCGTCTCCGCCCCCGACGAGACGACGCCGCCGCCGGCGATGATCAGCGGGCGCCGCGCGCTCGCGAGCCGCTTCGCCGCCTCGGCGATGTCGGTGACGTGGCACGGCGGCCGGCGCCCGGCGCCGCCGCGGACGACGCCCGCGGTCTTGCCGAAGAGGAAGTCGTTCGGAATCGAGATCGCGACGGGACCGGGCCGCCCGGTACGAAGCAGCTCGAAGGCGCCGCCGATCGTCGTCGGGATGTCGGACGCGCGCGTCAGCACCTCCGCCATCCGTGTCACGGGCCGGAAGCACTCGATCTGGTTCGGGACTTCGTGCAGCGCGCCGACCTCGCGTCCGAGGTCGGCCGAGGCGACGTCCGACGTCACGACCACGATCGGCTGCGAGCCCGCGTAGGACTCGGCGAGCGGCGTGAGCACGTTGGTCGCGCCGGGTCCGGTGGTGACGACCACCACGCCGACGCGGCCCGACGACCGCGCATACCCGTCGGCCATGAACGCGGCGCCGGACTCGTGGCGCGCGAGCACGTGGGTGATCTGGTCCTGCCGGAACAGCGCGTCGTAGATCGCGAGGTTGTGGACGCCGGGGATACCGAACACGTGCCGGACGCCCTCGGCACGCAGGGCCTCGATCACCCACTCGCCGCCGGTCTTCAGGTCGCTCATGCCATCGCCTTGAAGCCGCGGTCGATGACGACGTCGACCAGCGACGGCCCCGGATGCGCGAGGCACGTGGCGAGCACGTCGCGCAGCTCCCCCGGCTTCTCCACGCGCTCCGCGCGGACGCCGAGCGCGCGCGCGAGCGCGACGTAGTCGATCGTCGGATCGACGAGGTCCATGCCCGGATAGATGCCCTTCTTCGCCGACGGCAGGCCCATGCCGAGCATCCCGGCCTTGAGGATCGCGTACGAGCTGTTGTTCGGGACGACGTACGTCACCGGCAGCTTGTAGCGCGCCGCGGTCCACAGCGCCTGCGGCGCGTACATCACCGACCCGTCACCGATCGTGGCGACGACCTTGCGCGCGGGATACGCGAGCTGGACGCCGAGCGCCGCGCCCATGCCCCACCCGAGCGTGCCGGTCTTGCCGCCGAAGAACGCATCGGGCGCCGCGAGCGGCAGATAGCGCAGCACGGCGCCGAGCGACGTCGCGGACTCGTCGACGACGATCGCGTCCGCCGGCAGCAGCCCCGCGAGCGTGTGCATGAGGTACGGCTGCGAGATCGGTGTGCGCGCGGCGTCCGCCTCCGCCGCCTCGCGCGCTTGCGTCGCCAGCGCGGCACGCGCCCGGCGCATGTCGATGAAGCGCTGCCCGGCGGCGAGGCGCTGCGTCTCCGTCATCCGCTCGGCGAGGCCGGCGTCGATCGCCCGCAGCGTCGCAGACACGTCGGCGACGATCCCGAGCGAGATGCGATGGCTCTTCCCCACTTCCCACGGATCGTCGCCGACCTGGACGACCGGAAGGTCCCGCGGGATGGCCGTCCCCGGCGCGTGGAGGAACCACGTGAACATCGACGCGCCGACGATCAGCACGGCATCCGCGTTGTCGAGCGCCTTCCGGACCGCGGGCACCGTTGGGAAGAGGCCGCCGCGCCAGAGCGCGTGATCGCCGGGGAAGACCGACCGCCGGTAGATCGGCTCGCCGTGCACGCGCGCGCCGAGCCGCTCCGCGATCGACACGAGGATCGGCACCGCCCGCGCGCGAGCGACGCCGTCGCCCGCGATCACCAGCGGGTTCTTCGCGTCGGCGAGCAGCGTCACCGCGCGCTCGATCGCCGCCCCGTCGGCGACGGCGGCGGCGCGCACGTCGGGCGCCGGCGCCGCGCCGTCCTCCACGACCTGGGTCATGAGGTCCATCGGCAGCGAGAGGAAGACCGGGCCGGTCGGCGGCGTGAGCGCGAGCTTGATCGCGCGGCGCATCGCCGCCGGCGCCTCGTCGGCGCGGCGCAGCTCGTACGACCACTTCGTGAACTGCTCGGTGAGCCGGACCATGTCGCCGGAGAGGATCGGCTCGTCGAGGAGCAGGCGCGTGTCCTGCTGGCCCGCCGTGACGACGATCGGGCTCCGTGCGCGGCTCGCGTTGTGGAGGATCGAGATGCCGTTGCCGACGCCGGGCAGCACGTGGAGGTTCACGAGCCCCACCTGCCCGGACGCCTGAGCGTAGCCGTCGGCGGCGGCGACCGCCGTCGCCTCCTGCAGCGCCACGATGTACTCGAGGCCGGAGTCCGGCAGCGCGTCGAGGAACGGCAGCTCGGTGGTGCCCGGGTTGCCGAAGAGATAGCGCACGCGGGACGCGCGCAGGATGTCCATGAGGACGGCCGCGACGTTCATGGCTGAGACTTTACTTGAAGTTCGATTACTTCGGCATCGGGGTCGGCACGGGCTTGCCGGCCTTGCCGTACTTCGCGTCGATCTCGCGCCGGATCTGCGCGGTCGGCGTCCCCGCCTTGTGCTTTGTCATCACCTCACGGGTGATGTCCGTGCAGAGGCCTCAGGTGGCGGCGTGACTGGTGAACGTCACGCGGTCGCGCGTCTCGGCCTTGATGTAGCACATGCGGTTCGACGTGTGGCCGAACTCCAGGCAGCCGCACATGCACGGCATGAACGACAGGACTTCGGGATGCTCGACCGCGAAGCGATAGAGCGCGCGGGCGTCGTCCCCCTGGGCGAAGACCGGGAGCTGGCCGCGATCGCGCGTCTGCACCTGGTCGCCAATCTGGTCCGTGGTGACGGAATCGGCGGCCGAGGCGAGCCACCACGCCGCCCCTCCGCCCGCGAGGAGCAGGAAGACCGCGACGATGAGGAGGATCCGTGTCACCACGCGCGCCTGATCTTCTCGTAATCGGCGAGCTGCAACAACTGCCACGCCGCCGCGCGATTGAAGCGGGCTTCGAAGGCGCCCTGCTTCACCGTCGCGTACGGAATCTCCCCCGGCCCGAGGCGCAGCGTCGCGGGATCCAGGCGCTCCTCGCTGCCGTCGTTGAGGGAGACCTGGAGCCCGTCATCCCGCCGCTCGACACGCAGGACCGCGAACGGCGCGTCGTCCACGCGTACGGGGATGCGCACGCGCGTCTGGATGAAGTAGCCGTCGGCGTCGCGCCGGAGGTTTCCGCGCAGGTTCGCGAGGACGCCCGGGTGCGTGATCTGGACACCCTCGTCGTACCAGTCGCCGTCGGCGTCGATCCGGAAGTCCGGAATCTTCCAGTCGCTTGGAATCGGGGGTGTGAGCGACTCCCCCCCCGCCCCCCCCCCAACGTCCGACGTCCTCATCAGTACACCACGCTCGCGTGCGTGACCACGGCCTGCGGGTCCGGCCATTGGCCGTAGTGGCGCACGGTGCCACGCACGCCCGGCAGGCAGTGGAGCATCGCGTAGATCGGCGAGAACCCGCAGATGCGCCGCCGGTCGCCGTCGGCCTCGATGCTCGAGAAGAATCCCTCGGCGTCGCCCGCGCTCACGGGCTCCAGCATCGCACGATCCTCGCGCTCGATGCGCCGGAGTTCCGCCTCGGCGACGGGCTTCGGATCTCCGAAGCGCGGGCCGACGTGCGCGAGGTCGGCGCCGGCCACGAACGCCACGCGCCGGCGCTGCGCCTCGGCCGTCTCGGCGATCGCGTCGAGGAAGGCCATCACGCGCGGATCGTCGGTGGGTCGCCGGCCCCGGGCCAGCGCCTCGTGAGCGAAGCTCGCGAGGATCGGCACGATCGTGAAGTCGCGCCGGCGGCCGAAGAGATAGCGCAGGAAGACCGCCTGGAACTCGATCGAATGCTCGCCGCGGTGCCCGAGCTCCGACGCGAAGCAATCGTGCCGGGCGCGCTTCACGAGCGCCTCGATGAAGTCCAGGTCCGCGGGCGCGGCGCCGAGCGGCGTCTCGTACGGCTTCCGCGTGAGCGCGAACGGCTCGCGCAGGCCCGCGTGGCACGTGCCGAAGACGACGAAGAGGTCCGCGTCACAGCGCTCGGCGAGATCGCGATACGCCCACGCGTAGCCCGCGCCGCCGCGGTGATAGTCGATGTGCGGCGCGATGACCGCGCGGACGATTGCAGGCGCGGGCACCCGGGCGCTCGAGCGTCCACCCGCACCGGTGCCCTCTCGACGGTCGATCGCGCCGGGCCCGCCGTCCGTCGTGAAGAACCCGTCCATCGCGCGGCGCAGCTCGTCCGGATCGCTCGCGTACGACCCGCCCGCGTGCGAGGCCGGGCGCGTCGGCGCCGCGCGGAACTCCGCCTCGAGCGCCGCCTGCCGTTCTGCGAAGCGCGGCGTGTCGAGGAATCCGTGCTCGTCGAGGCTCGCCACGATGCCCTCGATCTCCGCCGCGGTGACGAGGCGCCCGTGCTGGCGCATGACGACCGCCTGCACGTCGACCAGCCTGTGCTCCCCGTCGAACAGCGAGACGATCTCGAGCAGCGGTCCCGGCAGGAGCACGACCGCGGGTGTGAAGCCGGAGGGGTCGCGGAGGGCGACCACGCGCTCGCCTTCGTGCTCCACGGGGAACGCCTCGACGTTACGCAGGCGGGGCAGCGTCTGGCTCATGTGCCGAGATACTGCATCGCCGACGCGACGTAGATCCGCGCCGCGGCGACGAGCTCATCGACGTCGACGTACTCGTCGACCTGGTGCGGGATCAGCCGGTTGCCGGGCCCGCACGTGACGATCGGGATCCCGAGCGTCGTGCGGAGAATGGTCCCGTCCGTCGATCCCGGCACGCCGCCGAAGCGGGGCGCGCGCCCGGTCGCCTGACGCACGCCCTTCGTCATCGCCCGCACGAGCGCCTCGTCCTTGCCGACGCTCGTCGCCAGTCGATAGCCGTTGAGCGCGCGCCATTCGATGGTCACACCCTCGCACGCGCTCGCCGCGCGGCGGCACGCGGCGTCGATCTCCGCCGCGACGACGTCTTCCGTCGGTCCCGGGGTGAGGCGGATGTCCAGCGTCGTCTCCGCGCCGGCGGGAATGACGTTCGACTGCGGCACGCCCGCGAGCGGCGCGCGCACGATCGTCGGCGTGACGGTCGGCGGCCGGAGGTACTTGCTCTTCGCGCAGAGCGCGCGCAGCCGCTTCTGCAGCCCCGGCACCTCGCGGAGCAGCGCGCCCACGCCGGTGATCGGGTTCACGCCGGCCTCGGGCATCGCGCCGTGCGCCATGCGTCCGCGCACGGTCACGCGCGCCCACACCACGCCGCGCTGCTCGAGACACAGCTCGTTCTCCTCGGGCTCGCAGATGATCGCGGCGTCGAGGTCGCGCCCGATCGTGGTGCCGCAGAGGTGCCGCGCGCCGATCATGCCGGCTTCCTCGTCGACGAGCGCGCCGACGACGAGGCGGCCGCCGAGCCGCGTGCCGCTCCGCTTGAACGCCGCCGCCGCGACCATCGCCGCCGCGAGCCCGGACTTCATGTCGGCGGCGCCGCGGCCGTAGATCCGGCCGTCGACGAGATCGGCGCCGAATGGCGGATGCGTCCAGAGCGCGGGATCGCCTTCGGTGACGACGTCGGTGTGCCCTTCGAGCAAGAGGCTCTTGCCGGCACCCTTCGCGCCGAGGACGGCGAGCACGTTCGGGCGCCCGGGCGCCACGTCCTGCACCTCGACGTCGAAGCCTTCCTTGAGGAACCAGCGGTGGACGTAGTCCGCGACCGCGGATTCGTTGGCGGCGGGATCGCCGGGGCGGACGACGCTGGGAATGCGGACGAGGTCGCGGGTCAGCTCGACGAGTTCGTCCGCGTCGACGTGGGCGAGGACGTCCTTCACCGGCACGGCCGTCCTCGCGGGCTGCTTACTCGTGCGGGAACGAGAGAATCACGGAGTCGAGGCGGATGACGCGGTACTCCTCGCCGCTCACGTAGAAGTAGTGACCCTCGACCTCCTCGGAGCTCTCCTCGAACGCGACGACCGTCTTGACGTTCGGCATCTCGCGGAAGGCGTTGGCGCCCTCGTCGAAGCCGTCTCCCCGCGCCACGACCTCTCCGTAGCGGATCGGCGATCCCTTCGGGCAATGGACGCGCACGAAGCCGTCGTCCGGAGCTCCCTCCTGCAGGAGCTTCACCAGAAGATTGATCCCGTAGACCTGGACGGAGATCTGCGTCATCGTTCCTCCGCGTTTACAGACTAGGAAACCACTATAGCACGCGCACTTCGGTCGCCCCGAGCCTGCGTTGCCGAAGCCGTCAGGGCTCCACCTCGGGGAGCTTCTCCTGGGTCAGGAGCTCGGGCGCCGTGAGGGGCCGAGGCTGCTGGTCGATGGGCTCCAGGGTCTTGATCTCGTCGCCGGCCGCGGTGCCGAGTTCCTCGAACCGACGGGCCGTCGGCAGGACCCGGCGCTCCAGCGAGCCCACGGCGTCGTTGTAGGCCTTCGTCGCCTGCACGAGCCCGTCACCGACCCGCTCGAAGTGCCGGCCGAGCGTCCGGACACGGTCGTAGAGGTCCTTGCCGAGCTGCGCGATCTTCTGCGCGCTCTCGGCCATCTGCGCCTGCCGCCAGCCGTGGTGGATCGCGAGCAGCAGACCGACGAGCGTCGCCGGCGTGGCGATCAGCACCTTGCGCGTCATCCCCTCTTCCTGCAGCGCCGGGTCGGCCTCGAGCGCGGCGGCGACGAACGACTCGCCGGGAATGAACATCACGACGAGCTCGGGCGTGCGCTCGAACTTGTCCCAGTAGGCCTTCGCGCCGAGCTGGGTCATGTGCGCGCGCATCTGCCGCGCGTGCGTCGCCAGCGCCGTCTGCCGCTCCTCCGGCCGGTTCGCCTTCAGCGCGTCGAGGTACGCGTTCAGCGGCACCTTCGCGTCGACGACGATCACCCGCCCGCCGGGAAGACGCACCACCATGTCGGGGCGGCTGCGGCTGCCCTCGCCTTCGACGCTCACCTGCTCGTCGAAGTCGCAGTACGCGACCATGCCCGCCAGCTCGACGACGCGGCGGAGCGTGATCTCGCCCCACCGGCCGCGCGCCTGGGATCCGCGGAGCGCGGTGACGAGGCTGCCGGTCTCGTGCTGGAGCTGCTCGCTGCTCGTCTTCAGCGCGACGAGCTGCTGCTCGAGGCTGCCGTAGGCGTGCTGCCGCGCCGCCTCCAGCTCGCGCAGGTACGCCTCGTAGCGCGCGAGCGAGTCCTTCAGCGGGTCCACGAGGCTCTTCAGCGCCGCCTCGCGCGGGCCGAGCTGCGCGTCCAGCTTCTGCTGCGCGAGCAGCAGGAACGAGTCGTGGCTCTTGCGCAACGCCTCGGCGCTGAGCGCCTCGAACGACTTCGTGAGCTCGCCCCGCGCGTCGTCGAGGAGCCGGCGCTGCTCCTCGAGGCTCTGGCGTGCGGCGTCCCAGCGCGCCTCGACGCCCGCGCGCGCGGCGCGCTCGTCCGCGAGCGTCGTGCGCAGCTCGCTCACGTCGAGCTCGCGCTGCGTGAGCTGCTTCTCCGCGGCGTCCGCGCGCGTCTCCGCGGCGGCCACGCGGCTCGCGAGCGCCTCGCGCTCGCCGGCGGCGACCGCGCGAAAATGCCCGCGGGCGACGAGCCACGCCGCACCCGCGCCGAGGGCAATGCCTCCGATGACGAGTGCCAGCTCAAGCAATGCGGCGCCCCTTCCAGTGCCGGCAGACCGCGCGCAGGCCGCACGGCCTGCACACCGTCGCGTCGCGACGGTCGAGACAGTCGCCGGACATCCGCTTGTGACAGAGCGCGAAGTCGTATTTCACGGGGTCGGTCGGATCGAGCGCCGCGAGCCGCGCGGTGATCTCCTCCGCCATGCGCCAGGTGCGCGAGCGCCGGCGCGTGAGCCCGATGGCGCGGCTCATGTTCTCGACGTGGGTGTCGATGGGCATGAGCAGGCGCGCCGGGTCCAGCGTCGTCCAGAGCCCGAAGTCCGGCGCTTCGCGCCGCCCCATCCACCGCAGGAACAGGTGGAGGCGCTTGCACGGCCCCCCCACCGACGGCAGCGGGAAGAAGTGGCGGTAGCCGCGCGAGAGCCGGCCGCGAGGAAAGAGCGCGCGCACGTCGGCGTCGAGGAACGCGCGGGCGAACCGCTCGAGCGCGCCGCCGACGTGCGGCGTCGAGGGGTCGTCGCCCGCGATGAAGCAGCGCTCGAGCGTCTCGTAGCGAGCGAGGATCTCCCGCGTCGCCACGCAGAACGCGACGAGGTCGCGGGGCCGGTTGAAGCGATAGATGAAGCCGTCGAATCGCGCGGCGTCGCGCGCGGGGTCGAACCCGCGCATGAACGCCGCCGGTGAGGATCCCATCACGGCGAAGACACCCTCGAGCGCGCGGCCGAAGAGATCGACGCGGCCGTACGCCAGGCACGCGGTCAACAGCGCGACGACTTCGCGATCGCGCGGGTCGGGATAGCGGAGCGGAAACTGGATCGCGTCGCGATCGAGCCGCGAGGCGTAATCGAAATCCCGATACAGACGCTCGAGAGGCTGGCGCAGGCTCTGCGCCGCCCGCGACGGCGCGGATCGCACGGTTCGGACGCGCGGCGGGACTGGCATCGCGCTGGGGCGATTATGCTGGATATGGCCCCCGGCGGACAAGGGGACTCAACGGATTGGGGCCGCAGGTGCCTTGACGGGGTCCTCCAACGCGCCTAGCGTCACGGCTATGAACAAGATCGGCGTCGTCGGACTCGGTGCGATCGGTCGTCCCGTGTGTCAGGCGCTCGATCGGGGCATTCCCGGCGTCACGCTGGCCGCGGCGACCGCGCGCGAGCGCGCCAAGGGCGAGGCGTTTCTCAAGAGTCTCAGCCGCCCCGCGCCGTTCCTCGACCTCGGCGGCGTGGTCGCGGCCTCCGACGTCGTCGTCGAAGCCTCGACGCAGGCGCACCTCGAAGAGATCGCGCCGAAGACGCTCGGCGCCGGCAAGGACCTCGTGATCCTCTCGTGCGGCGCGCTGCTCCGTCACAAGGACTGGATCGATCTCGCCGAGGCGAAGGGCTGCCGCATCTACGTCCCGTCGGGCGCGATCGTCGGGCTCGACGGCGTGAAGGGCGCGCGCGCCGGCAGGGTGACGAGCGTGACGCTCGAGATGCGCAAGCCGCCCCGCGGGCTCGCGGGCGCGCCGTACATCGAGGAGAAGAAGATCGATCTCGACCGGATCACCGAGGAGACGCTGATCTTCGACGGACCGGCGACCGAGGCGTGTCCCGCGTTCCCCGCGAACGTGAACATCCTCGCGGCGCTGTCGCTCGCCGGCATCGGCCCCGAGCTGACGCGGCTGAAGCTCTACGCCGTGCCCGGCCTCGCCCGCAATACCCACCGGGTCACCGCCGAGGGCGAGTTCGGCCGCTTCACGCTCGAGATCGAGAACATTCCGTCCGAGAACCCGCGCACCGGACGGCTCTCGTATCTCTCGACGATCGCGCTGCTCCGCGAGCTGGGCGCAACGCTCAGGGTGGGAACCTAGCGCTCGCCTGTTCCTGATCCTCGTCGGGGTCGGCGTGATCTTCGGCGCCCTGTGCTTCGTCGTGTGGGCCGTCGCGCTCCTCGCCCTCGTCGGGTGGCGCGGCGTCGGGCTCGGCCTGCGCTCGCTCGGCTGGCAGGTGATGAGTCAGCGCTCGGAACATGCGCGGATGCGATTCATGGAGCTCTTCTCGCGCGTGGCGCCGCTCCCGCGAATGAGTCGGATCTCCCCCTACGAAGGCGGACCGGGAGCCTAGACGCGCAGCGTTTCGAGGTAGCGCTCGGCCTCGAGCGCCGCCATGCAGCCCGTGCCCGCCGCCGTGATCGCCTGCCGCCACGTGAAGTCCTGGACGTCGCCCGCGGCGAACACGCCTGGAGCCGACGTCTGCGTGGTGCCGGGCACGACCTTGATGTAGTCGTTCGGCAGCAGGTCGATCTGTCCCTTGAAGAGCCTGGTGTTCGGCCGATGACCGATCGCGACGAAGAGACCGTCGACCGGACGCTCAATCCGAGCACCCGTCTTGACGTTCTTCAGCAGCACGCCCGTCACCTTGCCGAGCGTCGGGTCGAGGATGTCCTCGACCACGCAGTCCCAGATGAAGCGGATCTTCGGGTTCTGCTGCGCCCGCTCGACCATGATCTTCGACGCGCGCAGGGTGTCGCGCCGGTGCACGACCTCGACCTGCCGGCCGAGCCGCGCGAGGTACAGTGCTTCCTCGATCGCGGTGTCGCCGCCGCCCACCACCATGACGTTCTGGTCCTTGAAGAAGAACCCGTCGCACGTGGCGCACGTGGAGACGCCGCGCCCCATGAGCGCGGTCTCCGACGGCAGCCCGAGGAGCTTCGAGGACGCGCCGGTCGCGATGATCACGGTCTGCGCCTTGTACGCGTCCGCGCCCACGCGCACCGTGTAGGGCCGGACGCTGAGATCGACCTCGGTGACGTCGTCGGCGATCATCTCGGCGCCGAATCGCTCGGCCTGCTTGCGCATGGTATCCATCAGCTCGGGGCCCAGGACGCCGTCGGTGAAGCCGGGGTAGTTCTCGACGGTCGTGGTCAGCGTGAGCTGGCCGCCGGCCTGCACGCCGGTGATCTGGAGCGGGGCGAGGTTCGCGCGCGCGGCGTAGATCGCCGCCGTGTATCCCGCCGGTCCGCCGCCGATGATGATGACCTGCCTGAGCGCGTCCATTAGACCCTCCCGCGCCTTCTGATGCAGGGCGCGTGCCGCGAGATGCCGGGTCGAGTTCTTACATCGTGACGCCGAGGATCGGGGCCAGCTCGCCCAGATCGCGGATCTCGTAGTCGGGCGGCGTGATGCCCTCGGGGAGCGGCGCGCGATCGCGATTCACCCACGCGACGGGCATGCCCATGCGTTGCGCGCCGACCACGTCGATGTCCGCGCGATCGCCGACGAACAACGCCTCGCCCGGGGCGACACCGAGCTCCCTCAACGCCACGTCGAAGATCTCCGGGCGTGGCTTCCGCCAGCCGATCGCGTCGGACACGACGATCACGTCGAACAGCCCGGTGATGCCCGCCGTGTCCAGCATGCCGACGGCCGTGGGCGTGTAGTCGAAGTTCGAGACCACGCCGAGCCGGTAGCGCAGGCGCAGCGCGCGCAGGAGCGCGGCATAGTGCTCGGGCACGCGCGCGGCCTCGGACAGCGCGCGGCGATGCGCGTCGATCAGCGTCTCCACGAACCCGGCCGGACAGGCGGCGGGATCCACGGCGAGCCGGCGGAGCATGTCACCCATCCGTTGCGGCGCGGCCACTTCCCGATGGTCGAGCGCGCGCAGGCGCTCGGCTTCCTGCCAGCTCGCGCGGAGCGCGTCGTAGCACGCCTCGAGCGTCACGTCCGGCGCGTGGCCGCAGAGGACCGTGTGCAGACGGCCCGCGCTCGACCGCACGGTCCGCCCGTTGATCTGGACGACCGGCAGGCGGTCGGAATCCAGGTGCACGAGCGTGTCGAAGAGGTCGAAGAGGACGGCGGCGGGTCTCGTCACAGCGGCTTCCGCGACGCGTAGCCTTCGTCCATGCCGTGCCAGAAGCGGATGCGCGTCTCGCCGTACTTCCAGCAGAGGTTCACCACGCGGCCGTCACGAAGATGGGGGAAGTCCACCAGCCCCTCCTCGATGCCCTTCGGGACGCCGCCGAGCGCCTGCATCTCCTCGGCAACTCGCCGCGCGCTCGCGATGCCGGCGTCCATGCGCTGCTTGTCCGCGCGCCAGCGTCCCTGATCGAGGACACCGCCGCCGGCCAACGCCAGGCGTCGCTGCTCGGCCTGCAGCCGCCGGCGCATCTTCGCCACCTCGGCGTGCGCGAGGCGCAGCCGGTCCACGAGCCTCGTGAGCGTGGGAATCAGCGCCTCGACCTCGTCCGGCGAGAAGTACCGCTCACTCACGGAGCGGGCGCTCCACGAAGATCGCGTGGACGTCCTTGGGGCCGTGCACGCCGCGTGTGAGCGTGAGCTCGATGTCGGCGGTTCGGCTCGGCCCCGTGATGAAGTTGATGACCGCGCCCGACGCCTCGTCCGCGTGCCACGCCTCGAGCAGCACGGCGACCTGCGCCAGCGACTCGACGAGCGCGGTCCGATCGAACACCGCCACGTGCGTCGCCGGCAGCAGCGACGTCGAGCGCGGCCGGCCGGGACCCGAGCGGAGGATCATCGTGCCGGTCTCGGCCAGCGCCACGTCGACACCGGTGAGTCCGAGCGGCGTCGTGGCGATGGTGTCGCGCAGCGCGCGCCGCGCGGCGGCGTCCGGGACAGCCTCCGGCATCGTGCGACACGTGAGCTTCTCGTCGGCGAGTCCCCGCGCGGGATCGAAGCCCAGGGCGGATGGGTGCCAGGTCAGGACGTCACGCGCGTCACGCTCCCGCGCGAGCCGGCCGACGACGGAAGGCACCTCCTGCACCGTCGCCACGCGATGGAGCACGCCGCCGACGCGCTCGAACTCCTGCTGGAACCGCTGGAGCGTCGCCGGCCAGCGCTCGCTGAGCTCGCGCCGGATCGTGTCGGCGACCTCGCGCGGATGCGCCGGCCGGAGCGAGGGTGTCGCGGGAAACAGCGCGGGCGTGCGCGCGAGCTCCGCGCGAATCCGCCGGAGGAACTCGGCGCGCGTGCTCACCGGCCTTCACGCTCGAGCGCGGCCCATCGCTCGCTGAACGTCCGCGCGGCCACGGCCGGCAGATCGCGCGTGCGCGTCCACTCGCCGAAGAAGAGCGGCAGCCGCTCGATCCGTCCGCCGCGCGCGAACGGTCGCTGGAAGACCCGCGCCAGTGGCGCAGCCAGCCTGAAGAGCGCCGGGTGCCGCAGGAGCCACGCGACGAGCGTGAACACCACGCGCTCGCTCCACGGGGCGATCTTCTTCTCGTCGACCTCCTTGCGGAGCTCGATCAGCATCCGCGGGATGTCGATGCGGACGGGGCAGGCGTCGGCGCAGGCGCCGCAAAGCGACGAGGCGTGGGCGAGATCCTTCACCGACGCCGCGCCGTTGAGCATCGCCGTGAGGAGGATGCCGATCGGCCCGGGGTACGTGTAGCCGTACGCGTGCCCGCCGATGCTCCGGTAGACCGGACACACGTTCAGACAGGCGCCGCAGCGCAGGCAGTAGAGCGCCTCGCGCAGCGTCCCGCCGAGCTGAGCGATCCGGCCGTTGTCGAGGAGCACGAGGTGGAATTCGTCGGGTCCCTCGAGCTCCTCCGGCTTGCGCGGGCCGCGCACCAGGGTCGTGTACACCGAGAGCTTCTGCCCCGTCGCGCTCTTCGCCAGGATCGCCAGGAACACGGCGAGGTCGGTCATCGACGGCACGACCTTCTCGACGCCCATCACCGCGACGTGCACGCGCGGCAGCGTGGTGACCATCCGCCCGTTGCCCTCGTTGGTCACGAGCACGACGGTGCCCGCGTCGGCGACCGCGAAGTTCGCGCCGGTGATCCCCATGTCGGCCTGGAGGAACTTCTCCCGCAGCTCCGCGCGCGCGATCGCGGTGAGCACTTCGGGATCGGCGGGGACGTTCGGGCGATTGAGCTCGCGCGCGAAGAGGTCGGCCACCTGCCCTTTCGTCTTGTGGATGGCGGGCGCGATGATGTGCGACGGGCGCTCGTGCGCGAGCTGGATGATGTACTCGCCCAGGTCGGTCTCGACGGGCGTGACGCCGGCGGCCTCCAGCGCCTCGTTGAGGTGGATCTCCTCGGTCGCCATCGACTTCGACTTCACCGCCATCCTGGTCCCGGTGCGCTTCGCGATGTCGAGGATGATCCGGCGCGCGTCGTCCGGCGTCGTCGCGAAGTGGACGTGGCCGCCGAGCCGCTCGACGTTGTCGACCAGCTGCTCCAGGTAGTGGTCGAGCCGCTGGAGCGTCGCCTCCTTGATCGCCCGCGCGCGGTCGCGCAGCGCGTCGCCCTCGGGGAACTCGCCGAACGCCTCGCGGCGGAGCTCGAGGAACTTCGTGGTCGCGATCGTCAGCGCCTGCTGCAGGAAGCCGTCCTGCAGCGCGCGCCCGGCGCGGTCGCGGAACGGGGTGGCGAGCTCCGCCTCGCTCACGGCTCCAGGAGCTCCGCGAGGTGGACCGCGCGCACCTGCGACTTCCGGCGCGTCAGACCGCCCGCCATCTGCATCAGGCAGCCGGCGTCGCACGCGACCACGCACGAGGCCCCGGTGGCCTCGACGTTCGTCAGCTTCTTCTCGAGGATCGCGGACGAGACCTCGGGCAGACGGACGGAGAACGACCCGCCGAAGCCGCAGCACTCGTCGTGCCCGGGGAGCTCGACCAGCTCGACGCCGTCGAGGTTCTCGAGGATCTCGCGCGGCGTCGCCGACTCGCGGAGGCCGCGCAGGAGATGGCAGGAGTCGTGATAGGTCACGCGGCCCCGGAGGCGGCTCCCGAACCGCGTCTTGCCGAGCACGCGCACGAGGAACTGCGAGAGCTCGTACGTGCGCTCCGCCAGGCGCCGCGCCTCGCCGGCGAGCGGCGTGTCCTTCAGGAGACCCGGCCCCTCGTGCTTCACCATCCACGCGCACGAGCCCGACGGCACGACGACGTATGGCGCATCCTTGAAGATCTCGACGAGGCGCCGCGCGGCGCCGGCCGCCTCGGCGTGGTAGCCGGAGTTGAAGAGCGGGAGCCCGCAGCACGTCTGGCCCGGCGGGAACTCCACGGTCACGCCGAGCGAGCGGAGCAGCCGCACGATGGCCACGCCGACGTCCGGGAAGAGCATGTCGCCCAGACACGTGATCATCAGCGCGGCGCGCACGGAAGCCTCAGGCATGCGGAGCGGGTTTGGGGGTCCTCTCTTCCGGCGCCCCCATGTGCAACGGCGGAGGAGTGACCACGACGAGCAGGAGCAGGTTCGCCGGGCCGTCGTTCACGAGGCCGTGCTCGACGCCCGCCTCGGCGATGACGGCTTCGCCGGGTCCCAAGGTGTCCTCGCTGCCGCCGACGCTGATGCGCCCGCGCCCCTCGAGCACGACGTAGATCTTGTCCTGGTCGCCGTGGGTGTGCGGCTTCTGCGTCTGGCCCGGCGCGACGCAGTAGAGGTCGAGCAGCGCGCGCTCGGTCTGGCCGAGGGCGATCTTCGCCATCTTGTCCGCTTCAAAGCGCGCGTGATCGCGGATGGTGATCTTCTTCATGCCCTCTCCGTTAACGCTCGCGCGAGCAAGTCGACCGGGTGGACCACCTCGATCGCTGCGCCGCGCGCGCGCAGCCCCTTCTGGATCTGCAGGAGACAGCCCGGATTGCCGCTGGCGACGATCGACGCGCCGCTCTCGAGAATCCGCGCGACCTTGCGCTCCAGCAGCGCGTCCGCCATCCCGGGCTCGAGCACGTTGTAGACGCCGGCGCTGCCGCAACACAGGTCGCTGTCCATCAGCTCGACGAGCTTCAGCCCGGGGATACGGCGGAGCAGGTCGCGCGGCTGGGTGCGAATGCGCTGGCCGTGCGCGAGGTGACAGGCGTCGTGATACGTCACGGTCGCGTCGAGCCGGCCGAGCGGGAGGTGGGCGCCGGCGAGAAGCTCGCTGACGTCGCGCGTGCGCGCGGCGAGCGCCTGCGCGGCGGGCACGTCCGGAAGCCAGTGCCCGTACTCCTTCATCGCGGAGCCGCACCCGGCCGCGTTCGTCACGATCCAGTCCACTTCCCCGCCGAGCGAGGCCGCGAGGGCCGACGCCTGCCCGCGAAACTCCTCGAGCCGGCCCGCGTGCAGCGCGAGCGCGCCGCAGCATCCCTGCCCGCGCGGCACGACGACGTCGTAGCCGGCGACCGACAGGAGGCGCACGGTGTCGCGGTTCACGTGCGGATAGAGGTGGCGCTGCACGCAGCCGGTGAGCAGCCCCACGCGGCCTCTGCGCGTCCCGCGCGCCCCCGTGAGCTCGGGAAGCTCGACCCCGCGGGGAAGATCGGGAAGCATCGCCTCCATCGCCGCGAGGCGCGGGAACAGCCGCAGCACACCGGAGACTCGCACGAGCCGCCGCAGGCCGCTGCGCTGATAGAGCCGGAGCGGGCCCAGCAGCGTGCCGAGCCGTGCGGGGTTCGGAAAGACGCGGTAGAGGAAGCTCGTGAGGAGCCCGCGATGCGCCGGCGTGCCGTGCCGCTCGATCTGCGCGCGCGTCGCCTCGAGCAGCTGACCGAACGGGACGCCGGACGGGCACGCGGTCTCGCACGCGCGGCAGCCCAGACACCGATCGACGTGCTGCCCGAGCGTCTCCGTGAGCGCGATGCGGCCCTCCGCCGCCGCGCGCATGAGGTAGAGCCGGCCGCGCGGCGAATCCATCTCCTCGCCGAGCACATGGTAGGTCGGACACTGCGGCAGACAGATCCCGCAGTGGACGCACTTGCGGAGCGCGTCGAGATCGGGAGCATCGGGGCCCGTGAACGCGGACGCGGGTCCGGAGGCCATCAGAGCCCGCTCACGAAGCGCCCGGGATTGAGCCGCGCGTCCGGATCGAACGTCGTCTTGATCGCGCGCATCAGCGCGAGCGCGTCGGGCGCGATCGGCCCCCAGGGATCGACGCGGCGGCGGACCGCCACCGGTCCCCCGGTCACGACGACATACCCGCCGTGCTCGGCCACCGCGTCACGCAGCCAGGCGACAGCGGTCGCGATCGCCTCCGGCGTCGCGCCGTCGATCGTCACGCGCCAGAGACCGAGGCCGGTGTGAGCGCCGAGCGTGCTGCGGGCACCGGCGATGCGGCCCAGCGCGCGACGCAACGTCTCGAACGTCGACCTGAGCCGTGCCGGAAGGGACCCGACTCGCAGCGTCGTGCGACGATCGCCGGCGACACGGTCGCTGGCCGTCGTCCACTCCCCGCTCACCGCGCGCGCTTCACCGCCCGCGTCACGGGCGAGGCGTGCGAGCCGCTCGCCCTGCTCGACGACCGCCTCCATCACGCTCCCGAAGCTCACGAGCACGGCCAGCGGCGCGTCCGCGGCGCCCAGCGTGTGGTCGTTCAGCTCGATCCGATTCGGCTGCAGCGTCGAATCGAGAATCGACGCGACGAGCGCCTGCGCGGCGGCGGCGGACGGCACCGCGACGAGCCACGTCCGCTCGGCCTCCGGCAACGAGTGCAGCCGGAGCGTCAGCTCGCCGAGCACGCCGAGCGTGCCGAGCGCACCGACCATCAGCTTCGGCACGTCGTAGCCCGTCACCGACTTCACGACCTTCGAGCCGCCCCACGTCACCACGCCGTCGGCCTGGACGAAGCGCACGCCGAGGAGCAGGTCGCGCATCGTGCCGTAGCGGAAGCGCAGCGGACCGCTCAGACCGGCCGCCGCCGTGCCGCCGACGGTATGCGCCTCGCCCGGGGGATCGAGCGGCAGGAACTGGCGGTGCGCGAGCAGGTAGCGGTTCAGCGCGTGGAGCGATCGTCCCGCCTGGACCGTGACCGTCAGGTCGTCGGCGTTGTGCTCGACGATCGCGTCGAGACCCGAGAGATCGACGACGAGGTCCAGGCGCGCCGGCGGCGCGCCGAGATCGAGGGCCGAGCCGCTGCCGCGCGGCGCCACGATCAGGCGCTCCTCCGCGGCAACGGTCATGACGGCCGCGAGCTCGTCCACCGACACCGGGCGTGCGACCCACCGCGGGACGATTGCATCGACCGCGAACGTCTCCAGCGCGGCGCGCTCGTCGCGCACGCGGTCGGCGGCGGTGACCGAGCGAAGCGCCGCGGCGACGGAGCGCGAGGCGACCGCGCTCACACCCACGCGCCGGCGGGCACGACCGGGCGCTGCGGCCGGAAGCCTTCGCCGCACGCGGGATGCGCGGGCAGGAGCTTGTCGGGATTCATGACGCGGTCGGGATCGAAGACGCCGCGCAGCCGGTACATGAAGTTGAGATCGGCGTCCGCGTACTGGAGGGGCAGGTTCTTCGCCTTGTCGAGCCCGATCCCGTGCTCGCCGGTGACGCTGCCGCCGAGCGCGATGGCCGCCTCGAGCAGCTCCTCGTTGGCGAGCTTCGCGCGCGCGAGCTCCTCCGCGCTGCGGTCGTCGTAGCAGATGAGCGGGTGGAGGTTGCCGTCACCCGCGTGGAACACGTTGGCGATCAGGACGCCGTGCCGCCGCGCGATCTCTTCCATCTGGCGCATGATCAGCGGGAGCTTCGAGCGCGGCACGACGGCGTCCTGCAAGAGATACGTGGGCGCGAGACGGCCGACGGCGCCCGCCGCCTCCTTGCGGCCCTTCCAGAGGAGCGCGCGCTCCGCGTCGTCACGCGCGACGCGCACCGCGAGCGCGCCGCGCTCGCGGCAGATCGCGGCCGCTCGCACGGCCTGCGCCTCGACCTCCGCGTTCGGGCCGTCGAGCTCGATGAGCAGCACCGCGGCCGCGCCCTCGGGATAGCCGGCTCCGACGCCGGCGTTGATCGCGCCGATCATCACGCTGTCGAGCATCTCGAGGGCCGCCGGCAGCATGCCCGCGGCGATGATCGCGGACACGGCCTCGGCCGCCGCCTCCATCGACGTGAACGACGCGAGCGCCGTCTTCACGGCCTCGGGCGCGTGGAGCATCCGCACGGTCACCGCGGTCACGAGGCCGAACGTGCCTTCGGCGCCGACGGCGGCGCCCACGAGGTCGTAGCCCGGGCGATCGGCCACGACGCCGCCGAGCTGCACGAGCTCGCCGCTCCCGGTGACCAGCTCGAGGCCGAGCACGTGGTTCGTCGTGATCCCGTACTTGAGGCAGTGCGGTCCGCCGGCGTTCGTGGAGACGTTGCCGCCGATCGACGACACCATCTGGCTCGACGGATCCGGCGCGAAGAACCAGCCGCGCTCGCGGACGGCGTTGGTGAGCCAGAGGTTGATGAGCCCGGGCTGCACGGTCGCGCACCGGTTCGGGAGATCGACTTCGAGGATCGCGTTCATCCGGTTGAGCCCGACCATGACGCCGCCGCGCGCGGCCATCGCGCCGCCGATCAGCCCGGTGCCGGAGCCGCGCGGCACGATCGGAATCTTCTCGCGGCGGCACGCGCGCGCGATGGCCTGCACCTGCGCGCTCGTCGCGGGCAGCACGACGGCGTCCGGCAGGCCTTTGTAGAACGTGTGCATGTCGCACTCGTAGACGAGCCGCCCCTCGTCGCTGACGATCAGCCCGTCTTTCCCGACGATCGCGCGCAGCTCGTCGACGAACTTCCTCGTGAGCGCCATGCGGCTCCTAGCCTACTCCAAAGAGAAGAGGGGGCCGCGGGGCCCCCTCTTCGGTCATCGACGGGCTGATCGAGGCTACTCGATCTTCCAGGTATCACCGGAGGTGAGGAGCTTGGCGATGTCGCCCGGGCCGCGGTCCGAGATCGCGCGCTGCTCCTGGTCGAGCATCGTGTGCTCGTAGACCGGCGCCTCGATGTCGAGCAGCGTGCCGACGGGGACCGGATAGTCCGGGAAGAAGAGATCCGCGAGCAGCTTCGCCGCGTTCACGCTCTTCTCGTCGTGGATCCAGAGCGCGCTCTCCGGCGCCGCGCTCGCCTTCACCACGGTCGGCTGCACGCCCTTCATGATGACGGCCTTGCGGTCGTCGGCCGGCCCGAAGAGGAGCGGCTTGCCGTGCTCGAGCCGGAGCTCGTGGTGGATCTTCGTCTCCTTCTCGTACATCACGTTCCACGCGAGGTCGTTGTACACGTTGCAGTTCTGGAGGATCTCGAGGAAGCCGGTGCCCTTGTGGGCGGCGGCGCGCTTGAGCATCTCCTCCATGTGGCGGACGTCGCGGTCGACGGTTCTCCCGACGAATGTCGCGCCGCACCCGAGAGCGAACGACAGCGGGTTCACGGGACGGTCCGCGGAGCCCATCGGCGTCGACTTCGTCACCTTGCCGAACTCGCTCGTCGGCGAGTACTGGCCCTTCGTCAGCCCGTAGATCCGGTTGTTGAAGAGCAGGATCGTCACGTCGACGTTGCGGCGCAGCACGTGGAGCATGTGGTTGCCGCCGATCGACAGGCCATCGCCGTCGCCGGTCACCACGAAGACCTTCAGGTCCGGGCGCGCCACCTTGAGGCCCGTCGCGATCGCCGGCGCGCGGCCGTGGATCGTGTGGAACCCGTACGTGTTCATGTAGTACGGGAACCGGCTCGAGCAGCCGATGCCCGAGATGAAGACGATGTTCTCCTTGGGCAGGCCGAGGTCCGGCATCGTCTTCTGCACGGCGCTCAGGATCGCGTAGTCACCGCAACCCGGACACCAGCGGACGTCCTGGTCCGACTCGAAGTCCTTCTTGGTCAGCTTGCGGGGAGCTTCGGCGGCCCCCGGGCTCGGCGGTGTCATCTACGTGCTCTCCAGGAGTTGGTTGATGGACTCGTAGATCTCTTCGCTCGGGAGCGGAAGACCGCGGACCTTGTTGTAGCCCACCGCGTCGACGAGGTACTCCGCCCGCAGCACGCGGACGAGCTGCCCGCTGTTGATCTCGGGCACCAGAATCTTCCGATACTCCCGGAGGATATGGCCCAGATCCGGAGGCAGCGGATTCAGGTGGCGAAGATGGATCTGCGCCACCGACTTCCCATCGGCCTGCGCCCGCTCCACCGCGGCCGTGATGGCGCCGTACGTGCCGCCCCAGCCGACCACGAGCAGGTCGCCGGTGGCGGGCCCGTTGATGGAGGTCGGCGGAATCTCCTGCGCCACGCGGCGGACCTTCTCCGCGCGCATCCGGACCATGTGGTCGTGATTCTCCGGGTCGTAGGAGATGCTGCCCGTGACGTCCTGCTTCTCGAGGCCGCCGATGCGGTGCTCGAGCCCCGGCGCGCCGGGCCGCACCCAGGGGCGCGACAGCGTTGCGGGATCGCGGAGGTACGGGAAGAAGCCTTCCGGCTCCGTGCGGAACTGGACGTCGATGGGCGGCAGCGTGTTGACGTCGGGGATCAGCCACGGCTCGGAGCCGTTGGCGAGGAACCCGTCGCTCAACACGAACACCGGCACCATGTACTTCGTGGCGAGGCGCACGGCTTCGTACGCGATGTAGAAGCAATCGCCCGGTGTCGCCGGCGCGATCACGACCACCGGGGACTCGCTGTTGCGGCCGTAGAGCGCCTGCATCAGGTCCGCTTGCTCGGTCTTGGTCGGCAGACCGGTCGACGGGCCGCCGCGCTGGATGTCGAAGATCACGATCGGCAGCTCGGCGGTCACCGCGAGGCCGATCGCCTCGCCCTTCAGGGCGATGCCGGGCCCGCTGGAGCCCGTGACGCCGATCGCGCCGCCGAACGCGGCGCCGATGACCGACGAGATCGCGGCGATCTCGTCCTCGGCCTGGATCGTGCGAATCCGGAAGCGCTTGTGCATCGCCAGCTCTTCGAGCACCGAGCTGGCCGGCGTGATCGGATACGCCCCGTAGACGACCGGCAGCGTCGAACGCTGCGCCGCCGCGAGCAGGCCCCACGCGAGCGCGCGGTTCCCCGTCATCGCGCGGTAGAGGCCCGGCGGCATGTCCGCGGCCTCGACCGTGTAGTGCTCGCCGAAGATCTCCGCGGTCTCTCCGAACGCGTGCCCGGCCTTCAGCACGCGGACGTTCGCTGCCGAGATGTCCTGCCGCTTCGAGAACTTCTTGTTGATCCAGTCGAGCGTCGGCTCGAGCGACCGTGTGTAGATCCACGAAACCAGGCCGAGCGCGAAGAAGTTCTTGGTACGGTCCTTCTCCTTCGTGTTCAGCGGCAGGTCCTTGATCGCCTCGTGCGTGAGCGCGCTCATGTCGACCTTGTGGAGGCGATAGCGCTCGCCGAGCGCCGGATCGTCCAGCGGGTTCGCCGGATAGCCGGCCTTGTCGAGATTGCGCTTGTCGTACGCCGCGGTGTTGACGATGAGCAGCCCGCCCGGCTTCAGGTCGCGAAGATGCACCTTGAGCGCGGCGGGATTCATGGCGACGAGGCAGTCGAGCCGGTCGCCGGGCGTGTAGACGCGCTGGCTTCCGAACTGGAGCTGGAAGCTCGAGACCCCGAAGAGTGTGCCGGCAGGCGCGCGGATCTCCGCGGGGAAGTTCGGCAACGTCGAGATGTCGTTGCCCGCCACCGCGGACTCGGTCGTGAACTGCTCGCCGGTGAGCTGCATTCCGTCGCCGGAGTCGCCGGCGAAGCGGATCACCGCACGATCGAGCTCCTTGATCTTCTTGGGCACACCCCGCACGGTGGCCACCGTCTCGCTCATCGACGCTCCTCTTTCACCGCATGTCGTCGTGGGGTTTCTGCCGAGGCGTTCCCAGGCAAACCGGCGCTAGCTTAAAAGAGGTGGGGCTAAACGGCAAGGATTCTTACGCGGTTAGACCACCGGCGCCGCTCGCGTCCTTGAGCAGGTGCTGCACGAACCGGCTCGCGGTCGGCGTCAGCGGCTTTCGCCGGCGATGGATGATCCCGACCGGCCTCACCAGGTCCGGGATTCCGAGCGGAACGACGCCCAGCGTCCGGACCCTCGCCTCCATCTCGACGGTGTGCCGCGGCAGGATGCTCACCCCGGCCTTGATCATGATGGCCTGCTTGATGGTTTCGACGTTGTCGAACTCCATCTTGGTCTCGACCCGGACGCTGTGCTGGCGCAGCGCGCGATCGATCGCCTTGCGGATGGTGAGCTCGCGGTCGAACGCCACGAAGGCCTCGCCGTTGAGCTGGGCGGGCATGACGACACGGCGCCGGGCCAGCGGGTGGCTCGGGTGGCAGACGAACGCCATCGGCTCTTGACGCAGCGGGACGACCGTCAGCGCCCGGTCGGGCGGCGGGTACGACATGATCCCGACGTCCGCCTGGTCCCGGACGACCGCCTCGACGACCTTGTGGGGGTGCAGACATTCCAGCTCGACGCGCGCCTCCGGGTAGAGCGACATGAAGCGCTGCATGTGGCGGCTGACGTCGTGGAGGCCGACCGAGTAGATCGCGGCGACACGGACCGTGCCATCGACCCGCGCCTTGACCGCGCCGATCTCGGCCTTGGCCTTTTCCCACCCGCCCAGGAGCGCCCGGCAGGCGCCGTAGAACGCCTCGCCCTCGGGGGTGACGACGAAGGGCCGCTTCGTCCGGTCGATCAGGCCGACGCCGAGATGGTGCTCGATCTGCTGGATCGCCTGGCTCGCCGCCGACTGCGAGACGAAGTGCTCCTCGGCGGCACGGGAAAAGCTACGGAGTCGCACCACGTCGCAGAAGAGCTGCAAGCTCTCCAGCTGCATGGGGAAATCCTATCATTAGGATTGCCGATCCACACTATTTGACTTTTCTGCGATGACTAATGCTGTGCGGGAGGAGTACACTCGCGCAACTGTTCACAAGAGGGGCATATGGAGCTGAAGCCGAGCCTTCCGCTGTACGCCGGGCAACGTCCCGCCGAAGGCCTCTACGATCCGCGTCACGAGCACGACGCCTGCGGCGTCGGCTTCGTCGTCGACATCAAGGGCCGGAAGTCGCACGCGATCGTGCGCCAGGCCCTTCACGTGTTGATCAACCTCCTGCACCGGGGCGCGTGCGGCTGCGAGCCGAACACGGGCGACGGCGCGGGCATCCTGCTGCAGATCCCCGACCGGTTCTTCCGCAAGGAGTGCGCGAAGCTGGGCGTCACGCTCCCCGCCCCGACCGAGTACGGCGCGGGCCTCGTCTTCCTGCCGCAGGATCCGCTGCGCGCCGACAAGGTCCGCGCGCTGATCCAGACGATCGTCATCGAGGAAGGCCAGCGCTGCCTCGGCTGGCGCCTCGTGCCGACCGACGATCACCTGCTGGGCGCGACCGCGCGCTCCGTCGAGCCGCGCATCATGCAAATCTTCGTGGGCCGCGGCGCGGGTGTCACCGACCACGCGCACTTCGAGCGCAAGCTCTACGTGATCCGCAAGCGCGTCGAGAGCGCCTCGATGGACCTCGACGAGGCGGACCGGAAGTTCACGTACCTGCCGAGCCTCTCGTCGAAGACGTTCATCTACAAGGGCATGCTCTCGGCCGACCAGATCCAGACGATGTATCCGGATCTGGACGACCCCGACGTGGAGTCGGCGCTGGCGCTCGTCCACCAGCGGTTCAGCACGAACACGTTCCCGTCGTGGCCGCTCGCGCACCCGTACCGCTACATCGCCCACAACGGCGAGATCAACACGCTGCGCGGCAACCTGAACTGGATGAAGGCACGCGAGGCGCTGTGCCGCTCCGACCTGATGGGTGACGATCTCCAGAAGGTGTTCCCCGTCACGCGCGAGGGGCTGTCGGACTCGGCGACCTTCGACAACGTGCTCGAGTTCCTCGTGATGAACGGCCGGTCGCTGTCGCACGCGATCCTCATGATGATCCCGGAGCCGTGGCAGAACCACGAGTCGATGAGCCCGGAGCGCCGCGCGTTCTACGAGTACCACTCCTCGCTCATGGAGCCGTGGGACGGGCCCGCCTCGATCGCGTTCACCGACGGCACGGTCATCGGCGCGGTCCTCGACCGGAACGGGCTCCGGCCGTCGCGCTACTACGTCACGAAGGACGGGCTCGTCGTGATGGCCTCTGAAGTCGGCGTGCTCGACATGCGGGCCGAGAACATCCTCGTGAAGGAGCGGCTGCATCCCGGCAAGATCTTCCTCGTCGACACCGCGCAGGGCCGGATCATCGCCGACGACGAGATCAAGGCGACGCTCGCCGCCGAGCACCCCTATGGCGACTGGCTGCGCGACAACCTCGTGCGCCTCGAGGATCTGCCCGCGCAGTCCGCGCCGCCCGCCGACCAGGAGAGCGTGCTCACACGGCAGATCGCGTTCGGCTACACGCACGAGGATCTCCGCCTGCTGCTCGGCCCGATGGCGAAGAACGGCGAGGAGCCGATCGGCTCGATGGGGACCGACACGGCGCTCGCGGTGCTCTCGAACCGTCCGCGGCTGCTCTACGACTACTTCAAGCAGCTCTTCGCGCAGGTGACGAACCCGCCGCTCGACCAGATCCGCGAGGAGCTCGTGACCTCCATGGAGTCGACGGTCGGTCCCGAGCGGAACCTCCTGAAGCCCGAGCCCGAGTCGTGCCGGCAAATCGTCCTGAAGGGCCCGGTGATCTCGAACGACGAGCTCGCGCGCATCCGGCGCGTCGCGCACCCGTGGTTCCGGGCGGTCACGCTCTCGATGCTCTACAAGCCGTCCGGAGGCGCTCCCGGCCTCGAGCACGCGATCGAAGAGTTGCAGCGACAGGCGAGCGCCGCGATCGGCGACGGCGCGAACATCGTCATCCTCTCGGACCGCGGGGTCAGCAAGGAGTACGCCGCGATCCCGAGCCTGCTCGCGACCGCGGCCGTGCACCACCACCTCGTGCGGCGCGGCGAGCGCACGCGCTGCGGGCTCATCATCGAGACCGGCGACGCGCGCGAGGTGCATCACCACTGCCTGCTCATCGGCTACGGCGCGGGCGCGGTGAACCCGTGGGTCGCGTTCCAGACCATCGAGATCATGGTCCAGCAGGACATGCTGCCGGGGCTCGATCACGCCAAGGCCATGAAGAACTACGTCAAGGCCCTGAACAAGGGAATCCTGAAGGTCATGGCCAAGATGGGGATCTCCACGCTCCAGAGCTACAGCGGCGCGCAGATCTTCGAAGCGGTCGGCCTGAACCGCGAGGTCGTCGATCGCTACTTCGCCGGCACTGCCTCGCGCGTGAGCGGCATCGGCCTCGACGTCATCGCCGAGGAAGTCCGGCGGCGGCACGAGGACGCCTTCCCGCAACGGCCGGTCGGCGCCGCGGAGCTCGACTGGGGTGGCGAGTACCAGTGGCGCCGCGACGGCGAGCACCACATGGTCAACCCCGACATGATCGCGAAGCTGCAGCATGCGGCGCGCAGCAACGACTACCGGGTCTTCAAGGAGTTCGCGAGGCTCTGCGACGACCAGAGCAAGAAGCTCGCGACGCTGCGCGGGCTCATGCAGCTCAAGACCGATGGACCGGGCATCCCGATCGGCGAGGTGGAGCCCGTCGAGGCGATCCTCAAGCGCTTTGCGACGGGCGCGATGTCGTACGGCTCCATCAGCCAGGAGGCGCACGAGACGCTCGCGATCGCGATGAACCGGATCGGCGGGCGCTCGAACACCGGGGAAGGCGGCGAGGACGCCGCGCGCTACGTGAAGGACGCGAACGGCGACTGGCGGCGGAGCGCCGTGAAGCAGGTCGCGTCCGGGCGCTTCGGCGTCACGAGCGAGTACCTCGTGAACGCGACCGACCTCCAGATCAAGATGGCGCAGGGCGCGAAGCCCGGCGAGGGGGGCCAGCTCCCGGGCCACAAGGTCTATCCGTGGATCGCGAAGGTGCGGTTCGCGACGCCGGGCGTGGGGCTGATCTCCCCGCCCCCGCACCACGACATCTACTCGATCGAGGACATCAAGCAGCTCATCCACGATCTGAAGAACGCGAACCCCGAGGCGCGCGTGCACGTGAAGCTCGTCGCCGAGATCGGCGTCGGCACCGTGGCCGCGGGCGTGGCGAAGGCGTTCTCGGACGTCGTGCTGATCTCCGGACACGACGGCGGCACCGGCGCCTCGCCGCTCACGTCGATCAAGCACGGCGGCGCGCCGTGGGAGCTCGGCCTGGCCGAGACGCAGCAGGTCCTCGTGATGAACCAGCTGCGCGACCGCATCGTCGTGCAGGTCGACGGGCAGCTGAAGACCGGGCGCGACGTGGTGATCGCCGCGCTGCTCGGCGGCGAGGAGTTCGGGTTCTCGACGGCGCCGCTCGTCGTGGTGGGCTGCATCATGATGCGCGTCTGCCACCTCAACACGTGCCCGGTCGGCGTCGCCACCCAGGATCCGGAGCTGCGCAAGAAGTTCGCGGGCAAGCCCGAGCACGTCGTGAACTACTTCCGGTTCGTGGCGCAGGAAGTGCGCGAGCTCATGGCGGCGCTCGGCTTCCGGACGATGGACGAGATGATCGGCCGCGTCGACAAGCTCGACGTCAAGCCGGCGCTGGATCACTGGAAGGCCGCGGGGCTGGATCTCTCGACCATCCTCTACCAGCCGAACATGCCGGCCGAGGTGGCGCGACACCGCGTGCGTCCCCAGGATCACGCGCTCGAAAAGTCCCTCGATCACCAGGTGCTGATCCCGCAGTGCCGGGACGCCATCGAGCACGCGAAGCCCGTCACCCTCGAGCTGCCGATCCGCAACGTGCATCGCACGGTCGGGACGATGCTCGGCCACCACATCACCAAGCGGTGGGGCGCGGCCGGCCTGCCGGACGACACGATCCGCGTGCACTTCACGGGCTCCGCCGGGCAGAGCTTCGGCGCCTTCGTGCCGCGCGGGATCAGCTTCACGCTCGAGGGCGACGCGAACGACTACTGGGGCAAGGGCCTCTCCGGCGGCAAGCTCACCGTGTTCCCGCCACGTGGCTCGACGTTCAAGGCCGAGGAGAACATCGTCATCGGCAACGTCGCGCTGTACGGCGCCACGTCCGGCGAAGCGTACGTGCGCGGCGTGGCGGGCGAGCGGTTCTGCGTGCGGAACAGCGGCGCGCACGCGGTCGTCGAGGGCATCGGCGACCACGGCTGCGAGTACATGACGGGCGGCCGCGTGGTCGTGCTCGGCCGCACCGGCCGGAACTTCGCCGCGGGCATGTCGGGCGGCATCGCGTACGTGCTCGACGTCACCGGCGACTTCAAGCGCCGCTGCAACATGGGCATGGTCGACCTCTCGCCGCTCGATCAGCCCGAGGACATCCAGCTCGTGCGCGACCTGATCCGGCGGCACATCGACGCGACGCGCTCGCCGTACGCCGCGAAGATCCTCGCCGAGTGGATCGACGAGCAGCCGCGCTTCATCAAGGTGATGCCGAGGGACTACAAGCGCGTGCTGCTCGCGGAGGCGAAGGCAAAGGCCGAGGGTCGCGAGCCGACGTTCGCCGAGCTCGTGGGAGCCACGAGTGGGTAAGGTCACCGGCTTCCTCGAGATCCAGCGGAAGAAGTGGCCCACGCGCCCGGTCGACGAGCGGCTGCGCGACTGGAAGGAGGTCTATCTCCCCTACCCGGAGCCGGACCTCACGAAGCAGGCCGCGCGCTGCATGGACTGCGGCATCCCGTTCTGTCACCAGGGCTGCCCGCTCGGCAACATCATTCCGGACTGGAACGACCTCGTCTACAAGGACCAGTGGCACGACGCGATCCAGCGCCTGCACGCGACGAACAACTTCCCGGAGTGGACGGGACGCCTGTGTCCCGCACCGTGCGAGGGATCGTGCGTGCTCGGCATCAACGACGACGCGGTGACGATCAAGGCCGTCGAGGTCACGATCATCGAGCGCGCGTTCGAGAACGGCTGGGTCGTGCCGTCAGGGCCGGCGCAGCGGACGGGCAAGAAGGTCGCGGTGGTCGGCTCGGGTCCGGCGGGGCTCGCGGCGGCGGATCAGCTCAATCGCGCGGGCCACTGGGTGACGCTGTTCGAGCGCTCGGACCGGATCGGCGGCCTGCTGCGCTACGGCATCCCCGAGTTCAAGATGGAGAAGCGCTTCCTCGACCGCCGGCTCTCGCTGATGGAGAAGGACGGTGTCTCGTTCCGCGCGAATGCGGACGTCGGCGGTACCTTGCCGGTGCGCGATCTCCAGCGTGAGTTCGACGCGATCGTGCTCGCGTGCGGCGCCGGCGCTCCGCGCGATCTGCCGGTCCCGGGCCGTGAGCTCGGCGGCATCCACTTCGCCATGGACTTCCTGCCGCTGCAGAACAAGCGGTGCGAGGGCGACGTGATCCCGGACGAGCAGTTCATCTCCGCGGCCGGCAAGCACGTGGTGATCATCGGCGGCGGCGACACGGGCGCGGACTGTCTCGGCACGGTCCATCGGCAGGGCTGCGCGTCGGTCCACCAGTTCGAGCTGCTGCCGCGTCCGCCCGACACGCGCGCCGCCGACAACCCGTGGCCCCAGTGGCCGAACATCTTCCGCGTCTCCTCCGCGCACGAGGAAGGCGGCGAGCGCGTCTACGCGGTGTCGACCCAGAGGTTCATCGGCCAGAACGGCCGCGTGAAGGCGCTGGAGGCGCAGAAGGTCGACATGGTGCGCGAGGGCGGCCGTCTCGACTTCCGCCCGATCGCGGGCTCCGAGTTCACCTTGCCAGCCGATCTCGTCCTGCTCGCGATGGGCTTTCTCGGCCCGGAGCGCAAGGGTCCGATCGAGGAGCTGGGCCTCGAGCTCACCGAGCGGGGCAACGTCGCGCGCGACGGGAACTGGATG
The DNA here is from genome assembly GCA_016866775.1 of Candidatus Rokuibacteriota bacterium. Classification (GTDB taxonomy): domain Bacteria; phylum Methylomirabilota; class Methylomirabilia; order Rokubacteriales; family CSP1-6; genus VGLJ01. The sequence continues at coordinate 8,740 of VGLJ01000028.1, read as the reverse complement.
ACGAACGTCCCGGGCGTGTTCACGTGCGGCGACATGCAGCGTGGCCAGTCGCTGATCGTGTGGGCGATCGCGGAGGGCCGCTCCGCCGCGCGCGGCGTCGACCTCTATCTCATGGGCAAGTCCGACCTCCCCGCCCCGCTGCCCTAAAAGTCGTCGGCCGCAGCTCCAGGATCGGATACACCTCTTTCAGGTAGAGCTAGAAGAACGCCAGCGACACCACCAGGATGATGAGGCCCACGATCGACGAGTTGATCTCGACGCCCGCCGTGCCGAGCTTCAACGTCGTCGCCGGCGGGGCCGCCGCCCCCGCGCGAAGCGACGAGCGGAATTGCTGGTACGAGAGCACCATCCCGGTCGCGATGATCGCGAGCACGACGGCGAAGATGATCTGGGACGAGCGGTACTGCCACTCGAACGACGCCGCGCGGCGGCCCAGGGCCTCGATCTCGTACCGCTCGCGCTCGGCGTAATACTTCGCCGTCAGTCCGGGCGCCGCGCCGGCCGGCGCGGCTCCGGCTCCCGCGGTGACTGCCGCACGCACCGCGTCGGGATCGATCGTCAACTGCGCGTGCGCGGCGACGACTCCACAGACCATCAGCGCGAGGGTCGCGGCGATCACCCGGCGCGTCACCTGGGCATCCCGAGGATGAGCTTCACGAACTCGAGACGGTAGGCGAGGAGCTGCTGCCAGTCGGACGGCTCCTTGGCTCCGATCGCCTTGCTGCCCTTGGGAAGCCGCATAGCGACGAACTGGCCGAACTGTTCGCTCTGCTTGAGAAGCAGCGGGGACAGCGAACACCCGCCGACCATCGTGGTCGACCCCGCGCCGGTCGAGGGGCCGATACCCACCGGGTGCGGCTCGGCGGTCTGGCCGTAAGGGCAGCTCCTGCGGATCTGCTCCAGCATCCGCGCGGTGTCGCCGGCCGTCATCCTGGACGGGACTCTCACCTTCAGCTCGAGGCTCGGCGTGCCCGCCGCGCTCGCCGGACCAGGCTGCGCCTCGGCGGCACCCCCCCCGGAACAAAGGCAGCGGTCATCGTCGCCGCGACGATGAGCCGACAGAGCGTGATCGCGACGCGGCCCATCCCGACCTCCTCCGGACGAGAGTGCGAGAGCATCACACCGAAAGGTGGACCCCGTCAAGCCTGGACTAGAGACGCTTCGTGAGGACGCGCACGTAGTCGCGGAAGCCGAGACGCGCATACATCACGCGCGCGTCCGCGTTGCGATCGATCACGCCGAGGCGGAGCTCGCGCGCGCCGCGCGAGCGGGCGAAGGACTCAACGTCGGCCATCAGCGCCGTCGCCACGCCCCGGCGGCGATAGGCCGGGCGCACGAAGATGTCGTGGGCCCACGCGAAGACCGCCGGGTCGTCCGGAGGGTCGCCACGCGTCGCGGAGACCACGCAGACGAAGCCCGCCGGCGCGCCATCCACCTCGGCCATGAGGATGCGCCCGTCGTGCGCGGCGACCTCGCGCTCGAGATACTCGACGTAGTCGTCGGCCACGGCCTTGCCCTCGGGCCAGGAAGGCTCGAGCGTGCGGGAGAAGTCCTGGTGCTCGACGTTCAGCGCGCGCAACGCCTCGGCGTCGCGCGCGGCGTCGTAGACGCGGACGACTACTCCAGGCCCCACGCGTACACGTGGGTCGGCGTAACCTCGATCATCACGGAGTCCGACGGGGAGAGCGCGGCTTCCTTCGCGTACTGCGGGTACTTCGCGTAGAGCTTCCGCTTCGCCCGGTGGAACGCCGGGCCGCGCTCGATCAGCTTCGCGCGGCCCTGGATCATCACGCCTTTCAGCGAGCCCCAGTGGTCGGAATAGAGATCGACGGTCACCGTGATCTTCGGGTTCGCCTTGAGGTTGCGGACCTTCGCGCCCTCGTCGCCCGAGCCGATGTAGAGCTTGCCGCCGGCGAGCACGTGGCAGACGGGCACGAGGTGGGGCTGGCCTTCGGCGCTCGCCGTCGCCACGCGACAGACACGCTCACGCGCGACGAAATCCGCGGCCTTGCCCGACAGCTTCTTCGCGCGATTGCGTTTGCGCGCCATCGGGGGGCTCCTACGACGCGGCCGGCGCCTGCCAGACCACGTGGCCGACGAAGAACGGGCCCAGCGTCTCGAGGTACTGCGACGTCTGGACGGTCGTCCGCATGCGCTGGACGATGTGCGAGAGCGGATGGAGGTCCTTGCCCACGAGGCCGATCACGAAGTCGTTGTCGTGGACGTCGAGCCCGTGGCACGCGAGGCGGATGTCGTGGACGAGGTCGGCCTCGCCGTACGCCCGGCCGATCACGCTGTGCTCGCGGATGATCGTAACCTGCTCCTGCGGCGAGAGACGCGCGAAGCTGCCCGTGCGGCGGAGCGGATACCACACCGCCCACGGCCACGCCGGGTTCAGCGCGGTGCGGCGCGGACGATTGATCAGCCAGTCCTCGAGATCGCTCTCGTACCCCGACGAGTACGTCCGGCCGAGCATCGAGAACTCGGGCTTCAGCGGCAGGTCGCCGAACGAGGGCGAGTTCAGCAGCTCGCGGAACGCGTTCACGAAGAACGCGGGGTCCTGGCTCATCCCGAGCACGGCGACGCCGCGCGGATCGTTGGCGTCGCGATAGAGGACGGCTTCGACGCGCGCGCTCTCGAGCGTGCGGACGAGCGGCTTGGGATCGGGACAGTCGCCGAACGCGAGGAGCTGCATGAAGAGACGGCGGTCCGACGTCTGCTGGTTGGCGCCCCGCTCGTGGACGTCGATCCTGGCTTCGTCGCTCACGCTTTAGCCTCCGCGGGTGTGCATCTCGAGGTGCGGGTCACGCTTGAGGCGCTCGACCTGGAGCAGCGGCTCGCGGTCGCGCAGCGCGAGCCGGTCTTCCGCGCCGCGATCGCGCCGCGCCTCCCACTTCCCGGTGATGAGCGCGCGGAGCTCGTCGTCGCTCGCGCCCGTGCGCAGCGGACCGCGCAGGTCGATGCCCTTCTGCGCGTAGAGGCAGAGGTACCAGAGCCCGTCGGCCGTCAACCGGCTCCGGTCGCACTCCGAGCAGAACGGCTCGGTCGTCGACGAGATGATGCCGAAGACCGTCCCGTCGGGCAGCCGGTAGCGATCCGCCGGCGCGGTGGTCACCTCGATCACCGGCTCGACGCGCCCGTACCGCTGCGACAGGCGCTCCAGCATCTCCTTGCGGCTCACCACCTTGTCCATCGACCAGCGCGTGGCCCCCCCGACGTCCATGTACTCGATGAAGCGCACCTCGGCCGGCACGGTCCTGCCGTACTCGATGAGATCGGCCAGCTCGTCGTCGTTCACGCCGCGCATGACGACCGTGTCGATCTTCGTGTCGCTGAACCCGGCGCGCGCGACGGCCGTCAGTCCTTCCAGGACCTGCGCGTGGGTGTCGCGGCGCGTGAGCAGCGTGAAGCGCTCCCGGCGCAGGGTGTCGAGGCTGACGGTCGCGCGGTGCAAGCCGGCTTCCTTCAGCGACGCCGCCTGGTCGCCGAGGAGCACGCCGTTGCTCGTGATCGCGAGGTCGCGCAGCGCCGGCTTCGCCGCGAGCAGGCGGATCAGCCGCGGGACGTCGCGGCGTAGCAGCGGCTCGCCGCCCGTGAGCCGGACCTTGTCGACGCCGAGGGTGATGAACACGTCGACGAGGCGACCGATCTCCTCGAAGTGGAGGATCTCCTCGCGCGGCAGCCACACGTACTCCTCCTCCGGCATGCAGTAGGCGCAGCGGAGGTTGCAGCGGTCGGTGACCGACACGCGGAGATTGCGGAGGAAGCGCCCCTGCGTGTCCTTGATCATGACGCGGGCGCCAGCTCCGCGGCATGCGCTCGCTCACGCTCGCGGAGGAGCCCCGGGCGCTTCACGCCGACGTCGAAGTGGTCCCACGGCAGCCGCTCGTCGACCGGCCGGACACGCGTGGTGTAGAAGTCCGGGTCGCCGTCCCACTCGCGCCGCGCGCGCCGCCAGTCGCCGCCGAAGCCCGCGGCCAGCTCGATGAAGTCCGCCACGCGGCGATCCCCGCGCGCGAGCAGCGCCTGCAGCGCCGCTTCGCGTGGATTCTCGTGCAGCACGCGCACCGTGCCGAGCGGACGGGCGCCGCGCTTGATGACCTCGAGCTTCTTCTGCAGCGAGTCCGCGCCGTCGAACGGCTCCCACTGGAACGGCGTCCACGGCTTCGGCACGAACGCCGAGATCGAGAGCGTCAGGCGGCCGAACGGGTGGCCCTTCGCATCGAGCGCCCGGAGCCGCTCCAGCATGCGCGCCGCGAGCGCGGGGATCGCCTCGACGTCCTCCATCGTCTCCGTCGGCTGGCCGATCATGAAGTAACACTTCATGTTCGGGATGCCGTGGCGGCGGAGCATGTCGCACGCGCCGAGGATCTGCTCGTCGGAGATCGCCTTGCGGATGACGTTGCGCAGCCGCTCGGTCCCCGCCTCCGGCGCGACGGTCAGCGTGCGATGGCCGCCGCGCGCGAGCGACGCGACCAGCTTGTCGCTGAGGCTGTCCGCGCGGAGCGACGAGATCGACAGCTCCATCCCCGCTTCTTCGACCACGTCCATCAGGTCGCCGATCCACGGGTAGTCGGACACGCACGCGCCGACGAGTCCCACACGGCTCGACTCCTTGGAGAGCTTGGTGATGGTCTCGCGCAGCGCGTCCACGCTGCGGTGGCGTACCGGGCGGTAGACCTGGCCCTCCAGGCAGAAGCGGCAGCCGCGGCCGCAGCCCTTGCCGACTTCCACGAGCGCCATGTGCCCGTACTCCGCGTGCGGCGTCTTCACGAGCGAGACGGTCTCGAACGCGTTGACGTTGCGGAGCCGGCGCTTGACGACGATCGGCGGCAGGCCCGGCGCCGGCGTCACACCGCCGATCGCCCCGTCCTCGGCGTGCTGGACGTCGTACAGCGCCGGCGCGTACACGCCCTCGATCTTCGCCGCCCGGGCCAGGAATCCGTCGCGATCGGCGGCGCCGCGATAGGAGTCGATCAGCTCGTGGACGAGCTCCTCGCCTTCCCCGACCGCGATGAGATCCATGAACGGGGCGACGGGCTCGGGATTGGAGAACGCGCACACGCCGCCCATCAGCACGATCGGATGGTGCGCGCCGCGATCGTTCGCGCGCGCCGGGATGCCCGCTTCGTTCAGGAGCCGGACGACGTTGATGTAGTCGCCCTCGTAGGTCACCGAGAAGCCGACGATGTGGAAGTCCGTCAGCGGACGTCCGGACTCGAGCGAGAGCGGCACCGCGTTCGTCCGCGCGCGCTCCGCCTGCTCGGCGTAGTCGGCGAGAAACACGCGCTCGCACACCACGTCGGGCCGCTGGTTCAGGTGCCAGTAGATCGTCTGGAAGCCGAGGTTCGACATCCCGACGGCGTAGGTGTTCGGATAGACGAGGGCGACGGTCACCTTCCCGCCCCAGTCTTTGCGGATCGTGCCCTCCTCGTCGGCGAGGAGACTCTGAGCTTTCTGCTTCTGGTTCCAGGACATCCGTAGAAGCATAGCACGCGCGTCGTCAGCCCTTGATCACGGCCAGGGGCTTGAGGCGCGCCACTTTCGTCGAGATGCCGAAGCCGTGCACGACGCCCACCACCTCGCGCACGTCCTTGTAGGCCTCGGGCATCTCTTCCGCGAGCGCGTCGCGCCCGGTCGCGCGGGCGACGATCCCCTGCGCTGCGAGCTCGCGCCCGATGTTGCGGCCGCGCGCGGCTTTCACCGCCGCCGTCCGGCTCATCAGCCGCCCCGCGCCGTGGCACGTGGAGCCGAACGTCTCCGCCATCGCCTTGTCGGTGCCGAGGAGCACGTAGGAGTAGCGGCCCATGTCGCCGGGCACGAGCACGGGTTGTCCTGGAAACGCGCGCGTCGCGCCCTTGCGATGGACGATCAGCCGCCGGCGGCGCCCGTCGATCTCGTGGTCCTCGATCTTGGCGACGTTGTGCGCGACGTCGTAGACCGTCACGAGCCCGAGCCGCTCGGCGGGGCGCTCGAGGACGCGCGCGAAGACCTCGCGCGTCCAGTGCGCCAGCACCTGCCGATTGGCGAACGCGAAGTTCGCGGCCGCGCGCATCGCGCCGAGATACGCGCGCGCCTCGTCGGAGCCGGCGGGCGCGCACGCGAGCTGGCGATCGGGCACCGTGATGCCGTAGCGGCGGAGCGCCTGCTCGGTCGATTTCAGGAAGTCGGTGCAGACCTGATGGCCGAGACCGCGCGAGCCCGTGTGGATCATCACGGTCACGAGGCCTTCGCGGAGGCCGATCCGCTGCGCGGCGCCGGCGTCGTAGACCTCGTCGACGATCTGCAGCTCGAGAAAGTGATTGCCGGAGCCGAGCGATCCGAGCTGCCGCAGCCCGCGTTCGCGGGCTTGCGCGGACACGCTCTCGGGACGCGCACCGTCGAGCGCGCCGTTCGACTCGATCTGGTCGGCATCGCTCGCGTAGCCCAGGCCCGCGTCGACCGCCCAGCCCGCTCCGCGCGCCATCGCGTCGTCGAGCTCGCGCGGCCGGAGCGTCAGCCGGCTCTTCGAGCCGACGCCGGTCGGGATCGCCGCGTAGAGCCCGTCGGCGAGCGCCTGGAGCTTCGGCGCCACGTCGTTCCGCTCGAGGTTCGAGCGTAACAGGCGGACGCCGCAGTTGATGTCGAAGCCGATCGCGCCCGGGCTCACGACGCCCTGCTCCGCGTCGGTCGCGACGACGCCGCCGACAGGCAGTCCGTACCCCTGGTGGATGTCGGGCATCGCGAGCGCGGCGCGCACGATCCCGGGCAACGTCGCGCCGTTGGCGAGCTGGTCGAGGGAGGCGTCGCTCCGGAGGTGGCCGATCAGCCCGTCGTCGGCGACGACGCGCGCGGGCACACGCATCCCGGGCTTGGCGTCGGCGGGAATCTCCCAGAGGTACGGGCCCAGGCGTTCGAGCCGCATGCCGTCATTCCGGGGCGGCGCCGCCCCTACGCGAGGGCTTTGTCGGCTGCGCGTCGCGCGGAGGCCGCGGCCATCGCGCGCTTGCGCGTCCACGCGAGGCCGGCGATCGCCACGGCAACGCCGAGGACGCTCGCGAGCTGCGCGACCCGGAACGGCCCGACCCAGAAGCTGTCGAGGCGCAGCGATTCGATGAAGAAGCGCCCGACCGAATAGAGGCCGATGTAGGCGAAGAACAGCGCGCCCGGCTGCACGCGCAGCCGCCGGCCCAGCCACGTGATCAGCAGGATGAAGACCGCGAGGTCCCACAGCGACTCGTAGAGGAACGTCGGATGGAAGTACTCGAAGCGCGTGAAGCCCGGCGGCCGGTGCTGCGGTGAGATGTAGAGCTTCCACGGAAGGCTCGTCGGGAGGCCGAACGCTTCCTCGTTGAAGAAGTTCCCCCACCGCCCGATCGCCTGCCCGAGGATCATGGGCGGCGCCGTCACGTCGAGGCCGCGCAGGATCGGAATCCGCCACTTCCGCGCGAGCCAGATCCCGACGAGCGGACCCACGATGAGCCCGCCGTGCATCGCCAGACCGCCTTCCCAGACCGCGAAGATCTTGCTCGGGAAGCGCCCGTAGTAGTCCCAGTTGAAGAGGACCTCGTAGACGCGCGCGCCCGCGAGACCCGCGAGGATCGCCCACTGCCCGACGCTGATGATGTCGTCGGCCGGCAGCCCCTCCTTACGCGCCGTGCGGTGGCCGAGCCACAGCCCGACGACGATGGCCAGGGCCATGAGGATGCCGTACCACCGGACGACGATGGGACCGAGCTGGAAGGCGATCGCGCCCGGCGACGACATTCCCCGTAAGATAGCGTGCCGGAGACGATTCTCCAATCAAACGCCGCCGACTCCCGCGCCTTCTTCTGTTCCTCGCGTTCGTCGCGCTCGTGATCGCCGCCGCGGTCGCCGGTGCTCCGGCGCTCGGCACGTGGATCGTCGTCGCCGATCCCCTGCGCCCCAGCGACGCGATCTTCGTGCTCGACGGCTACTTCCCTACGCGTGAGCTCGAGGGCGCCGCGCTCTATCACCGCGGCCTGGCTCCGATCGTCGCGATCTCGCTCCCGCGCGACCCGGTCCCGGTGGCCCGACGGCTCGCGCGCCTGCCGACGCCCCAGGAGTCGGCGGTGCTCGTCCTGCGGAACCTCAACGTTCCCGATCGCGCGATCGTGCGCCTCGACCGCGTCGTGCAGAACACGAAGGAAGAGCTCGCGCTGATCAAGGAGGTGTCGCGCGCGCGGGGCTTCCGGCGCGTGATCCTGGTGACGTCACCGTCGCACACGCGCCGCGTCCGGATGATCTGGGACGCGCGCCCCGCCATCACGGAGGCGCTCGTTCATCCGAACGGCTTCGAGTCCTTCGACGGCCGCCGCTGGTGGCGCTCGCGCCGCGGGATCGAGGAGATGGTGCACGAGCTCGGCGGGATGGCGAACTTCCTGCTGGGCTCGCGCGTCCCGACGTTCGACGACAGCGCGCGTTAGTCCGTGGGCTCTGACGTCGAAGGTTCGCGGGAGCCGAACAACCCGTCGAGGCGCGCGACATCTGCACGACGCGCAATCGAGATCGTCGTCCGGCTGGCGCGCGTCCAATGGATCCCGAACCGGTCGCATGCGGACGTGAACAGCCCGAGAATGTCTTCAGAGGTGTTGACGAAGTTGTATGCCGGATCACTGCTGTCCAAGTTAGCCGGGATCCCGCCGACGGATCGTGCGATTTCCTGGGGGTACGGGACGAGATTGGCCAGGGTCGAGATCAGGTTGCCGGGTTCTGCTGTCCAGATTATCCAAGGTCCAAC
>VGLJ01000027.1 GCA_016866775.1 Candidatus Rokuibacteriota bacterium | reverse complement strand
CGCCCGCGGGCCCGCCGACGCCGGCCGCCGGCGCGCGCCGCTCGCCGCCGAGCGGCTTCAGGATCGCGGCGTGCACGCGTCCCAGCCGACGATCTCGTCGCGCAGCTCAGCGAGACGCCGCTCGAGCGGCGCGCGCTCGTCGAGGTGCTCGCGGCTCGCGAGGACGATGCTGTGCTCGCGACGGAGGCGCGTGTAGTCGGCGACGAGCGCGACGTTCGTGAGCGTGCCGACGACGATGACGGTCGCGGCGACGCGCGTGCTCCAGCGCGGCACGCTGACGTGCCGCGCACCACGGCCGTCGGAGCGGACGACGACCACGTGGAAGCCCGTCGGCGTCGACATGGCGCGGAGAGGGGAGCAAGAGCGGCGCCCCGCGTGCCGTCGGCTAACTAGCGATCACACCACCGCAATGGATCCCACGCGCCGCGGCACGACATGTCAGCGGGGCACTGACGCGTCGGTTCCCCGACACACGGAGCGACCCTGAACGGGGCCGGGAAGAGGAAACCGTTACAATCGACACGTGAAGACCCTGCTCCTCGACCTCGACGACACGCTGCTCGACTACTCCGGCGGCGTCGACGAATGCTGGGCGGCGGCGTGCGGCGTCGGCTGCAGTGGCGCCGTCGTCGACGCGCAGACGCTGGTGCCTGCCGTGGTGGAGAGCCGCCGCACGTTCTGGGAAGATCCGACGCGCCACCGTCGGGAACGGGTGAACATGCTCGGCGCGTGGACGAAGATCGTGGTGCGCGCGCTCGAGAGCCTCGGCCGGCCCGATCCGGCGCTGGCGGCATCGATCGCCACCGAGTTCTGGAAGCGGCGTCGCGACCGCATGCGGCTCTTCCCCGACGCGCGCGCCTGTCTCGAAGGATGGCGCGCGAACGGCGTCAGGCTCGGGATGGTCACCAACGGCGACGCGTCACAGCAGCGCGACAAGATCACGCGGCACGCGCTGGCCGGCTACTTCGACGTGATCGTGATCGAGGGCGAGTTCGGCGCGGGCAAGCCGGACGAGGCCGTCTATCGCCACGCGCTCGACACGCTCGGCGCGCGGCCCGACGACACGTGCATGGTGGGCGACCATCTCGACTTCGACGTCGCCGGTGCGCAGCGGCTGGGCATGCGCGGGATCTGGATCGATCGGGTCGGCGCGGGATTGCCCGCCGGATGCGTGGTGCGGCCCGACGGCATCATCCGCGCGCTGACGGAGCTCGAAGAGGCGTTGACGAAGGGGCCGGCGAAAGCGTGACGCCCCCGCCGGTCGCCGCACCACCCACCGCGCCGACACCAGCGCCGATTCCGGCGCTCTTGCCGACGTCACCGCCCGTCGCAGCACCGATGGCTGCTCCCGCCGCCGCCCCGGCAAGCGCGCCGCCCGCGGCGCCGACGCCGGCGCCCTTTGCGGTTTCCGCCGTTCGGTGACTCTGATCCTTCGCGATCTGCTCACAGGTCGCCGTGTCCGCGGCCTGCTGGCTCGCGCTCTTCCCATACGCCGGGTTCACGTACGTCCCGCCGGACGTGCGGTAGCCCGTCGGACTCGAGGTCGCGCATCCGGCGACCACGACCGCGGACAGAACGAGGACTCCCAGACGTTTCATCGCTCGGCACCTCCCACAAACATCCCAGCTGTCCCGAGTGCCCCTTCCACCTTGCGGGCGGGATGCCAGCGACTCAGGCGATGGGAGGAATCCGACCCGCCCAGGGCTGCGCGGCCTCGAGCTGCGCGGCGAGGCGGAACAGGGTCGCCTCGTCGCCGAAGCGCCCGATGAAGTGCGCGCCGACGGGCAGGCCGGCGGCGTTCCAGAACAGCGGGACCGACATCGCGGGCTGGCCGGTGCCGTTCACGATCGGCGTGAACGGCACGTACTCCGCCGCGCGCAGGAAGCCGGCGAGCGGGTTGTCGGCGGGACTGTCGAACGCACCGAGCGGAGTCGGCGGCTCGGCGAGGACCGGCGTGAGCACGATGTCCCAGTCCTGCATGAAGGTCGCGACCGCGCGGCTGATCATCTGCAGGCCCTGGATCGCGGCGAGATAGTCGGCGCCGCTGCGCTGGCGGCCGGCTTCGGCGAGCGCCGCGCTCAGCGGCTCGACGCTGCCCGGCGTGATCTCACGCCCGGTCAGGCGCGCCATCGAATCGAGCGTCCACGCGACGCCGATGGTCCACACGGTGATGAAGCACTCGGTGACCATTTCCCCGGACACCGGCAGCGTCGCGTCCTCGACGTGATGGCCGAGCCGGGCACAGAGCGACGCGGCGTCGCGCACCGCCGCGACGCAGTCGGCGTGAATCGGCACGCCGATCGGCGCGGTGGTGACGACCGCGATGCGGAGGCGGCCCGGCGGCGTGCCGACCTCCTCGATGAACGGCCGCGCGACGGGAGGCGCCCAGTACGGCGCGCCGACGTCGGCGCCGGCGGTCGCGTCGAGCAGCGCCGCGCTGTCGCGCACCGAGCGCGTCACCGCGTGCTCGACGACGAGGCCGTTCATGATGTCGCCGACGAACGGGCCGAGCGGATTGCGGCCGCGCGTCGGCTTCATCCCGAAGAGCCCGCAGCAGCTCGCGGGAATCCGGATCGAGCCGCCGCCGTCGTTGGCGTGCGCCATCGGCACCATCCGCGCCGCGACCGCGGCGGCCGATCCGCCGCTCGATCCGCCCGTGGAGCGCGTCGGATCCCACGGGTTTCGCGTCGCGCCGTGCAGATGCGGCTCCGTCGTCGGCAGGATGCCGAACTCCGGCGTGTTGGTCGTCCCCACGATGACGAGGCCGGCGGCACGGAAGCGCGTGACGAGCTCGGTGTCCATCGGCGCGACGAAATCGGCGAGGAGTCGCGATCCGCCCGTGTGGCGCACGCCGGCGCACGTCGCCTGCAGGTCCTTCATCAGGAACGGCACGCCGCGGAACGGCCCCGCGGGCGGGTCGGCGGCGAGCGCACGCGCCTCGTCGAAGAGCGGCGTGACGAGCGCGTTGAGTCGTGGATTCAGCCGCTCGATGCGCCGGATCGCGGCGTCGACCAGCTCGATCGGCGTGACCTCGCGCCGCCGCACGAGGTCCGCCTGCGCGGTCGCGTCGAAGGTGGTGAGATCATCCATGGTAGAAGAGGATGCCATGAACGATCGGATCGCGTTCGCGACGATCGGCGCCGTCACGCTGGTCGTCGTCGGTCTGGTCGGCGCGCTGATGACGATGGAGCGCGCGGCGCGGCCGGCCGCGTTCGACGTGACGGCGCTGCCGCTCGTGAACGCCTGTCTCAACACGATCAGCGCCGGGCTCCTGGTGGCGGGCTGGCTGTTCATCCGGCGGCGCCGCGTGGTCGCGCACGTGAGCTGCATGCTCGGCGCGTTCACGGTCTCGACGCTGTTCCTGCTCTCGTACGTGACGTACCACTACCACGCGGGCTCGCGCGCGTTCACGGGGCAGGGGTGGATCCGCGTCGTGTACTTCGTGCTGCTGATCACGCACATCGTGCTCGCGGCGGTGATCGTGCCCCTCGCGCTGACGACGATCTACCACGGCTGGCGCGGGGCCGTGGCGGGCGGCGGGTTGGCCGGCGCGTTCACGCGCGGCACGTTCACACGCCACGTGCGGATCGCGCGATGGACGCTGCCGATCTGGCTCTACGTCTCGATCACCGGCGTCCTCGTGTACTGGCTCCTCTATCACTGAACCCGCGGGCTCCCGGGCGCTCGAGCGCCCGCCCGCTCGGCAGGGCTTCCACCGCGCGCGTACAATTCGAGCATGGCGAGTCGACGGACGCCGTCGGCGAAGGACCTCAGCCGGTACGGCGTGCTCGCCGAGTACACCCGCAAGCGCGACTTCCGGATCACGCCCGAGCCGCCGGGGCGGCCCGGCAGCCGAGCGGGCGGGCGAAGCCCGGGCGCCCGCGAGTCCAGAGGCGCCCGCGAGTTCGTCGTGCAGAAGCACCGCGCGGGACATCTCCACTACGACTTCCGGCTCGAGCACGACGGCGCGATGCTGTCGTGGGCCGTGCCGAAGGGGCCGTCGCTCGATCCCGCCGTGAAGCGCCTCGGGATGCAGACCGAGCCGCACCCGATGGACTACAACCACTTCGAGGGCGTGATCCCCGAGGGCGAGTACGGCGGCGGCACCGTCATGATCTGGGACAACGGCACGTGGGAGCCCGAGTCACCGGACGTCGGGACGGCGCTCGCGAAGGGACAGCTCAAGTTCCGCCTCCACGGCAAGAAGCTGCGCGGCTCGTGGGTGCTCGTGCGCACGCGTGGCCCGCGCACCTGGCTCCTCATCAAGCACCGCGACGAGCACGCGTCCAGCGACGACCTGACGCAGACGCGGCCGTTGTCGGTCGTCTCGCGCCGCACGATGGCCGCCATCGCGAAGGCCGCGGGCGCGACCGCGCGCCAGCGCGAGCAAGCGGCGGGCACCGATCCCGAGCGCGCGCGCTCCGCCGCGGACCGCACTCGCGCGCGCTGCGCCGGCTGAGCGTGGCCACGGCGCGGAGCGTGGCCGCTCCGGTGCGCATCCCGTTCCGGGTGGCGCCGATGCTCGCCACCCTCGTCGACGACCCGTTTCACCAGCCGGGCTGGGTCTACGAGGAGAAGTACGACGGCTTCCGGTTTCTCGCCTACAAGGAAGGCCGCGTGGTCACGCTGCTCACTCGCAACATGAAGGACCGCACCGACGAGTTCGCGGAGGTCGCCGCCGCGATCGCCAGGCTGCGCGCGCCCACGCTCGTCCTCGACGGCGAAGTCGTGATCTTCGACCGTCGCGGCATCTCGCGCTTCCAGCTCCTCCAGCGAAGGACGGTCGGCGAGGCCGCGTCGCCGCCGGTCTTCGTGGCGTTCGACTGCCTCTACGCGCGCGGGAAGGACCTCCGCGCGTGCCCGCTCACCGAGCGCCGCGCCACGCTCGAGCGTGAAGTCACCGCGGGCAAGACGCTCATGCTCGCGCGCCGGCTCGCCGACGACGGGTTCAAGGCGTTCGAGGCGGCGCACGCGCGCGGCCTCGAGGGACTGATCGCGAAGGACGGACGCTCGGTCTACGCCGCGGGTACGCGCTCGCCGCTCTGGCGCAAGGTGAAGGTGCGCGCGGAGGAGGAGTTCGTGATCGGCGGGTTCACCGCACCCGGTGGCAGCCGGACGCACTTCGGCGCGCTGATCGTCGGCGCGTGGGCCGACGGCGCCTTGCGCTACGCCGGCAAGGTCGGCACGGGCTTCACGGGCAAGACGCTGGATCACCTGATGCGCCGGATGAAGTTGCTGGTTCGTCCGACGTCACCCTTCAAGGATGCCCCGCGTGAGCGCGGGGTGACGTGGGTCGAGCCCAAGCTGGTCGCGCAAATCGGATTCACGGAACGCACGGACGACGGCAAGCTCCGCCACCCGACGTTCCTGGGGCTGCGCGACGACACGTGTTCGACGGACGTGCGCTGGACGAGCGCGGGCCACCCGAAAGGCTAGACGGCGTAGCGGCGGCGGATCGCTTCGATCACGCGCTGGCGCGACTCCGACGGCGGCAGGGAGTCCTGCTCGAGGGGGCGGATCTCGGCGGCGAGATCGGCGTCCTTGATCATCTCCTCGATCCATCCCGAGTAATCGCCCGCGCGCAGGTGATGCGCCCACGTCCCCTCGTCGACACCCTCGGCGAGCTCGACGAACCGCGCGAGGTTCGCGGCTCTGAGATTCAGCGCCTGCTCGGGCCCGCGGAAGTAGAAGCTGCGGTCGGGCGGCAGCTCGCCCTCCGTGTACTTGCGGATGTGCCGCCGGTGCTCGATGCGCCGCGCGCTCACGCGCAGGCGGACCGCGGACCGATCCGCATCACGCCACGCGATCGCGGCCTCGCCGCGCTCGAGCGGCGCGCCGGTCGGCAGCCGCAGGCCGTGGACGTGCCGCCCGAACGCCGCCGCCGTCGTCCGGCGGAACGCGTCGAGATCCGTCGAGGCGATGGCGTCGATCCTGTCCACGACCTCGCGCGGCAGGTGCTCCACGCCGAGCGTGATCAGACAGAACGACTCCGTGCCGACGGGCAGCAGATCCATGGCCTGCGACCCTTCGGCCGGGAAGATGTGGTGCGCTTCGTCGATGATGAGCCAGTGCGGCACACCGCGTGTGCCGCGCACCGCGTTCGCGGTCGCGAGCACCTTCGTCGCGTACGTGACCTTCTCGGCGCGCGACAGCGCCGAGAGGTCGAGCACGAGGCTCTGCCCCGGCCGCCCGAGGAGCTGCCCGAGCTCGTCCGGCGTCGGGAGCGCGTGCTCGCCCCTGCCGCCCATCACGATCACGTGCTGAAGATCGCTGAGCGTGCGGCAGTCGCCTTCGGGATCGATGAGACACGCGCTGCGCCCGGCGTCGATGAGCTGCTCGAGCAGCGCCGCGGTGAGCGAGGTCTTGCCGGTGGCCGACGGGCCGACGACGAGCATGTGCGTCCCGTGCGCGCCGACACCGACCGGCGCGCCCGCGACGTCCTCGCCGATCTTGAGATCGTGGCGCGCGAGCCGCGCGGTGAGGTCGGCGAGATCGCGCAGCACGTGCTGCTCGGCGAACTCGCGCGCGCCGGCGGCGCCCGCGGCGGAGGTCACCACGTCCGCGCGCTCGCGCAACGCGGGCACGGCGTCGGCCACGGCCGCGGCGCACTCGCACATCGAGAGGAACGCGTGGTCGTTCTCGGCGTCGCCGACGCCCGCGAGGTTGCGCGCGGAGAGCTGCGCCAGGTCGAGCGCGGCGGCGAGGCCCGTGCCTTTCGTCACGCCGCCGGGCAGCAGCATCAGCGCGCCCTTGTTGAAGACGAGCGTGCGCTCGACGCCCGCCTCGCGGATCGCCGCGAGTGCCGCCTCGGAATACGCGGCGGTGGTCGCGAGGATCGCGGCGCCGAGGTCGAACGGGACGCCGCGCCGCTGGAGCGCTTCGATCAGTGCGGGCTCCGGCGCGTCGCCGAGCCGCCGGATTTCACGGCGGTCGGGAATGTAGAGAAGACCGCCGTTCTCGGCCACGATCAGATCGAAGACGCGGTCGACGTCCGGGCAGACGCCCTTGAGGTCGTCGAGCATCCGGCCGGTGACGAGGAAGAGCTTACGCCCCGACTCGCGCACGCGCGCGAGGACCGCGGCGGTCTCCGGCGCGAGGCGTCCGTCGTCGGCGATCGTCCCGTCGTAGTCGCAGGCGAGGACGTGGACGATCATCCGATCTCACGGTAGCACGCATGCTCTACGGTGCGCCTCCCGTGGGCACGGCCGTGGGCGAGGGGAGCCGGTGGCCGCTGGTTCCTCTCGGTGCCTGCATGGCGGCGTTGGCCGTCCTCGGCCTCACGGTGCCGGCGCCGCTCCAGACGCTGCTGGAGCAGATCGTGGAGATCGTCGGGCGATGACTCGCTTGCCGCAGATCACCCGGATGCTCGCCGAGGAGTTCGCGGATCGCGTGAGTGATGTCAACGCGGTTCGGGACAAGGAGCTCCACTGCGCTCTTCCCCTTCGCAAGGATGCCGTCCCGCGCGACTTCACGGACGACGGGCGGCCGTTCCCGTTCACCGAGGTCGGGGGCGAGGGCGTCTATGAGATCCCCGTCGGTCCGGTACACGCCGGGATCATCGAGCCGGGGCACTTCCGATTCAGCGTCGTGGGCGAGACGCTCATCGACATGAAGTCCCGGCTGTACTTCACGCACAAGGGCACGGAGAAGCTCTTCGAAGGCCGTGATCCCGCGGCGGGAGTCGAGCTGGCGGAGCGAATTTCCGGGGATACGACCGTCGGGCATTCGCTGGCCTTCTGCCAGGCCGTGGAGGCGGCGGCCGGAAAACCGGTCTCCGACCGGGCGAAATACCTCCGGGTCATCTTCCTCGAGATGGATTGCTTCCGGATCCGCGAGCGCCTGCTGCGCCTGAACAAGCGACTCACGGGCAGTCGTCTGCTCCGCGGCGCCATTGTCCCCGGGGGCGTCCGCGCCGATCTCCCGGCCGGCCTCGACCTGCCCGCCGAGGTCGAATCCGCCGTCCGGGACTTCGATGAGATCGTCGGGCTGGCGCTCGAGAACACGCTCGTCCTCGACCGGCTCGATGGGACGGGGCGACTGACCACTCGCACCGCCCGGGATCACGGGGTGCTTGGTTACGTGGCCCGCGCCTCGGGCATCGATATCGACGTACGCCGGGATCGCCCGTTCGCGGCCTACGGTGACTTGTCCTTCCGGGTTCCCGTCCATGACGTGGGCGATGTCAAGGCACGGACCCTCGTGCGGGTGGAGGAGGCGCGGGAGTCGGTCACGCTGATCCGCCAGGCCGTGGAGCGCTTGCCGGCCGGACCGCTGGTCGAGCCTCTGCCCGCGCTCCCTGCATTCGCTCCGGCCTTCTCCTTGGTCGAGGGCTGGCGCGGCGCGATCACCCACTGGGTGATGGGCGGCGGCGACGGGCGGCTCTACCGCGTGAAGGTGATGGACCCGTCCTTCTTGAACTGGCGGCCACTGTCGTACGCCCTGCTGAAGAACATCGTTCCCGACTTCCCGCTCTGCAACAAATCCTTCAACCAGTCGTATTCCGGGAACGACCTGTAGGATCCGCGGTCAGCGTCGCGAGCATCCCGCGCAACCGCGCGGCCAGCGCGGGACCCGTGCCCGTGTCCTCGTGCTTGAAGTAACAGAAGACCACGCCGCGCCCGGGGCGGGTGAGCGCGGCGGCCCACGCCGCGAGCTCGGCGTCGGGATAGTCGATGTTGCGGAGCCGGTAGTAGCCCCAGGAAGCCGTCGCCTCGTCGGGCGTGCGGCCGTCCTCCGTGTCGGCGACGCACAGCGCGGCGTCGCGACTGCGTAACACCGCGTAGACGTCGTCCGCGAACCACGACGCGTGCCGGAACTCGACGGCGCACCGGAGATCCGGCGGCACCTGCGCGAGCAGGTCCTGTAACCGTCCCGTGTCCTTCTTGAAGTTCGGCGGAAGCTGGAAGAAGAGCGGGCCGAGCTTGGGCCCGAGCAGGCGCGCGGTGTCGCAGAACACGCGCAGCGGCTCGTCGATGTCGCGCAGACGGCGCATGTGGGTGATCCGCTGGGGCGCCTTCAGCGTGAAGACGAAGCCCGGCGGCGTGGCTGCGGCCCAATCGGTGAGCGACTTCGCGGTCGGCATCCGGTAGAACGTCGCGTTGATCTCGACCGTGCCGAAGCGCTCGCCGTAGTGGCGCAGCATCGCGGACGCCGGCAACTCCTTGGGATAGAAGCTCCCGCGCCACTCCGGATAGTTGTAGCCGGACGTCCCGACGTGGACGGTCA
Source organism: Candidatus Rokuibacteriota bacterium (assembly GCA_016866775.1). Classification (GTDB taxonomy): domain Bacteria; phylum Methylomirabilota; class Methylomirabilia; order Rokubacteriales; family CSP1-6; genus VGLJ01. Next base: position 50,711 of record VGLJ01000027.1, on the reverse strand, counting down.
TCCAAGGAGCTCGCGATAGACTCCCGTGGTCGTCGCCATCTGCGCGTCGATCGAGAGGTGATCGCGAACGAACGTCTGGCCCGCGCGCGCCATCGCGCGCGCGCCCGCGCGGTCGCGAAGGGTGGCGACGATCGCCGCGGCCAGCGCGTGCGCATCGTTCGGAGGCACGAGACGGCCGGTCTCGCCGTCGCGGATGACTTCGGGGCTCCCGCCGACGCTCGTCGCCACGACCGGCGTGCCGACCGCGAGGGCCTGCACGATCACCTGGGACGTCGCCTCCGAGCGGATCGACGGCAGCACGAGGACGTCGAGGGCGGCCATCACCTCCGGGATGTCGCGCCGGAACCCGGTCATCACGACCGCCTGCGCGAGCCCGAGCCGGTCGACGCGCGCGCGCACGTCGTCGTATCCGACGCCGTCGCCGACGATCAGGAAGCGCGCGTCGGGCAGCGCGGCGCGCACCTCGCGCGCGGCGTCGAGGAACACGTCGTGGCCCTTCGAGCCGCGGATGTTCGCCACGAGGCCCGCGACCGGGCCGGCGAGGCCGAGCTCCGCGCGCACCGCGGTGCCGGAGACGTCCGGATGAAAGCGCGCCGTGTCGACGCCCGGCGGCACCGCCACGATCTTGTTCCCGTCGACGCCCGACGCGGTCAGGACACTCTTCACGCGTTCCGCACTGGTGAGGATCCGGTGGGCGAGGCGATACACGAGCGTTCGGCGTCGCGGCACCGCGATCGTCACGTGACGGCTGCGCACGACGGGGATCCCGAGCGACCGCGCGGCGAGACCGCCGGCCCAGCTATCGACCGAGCTGTGCGTGTGCACGAGACGCGCGCCGCGCTCGGAGAACAGACGGCGCAGCGCGACGATCGCGCGGAGGTCGAACGCGCTCCGCATGGCGACGGCGGCCACGGGCAGGGCGACGGCGCGCGCTTCGGCGAAGAGGCGACCCTCGGGCTGCGCGACGATGAGCACGTCCCAGCCGTGGTCGCGCAACCACCGGGACTCGGCGAGGATCCTGAGCTCCTGACCGCCGAAGCCGACGGACGCTTCGGTGTGGACGATGAGGGGAGACGGCGTGGGCGCAGTATACACTTTCGCCGTTGGTCGCCGATCTCATCGAGCGCTTCACGTACGCCGGGATCTTCCTGGTCTTGTTCGTGGCCGGGCTCGGGGCTCCCATCCCCGAAGAGGCGCCGATTTTCGCCGCCGGGATCCTCGCGAGCCAGGAAGTGATCCGGTGGTGGCTCGCGCTCATCGTCTGCTTCGTGGGCGTGCTGTCCGGTGACGTCGCCCTCTACTGGATCGGCCATCACTGGGGCGAGCACATCATGGACTGGCGGATCACGCGCTTCGTGCTGACGCCCGAGCGGGAGCAGGTCGTCGTCGAGGCCTACCACCGGCACGGCATGAAGATCGTCTTCACCGCGCGCTTCGTGGCGGGCTTCCGCGCCGCGGCGTACCTGACGGCCGGCATCGTCCGCATCCCGTTCTGGAAGTTCCTGGCCGTCGACGGCATCGCGGCGCTGATCGGCGTACCGCTCGGCTTCGGCGTCGCCTACCTCTTCACCGATCAGTTGCCGCAGATCATGCGCGGCGTGCACGACGTCCAGCGCATCCTCATCCTCGCGGGGATGATCCTGCTCGCCGCCGTCATCGGTTACGCCGCATACCGCAAGAGCCGCAGGCCCGTATAATCGCGTCCGTGGCCGAGCGCAAGCCGTGGCACGCGATCTTCCGCCTGCTCGAGCGGGACGAGCGCGTGTTCGCGGTGCTCCTCGCGGTGGTCATGGTCGGCGGCCTCGCGAGTCTCGGTCTGGCGCCGCTGCGCCCGCGCTACCGGATCGACCTCTACTCGCTCGTCATCTGGTTCGGCGCGTACAAGATCGCCGTCTTCGCGCTCGTCACGATCAACCCGCGCGCGACGCGGCTCATCTTCAGCGCCGCGCTCGCGGTCGACCTCGCGCTCATCTTCGCGCTGCTCTACCTGACGGGCGGCGGTGACAGCCCGTTCGTCAACCTCTTCTATCCGCTCGTCGCGGTCAACGCCTACTACTTCGGGCGCTGGATGGGCCTCGGGCTGGCGCTCGTCGCCGCCCTCCTCTACTGGACCGCGGCCTGGATCGCGCCGCCCCAGGCCGCGTGGACGGCGGTCGTCATCCTCGTGGGCCTCGTCGGACTGCCGGCGTGGGCGCTCGGCCACGTCGCCGATCGCGAGCGGCGCGCGCGCGAGGAGGTGGAGCGCCTCAACGTCGAGCTGACGGGGACGCTGCAGCGGCTGCAGGCCGCGCAGGAGGAGCTGCTCGTCGCGGAGCGGATGGCCACCGTCGGCCGGCTCTCGCTGAAGGTCGCGCACGAGGTGCGCAACCCGATCGCCGCGATCGAGCTGAACGCCGAGATGCTGCAGGACATCGTGCGCGCGCCGGGCGAGGGCGACCGTGAGGAGGCCGTCGGGCTCGTGAGCGCGATCCGCGACCAGGTCACCGCGCTCGACCAGCTCACCGAGGAGTACCTCGCGTTCGCGCGCTTCCCCAAGCCGCACTTCGACGACGAGTCGGTCAACCACCTGCTCAAGGAGCTCGCCGACTTCATCCGGCCCGTCGCCACGCGGCAGGGGCTGACGATCGAGGTCGAGGTGGACCCGGACATCCCGCTGATGGAGATCGACCGCACGCTGCTGCGCCAGGCGATCCACAACCTCGTGAAGAACGCCATGGAGGCGCTGTCGGCCGGCGGCGCGATCACGCTGTCGAGCCGGCTGCGCGGCGAGCACGTCGAGATCGACGTCGCCGACACCGGACCGGGCATCCCGCAGGAGGTCGGCGAGCGGCTGTTCGAGCCGTTCTTCACCACGAAGCCGCAGGGCACGGGCCTCGGCCTGTCGATCGCGCGGCAGATCACCGACGAGCACGGCGGCGAGCTCTCGTGGAAGAGCCGCCCGGGCGAGGGGACGATGTTCTCGATCCGCATCCCGCTCCAGCGAGCCGCGCGTGTCTGAAGGCCCGATGCTCCTGGTCGCGGACGACGATCCCGGACTCAGGGAGAGTCTCCAGCGCACGCTGACGCGCGCGGGCTACCGCGTGGCGCTGGCGCCGGACGGCCGGTCCGCGCTCGATCAGCTCCAGGGCGGCGGCTTCGACCTGATCCTGAGCGACATCCGGATGCCCGGTCTCACCGGCATGCAGCTCCTGCACGCGGCGAAGACGCTCCAGCCCGACATCGACGTCATCCTGCTGACCGCGTTCGGCACGATCGAGGAAGCCGTCAACGCCATCAAGGACGGCGCGTGCGACTTCATCACCAAGCCGTTCCGCGGCGAGCAGCTCCTGAACGCCGTGCGCAAGGCGCTCGAGCGCCGGTCGCTCCTCGAGCGCAATCGCGTGCTCGAGAAGCAGGTCGAGGACCTCCGCAGCCGGGGCGCGATGATCGGCGGCAGCCCGGCGTTCCGCCGGATGATGACGCTGGTCGAGCAGGTCGCGGACAGCTCGGCGACGGTGCTCATCCAGGGCGAGAGCGGCGCGGGCAAGGAAGGCGTCGCGCGCGCCATCCACGAGCGCTCGGGGCGCCGCAACCGGAACTTCGTCGCCGTGAACTGCGCGGCGCTGCCGGAGCCGCTGCTGGAATCCGAGCTCTTCGGTTACGAGAAGGGCGCCTTCACCGGCGCCGCGGGCCGCAAGGAAGGACGCTTCGAGCTCGCCGACGGCGGGACGTTGTTCCTCGACGAAGTCTCGGACCTCTCGCCGGTCACGCAGCCGAAGATCCTCCGCGTCCTGCAGGAAGGTGAGTTCGAGCGCGTCGGCGGCACGCGCACGCAGCGGGTCGACGTGCGCATCGTCACCGCGACGAACCAGGACCTCGCGCAGATGGTGCGGGAGAAGCGGTTCCGCGAGGACCTCTTCTATCGCCTCAACGTGATCTCGATCACCGTGCCGCCGCTGCGCGATCGGCGCGAGGACATCCGCTTGCTCGCCCAGCATTTCCTGCACGTCTACTCGGCGAAGAACAACCGGCGGCTCGAAGGCTTCACCGACGACGCGATCCGCCGCCTCGAAGGCTACTCGTGGCCGGGCAACGTGCGCGAGCTGGAGAACGTCATCGAGCGCGGCGTGGTGCTCGCGCGCGGCGCCTTGATGGACCTCACCGACCTCTCCGAGGAGATCGCCGGCGCGACGCCGCTCCCCGAGGGCAGCCTCACCGTGCGCATCGGGACGCCGCTGGCGGAAGTCTCGCAGCGCCTGCTCGACGAGACCCTGCGCGTGACCCGCGGCAACAAAACGCTGACCGCGAAGCTGCTCGGCATCGACGTCCGCACCGTCTCGCGCAAGCTCGAGCGGCGCGAGGAGGACGAAGCGCCGGCGTAGCGCGGCACGCTATCCTGAGCTCATGAAAGCCCTCATGCTCACGCGGGAGTACCCGCCCCACATCTACGGGGGCGCCGGCGTCGTCGTCGACCAGCTCACCCAGGCGCTCTCGAAGCGGATGTCGGTGGAGGTGCGGTGCTTCGGTCAGCGGGACCCGTCGAGCGGGCCCGTGACCGTCCAGGGGTACGCGCCGTGGGAGCGGCTGAAGGCGGGCAAGGACGGGCCGCTCTTCGCCCCGGCGCTCGAGACCCTCTCGATCGGGCTCGCGATGGCGCGCGATCCCGTGGACGCTGACGTCGCCCACGCGCACACCTGGTACGCGGACATGGCCGGGCTGTGGATCCGGACCCTCCACCGCATCCCGCTCGTCGTCACGCTGCACAGCATGGAGCCGCTGCGGCCGTGGAAAGCCGACCAGCTCGGGAGCGGCTACCTCCTGTCGTCGTGGATCGAGAAGACGGCCGTGGAGACGGCCGATCGCGTGATCGGCGTGTCCGCGAAGATGCGTGAAGACATCATCGAGCACTTCGACGTCGACGCGCGGAAGGTCGTCGTCCTCCACAACGGCATCGATCCCGAGCGTTACCGGCGCATCGAAGCCCGTGACCATCTCGAGCGGCTCGGCGTGAAGCAGCCGTACGTGCTGTTCGTGGGGAGGATCACCGACCAGAAGGGCATCTTCCACCTGCTCGAGGCCTCGAAGAAGCTCCCGGCGGGCGTGCAGGTCGTCCTCTGCGCGTCGGCGCCGGACACGCCGGAGATCGAGGAGCGCCTGCGCAAGGCCGTGCCGCAGCATCCGAACGTGCTGTGGATCTCCGAGATGGTCTCGCCGGACGTGGTGAAGCAGCTCTACAGCCACGCCGCCGTGTTCTGCTGTCCGTCCGTCTACGAGCCCTTCGGCATCATCAACCTCGAGGCGATGGCGTGCGAGACGCCGGTGGTGGCGTCCGCCACGGGCGGCATCCTCGAAGTGGTCGAGGACGGCACGACGGGGCTGCTCGTGCCGCCCGCGCGGCCCGACGAGCTGGCCGAGGCGCTGAAACGCGTGCTCGCGGACAAGGCGATGGCGCGCGCGATGGGGCAGGCGGGGCGCAAGCGCGTCGAGGAGAAGTTCAGCTGGGCCAGCGTCGCGGCGCGGACCGAAGAGGTCTACGCCGACGCGATCGACGAGTTCAAGCGCTCGGCTGAGGGGGCCTGAGTCCGGACGTGCTCGAGCGCGTCCGGGGGTTCGTCTTCGATCTCGACGGGTGCGTCTGGAACGGCAACACGCTGAGCCCCGGTGCCGCCGAGACGCTCGGGCGGCTCGTCGCCGCCGGCCGGCGGATCGCCTTCCTGACCAATAACTCCCGCGCCACGGCGGACGACATCCTCGGACGTCTCCACGCCCTCGGCGTCACCGTGGCCGAGCACGCGTTCACCCCGCTCGAGATCATCGGCGACGTCATCACCCAGCGCTTCGGGCCGTCGCGCGTGCTCGTGATCGGAGCCCCCGAGGTGGCGGCGATGATCACCCGGGCCGGCCACACGCTGGTCGACGTGAAGGACTACCGCGCGGCGACCGTGGTCACCGTCGGCAACGATTTCGACCTCTCGTACGAGCGGCTGACCGTCGCGTCTCGCGCGGCCGCGGCGACGGGCCGGCTCATCACGCCGAACGTCGATCCGCGGCTGCCGATCGAAGGCGGCGATTTCCTGCCGGGGTGCGGCGCGCTGGTGGCGGCCGTCAGCGCCGCGTCGGGTGTGTCGCCGGTCGTGGTCGGGAAGCCGGAGCCGCCGTTGTTCCGGATGGCGCTGGAGCGGCTGGGCGTCGTGCCGGCCGATGCGGCGATGGTCGGCGACAGCGTGCCGTCGGATATGCGCGGCGGCCGCGCGGTCGGGATGCGCACCGTGCTCTTCGCGCCCCACGGCGAGCCGGCGCCGGAGGCGGACGTGACGATCGGCTCGTTCACCGAGCTCGCCAGGCTCGCGGGTGTCTAGCGTGCCTTCCTGACCCTGCCACCTGTCAGCCCTCCGACAGAGTCCACGGAAGCGTGGTGCAAGACCCTGTACGTTACGACAGGAGGGCGCCATGATCATGAAGACGGTGCCGGGGCCGACGTTCCGGATCGACAGCACGTTGCCGTGCGGTTGCCGGATCGCTCGCGACGAAGACACGAAGCGGCTCCGGCTCTGGTATTGCCCGACGCACGCCGCGGCGTTCGAGGTGCTCGAAGCGCTGCGCTCGACCATCGACGGAGCGAGCGATGCCGACACACGCGCGCGCAGCGCGATCCGCCGCGCCACGGTCGGCGTGTAGCCTCGAGCGCCTCCCAACCATGACGAGGGGGGGAACGCCGCCGTTCCCCCCGAAAGAACCGCGCCCGCCCTCCCGGTCTAGCGCTCGGGGGGCGAAGCCCCCTCACGGGACAGCGATCACGTCCCCGGTCTTCAGGTAGATGTTGTCCTCGGTCTCGCCGTTAAGGGGCGTGCCTGATCGGGGCACGCCCCTAGGTTCAACGGCCACCGTCGCTGCCCGTCGCCGGTGTGGGAAGTCTTTTCCCACTTCGGCCAAGCCCGCGCCCAGCGTCTCCCCGGATTCGGCGATGCTACTCTAGCCGCATGTTCGACATCGGCTTCCAGGAGCTGATCGTCATCGGCGTGCTCGCGCTGCTCGTCTTCGGGCCGTCGAAGCTTCCGGAGCTCGGCCGCATGTTCGGCCGCGCGATGCGTGAGTTCCGCCGCGCGAGCGACGAGTTCCGCTCGACCGTCGAGACGAATCTGAAGATCAACGAGCCCGATCCGGTCATCGCGCCGCCGATCGAAACGCCGGCGCCGTCCACGGCCGCATCACTCGAGACGCTTCCTTCGGAGACCGAAGCGACGCCCGCCGAGCTGTCGTCACCGACACCCGTCGCGGTGTCGACCGCGCCGTACTGCGCCCAGCGGGGCTCCAAGCTCTTCCATCGCAGCGCGTGCGACTGGGCACGCCGCATTCCGGCGGGCGAGCGCGTGGACTTCGCGACGTTCGCTGCCGCGCAGGAGCAAGGCTTCATCCGCTGCCCGGTCTGCGACCCCTGGGAGCCCACGTAAGGAGCCCGCGAGCGCCCTCTTTTTTTGGTGGACAACCTCAACATCCGTTGAGTATCGTCGGGGCTGAGCGAGGAGGGTGCATGCGAGAGCTCACGGGACGGCAGCGCGAAGTGCTGGCGTTCATTCGATCGTTCACGACCCGTCACGGCGTGCCGCCGACGGTCCGCGAGATCGGCGAGAAGTTCAGAGTCACGCCGCGTGCGGCGTTCGATCACCTCCGCGCGCTCGAGCGGAAGGGCATGCTCCAGCGCCGGCACAGCGCCGGCCGCACGTCGCGCGCGCTCACGCTCTCGGAGCCCGGCGCCCTCGCGGGCTTCAGGACGGTGCCGGTTCTCGGTCGCGTCGCCGCGGGTGCGCCGCTGCTCGCCGCGGAAAACCGTGAGGGCGAGCTGCCGCTCGCACCGGGCGCGCTGCCGAACGGCGGCGAGGACGTGTTCGCGCTGCGCGTGCGCGGCGACAGCATGATCGACGCCCACATCTGCGACGGCGACCTCGTGCTCGTGCGCCGCCAGGAAACCGCGCATCCGAACGACATCGTCGTCGCGATGGTCGCGTCCGATGCGACGGGCGAAGGGGAAGCGACCGTGAAGCGCTACCTGCGTGACGGGCAGCGCATCGTGCTGAAGCCCGAGAATCCCACCATGACTCCGCTCGTCGTGGATCCGAGGCAGCGCGAAGTGCGGATCCTCGGCAAGGTCATCGGCCTGTTGCGCGGCTTCTGAGATTCGGGAGGAGACCATCATGTCGTCGCACACGCTCGCGATTCCGCTGATCCATCGTCGTCGTCGCGCCTTTTTTTTGGCCGCAATCACTCAACAGGTGCGGAGTGCGAGCGTCGTGCCGGAGCTGCTGCGCGCCGGGGCGGCGCTGCTCGCGATCGTCGCGTGGGCGGGCGCGCTGGCGCTCATCGTCGGCTAAATCCCCCACGATGCGATGGCGGCGATAGAGCCGCCGCTCGAACGGCGCGACGTACAGTAATCGCGTGGGGCGATTTCTCCAGTTTGCCGAGCTGTGTCAAGCGCTCGAGCGCACGCGTGGGCGACTCGAGAAGCGCGCGCTCGTCGCCTCTTATCTCGCAACACTGGGCGAGGACGAGCTTTCGCACGCCGTCGCGTTTCTCGGCGGGCGCGCGTTTCCCGTGTCCGATCCGCGGACGCTCAGCGTGCGCGGGTTGCCGGGGCCGCGGCGGGGCCAAGGCGACGCGCCCACCGAGGCGCAGGGCGAGCCGCTGACCATTGCCGCAATCGGGGCGGCATTTGCCGAGATCGCCGATGCGTCGGGAAGTGGCTCGCGCGCACGTCGCGAAGCGCGGCTGCTCCAGCTCGCCGCGCGCGCGTCATCGCTGGAGCGGGAATACCTCGCGCGGATCATCGGCGGCGAGATGCGCACGGGCGTGTCGGACGGGCTCGTCCTCGAGGCGATCGCGGCCGGCGTCAACGCCGCCCCCGAGGCCGCGCGGCGTGCGGCGCTCTTCCTCGGGGACCTCTCCGCGGTCGCGATGCTGGCGCGCCGTGGCGGCGCGGCGGCCCTCGACAGCGCGGAGCCGCGCCTCTTCGTTCCGCTGCTGCCGATGCTGGCGGAGATCGCGGAGGACTGGGCAGCGGTCCTCGGCGCCCACGGCGGCGAGACCGTGCTGGAGTTCAAGTACGACGGCGCGCGCGTGCAGATCCACTCCGACGGCACGCGCGTCGCGATCTGGTCGCGGCGCCTGTCGGACGTCACCGGCAGTCTCCCCGACGTCGTCACGCGTGCCCGCGGCTACGCCTCGGCGCCGTTCATCCTCGACGGCGAAGTGGTGGCCCTCGGCGGCGACGGCCGGCCCTTGCCGTTCCAGGAGCTGATGCGCCGCTTCCGCCGCGTCCACGACGTCGAAGAGGCGCTCGGACGGATGCCGCTCGCGCTGCACCTCTTCGATTGCCTGATGATCGACGGCCGGCCGCTGATCGACGTCCCGTACGCCGAGCGCTTCGCGGCGCTGACGCGCGTCACGGGCGGCCGCGACCTCGCCGAGCGGACGATCGCGCGCGCCGCCGAAGAGGCCGAAGCGTTTCGCGCGGCGGCGCTCGCGGCCGGGCACGAAGGGGTGATGGCGAAGGACCTGAAGTCCGGCTACGCGCCGGGCGGACGCGGCAAGCGCTGGTTCAAGGTGAAGACGCCGGAGACCGTCGACTGCGTCATCGTCGCCGCCGATCGCGGATCGGGGCGGCGCGTGGGCTGGCTGTCGAACTATCACCTGGCGGTCGTCGACGGCGACGGGCTCGCGGAAGTCGGCAAGACGTTCAAGGGCTTCACCGATCGCCAGTTCACCGAGATGACCGAGCGGCTCGAGGCGCTCGCGGTCGGCGACGACGGGTACACCGTGCGCGTGCGTCCGGACGTGGTCGTCGAGGTCGAGTACAACGAGATCCAGAAGAGCCCGACGTATCCCTCGGGCCTCGCGCTCCGCTTCGCGCGCATCGCGCGCGTGCGCGACGACAAGGGCCCGGGCCAGGCGACCACGCTCCCCGAGCTGCGCGCGCTCTACGACGCGCAATTTCACCGCAAGGGACGCGCGGGGTAGAATCGGCGGCCGTGACTCCGCGCGTCTCGACCGGCCTCGCGAAGCTCGACACGATGCTCGGCGGCGGATTGCTGCCGGGCACGCTCACCGTCGTCTACGGCGCGACGGGCATCGGCAAGACCCATCTCGGCCTCACGTTCGCCGATCACGGCCGCGAGGCGGACGGCGCGCGCGGCGTCGTGCTCGACATGAACGGCCGCGGCGACTCGCAGCAGCACGACGAGTACGCGAAGCGGCTGTTCGCGTGGGATCTGAGGCCGTGGACGCACACGGTCACGCCGATGAGCGCGCCGATGCCGTCCGCCGACGACATGGCCGCGTTCTACTCGAACGCGCTGCCGTGGGTCGGCCGCGTGCGCGACGTCCAGGTGCCGACGCCGGACGGCAGCTTCGAGTTCGACTGGAACTGGAAGGCGACGTACAACCAGGCGCTCTACACCGTGCGGCCGTTTCTCTACTTCCACTTCGCGGCGGGCACGCGCCGGCTCGTCGTCGACGGCGTCGAGCCCATGGATTCGCCGGCGGACTCGATCCAGTGCTTCATCTTCGACGAGCTGTACCGGAAGGCCGTCCACCGCGACGCCGAGACGCTCGGGATGGAGATCTGCCTGCCGGTGTGGAAGTACCGCGACTTCATCGACGCGCACCGCTACGACCACGCCGCGATCACCACGCTGCTGCTCGTGACGACGGAGGAGACGCGGCTCGAGGACCTCCTCGCGCGCAAGGTCGCCACCGGCGACACCGGCGCGACCGCCAACACCATCATCGTGATGGGGAGCGAGCGCGTCGGCACGCGGCTCGCGCGCATGCTCTGCGTGGTGAAGCATCGCGGCAGCGCGATGAGCGACGAGATCGTGGAGTACCGGATCGGGGCCTCGGGCATCGAGATGTGACTCGGAGGGGGGCTTCGCCCACCCACGAATGTCGAAGCGGCTTGCGCTGACGGCGCTCGACCCGCGCGCGCTGCCGCTGCTGCGGGCGGTCGTGGCCGCGGGCGCGGGACGCGACGCGGTGCTCGTCGGCGGGGCCGTGCGGGACGCCTGCCTCACGCCCCCGCGACGAGGGACTCGCGATTCGCCGCCGGCGACGCAGCCTTCGACGCGCCCGGCCGTGGACGTCGACGTGACCGTGCCGCGCGGGGCGATCGACGTCGCGCGGCGCGTTGCGGATCGCCTGAGCGCCGCCTATCTCGTGCTCGACGAAGAGCGCGGCGCCGCGCGCGTCATCGCCGGTGCCGGGCGCCTCGACGTCACCGACTGGCGCGCGCCGACCCTCGAAGAGGATCTCGCGGCGCGCGATTTCACCGTCAACGCGCTCGCGGTACCGCTGCGCACGCTGCTCCGCGATGGCGGCGCGCCCGTCATCGATCCCACCGGCGGCCTCGCCGACCTCGCCGCCGCGCGCTTGCGGCCGGCCGGTCCGACCGCCCTCGCCGACGATCCGCTGCGCGCGCTCCGCGGCGTGCGTCTCGAAGCGACCCTCGGGTTCCGGCTGACCGCCGCCGCCACGCGCGCGGTGCGGGTTGCCGCGCCGGGGCTCACGCGCGTGTCGGCGGAGCGGCAGCGCGATGAGCTGCTGCTCCTGCTCGGGCTCCCACGCGCGGGGAGGGCGCTGCGCCGTCTCGACGCGCTCGGTCTCCTCGGCGCGCTCGTTCCCGACATCGAAGCGATGCGACGCACGGCGCAGCCGCGGCCGCACCGGTTCGACGTCCTCGAGCACTCGCTGCGCGCGGTGGACGGCGCGGACCGGCTCGTGACCGGGCTGACGAAGCTCGGCGCGATCGCCGACGACTTGCGCGCCCACCTCGCGGAAGAAGTCGGCGGCGGCGTCGATCGCGCGCAGCTCCTCCGGCTCGCGACGCTGCTCCACGACGTCTCGAAGCCGGAGACGCGCCGGCTCGTCGACGGCCGCGTGCGGTTCTTCGAGCACGACCTGCGAGGCGCCGCGCGCGCGCGGGCGATCGGCGAGCGCCTGCGGCTTCCGGGGCGCGCGGTCGCGAGCGTCGAGCGGCTCGTGCGCCACCACCTGCGTCCGATGCATCTCGCGCAATCGGGCGAGATCACTTCCCGCGCGCGCTATCGGTTCTTCCGCGACCTCGCCGACGACAGCCGCGACCTGCTGCTGCTCGTCACCGCCGACGCCGCCGCGGTCACCGGGATCTCGCCGTTCGTCGCCTGGAAGCGCGGCTGGGTGGTGCGCGAGCTGATGGCCGGCTGGCAGGAGCAGCAGGATGCCCGCGCGGCGCCGCCGCTCCTGCGCGGCGAGGATGTCATGACACGCTTCGCGCTGCCGCCAGGTCCCGCCGTGGGGGCCCTGCTGACGCGAGCGCGCGAGGCGCAGGCGCTCGGACTCGTCGCCACGCGCGAGGAAGCCCTCCGTTACCTTGACTCATCCGAGGACGGCCCCTAGAGTATCGGAACCACAGCGCTTCGCTCGACGTTCACCGGCAAAGACCGCCCTCGCGGAGGAGGCTATCGACATGAGGATCATCCTGGTGCTGGTGCTCGCCCTGGCGGCGCCGGTCGCGGCATCGGCCGCGCCGGCGGGCAAAGCCGTGATCGCCCAGGGCGTCGACCCGTCGACGCTCGACATGATGAACCAGTCCGAGACGCCGGCCTCGAACGTGGGCGGCAACATCTGGGACACCCTCTACGAGCGCGATCCCAACATGAAGGTTGTGCCGCTCCTGGCCGTCGACATGCCGCGGCTCGTCGCGCCCACGACGTGGGAGGTGAAGCTCCGGAAGGGTGTCAAGTTCCAGAACGGAGAGGACTTCGATGCGACGTCGGTGAAGTTCAGCCTCGAGCGGCTTGCGCAGGGGCAGGGCAAGCTGCGCGGCGCGACGTTCTTCGCGCCCATCGACCGCGTCGAGATCGCGGACCCGCACACGGTGCGCGTGCACACGAAGAAGCCGTGGCCGACGTTCACCGTCGTGATGACGTTCAATCAGGCGTCGATGTATCCGCCGAAGGCGTACGCCGACAAGGACACCGCGTTCATCACGAAGAATCCGATCGGCACCGGTCCCTACAAGTTCGTGCGGTGGTCGAAGGACGAGGAGATCGTCCTGGAGGCGAACGGCGGGTACTTCCGCGGCGCGCCGAAGATCAAGACCGTCGTGTTCCGCCCGATTCCCGACGACGCCGTGCGCGTGGCGGCGTTGCAGAACGGGGAGATCGACGTGGCGGTCAACATCCCGCCTCACCTGGCGGACATCATCGCCAAGCACCCGAAGATCTTCCTGTCGACCACGCCGAGCATCCGCACGATCCAGCTGATGTACTACGCGCATCAGATGGACAAGGATCACAAGCCGACCGGGCTCTACAACGGCCCCACCGCCGACAAGCGGGTGCGCCAAGCCATCGCGTACGCGATCGACGCGGATGAGATCATCAAGACCGTGCTCGACGGCAAGGGTGTGCGCGTTGCCACGATGCTGACGTCGATGCACTTCGGCTACGACCCCAAGCTCCAGCCGATCAAGCAGGACGTCGCGAGGGCCAAGAAGCTGCTCGCGGACGCCGGGCACTCCGGTGGTATCGAGATCACGCTGCACGGGCCGCAAGGCCGGTACGTGCGCGACAAGGAAGTCGCGGAAGCGGTGACCGGGCAGCTCAACAAGGCCGGCATCCGCACCACCGTGAAGACGTACGAGTTCGTGAACTACCTGAACAACATGGTCTACGTGCACAAGGCGGGTCCCGTGTGGCTCATCGGTTGGGGCACGCCGACGATCGATGCCGAGACGGTCTACGGTCCGTTGTTCAAGTCTCCGGGGATCTTCGTGAACTGGCATCACGAGGACTTCAACAAGATGTTCGACGAGGCGCAATCGATCATGGACGAGAAGAAGCGCCTCGAGCAGTACCATCGGATCAACAAGCTCTGGATCGAGGAAATGCCCGCGGTGCCGCTCTACCAGCAGGTCGATCTCTATGGCGTCAACAAGCGTGTCGGTTGGAAGGCGCGCCCTGACGAGCGGTTGAAGGGTTTCGACATGTCGCTCAAGGACGCGAAGTAGCGCCGGCCACCGGCCACGTGGCCGGAGCGCGTAAGATAGGAGACATCGAGCGGCCGTAATTCAGTGGCAGAATGCCGGCTTCCCAAGCCGTAGGCTGGCAGTAGCATCGCGCGGGACTATAAGACGACGGGCGCCAATTCTGCCGCTTCTGCCGTCACGGGCGGGCGTAGCTCAGTGGTAGAGCATCGGCTTCCCAAGCCGAGGGTCGCGGGTCCGAATCCCGTCGCCCGCTCCACTTCGAGGGGTCTGCGGGGCATCACCACCCCGTAGGCCCCTTCGTTCACTGCCTGTCATCTCTTACAGACCACAGGTCGCGGCGTTGTCGAAGGCGCGCCGAAGGACGGGACGAGAATGGCGAGGAGAAGGCAGAGCGTCAAGGCGGCGCTATCCGTGATCGGTCAATCGCGTCATGCCGTCCCGGAGGGAGAGTATCCTCTGGCGGCACGGGCGGTCAGACCGCTCCCCGGTCGCCACTCCGCTGCATTGCGCTCTGATCGCTCGCCTCGCGCCAGAATCATCGTCATCGGTGCGCGCATCATGCCTGCCGAGCCGCCGCGTCGCCATCGTGCAATCGGCTCACTGCGCTATTGGTGATGAGCCTCGCTTCTCGCCGCACGAAGCCACGCTCGGCTGTGACACATCCCGCCGTCTACCTTCGCGGGTGCGGCGGAGCGGAGGCCCCTCCGTCGTGCGTGGCCGGCGCCGGGCTGTCATCTTGGTGGGGGTCAAACATCGTGCGCCCGCTTCATCCCTCGCGCAGCGGACGTGACGTCAGTTCCGCCGCCAGCGCCTCGCGGAGGAGCGGCGCCCACCGACGAATGGCCACGTCCTGATCAGCCGACGCGAAGCGCAGGAGGAGATGGCGAACGCCCGCGTCCGCGAATCGACGCACGTCGGCGACGACATCGCTCACGGTGCCGACGCTGAATCCGACGGTCGTCGCCTGCAACGCGGCTCAGCACACATGGCTCGGCTACTCCATCACCGTGCCTCCCGGCGTCGCGGTCGAGGAGGATACGGGCAGCGGCCAGGTCGACGCTGCGTCGCAGCAGACCCTCGAGCTCCGCGTGTCCCGCTACGTCGGCGAAGGTGTCCGCGAGGACCTCGACCTGACGAACTACTCGCAGCAGCCGACGGCGTTCCGCTTCGCCGTCGAGGTCGACGGCGACTTCGCGGACTTCGAGGAGGTCAGGCGAGGACGGCAGCAATCGGGACAGCTCGAGCGGACATGGCGGCAGACCGACGATGGATTCGAGCTCGCGCTCCGCTACGAGGCGGCGCATCGCTACGACGTGCAGGACAATCGTGGGATCGCACGCATCACCCGCGCCGTCCGCGTGCGCGTCGCGCGATCCGATACCGAACCGTGCTTTGCCGAGGACGCCATCGGCTTCGATGAGGATTCTTCGCGCTCGGCCTCGACGCGGAGAAGCACCCGATCCGCTCGATCACGTCGAATCCAGGCCACTGCCTCGCGACCGGGATCGCCGACATGGCACTGGCGGCCGCGACCGCTGATCGCCTGATCCAACCCGATCTCTTCTCCGGCTGGGGGATCCGGACACTGTCGGCCGAGCACCCGGCGTATAACCCGTACAGCTACCACCGCGGGTCGGTGTGGCCCGTCGAGCACGGCACATTCGCGCTCGGCTGCATGCGGTATGGCCTCTGGGACCACGTCGCGCTCATCGCGCGCGCGCAGTTCGAGGCGGCGACGCTCTTCGACTTCTATCGTCTGCCGGAGGTCTTCAGCGGCCACCCGCGCGACCGCGCCCATCCGTTCCCCGCGCTCTATCCGCAGGCCAATGCGCCGCAGGCATGGTCGGCCTCGGCCATCTTCTGCTTGCTGCAATCGCTGCTCGGCCTCTATCCATACGCGCCCCTGCGCCTGCTGATCGTCGACCCGCATCTGAGTGGCTGCCGGAGATCACGCTCGAGAACCTCCGCGTCGGTGACGCCGCGGTGACGTTGCGTTTCTTTCGAACCGCGAGCGGCGCGACGGACTACCGCATCACCGACCAGCGCGGCCGGCTCCACGTCGTGCGCCAGCCGAGCCCGTGGTCGCTGACAGCCTCGGTCGGCGAGCGGCTCGCCAATCTCTTCGCCAGTCTTCTCCCCGGCCGCTGACCATGCCGACACACGGGACAGGAGAACCAGTCATGGATCCCGACGCCATTCGCAACGAGCTCCGTCATGGCGAGTCCGACGCGCTGCGCCGCCGGCGCGGCATCGTGATCCTCGCCGCGGTCGGCGCGATCGACTTCGCGATCATCTCGCTGTATCAGCTGGGAGCGATCCGGCACCTGCCCGATCCCCCGGGCCGCATCTTCGACTCCGACAAGGTGAACGCCTCGCGCAAGGCGTACGCGCTGGGCGTGCCCGACGGACCGGTCGGGCTCGTGCTCTACGGCCTCACGATCGTCCTCGCGGGAGCGGGAGGAGGCGAGCGCAGCGGACGCCGGCCGATCTTCGATCTGCTCCTCGGCGGCGCCGTCGCCGCCGGCGTCGGCGGCGCCCTAAACTACCTCTACGACATGGCGCGGCGTCAGGCGCGCGCGTGTCCGTGCTGTCTCGTCGGCGCGGCGGCGCACTTCGCGATGATTCCGCTCGCGCTCCCGAATGCCGTGTCAGCTGCTCGGTCGTTGCTGCGCCGTCGTCGGAACGGGTCCGCAGGCGCCGTCGGGGTCCGGGCGCCGCTCGGCGCACGACGTTCCGCCAGACACGCGAGCGGCGGATCGCGCTCACAACAGCCGCGCACGCAGATACGCGCTGAGCGCGTCCACAACCGTCACGATTACATAGATGGCGAGCAGCAGGGTCAGCAGCTGATGCTCGTGGAAGAGACTGATGGCCACGTGGATTCGCTGCCCGAGCCCGCCGGCGCCGACGAAGCCCATCACCGCCGCGGCACGGATGTTCACCTCCCAGCGGTAGAGCGCATACGACAGGAACTGCGGCGCCGCCTGCGGAAGAATGCCGTAGACGATGATCGCAAGGCGGCTTGCGCCCGTCGCCTGCAGGGCTTCGATCGGGCGCGGATCGATGTCCTCGATGACCTCGGCGAAGAGCTTGCCGAGGACGCCCGCCGTGTGGACGCCGAGGGCGAGCACGCCCGCAAACGGTCCCAGACCCACGATGAACACGAAGATCAGCGCCCACAAGATCTCGGGGATCGTCCGCAGCGCGTTGAGGCTGCCGCGGGCCAGCGCGTAGATGCCGATTCGACCCGCGCGCCCGGCCGGAGCGAGCCGCTCGCCCGCGTAGAGAATTCCACGGTAGAGCACGGTGCGGCTCGCGACCAGCGCGAGCGAGAACCCGAGCCCCACGGCCAGCACCGATCCGACGAACGAGATCGCAAAGGTCTCGAACGCCCCGAGTGCCGCGTCGCGCAGCGTCGGCGGCGACACGTCGGGTGGGAACAGTCCCGCGACATACGCAGTCATCTGTCCTAGGCCTTCGGCGCCGAGGAGCGCCCCGACGTCCACGCGAGTGCCGTGTGCGGACCACGCGACCAACGCGGCGAAGCCGGCGACGGTCCACCACGCCCAGTGCGCTCCTCCGACACCGGCGGTCGCCCGCGTGTCGCTCATCACACGAGGCGGCCGCGGATGCGGCCACTGACGAAGTCGACGGCGGCGACGAGCGCGAACAGTACCGCGAGCTCGGTTAGGACCTCGTCGAACTGGAACATCCGCATGCTCAGCGCGAGCTGCTGCCCGATGCCCCCGGCGCCCACGAACCCGAGGATCGCTGCGGCGCGGATCGCGCACTCCCAGCGGTAGAGCGTGTACGACACGAGGTGGGGAAGGGCCGACGGGACCAGTCCGTACAGGACGATCGCCGCGCGGGATGCGCCGGCGGCGCGCAGCGCCTCGATCGGGCGCGAGTCCACGCCCTCCAGGATCTCGGAATAGACCTTCCCGAGCATGCCGCCGTAGGCGACGCCGAGCGCGAGGACCGCCGGAAACGGTCCGAGCCCCACGGCGCGCACGAACATGAACGCCCACACGTATTCCGGGATCGCGCGGAACACGGAGAGGAGCGCGCGGGCGAGGCCGTAGGGGACGCCGCCGAGCAGCGCGCGGCGCGCCACCGGCGTGCGCTCGTGGAGGGCGCCGCGCCACATCAATGATGCCGTGGCCAGGAGCCCGAGCGGAAAGCCGATGACGACCGCGATCGTGGTGCCCATCAGCGAGATCTGGATCGTCTCGATGACCGGCCGCACGAGGAGGCCCAGGAAGTCCACCCCGAGCGCGGGCGGGAACATCCCGCGCACGAAGCGTGCAGCGTTCCCGACGGCGTCGCTCTGCACGAGCAGGCGCGGGTCGACGCCCGCTTCACGCAGCGAAATCGCCAGCACCACCGTGAAGGCGGCGGCGAGGAACCGGCCGAAGGGCGCCCTACTTGGAGAAGCCGGGAAGCGGGCGGCAGGCGGTGCCGTAGGAGCCGATGCCATCGTGGATCCGGTCGAGCTGACGCGTGGCATCCGAGTGACCGGCGTAGAGCGCGCCGAGCAGCTCGGGCGTGACCTCGTCGGGGGCGAGATCGAAGGCGATGCGCCCCTCGCGGACGCCGACGATGCGCGGGAAATACCCGAGGGCCAGCTCGACGCTGTGGAGGTTCACGAGCAACGTCTTCCGGGACTGGTGGGACAGATCGCGCAGGAGCGTCACGATCGTGAGCGCGAGCGACGGGTCCACGGACGAGACGGGTTCGTCGGCGAGGATGACGTCAGGATCCTGAAGGAGCACCCGCGCGATCGCGACCCGCTGCTGCTGACCCCCGGAGAGCTCGTCGGTTCGCGCCCACAGCTTCTCGGGGATGCCGACCTGCTCGAGCGCTCGCGCGGCATCGGCGGCGCGCGGCCGCATGAGCGACGCGACCGCGGTGGACAGCGACCAGCGTCCGAGGTTGCCGGCGAGAACGTTGTGCACGACGCGCAGGCGACCGACGAGATTGTGCTGCTGGTAGATCGTGCCGATGCGCCGGCGCGCGCGTCGCAATCCCGCGCCGTCCAGCGCCGCGACGTCGACCCCGTCGATGAGCAGGACGCCGGCTGTCGGCCGCAGCGTCAGGTTGAGGAGCCGGAAGAGCGTCGTCTTGCCCGCCCCGCTCGGGCCGATGAACGCGACGTGCTCGCCGCGCCCGACCGTCAGTGAGACGCCGTCGAGGGCCGGCGCGTCGTTGCCGAAGACCTTCCGGACGTCCGAGAGCGCGTACACCGTTACTTCAGGAGCCCCGCCGAGACGGCGGCGTCCTCGATCGGCTTCCAGTCCGCGTCGTTGGCGCGGATGTACTTCGTCGTGCGATGCAGGTCGAGCAGTCGTTTGTGCTGGGGATTCGTGGCGTCGAGCTTCAGAAACGCGGCGGTCAGCTTGTCCTGCAGGGCCCGGTCGAGGTCACTCCGCACGGTCCAGCAGTAGTCGGCGTACGGCGGCGTCGTGTAGAAGACGTCGACCTTCGCGGCGTCGATCTTCTTTTGCTGGACCAGCTTGTCCCAGACGAGGAAGTTGAGCGCGCCGGCATCCACCTTGCCCGACTCGACCCAGAGCGCCGTCGCGTCGTGCGCGCCGGAGAACGCGACCTGCTTGAGGTCGCGGCCGGGATCCAGCTTCGCCTGCAGCATGAAGTAACGCGGCATGAGATGCCCGGAGGTCGACGACACCGAGCCGAAGGCGAACGTCTTGCCCTTGAGGTCCTCGAGCTTGCGGATCGCCGAATCGCGGCGGCTGATGAACACCGACTTGAATTCCGCGTCCTCCTGGCGCAGGACGAGGCGACGGGCGGCGCCGCCGGTCCGCCGCACGGCCTGCACCGAGGTGAAGCCGCCGTACCACACGAGGTCGAGCTTCCGCGCGGCGAGGCCCTCGACCGTCGCGGCATAGTCGACCACCGGGGTGAATTGCACCTTTATCCCGAGCTCGTTCGCGAGGTATTCGGCGAACGGCGTGTAGATACGCATCAACTCGTTCGGGTTCTCGTCGGGAATCGCGGACACCCTCAAGGTGTCCGGGACGTAGGCGGCTCCGGCAAGCGGAGCGAGAACGGCGAGCAACAGCGTGATGAGGGCGACCAGCGAGTGGCGCATTCGATCACCTCAGCGAACCGAGTCCAACCTGTTGAGCTGCGACGACGCAGCACACTATAGGGATTCACGCCACAGTCAAATCGGCAGATCCAATGAGGCGACGAAACGTTTGCGGGATCAGCCGATGGGCAGGGCGAAAGCGGTGAGGCCTCGCCGCATCGCTAGGCCACCAAACGACGGGGGTCTGTGTGAAGGGAACGGTCGGGAGTCTCGCCGTCGGGCAGTTGCCACGTGGGGCGCTGCCCACCGAACGGCATGAGCATCAAGCGCCGGAACGTCAGCTCCTGCGGGCGGCGGAAGGCGGGCAGCCCGATCGCGATAGCGTCCTGCGGGACGTCGAGACGCAGCGTCCGATGCAGGCGGTCCCACCACGAAAAGATCACCGACCAGTTGGCGTTCGTCTCGCGCTCGACGATCGAATGGTGGATCCCATGCATGCGCGGGGTCACGAGGGCGAGGTTGAGAAGGCGTTCCCAGCGGAGCGGCAACTTTGTGTTGCTGTGATGAAATTCTGTCGCCGCGTTCATGACGATCTCGTACGTCAGGAGCGCGACCGGTGCGGCGTCGATGATCGCGACCTGCGCCGCGCGGTACGCCACCGAGAGCGCGAGCTCCCCGAAGTGGAAGCGGAAGGCGGTCGTGACGTCGAGGTCGAGATCGGTGTGATGCACACGATGGAACCGCCAGAGGAACGGGACGCGATGATTGAGGCGATGCCACACGTACGTCGTGTAGTCGAGGAGGACGAAGCCCAGAACGCCGGCCGCAAGCCCGGGGATGCCGATCCAGCCGATGAGTCCGACGCCCGCCGCGCTGACGGCGGCCGCCACCGCCAGGGCGACAGGGATCTGCACGCCACGGATCACCATGCTCGCCGTCGCCGCGATGGCGGCATTGATGCGCCACCGTCGTGCGCGCGTCTGCACGCGTCGGCGGAGCGGGAATGCCGCCTCGACGCCTGCCCAGAGCGCGAGCAGCACGACGAGGAGCGGCGACCAAGCAAGTCCAGACCGGGAATGATCACGAGGCGGTTCGCCGTGCACGTCGGGGCCCGAGGGCGTGCGCGATCAGGCACTGGATCACGCCGTCATCGAGCGACGGCGCCGGTTCGCCGGCCACGGTGAGCACGCGGCGGAGGTGCACGTCATCGAACACGACATCGTGGTCGAGATAGTCGCGGTAGGGGGCGAGCAACGACGCAACTTCCCGCTCGAGGGGCGAGGGATCGACGAGCGTGCCCGCGTCCACCAGCTCGATCCCCGAGACTCCGAAGTATCTGCACGCCAGGCGACGCAGCTCTTCATGCGTTGGCGGATTCCGGATCACCACGTGGAACGTCCCACCAGCGGCGGCGTCGTGTTCGGCGAGGACCGCGACGACACGGACGACATCCTCGATCGGAATGAAGTTGAAGCGGATGTGTGGTGGGACGGGGATCCGTACTCGCAGGCGCGGCGAGGGCCGCGCCTGCCAGGGCCGCCGTCATTCGGATCAGGCCGAACAACACGGTCGACGGATGCGCGCCGGGTGTCGCTGCGCCGGCGCCGACGACGACGCTCGGCCGCACGATGCGGAGGTCGATATCCATTCCTTGCGCCGCGGCCCGCAGCACCGCTTCGGACGCGAGCTTCATCCGCTCATAGGTATTGCGGAAGCGCTGGCCGACGTCGCCGTCGTCTTCACGCACGAGACCGTGACGAGCGCCGCACACGAACGCCGTGGAGATGTGGATCCAGCGACGAAGTCGATCGCCAGCGAGCATGCGCAGGAGCTCGAGTGGCCCGTCGACGAGCGTCGCCTTGAACGCGTCGACGGCGTGCGGCGCGAAGGTCGTGTCGCCACCACAGTGGACGACACGCGCGACGTCATGACGCAGGCGCGCGAGCGTTGCCGGAGACAGGCCGAGCCCAGGGAGCGCGAGATCGCCCTCCACCACCTCGACCTGGCCGACCGCGGGCCCGACCGCCGCGGCCACGCGCGCCGCGGCGGTCGAACCGTTCCGTGCGCGCGCCAACGCAATCACGGGTGCCCCATCCGCGATGAGGCGGCGCACGATGTGCCGGCCGATGAACCCGGTGGCGCCCGTGACGAGCGTCGCGGCGGTCATCGTGTCGTCATGAGTCATGTCGCCAACCCGAGACACGGCTCCAATATTCCCGCAGATGTCGAGGCCGATCCTCGACCAGGTGGCATGCATTCGGCATCGTCATGACCGGTGCTGATGGAGGAGCCAGCCATGGATGGGTACAACTACGACACCTTCCGCAGACACATGATGAAGGAGGACATGCACTTCGGCGGCGGTCCGAAGCCGGGAGAGCCCGCGCCGGACTTCGACTTGCCGACCATCGATGGCGGCCGCTTTTGCCTGAGCGCACACCGCGGCCGGCCGGTCCTCATCGAGGTCGGCTCGATCACGTGACCGATGACGCGCGGGGCCCGGCCGGGCCTCAAGCAGCTCCACCGCGAGTTCAGCGAGCGCGTGGTGTTCGTCTCGGTCCACGTGCGCGAGGCGCATCCCGGGGAGCGGTATCCGCACCACACGAGCGAGGCGCAGAAGATGCGGCACGCGAATGATTGGGCGCGCCTCGATCACATTCCGTGGGCGGTGGCCGTCGACACGCTCGACGGCACGATGCATCGTGCGTACGGCGCGCGGCCGAATTCGATCCACATCGTGAACAGCGCAGGGATCGTGGCGTTTCGCGCGCTCTGGGCGGGTCAGGCCCGCCTGCTTCGCGCGAAGCTCGAGGAGCTGTTGCGCCTGGAGGAGACCCACCGGACGTCGGTGACGCTCGACGAGCGCGAGAACCTCATCGTGCCACTCATTCACGGAGCGGCAGAGTTCGACGGGGCGGTGGGCCGCGGCGGCACGAAGGCCACGGCGGACTTCCGCCGGGAGATGGGCCTCGTGATGTACGGCATGGAGAAGCTGATGAGCCGGATGCGTCCGCTGATCCATCGTCCGCCGGAGGCGGCGTAGCGATGCCCGGCCGCTCGCGGGAATGGACTGCTGGGCTCGGGGGTTTGTGTCGATGGCGGGAGGCCCGCGGCAAAGGCCGATCCCGGCTCACCGTTCCCCCGGGAGAGGTTGCGCCGCAGGTCTCCTGCGCCACACCCGCGGCCGGTCGGCAGGGATATATGCTCAGCCCCGCAGAAGCGCGCCTTCCGCCGCGAACCCCGGGCCGAGGCCGATCATGACTCCCCATTCGCCCAGCCGGTATCGCCGACGTGGACGCGCTGGACCGCCGGTCGACACGTGAGCCGCTCGACACGGTGCGCATCCACGCTCGGCGTGAGGCGCCCGGTGCACGTCGTCGTGGCAATGAAGTCGAGGTCGCTCGGCTCCCAGCCGGCACGCCGGGGGGCGCGTCTCGCGGCCTCCTCGGCGAGCTCGAGCGCGCCGTGGCGAAACCTGTGCTGCAGTTCGTCGACGGTCTCGTCGCCACGGGCCGTCACTACGGATCATGCGGCGAGTCGTCTCGGGGTGAACGACCCGCGAAATGCGGGGACATGAGCCCCAAAACGGCGCGTGCACGCTTCCCAAGCTGGACGTCGCCGGTTCGAATCCGGTCGGCCGCTCCACTTTTGAGGGGGGCCTCGACGGCCCCCCTCAATGCTCCCCCCCAGAACAGGATTGCGCCGGCGGAGCCGGCGCTCGTGCGGGTCAGGGAGCGAAGCCGACCGAGGTCTGCTCCTTCACGACGATGGGGCGGAAGCGGAGCGCCAGGCCGACCGCGAGCTTCTCGAACGGGACGTCGACGATGCGGCCGAAGATCGCGGCACCTTCCTTGAGCTTCACGACACCGACGGCGTACGGCGCGTCGGCGGCGTGACCCGCGGGCGCGACGCGGATGATGGTGTAGCTCGCGAGCGTGCCCTCGCCGGAGAGCGGCACGCTCTGCCACGCGCGCGCGCCGCAATTCGCGCAGAACTGCTTGGGCGGAATCGCGATCTCGCCGCAGCCGCCGCACTTGATGCCGGTGAGGCGGCCCTCGCGCGCCTGCTCGAAGAAGCTCTTCAGCGTCACCACGGGCTCACTCACGGCCGAACAGGCTCACGAGCACGGTCGCGGTGTTGCCGCCGAGCGTGTGCGTGAGGCCGGTGCGCGCGCCGTCGACCTGGCGCGGTCCGGCCTCGCCGCGGAGCTGCGTGACGATCTCGGCGATCTGCGCCGCGCCCGTCGCGCCGATCGGATGGCCCTTGGACTTCAGCCCGCCGGATGGATTCACCGGCACCTTGCCGCCGAGGCTCGTGTCGCCGCGCTCGGCCGCGATGCCGCCCGCGCCGGGCTCGAAGAGGCCGAGCCCTTCGGTGGCGACGATCTCCGCGATCGTGAAGCAGTCGTGCAGCTCCACGACGTTGACGTCCGACGGGCTCTTGCCGGCCTGCTGATAGGCGGCCTTCGCCGCGCGCTCGGTCGCCATCACGCGCGAGAGATCCTTCTTGTCGCCGAGCAGCATCGAATCCGACGCCGCGGCGGTGCCGAGCACCCACACGGCGCGCCGTCGCGGGCGCGCGACGTCCTCGGAGGCGAGCACGATCGCCGCGCCGCCGTCGGTGAAGGGGCAGCAGTCGTAGAGCTTCAACGGGTCGGCGACGTACGGGCTCTTCATCACCGTCTCGAGCGTAATCTCCTTCTGGAACTGCGCCTTCGGGTTCATCGTGCCGTGCTTGTGGTTCTTCACGGCGACCGCCGCCATCTGCTCCTCGGTCGTGCCGTACTTCGCCATGTGCGCGCGCGCGACGAGCGCGAACACGCCGGGGAAGGTGAGGCCGAGCGGCTGCTCCCAACTCGCGTCGGACGCGTACGCGAAGTACTCGGTGGACTCCGCGGTCGGCACGTTGAGCACGCGCTCGCCGCCGCCGACCAGCACCACGTCGGAGACGCCGGCGGCGATCTCCATCACGGCGTGGCGGAACGCGGCGTGGGAGCTCGCGCACGCGGTCTCGAAGCGCGTCGTGGGGACGGTCGGAATGCCGAGGATCGAGGCCGCCTGCGGCCCGGTGTGGAGCTGGTGCTCCGTTTCCCCGCCGACGACGTTGCCGTAATAGAGGGCCTGCACCGCGCCCGGCGGGAGCTCCGCGTCGGCCAGCGCGTCGACGGCCGCCTCCGCGAAGAGCTCGCCCGAGGTGCGATCGTGCTTGCCGAACTTCGTGACGCCGACGCCGATGACGGCGACTCTACGCATGGGGATCCTCCCGCGCGCCATCATAGCAAGACGCTGACGCGCTGCGGCTAGGCGCGATTTCCTTGGTTCTCCGGGCATCTGCGGTTTCAATGGAGGCATGTTGACGGAAGAGGCGCTCATCCTCCTGGCGACCCTCGGCGCATCCGGGCTCCTCGCCCTGGGCGTCGCCGAGCTCGCGTGGCCCTCGGCGCCCCGCCGACCGGCGCGTCGCGCCCGCCCGCTGCCCGTCGCGCGCGTGGAGCCCCTGACGAGCGCGTCGGCGACCGCGGTCGCCGAGATCGAGCCGGCGGAGCCGGCGATCGAGGTGGAGCGAGCGGTGGAAACCGCGAGCGACGCAACGCCGGCGCCGATCCCGGAGATCCCGCCACGCCCGCCGATCGCTGGCGCGGAGCCCGAGACGCCGCGGCCACGAGTATTGCCCGTCGACACGTGTCTCGCGATGTACAAGGACGGCCGCTTCGCCGAAGTGGTGTCGCTGGGCTCCGCCGCGCTCGAAGTGCACGCGCGGCTCGCGGCGGTCTCCGATCGCCCGCACGAAGCGGCGGCGCTGCTCGACCTCGTCGGTCTCTCCAAGCGGGAGCTCGGCGACCGCGAGGGCGCGCGTGACGCGTTCCGCGCGGCCGTGCTCGACGCCGAGCCGCTCGCACGCGCGGGCTACGTGCAGCACCTCGTCGGCGCGGTCGAGGAAGTGGTGGCGAATCCGCCCGGTCCGGATGACGCGGACGCAGACGGCGCGCGCGTGCGCGAGCTGCGCGGGTGCGCGGCCGCGCTCGAAGAAGCGCTTGCCGTGGTGCCCGGCGATCCGGACCTCACGAGCGCCCAGAACGCCGTGCGCGACGCGTTGACCGCCGCGTGCGAGGAGCTCGCCGCGGCGTCGAGCGCCGAGATCGGGCAGCTCACCGCGCAGGCGATCCGCAGCGTCCAGG
Organism: Candidatus Rokuibacteriota bacterium; assembly: GCA_016866775.1. Classification (GTDB taxonomy): domain Bacteria; phylum Methylomirabilota; class Methylomirabilia; order Rokubacteriales; family CSP1-6; genus VGLJ01. Next base: position 24,488 of record VGLJ01000027.1, on the reverse strand, counting down.
ACGGACGCGACGGCGAAGCGCTCGAAGCGCTGGAGCGCGCGGAACAGCTCGCGGGCGCGCTGCCGGACGGCGCGGTGGCGGACGAGCGGCGCGAGGAGTTCGAGCGGCGGCTCTGGTGGGGCTACACCAAGGTCGGGCTGCGGCGCGTGGAGCTCGAGAACTTCGACGGCGCGCTCGCGCCGCTCTTCCGCGCGATCCGCCTGGGCGGTGTCGACGAGGACCGCCTCACCGAGACGCGGAGCGCGCTCATCCGGGCGCTCGGGGGGCTCGTCGAGGCGCGGTGGCCCGCGATCCAGCAGCTCGTGGTGGAAGACGTCGCCGGGGCGCGTGCCGAGCTCGAGAAGCTCTCGGCGGTGCTGCGGGGCGCGACCCAGCGCGGCCTGAGCCAGGACGATCTCGGCGACGCCTTCGAGCGGATCGTCCACCTCGAGCAGGTGCTCTCCCACAGCGCCTGACGCCCGCTTGACCTGAGCGGGCGTCCTTCCTATCGTCTGGCGCCAGACCGTTCGCGAGGAGGCCTCATGCGTCGTGTCCTGCTTCTCGTGGCATTCGTCCTTGCGTCCGCGCTGCCCGCCGCGGCCCAGTATCCGGAGCGGCCGCTGACGATCGTCGCCGCGTATCCTGCCGGCGGCATGGTCGACATCGTCGCGCGCCCGATGGCGGAATCGATGAAGAAGAAGTTCCCGAAGGGCGTGGCGGTCCTGAATCGGCCGGGCGGTGGTGGCTCGGTCGGGCTCGCGGAAGTCGTCCAGGCGAAGCCGGACGGATACACCGTGATTCTCGCGCCCGTCTCCACGCTGGTGATCCATCCGCAGCTCAACGAGCTGCCGTACAAGACGCCCGACGACTACGAGCCGATCATGAACACGATCGCCTTCCATCCGCTGCTCGCGGTGCGCGAGGACGCGCAGTGGAAGACGGTGCAGGAGTTCGTCAACGCCGCGCGCGCCAATCCCGGCAAGCTGCGGGTCGCGACGCCGGGCGAGGGCACCTCGAGCCACCTGAACCTCGAGCAGCTCATGGTCGCGGGGAAGTTCAAGGTCACCAACGTGCCGTTCTCCGGATGGGGTGAGTCGAGCCCCGCGGTGCTCGGCGGCCACGTCGACGCGATCGTCGCGCAGCCCGGCGAGCTGAAGCCGCTCGTCGACGCGAAGAAGCTTCGCACGCTCGTCGCGTTCCAGGAGAAGCGCCAGGTGCTCTACTCGGACACGCCCACCGCGAAGGAGCTCGGCTGGGACGCGGCGCTCGGCACGTGGTTCGTGCTCACGGCGCCGAAGGGCACGCCGGCGCCCGTCGTGAAGTATCTCCACGACGCGGCGAAGGCGGCGATCGAGGAGCCCTCGTTCGTCACGCTGATGAAGAACCGCGGCGTGGACATCGTGTACAAGACCGGCGAGCAGTCCCGGAAGGACCTCTGGAAGGAGTACAAGGACCACACCGAAATCCTCAAGCGGCTGGGCATGATCAAGAAGTAGATGCTCGCGCGGGCCCTGCCGCTCGTGGTGCTGATCGCCGCCGGCATCTACCTGAGCCTGGCGATCAAGCTCCCGTACGGGGCGACGGCGCGGCCAGGCGCGGGGTTCTATCCGACGCTCGTCGCCGTCTTCGCCTGCCTCGTCGGCCTCGTCGCCGCCGCGCAGGCGTTCTTCGCCCCGCGCCCGGCGCGCGCCGTCGTCGCGGCGGACGCCGAGCTGCCGGGAGCGCGGCGTCGCGTCTTCAGCACCGTCGGGGCGCTCGCCGTGTCCTGCTTCGTGCTGCCGTGGATCGGCTACGTCGCCACCGCGTTCCTGTTCGTCACGGTCGTGCTGCGCGCGCTCGGCAGCCGGTGGCCGGCGGCGCTGGTGATCGGTGGCGTGAGCGCCGCCGTCTCGTTCTATCTCTTCGCGGTGCTGCTCGACGTCCCGCTCCCACGGGGTGTCTGGTGACCCGGTAACCACGTGGGACCGCTCGAAGGCATCGTCTACGGGTTCTCCGTCGCGCTGACGCCGACGAACGTCTTCGCGTGCTTCATCGGTGTCGTGGTCGGCACGCTCGTCGGCGTGCTGCCCGGCATCGGGCCCGTCGGCGCGATGGCGCTCCTGCTCCCGTCCACGTTCGCGCTGCATCCGGCCACGGCGCTGATCATGCTGGCGGGGATCTACTACGGCGCGATGTACGGCGGCTCCACGACGTCGATCCTCGTCAACGTCCCGGGCGAAGCGGGCTCGGTAGTGACGCTGATCGACGGCTACCAGATGACGCGAAAAGGACGCGCGGGGGCCGCGCTCGCGATCGCGGCGGTCGGCTCGTTCGTCGCCGGCACCATCGGGGTCGTCGGCATCATGGTCGCGGCCGCGTGGCTGGCGGATCTCGCCGTCCGCTTCGGCCCGCCGGAATACTTCGCGATCACGCTCGGCGGCCTGGTGCTCCTCTCGCGGCTCACCGGCGGCTCGCTCGTGCACGCGTTCATCATGGTGGCGATCGGGCTCGCGCTCGGCACCGTCGGGATGGATTCGATCTCGGCGCTGCGCCGCTTCACGTTCGGCTCGGTGCAGCTCTCGCAGGGCGTCGATCTCGTCCCGGTGATCATGGGCCTCTACGGCGTGGCCGAGGTGCTGCTGCTCGCGGAGGAGGGGATCAGGCGCGCGTCGATCGCGACGGTCCGCCTGCGCGAGATGCTGCCGACGCGCCTCGAGTGGCGGCAGTCCGCGGCGCCGATCGCGCGCGGCTCGGTCGTCGGGTTCATCTCGGGTCTCGTGCCCGGCCCGGCGGCGGTGCTGTCCACGTTCATCGCGTACGCCGTGGAGAAGAAGGTCTCGAAGACGCCCGAGCGCTTCGGGCAGGGCGCCGTCGAAGGTGTGGCGGGGCCGGAGGCCGCGAACAACGCCGCGACGGCCGGCGCGATGGTGCCGCTGCTCTCGCTGGGCATCCCGTTCTCGCCGGCGACGGCGATCCTGCTCGGCGCGCTCGTGATCCACGGGCTGAATCCCGGGCCGTTGTTGATCAGCCAGCGCCCGGAAGTGTTCTGGGGCTTCATCGCGAGCATGTACATCGGCAACCTGATGCTGCTGATCCTCAACCTGCCGCTGGTGGGGATGTTCGTCAGCGTGCTGCGCCTGCCGCAGCACGTGCTCGCGACGCTCGTGCTGCTCCTGTGCCTGGTCGGCGCCTACAGCCTGAACAACAGCTTCCTCGACCTCTGGGTGCTGACGATCTTCGGGATCTTCGGCTACGCGCTGCGCAAGCTGCGCGTCGATCCGTCGCCGCTCGTCGTCGCGCTCGTGCTCGGCCCGATGATGGAGAAGACGCTGCGGCAGGCGCTCTTCCTCACGCGCGGCGACATCGTGGAGCTGGTCAGCCGCCCGCTCACGGCGGCGATCCTGATCCTCCCGGCCGCGGCGCTCGTCGTGCCCCCGCTCGTCCGGCTGCTGCGCCGCGGACGCTCAGTCGCGGGCGATCGAGCGCACGAAGTCGCGCCGTAGCGTCAGGCCGAGGCCGGGCTGCTCCGGCGCGAGCACGTAGCCGTCCTTCAGCGTGAACGGCTCCTCCACCAACTCGTGCAGGAGCGGGTTCTCGCCGCGCGTGAACTCGACGATCGTGGCGCACGGCGTGGCCACGCAGAGATGGAGACCCGCGGCGAAGAGGATCGCCGAGCCCCAGAGATGCGGCGCGACCCTCAGCTCGTGCGCCGCGGCGAGTGCCGCGATGCGCTGACACTCGGTGAGCCCGCCCGCGATCGCGACGTCGGGCTGCAGGACGTCGACGGCGCCCGCCGCGATGAGATCCCGGAACTCGAAGCGCGTCTGCGCGTTCTCGCCGGTCGCCACCGGGATGTCGGTGGCGCGCCGTACCTCCGCGAGGCCCTGGATGTTGTCGGCGGAGACCGGCTCCTCGAACCACGCGAGGTCGTACGCCTCGACCTTGCGCGCGAACCTGAGCGCGTCGCGCACGCCCCACGTCCCGTGCGCGTCGACCATGATGCCGAGCTCCGGGCCGAGCGTGTCGCGCACCTCGCGCACGCGCGCCGCGGAGTCGTCGACGCTCGTGTCCTGCAGGCCCACGCGCATCTTCACCGCGCGATGCCCGCGCTCGACGTACTGGGCCAGCTGCTTGCCGATGCCGCCGACCGGCGCCCAGCCGCCGCTCGCGTACGCCGGCACGCGATCCGCGATACGTGCCGCCGAGCAGCCGCCACACGGGGACGCCGAGCGCCTTTCCCGCGATGTCCCACAACGCGATGTCGATGCCGCTGATCGCCGCGACGGTGATCCCGCGGCGCCCGACGGTCGACGTACGCGCCGGCGATCATCCCGAGCATCGTGCAGATGATCAGGCCCTGGAGCGCGAAGATCCGCGTCGGGTCGCTGTCGGCGAGCCGCGGGAGCGCGTAGTCGTGCACGACGTAGGCGAGAACGAGCAGGGGAACCACGCGGGAGAGTGCGATCGCGAGCTGGACTTTCTGCTTTAGCCTCCGCCCGACGAGGGCAAGCTGTCCCGCTTCATCCTGCCGAGGCATGACGCGCATTATTCTAGTTGCCGCCGCAGGGAGTCAATGCCAGAATTCTGCGTCGTATGACCGTCGTCGCAGACACAAAAGTCGATTGTTTGGGGCTCTTTTGCCCCATGCCGATTCTCAAGACGCGTGAAGCCATGAAAACCCTCCGCACCGGCCAGGTGCTCGAGATGACGTCGGATGATCCGGCGTCCGAAGCCGACATGAAGAGCTGGTCGGCCAAGACCGGCCACGAGATCCTCGCGATCGAGCGGGATGGCCCGATCTCCCGGTTCCTCGTCCGAAAGACCCGGTAGCGGCGCGGTCGGTCTGACCCGCGCCTACCTCGATTACGCCGGCTTCGCGCCCGTCGATCCTCGCGTCGTCGCCGTCATGCGCCCCTTCCTCGAAGGTGGCGCCGGCAACCCTTCGGCCCCGCATTCGCTGGGCATCGAGGCGCGCGCGTCGCTCGACGGCGCGCGCGCGAAAATCGCGCGGCTCGTCGGCGGCGTTCCCGGCGGCGTCATCTTCACCGCCTCCGCCACCGAAGCGAACAACCTCGCGGTCAAGGGCTTCGCGGAGCGTGCGGCCGGCCGGCACGTCGTCACGTCGGCGGTTGAGCACGTCTCCGTCCTCAACTCCTGCCGCGAGCTCGAAAAGCGCGGCTGGCGCGTGAGCTACGTCGGCGTCGACGGCGAGGGCCGTGTCGATCCCGACGCGATCACCGCGGCGATCACCGCCGAGACCACACTTGTCTCGGTGCAGGCCGCCAATCTCGAGATCGGCACGCTCCAGCCCATTCTTGAGATCGGTCGTCGGCTTCGGCAACGCTCGGTCGCCTTCCACGTGGACGGGGTCGGGGCCGTGGGCCGGGTCCCGGTCGCCGTCGACGAGTGCGGCATCGACCTGCTGTCGCTCTCCTCGAACGACCTCTGTGGTCCGCCGGGGGCGGGCGCGCTCTGGGTCCGTCCCGAGACGAAGCTCGCGCCGATCGTCGTGGGCGGCGCGCAGGAGGGCGGCTATCGCGCGGGGACCGAGAACCTCCCCGCCGTCGTCGGCATGGGCGTCGCCGCGGAGCTGGCACGCGTCGAGCGCGTGGCCGAGTCCGCGCGGCTCAGCAGGCTGCGCGACCGGCTCCTCGAGGGAATCCTTGCGGCGATTCCGGACGCGCGCGTCACCGGGCCGCGCGGCGGCGCCCGGCTCCCGCATCAGGCGAGCGTCGCGATTGCCAGCGTGAAGGCGGACGCGGTGCTCATGGAGCTCGATCTGCGCGGCGTCGCCGCGTCCTCCGGCTCGGCGTGCAGCGCGCTCACGGGCGAGCCGTCGCACGTGCTACGCGCGATCGGGTGCGATGCGGCGTTGGCCGAGGGCTCGCTCTGCTTCACCGCGGGACGATGGACCACCGCGGCCGAGATCGAGGCCGCGCTCGAAGCGCTTCCGGCCGTCGTCTCGCGTTTGCGTCGGCTCGCGTCCGGATAGCGGCGGCGTGCGCCTCTTCCTCTTCGACATCGACGGCACGCTGATCACCGCGCGCGGCGCGGGCCGCGCGGCGTTCAACCGGGCACTCGTCGAGGTCTTCGGCACCGTCGGGCCGGCGGAAGCCGGCTACGACTTCCGCGGCCGCACGGACCTGCGCATCCTCCAGGACTTGATGGCTGCGGCGGGCTTCTCCGACGAGGAGATCGCCGCGCGCCGCGAGGCGTGCTTCGCCGCCTACGCGCGCGAGCTCGCGGTCGTGATCGGCGACGGGTCGCGCGTGCAGATCCTGCCCGGTGTGCCGGCGCTGGTGCGCGCGCTCGCGGCGCGCGACGACGCGCTCGTCGGCCTGCTCACGGGCAACGTCGAAGCGGGTGCCCGGATCAAGCTCGCGGCGACGGGGCTGTGGCCGCTCTTCCAGGTCGGCGCCTTTGGCTCCGACGACATCGATCGCCGGAGGCTCCCGGCGATCGCCTGCGACCGCGCGCGCGTGGTCACGCGGCGCGAGTTTCCGTTCGACCGTGTCGTCATCATCGGCGACACGCCGCTCGACGTCGACTGCGCGCGGGCGTGCGGGGCGCGCGCCATCGCCGTCGCCACGGGCTTCTATCCCTACGACGAGCTGGAGGGCTGCGGGCCCGACCTGATCTTCAAGGACTTCGCGGACGTGCCGGACGTCGTCGCGCGCCTGACGGACGCCGGTGAACATGGGGGTCCCACACCATAGGATCCCCGAACCCCCTGGCGCTCGTCGCCGTCTGGCTGCACGTGCTCGGCGTGGTGATCTGGATCGGCGGCGTCGCCTGGCAGGCACACGTCCTGGCCCCGCTCGCGCGCCGGGGGGAAGCGCGGGTCTTCGCGGAAGCCGCGCGCCGCGCACGGCCGGTGACGTGGACGGCGGTGGCGCTCGTCGTGCTGACCGGCTTCTACAACGTCACGCAGCTCGGCTCGCTGCAGGCGGTGATGGAGAGCGGCGCCGGGCTCGCGCTCGCCGGCAAGTTCATCCTCGTCATCGCCGCGGTAACCATCGCCGCCCAGCGCGACTTCGCGCACGTCCCCCGCCTCGCCCGCGCGATCGCCGGCACGGAGTCGGTGGAGCCGGGCGCGGTGTTGCGATCGATCGCGTGGCTCGACCGACTCACCCTCGTGCTGGCCCTCGTGATCGTGTATCTCGGCCTCTTCGTCTCCCGCGGCCGGGGTTAAACGCCCGTGATCTTGATGCCGGAGTTCTTCAGCTTGTAGCGGCGGTTGATCGTGGCGAGGATCGCCGTGATGCCTTCGATCGGACCGGCATTGCTGAGCGGGCCGACGTCCAGCGTCCGCAGTCCCATCGACGCGCCGAGCTCCGTGACGACGGCTTTCGCCGCGGCGTCTCCGCCGCACGTGAGCAGATCGCACTCGATCGCGTGCTCCGTCTCCGCGAGCTCGTGCGCCGCGATGTGATGGAACGCGGCGACGACCTTCGCGTCCGGCAGCAGCGCCTGCGCCTCCTCGGCGGACGAGCCCGCCGCGGGCGGCGTGAAGAGGCGCGGACCTCCGAAGGTGAGCGGCACCACCGTGCTGACGACGACCTTGCCGCGACACGCGTCGGCCAGCGGCCGCAGCGTCGCGTCGAGGCCCACGGCGGGCAGCGCCAGCACGACGACGTCGCCGAGCCGCGCGGCATCGAGGTTCGAGTGCCCGATGATCGTCAGCTTCTTCGTCTTCTCGCGCATCTCGGCGGCCTTGCCGCGCGCGCGCTCCCCGTCGCGCGAGCCGATGATGATCGAGTGCCCGGCGAGCGCCCAGCGCGCTCCGAGCCCGGCGCCTTCCTTGCCCGTTCCTCCGAGGATCGCGATGTTCATGGACCGTCCTGGGGGTGTGGGGTCCTCCCGTTGCGGGGCCCCATGTTCAACGAAAGAGATCGCGCGCCGGATCGCGCAACAGCGGTTTCGAGCCCGCGTCGCCCGCGTCGAGCCTGAGCCCGCGCACGATGGCGGCGGGAATGCGGTCGAGCTTGCCCATGACGATCTCGGCGGCGCTGGCCAGCTCGTCGGCGACGGCGAGCACCGTCATCTGCAGCGGCCGTCCCGCCGAGTCGGGCATGCCGACGTAGTCGCGCATGGCGGCGACGCCCGCGACGCCGATCGCGACGTTCGTCAGGCCTTCGCGCCACGGGCGCCCGAACGTGTCGGCGACGATCACCGCCACCTCGGCGCCGGTCAGCGCGTGCACGCGCTCGCGGAAGGTGCGCGCGGAGCGATCGGAGTCCTCGGGCAGCAGCGCGACCGTGTCGGCATCGACGTTGGACTGATCGACGCCGGCGTTGGCGCAGATCCATCCGTGGTGCGTCTCGGTGATGATCACGCCCTTGTCCATGCGCACGATCCGGCGCGACTCGCGGAGGATGACTTCGAGCAGCCGCGGATCGCGCCCGAGGTTCTCCGCCATGCGCCGCGTCGCCGGCGCCGGCTCGACCTGCGAGAGCCGCACCAGGCGGCCTTCCGCCTTCGAGATCACCTTCTGGCCGATGACGAGCACGTCGTGCGTCGCGACCGGCGTGCCCTGGGCGGCCGCGGCGTCGACGACGAGCCGCGCGACGTCGTCGCCGGGGCGCACCTCGACGACCCCGGCGATTCCGATGACCTCGTAGCGTGGCGGCATGGGAAGAGCCTAGCGCGAAGAGGCGTTCGCGCGCGAGCGCGCATCGGCGAGCCGCGCCTCGACGTTCCAGCCGGCGACGAGGCGCGCGCTCCGCGTGGCGCCGCCGTCGGCGAGCAGCGCCACGAGGTCGTCCGGATCGTCCACGTCCAGCGACAGGCCCGCGAGCCGCAGCAGGCGCGGCTCCACGCCTCGTGCACGCGCGGCCGCGACGTGGTTGTCGAAGGACGGCTCGCCGAAGCGGAGCGCGAGCCCGTCGGGCGGCGCGAGCGCGACGCCGTTCGTGCCGAGCCCGGAGCGCGATGCCGCGAGCACGATGGCGGGCGCGCCGTCAGCGGCGCCGATCAGCGCGTCGACCTCGGCGGCCGTCAGGCAGGGCACGTCGCCCGGGATCGTCGCGAAGACGCGGGCGCCTTCGCGCGCGGCGCGTGCCTGCGCGGCGGCGACCGCGGCGGTGTGTCCGCGGTTCTCGGCCTCGGTGACGACGGTGGCGCCCGCGCGTTGCGCGAGCGCGGTCACCGATGGATCACGCGTGACGACCCAGACCGCGTCGAGCCGCGCGCCCGCCAGAGCCGCGAGCACGTCCTCGAGCATGGCGGCCGCGAGCGCGCGGCGCTCCTCCGCGGCGAGCAGCGGGATCAACCGCTGCTTCGCGTTGACCAGGTCTTTGACCGGCACGGCGAGGACGCGCACGGTCACACGGCTCCGATGACCGAACGCGCCAGCGCCACTTCGGTTGCGCGGTCAGTCATCAGCGTGTCGGCGACCACCGCGCGGACGCCGAGTGCCCCGACGGCGGCCGGGGCCTCGCGATCGCGCGTGTCGACGACCAGCGTGCGCAGCCACGGCGCGTACGCCGTCGCCACGCCAGCGGCGGAGACCTCGAGGCCGCGCGCGCGCATCAGCGTCCCCGCCGGGCCGCTCACCGGCGCGCCGCCGATGATCGGGCTCACGCCCATGACGGTCCGGCTCGCGCGCAGCGCGTCCACCACGCCCGGCACCGAGAGGATCGGCCCCACCGACGTCACGGGATTGGAGGGGCAGACCAGGACGAGGTCGGCGTCGCGGAGCGCCTCCACCACGCCGGGCGCCGGACGCGCGCGCTCCGCGCCGACATAGGCGATCGCGCGCACCGCGGGCTGCGCCTTCTCCCGGACGAAGTATTCCTGGAAGTCGAGCCAGCCATCGGGCGTTTCGATGCGCGTGCGCACCGGATCGTCGCTCATCGGCAGGAGCCGCGATCGCACGCCGAGCCGCCGCGTCACCTCAGCGGTGATCGTGGACAGCGACTGCCCACCGCGCAGGGCGCGCGTGCGCCACAGGTGCAGCGCGAGGTCGCGATCGCCGAGGTTGAACCACGTTTCGCCGCCCAGCGTTGCCATCGCGTCGAGGCAGTGGAACGTCTCGTCCGCGAGACCCCAGCCGCGCGCCACGTCGAGGCGTCCCGCGAGCGCATACGTGACGGTGTCGAGGTCGGGCGAGACGTGCAGGCCCCAGACCTCCGCGTCGTCGCCGGTGTTGCCGACGATGGTGAGGTCCATCGGGTCGATGACCTGAGCGAGGCCGCGCAGCAGCTTCGCGGCGCCGGTCCCGCCCGCGAGGGCGGCGACCTTCACGCCGCGGTCTCGTCGCCGTCCGCGTTGCGGAACGTCCACAACGCGCTGCCACCGCGCCACCCATAGAGCCCCGCGCCGGCCGAGCCCGCGAATGCCGCGGGCAGCGCGGCCTCGGGGACGGGGATGAAGCCGAAGCGGATCCAGACGCGGTCGAGACCTTGCGGCCGCGCGAACGCGGTGTCCGCGCCGAGGGCCATCATGTGGTCGAGGACGGCGGCGACGAGCTGCGAGGCGAGCGGGAGCGGCTCGTACGACGCCGAGCCGTCGAGCTTCACGAGCGGACCGTGCAGCATGACCGAGCGGCCGGCGCGCTCCGCGAGCACGGTCGCGACGAGCGCGCTGTCCGCGGCGACGGCGCCCCAGCCGAAGGCGACGCCCGCGGGATCCGGGCACGGCACGGCCGCGAAGTCGAAGAGCGGCCGCGCCTGCGTCGCGTCGGGAAGGGGACGAAGGTCGAGATCCTGCCAGTTCCTGGGCCGGAGGGCGTCGTCGAGCGACACCGCCCCGCCCGGCGCCGCCATGGTCCCGGCCGCGCGCGCAGCGTGGTCGCGCGCGGCCCCGGGACGGCGGCGGCCCGGCGTGTTACTTCTTGCCAAGCACCGCGTCCTTCATCTGCTTCGCGAGGCGGAACTTGCACACGCGCTTCGCGGGGATCTTGATGGGCTCGCCGGTCTGCGGGTTACGGCCGATGCGCGCCTTGCGGTTCGCGAGCACGAGCTTGCCGAAGCCGGGGAGGACGAACCCGTTCTTCACTTCCTTGGTCGCGAGGCTGAACAGCTCGTCGAACAGCTCCTGCACCTGCTTCTTCGACAGCTCCGTCTTCTCGGAGAGGTGCTTGATCGTCTGTGACTTGCTCATCATCTTCGCCACGGGTTCCTCCCGGTGATGCGTGGTAGTGGTGGTCGCAGCGCGGAGTGCATTGATACCACAAACATGATGGCGCCGCTATCGCGCGGTGAAGCGGAACTCGCCCGACGCGATGAGCCGCCGATACGACCCGAAGCGCGCCTCCGCGTCCTGCACGTGATCGAGCGCCGAGTCGGGCTCGTCGCCCGCTTCGTAGACGTGGAGCACGTTGTAGAGGGTGTCGCGCTGGGCCGGGATGCGCCCGGCGTCGCGGATCAAGCGTCGGAGCTCCGCGGGCGGCACGAGCTGACCGTACGAGGCGCCCGCGGACGTCGAGATCGACTCGTTGATGAGCGTCCCGCCGAGGTCGTTCGCCCCCGCGTCGAGCAGGAGCTGCGCCAGCTTCGGCCCTTCCTTGACCCACGAGGCCTGGATGTTGCGGAGCACGGGGCCGAGGATCAGCCGCGCGAGCGCGTGCATGCGCACGATCTCGACTCCGGTGGCGCCGGGTCTGACACCCTCGACGAGGTTCTTCGCGTACATCGGGGCCTCGGAGTGGATGAGCGACAGCGGGACGAACTCGGTGAAGCCGCCCGTGTCCTTCTGGATCGCGCGCAGCAGCGCCATGTGCCGCACCCAGTGCGCCGGCGTCTCGACGTGGCCGTACATGATGGTCGACGTGGTGCGGATCCCGAGCGCGTGCGCGGTGGTGATGACCTCGACCCACTGATCGACGGTGATGCGCCCGCGCGCGATGCGGTCGCGGATCTCCTGGTCGAGCACCTCGGCCGACGTGCCCGGCAGCGTGCCGAGGCCGGCGGCCTTGAGCTCGCTCAGGTAGTCCTTGATCGGCAGGCCCGAGCGGATCGAGCCGTACAGCACTTCCTCGGGCGAGAACGCGTGGAGGTGGATGTCGGGGAGCTTCGCCTTCAGTGCGCGCGTCAGGTCGATGTAGAACCGGCCGTCGAGCTTCGGCGGGAGCCCCGCCTGGATGCAGACCTCGGTCGCGCCGACGTCCCACGCCTCCTGCGCGCGGCGGACGACCTCCTCGATCGGCAGGAAGTAGCCTTCCTCCTCGCGGTGATCGCGGCTGAACGCGCAGAACCCGCAGTGCTTGATGCAGACGTTCGTGAAGTTGACGTTGCGGTTGACGACGAACGTCACGACGTCGCCCGCCTCGCGGCGGCGCATCTCGTCGGCGACGATCGTCATCGCCTGCAAATCGCGCCCGCGCGTCTCGGAGAGCGCCAGCGCGTCGTCGAGGCTCAGCTCGCGGCCGTCGAGCGCGGCGGCGAGGATCGCCCGGACCTCGGGCGCGGCCCGATCGAGAACGGCGGCGAGGTTACCAGCGGCGCCAGTGCTCATGCGACTCCTTCACGAGGCTGTCGGCGTCGGTGAGCGACGCCACGCGCGGACGCAGCGACTCGTCGAGGAACTCGGCGCGGCTCGCGTAGGCCGGGTAGATCGCCAGCCGTTCGCGGAACGCGTAGCCTTCGCCCTCGGTCGCGCGCCGCAGATCGGGGATCAGCGGCCACGGCTTTTCGGGGTTGATGTGATCCAGCGTGAGCGGCGAGATGCCGCCCCAGTCGTCGAGCCCGGCGGCGAGCAGCCGCGGGTACACGGTCGGCGAGAGATTCGGCGGCGCCTGCACGGAGACCGACTCCGGCAGCATCAGCCGCGCGACGGCCACCGTGCGAACGAGATCGTCGAAGGACGGCTCGGGCCGATCCCGCATGGGGATGCGCGGCTTCGCGCGGAAGTTCTGCACGATGACTTCCTGCACGTGGCCGTAGCGCTCCGCGAGGTCGCGGATCGCGGCGAGCGCGTCGACGCGCTCCGCGCGCGTCTCGCCGATGCCGATCAGGATGCCGGTGGTGAAGGGAATGTTGAGCTTGCCGGCGAGCGCGATCGTCTTGAGCCGCCGCGCCGGGACCTTGTCGGGCGCCCGATGGTGCGCTTCGCCTTCGCCGAGCAGCCGCTCGGAGACCGTCTCGAGCATCAGGCCCATGCTGACGTTGACCTCGCGCAGCGCCGCGAGATCGTGCTCGGTCATCAGCCCGGGGTTCGCGTGCGGCAAGAGCGAGGACTCCGCGAGCGTCAGCGCGCAGGTCGCGCGCAGGTAGCTCACGGTCGTCCGGTGACCGTGGCGCCGCAGGAACTCACGATGCGAAGGAAACAGCGCTTCCGGCTTGTCGCCGAGCGAGAAGAGCGCCTCCTTCGCGCCGAGCCTGGCACCCGCCTGCGCCAGCGCGACCACTTCCTCCGGCGACATCGTGTGCGCGCCGGGCTCGCCCGGATCGCGCCGGAACGTGCAGTAGCCGCAGTAGTCGCGGCAGAGCGTGGTGAGCGGGACGAAGACCTTCTTCGAGAAGGTGACCGGCTTGCGCGCCCGGGCAGTCGTCGCGCGCGCGAGGAGCTCCGGCAGCGCTTCCGCCGGTGCCTCGATGAGCCGTGTCGCCTCGTCGTGCGTGATCATGTGGACTCGCGGGCGCCCGGGCGCTCAAGCGCCCGCCCGCTCGGTTGCCGACGCACCTTGGGACGTACTTCGTCCGCGAAGCGATCCATGGCCCCCAGGAACGCCTTCAAGTCGGGCGTGACCGGATCGAAGATGAAGTGGCTCACGCCGTGGCGCGCGTAGGCCTGGATGTCGCCGAGCACCTCGGCGGCCGTGCCCTGGAAGAAGGGCCGATCGCCGGCCGGCGCTTTCTCGCGCGACGACCGCACCGCCATCGGGACCCGGACGGTCAGCGTGACGTCGTCCGGATTGCGGCCCGCCTCCTTCGCCCACTGGCGGATCTGCGCGGCCCGCGTGCCGTACTCGTCGGGGAACAGGAGCCCCGGCGGGCGTAGCGCGATCGGATGCCACCCGTCGCCGAGCGTCGCGGCGCGCCGAACGGCGCCGTCGGTGTGGCCGCCGATCCACACGGGGATCCCGCCGCGCTGCTGCGGCTTCGGCAGCGCGTACACGTCCCTCACGCGATAGTGGCGGCCGTCGAACGACAGCGGATCCTTCGTCCACGCCGCCCGCATGAGCGCGATGTACTCGTCGGTCACGCGCCCGCGCTCCTCGAACGCCGGCGCGGCCAGCGCCTCGAATTCCTCGCGCAGCCAGCCGACGCCGGCGCCGAGGATCACCCGGCCGCCGGAGAGCCGGTCGATGGTCGCAAGGACCTTCGCGGTGACGAGCGGGTTGCGATACGGCACCACGAGCACGCTGGTCCCGAGCCGGATGCGCTTCGTCGCGTGCGCGAGCCAGCCGAGGAGCGCGAGCGGATCCAGGTAATCCTGGTTGGCGCCGCCCGGAAGCTGACCGCTGGTCGCGTAGGGATAGACGGAGCGCGTCGCGGAGATCGGGAGCACGACGTGATCGGTGACGAACAGCGAGGAGTAGCGGAGCGTGTCGGCGCGCACCGCGAGCTTGAGAATCTGCTCGGGAGTGGCGAGAGGCCCGCGTCCGGGTAGCGAAAAACCGAACTCCACGGGGGTGAATGGTAGGCGACTCACCGGGGCTTTGCAACGCACCGGACCCTCTGCCAGAGTGTCGGCACATGTCCAACACGGTTGACGGCCACGGGCCGTCAAGGTCCTGGGATGTCATCGTCGTCGGCGCCGGGCACGCGGGCTCTGAAGCCGCGCTCGCCGCGTCGCGCATGGGCTGTCGCACGCTGCTCCTCACGATGAGCCTGGATGCGAGCGCGCAGATGTCGTGCAACCCCGCCATCGGCGGCACCGCCAAGGGACATCTCGTCCGCGAGATCGATGCGCTCGGCGGCGAGATGGGCCGCACGACCGATCGCGCCGCGATCCAGGTGAAGACGCTCAACGCCTCGCGCGGGCCCGCGGTGCGCTCCACGCGCGCGCAGTGCGACCGTGCGCGCGACCGCGCCGCGATGAAGCAGACCGTCGAAGCGGAGCCGGGGCTCGACGTGCGCCAGGGGCAGGCGGCGCGCTTGCTCACCGCCGGCGGGCGCGTGGTCGGCGTCGAGGATCAGCTCGGCGTGCGCGACGAGGCGCGCGCGGTCGTGGTCACCGCGGGCACGTTCCTGCGCGGCCTCATCCACGTGGGGCCCGCCCAGCAGCGCGCGGGGCGCGCGGGCGAGTTCGCGGCCGACGATCTCTCGGATGCGCTGCGCGCCCTCGGTCTCCGGCTCGGCCGGCTGAAGACCGGGACGTCGCCTCGTCTGCGCCGATCGACGATCGACTACTCGGCGCTGACCGAGCAGTGGGGCGACGCGGAGCCGCGGCCCTTCCACTGGGCGACGACACGCCTGCCGCTGCCGCAGGTCGCGTGCCACGTGACCTACACGACGCGGCAGACGCACGCGATCATCCGCGACAACCTCGATCGCTCACCGCTCTACTCCGGCGTGATCGACGCGACGGGCGTCCGCTACTGTCCCTCCGTCGAAGACAAGGTCGTGCGCTTCGCCGACCGCGAGCGGCACCAGGTGATCCTCGAGCCGGACGGCCTCGACACCGAAGAGGTCTACGCGAACGGCATCTCGACCTGCCTGCCGGTCGACGTGCAGGAGCGGATGGTCCGCTCGATCCCCGGCCTCGCGCGCGCGGAGATCATGCGGCCCGGCTACGCGATCGAGTACCACTTCGTCCCCCCGACGCAGATGCGGCCGACGCTCGAGTGCCGCGACGTCCCGGGACTGTGGCTCGCCGGCCAGGTGAACGGCACGACGGGCTACGAGGAAGCCGCGGCGCTCGGCCTCTGGGCGGGGATCAACGCGGCGTGCGCGGTGCAGGGGCGCGCGCCCTTCCTCCCGGATCGCTCGGAGTGCTACCTGGCCGTGCTCGTCGACGATCTCGTCACGCGCGGCACCGTCGAGCCGTACCGCATGTTCACCTCGCGCGCGGAGTATCGCCTGGTGCTCCGCGAGGACAACGCCGACGTGCGCCTCGTCGCCCACGGGCATCGCCTCGGGCTCGCGAGCGAGGAGCGGCGGGCGGCCGTCGAGACCGAGATCGAGCGGCTCCGCGCGCGCCGTCGCGACGGCGCGTCGCTCTTCCAGCTGCTCTGCCGTCCCGAGACGCGCTACGGCGATCTGTGTGCAGGCGATCCCGAGGGGATCGACGAGCCGGAGATCGTCCGGCAGGTCGAGATCGCCGTGAAATACGACGGCTACATCCGGCGGATGCGCGAGGACATCGCGCGCTTCAAGGCGAGCGAGGGCGTGCGGCCGCCCGATGCGCTCGACTACGCCGCCGTGCCCGGCCTCTCGACCGAGGCGCGCCAGCGACTGGCCGAAGTCCGCCCGCGCTCCCTCGGTCAGGCCTCGCGTGTCCCCGGCATCACACTCGCCGCGCTGTCGATCCTCGCGGTGTGGACTCGCAAGCTCGAGGCCACCCCGCGCTGACCTCTCGCGCGTGGGCGATGTGGGGCATTCCCGCCGCGCTCTTCCTGATCGCGTTCTTTCACCGCGCGGCGCCCGGCGTCATCGCGAAAGACCTGATGGAGACGTTCGGGGCCACGAGCGCGCTCGTCGGTCTGCTCGCGTCGACCTACTTCTACGCGTACGCGGGCTTCATGATTCCCGGCGGCGTGCTGATCGACGCGTATGGCGTGCGCCGCGTGGTCGCCGCGGGCGGCGTGGTGATGGGGCTCGGCACGCTTGCGATGTCCGCCGCGACCGGCTCGTGGATGCTGTCCGCGGGCCGCTTCCTCGTCGGCGCCGGCGCCACGGTGACATTCGTCGGTGTTCTCAAAAGCGCGAGCGTGTGGTTCTCAGCCGCGCGATTCGGAACGCTCTCGGCGCTGAGCGCGACGGTCGGCGTCCTCGGCTCTCTCACGTCCGCCGCGCCGCTCGCGTGGCTCGTCGACGCCGTCGGGTGGCGCGGCGCGTTCGCGATCGTCGGATTCGTCACGCTCGCCGCGGCGGCACTCTGCGCGGTGGCGGGTCGCGACCGTCCTCCTGCATCGACACCGGCGCCGGATGCGGCACCCGGATTGCGTACTGTCCTTCACGGCATGTTGCAGGTTTTGCGAAACCGCCGCACGTGGCCGCCATTCCTCACGTTTTTCTTCCTCTATTCCGCACTGGGCAGCGATCCGGACCACGCACGAGCTCGAACGGCTGCGCAGCGGCGCGCTCGCCGCGCTGGGCCGCATGGCCACGCAGGTGGCGCACGAGCTGAAGAGCCCGCTCGCGGGCCTGCGTCTCTACGCGCGGCACCTCGAGCAGCGGCTGTCGCGCAACGCGGACGGCGAGGGCGCCGATCTCGCGAAGAAGATCACCGCCACCGTCGACAACCTCGCGGCGGTCGTCAACGAGATCACCGCGTTCGGCAAGACCTCGGCGCTGCGCCGCGCGCCGACCGCCGTCGCGGGCCTGCTCGACGAGTGCATCACGTTCGGGCGCGCGAAGGTGGCGCGCGACGACATCGAGGTGACCACCGCGTACGACGCGGCGTGTCCGCCGGCGGTCATCGACGCGCGCGAGCTGCGCAAGG
This sequence comes from Candidatus Rokuibacteriota bacterium, assembly GCA_016866775.1. Lineage (GTDB taxonomy): Bacteria > Methylomirabilota > Methylomirabilia > Rokubacteriales > CSP1-6 > VGLJ01. The sequence continues at coordinate 6,980 of VGLJ01000027.1, read as the reverse complement.
CGCTGCTGAACCTGATTCTCAACGGCCTCGAAGCGCTCAGGCCCGGGCCGGGCGGGCGTCTCGCGGTGTCCACGAGCTACGCGCCGGCGGCGCGGACGATCACGATCACGCTCGACGACACCGGCGGCGGCACGAGCGAGGAGACGCTCGCTCGCGTGTTCGACCTCTTCTTCACCACGAAGCCGGCAGGGACCGGCCTCGGAATGGCGCTCGCCCGCTCGGTGATCATGCGCCACGGTGGGGAGCTCGCCATCAACAGCGAAGTCGGGCGGGGGACGCGGGTGATCGTCCGGCTGCCGATCGATCCGGCGCCTTCCGAGGGTGGGGAGGAGGCGGCGGCGCGGTGAAGCAGCAACACGGCACCGTTCTGGTGGTCGACGACGAGGTCAGCATCGCCGACGGACTCCGCCTCACGCTCGAGTCCGAAGGCTATTCCGTCCGCATCGCGGGCAGCGTCGCGACCGCGCTCTCCGTCATCACGCAGACCGACGTGGAGGCGGCGACCGTCGACCTCATGCTGCCCGACGGCGACGGGTTGTCCCTCACCCGCGAGCTGAGGAAGCGCGATCCGAACATCGAGGTCGTCATCGTGACGGCCTACGGCTCGGTGCGGAAGGCGATGGAAGCGACGAAGGGGGCCGGCGCCTTCTACGTCCTCGAGAAGCCGTTCGATCCCGACGAGCTCATCGGCCTCATCGGCAACGCGCTCGACCGTCGCAAGCTCGTCGCCGAGAACGCGGAGCTGCGGCGGCGGCTGCTCGATCAGACCGCCGACAGCCAGATCCTCGGCAAGGCACCGTCGATGCAGCGGGTGATGGAGACCATCGCGTCGGTGGCCGACACCGACGCCAACGTGCTGATCGTCGGCGAGAGCGGGACCGGCAAGGAGCTCATCGCCAACGCGCTGCACGAGCGGAGCCGGCGCAAGGACGGGCCGTGGATCAAGATCAACTGCGCGGCGCTGCCGAAGGACCTGATCGAGTCGGAGCTCTTCGGCCACATCAAGGGCGCGTTCACCGGCGCCACGACCGACAAGGTCGGCCTCCTCGAAGAAGCGCACCAGGGCTCGCTGCTGCTGGACGAGATCACCGAAATGCCGGTCGATCTGCAGGCGAAGCTCCTGCGCGTGCTCGAGGAGCGCGTCGTGCGGCGGCTCGGCGGCGCCAAGTCGGTCCCGGTCGACTTCCGGCTCATCTCCTCGACGAATCGGCCGCCCGAGGTCGCCGTCAAGGAAGGCCACATGCGCCGGGACCTCTACTTCCGCATCAACACCGTGACGATCCAGGTGCCGCCGCTGCGCGACCGGCGCGACGACATCCCGATCCTGGTGCAGGCGTTCCTCGAGCACTACCGGGCCAAGCACGCGCGCGGCGTGGACGAGATCGAGCCCGAGGCCTATCGGCGCCTCCTCCAGTACCCGTGGCCGGGCAACGTCCGGGAGCTCCAGCACGCCATCGAGCGCGCCGTCCTCGTCGCGCGCACGCGCGAGATCACGATCGCCGACCTTCCGGAGACGCTCCAGCACGCGACCGGCGACGGGGACGAGGGACGATCGCGCCCTCAGAGGTGCCGTCGGGCTCCCTGGAGGACATCGAGCGGGCGTCGATCCTCAAGCCCTCGACGCGACACGCTGGAACAAGCAGGCTGCCGCCGCCCTCCTCGGCCTGCGCCGGCCGACGCTCTACTCGAAGATGCGGAAGCACAACATCCCGCAACGACGCTCCTGACCCGGGGGGCTTCTCCCCCGCGGCGCTCGAAACGGAAGCAGAGTCGTTCGTCTTGCCCCTTTTTTGGGCGCTTCATGCGTGCGCCTGAAATCGCAAATCCTTGTTTTCGTGCGCTTTCAGACGCGCGAGTTCGGCACATCCGTTGCTCTGTGGGGCGACGGGGAGGAACGCGCGATGAAAAAGGTCGAGGCCATCATCAAGCCGTTCAAGCTGGACGACGTCAAGGAAGCGTTGACCGGCATCGGCGTGGTGGGCATGACGGTGTCGGAGGTGCGCGGATTCGGGCGGCAGAAGGGGCACACCGAGCTGTACCGGGGCGGTGAGTACACCGTCGACTTTCTCCCGAAGATCAAGGTCGAGGTCGTCGTACCCGACCACCTGCTCGACAAGGTCGCGGACGTGATGGCGCAGGCCGCGAAGACCGGCAACATCGGCGACGGCAAGATCTTCATCGCCCCCGTCGAAACCGCGATCCGCATCCGCACGGGCGAGCGGGACGAGAGCGCGATCTAGCGCCGATGCGAGCCATGACGACGGTGACCGCAAGGAGGACTTCAACGGTGAAGCGACTTGGGCTGGGACTCGTCGCAGCGCTCGTGCTCGGCCTCACGGCCTCCGCCGTTCTCGCGCAGACGCCCGCAGCCCCGGCGCCCGCAGCCCCGGCACCCGCGGCGCCGGCACCGGGCACTCCCGCGACGCCGGCAGCGCCGGCCGCCCCCGCCGCGCCCACGATCGACAAGGGCGACACGGCGTGGCTCCTCACGTCGTCGGCGCTCGTGCTGATGATGACCGCGCCCGGCCTCGCGCTGTTCTACGGCGGCATGGTCCGCTCGAAGAACGCGCTCGCGACGCTCATGCAGAGCTTCATCATCATGGCCGTCATCTCGATCCAGTGGGTGTTGTGGGGCTACAGCCTCGCGTTCGGGCCCGACAAGGGCGGCATCATCGGCGGGCTCGAGTGGATCGGCCTGCGCGGCGTCGGCGGTGCGCCCTTCGAGGCGTACTCGAAGACCGTTCCGCACCAGGCGTTCATGCTCTTCCAGATGATGTTCGCGATCATCACCCCCGCGCTGATCACGGGCGCGTTCGCCGAGCGGAAGAAGTTCTCGTCGTTCCTCCTCTTCACCGTGCTGTGGGCCACCTTCGTCTACGACCCGCTCGCGCACTGGGTGTGGGGCGACGGCGGCTGGCTGAAGAAGATGGGCGCGCTCGACTTCGCGGGCGGCACCGTGGTCCACATCTCCTCCGGGGCGTCCGCGCTGATCTGCGCGATCGTGCTCGGCCGCCGCAAGGGCTACGGCCATCAGCCGATGCAGCCGCACAACCTGCCGATGACGGTGCTGGGCGCGGCGCTGCTCTGGTTCGGGTGGTTCGGCTTCAACGCGGGCAGCGCGCTCGAGGCCAACGCCCTCGCGGCCAGCGCGTTCCTCGCCACGAACACGGGGGCGGCCGCCGCGGCGCTGGGCTGGATGTTCACCGAGTGGATGTCGCGCGGCAAGCCGACCGTCCTCGGCGCCGCGTCGGGCGCGGTGGCCGGGCTCGTCGCGATCACGCCGGCCGCGGGCTTCGTCGGCCCGGTGGCGTCGATCATCATCGGCGCGCTCGCGGGCGCGTTCTGCTACACCGCGTGCAACATGAAGGCGAAGTTCGGCTACGACGACTCGCTCGACGTGGTCGGCGTGCACTTCGTCGGCGGCACGTGGGGTGCCCTGGCGACCGGCCTCTTCGCGACCAAGACGGTCAACGACGCGGGCGGCGACGGGCTCTTCTACGGCAATCCGGGGCAACTCTGGACCCAGATCGTCGCGGTCGTCGCGTCGATCGTGCTGGCCATGGTCGTGACCGCGATCCTCCTGAAGATCGTGGACGCGCTCCTCGGCCTGCGCGTGAGCGACGAGGACGAGGTGGCCGGGCTCGACCTCTCCCAGCACTCCGAGACGGCGTACGCGGGCGGCGCCGGATCGTACGGCGAGTTCGCGTCCGGCGGCGGCGCCTTCGCGGAAGCGATGCGCGGGTCGGAAGCCAAGCCTCGTCCGGCGCATTGAGGACAGACGACATGGGGGGTGCGAGACGCACCCCCCAAGCCCCCCTGCGCTGCGGGCCGGGAGTGAATCCCGGCCCTCCGCGAGCGGCCGGCGGGCTTGATTTCGGTACGGGCGGCGACTACGGTAGTCGGGCTCTTCGCACAACTCTGGGAGAGAAGAAGGAGTTTCGCATGACCGGCAAAGACGTTCTCAAGATGGCCAAGGAGAAAGGCGCCAGGATCGTCGACCTGCGCTTCATCGACCTCCCCGGCCTCTGGCAGCACTTCTCGATTCCCATGTCGGAGCTGAAGGAAGACATCTTCGAGGACGGCCTGGGCTTCGACGGCTCCTCGATCCGCGGCTTCCAGTCGATCGACGAGTCGGACATGCTGCTGATCCCCGACGCGAGCTCCGCGCAGATGGATCCGTTCACCGCGGTGCCGACGCTCGTGCTGATCTGCAACGTCAAGGACCCGGTCACCGGCAAGTGGTACACGCGTGACCCGCGCTACATCGCGCAGAAGGCCGAGGCGTACGTCAAGAAGACCGGGATCGCGGACACCATCTACATCGGTCCCGAGCTCGAGTTCTTCTTCTTCGACTCGATCCGCTTCGACCAGAACTACCAGTCCGGCTACTACTTCATCGACTCCGAGGCGGGCGCGTGGAACACGGGCAAGGAAGGCACGCCCGAGCAGCCGAACCTCGGCTACAAGCCGCGCTACAAGCAGGGTTACTTCCCGGTCCCGCCGATGGACAAGTTCCAGGACATCCGCTCGGACATGGTGCTCGCGCTCGAGAGCGTGGGCGTGCGCGTCGAGGTCCACCACCACGAGGTCGCGACGGGTGGTCAGACGGAAATCGACATGCGCTACGACACGCTGACGAAGATGGCGGACAAGGTCCTCTGGTACAAGTACTGCGCGAAGAACACCGCGCGGAAGTGGGGCAAGACCGCCACGTTCATGCCGAAGCCGCTCTTCCAGGACAACGGCTCGGGCATGCACACGCACCAGTCGCTCTGGAAGAACGGCAAGAACCTCTTCTACGAGCGGGGCGGCTACGCCGACATCTCGAAGACGTGCCTCTACTACATCGGCGGCATCCTGAAGCACGCGCCGGCGCTGCTCGCGCTGATCGCGCCGTCGACGAACAGCTACAAGCGGCTCGTGCCGGGCTACGAGGCGCCGATCAACCTCGTGTACAGCCAGCGCAACCGCTCGGCGGCCATCCGCATCCCGATGTACTCGAAGGCGGAGGGCGCCAAGCGCATCGAGTTCCGCACGCCGGATCCGACGTGCAACCCGTACCTCTCGTTCGCGGCGTGCGTGATGGCGGGCCTCGACGGCGTGGCCAACAAGATCGATCCGGGCAAGCCGGTCGACAAGGACCTCTACGAGCTGCCGCCGGCCGAGCAGAAGAAGATCAAGCAGCTGCCGGGCGACCTCTCGATCGTGCTCGACAACCTCGAGAAGAGCCACGACTGGCTCCTCAAGGGCGACGTGTTCACGCCGGACGTGATCGAGACGTGGATCGAGTACAAGCGGAAGAACGAAGTGGATGCCGTGCGGCTGCGCCCGCATCCGTGGGAGTTCGCGCTGTACTACGATATTTAGGTAGCCGGCCCGTCCACATGGGGGGAGCGATGCTCGCTCCCCCCATGCCCCCCATCGCTCCGAAGACGTGGCGTGGAGTCCGGGTACGCGAGGGCTTCGATCGAAGGATTGACTGCGTCGAAGAGACGAGACATGAGCCGGAGCCGGATCCCCGCGGTTGCAGCGACCGCCGCGTCGCCTGCGTTGGTCGTGCTTGCGATGGTCGCGATGCTGTCGGCGAGAGTGATTGCGGCCGCGCCGACGGGCGCGTCGGCGCAGACCGCGCCGGCGGCGCCGGACAAACCGAAGACCCTGTGGGAAGAGCACGTGCTGTTCGCCTACATCGAGAACAGCTACGTGTGGAACCTCGGCAAGACCGGACGCGGTGGGAGCGGGCACGGCGTCAACGAGCTCCGCTTCTACGACTTCGACGCGGGCTACACGTTCAACATCGCCGAGTTCAGCCTCAAGAAAGATCCTTCCGAGCGCTATCCGTTCGGCTACGGGCTCGTGGTGACGGCGGGCATCGACTCGCAGAAGAACCACGCGATCGGCATCTTCCGCGACGGGGACGACACGTTCCCGTTCCGGAACACCGAGACGTTCGACCTCGAGGAAGCCTACGCGTCGTGGAAGTTCCCGGTGGCGGAGGGGCTCACGATCAAGGCGGGGAAGTTCGTGACGCTCCTCGGCTACGAGGTCGTCGAGGCGCCGAACAACCTCAACTTCTCCCGCTCGTTCCTGTTCTCCTTCGCGATCCCGCTCACGCACGTGGGCGCGCTGCTCACCCTGCAGCCGACGGAGTGGCTCAGTCTCACCGCGGGGCCCGTCGTCGGCTGGGACGTGGCGGAGGACAACAACACCAAGATGTCCGTCATGGGTCAGGTCAGCGTCACGCCGATGAAGGACCTCGTGACCAACCTGAACTTCATCACCGGGCCCGAGCAGAACCTCGACGACAGCAACAACCGCACGGTGCTCGACCTCGTGGTCACGTACACGGGCATTCCGAAGGTCACGCTCGGCCTCAACGTCGATTACGGCTTCGAGGAGAGCGAGGCCGCGCTCGTCGCCTCGGGCACGCGGCGCCACACGGATGCGACCTGGTGGGGCCTCGCGGGCTACGCGGCCTACGACCGGACGGAGCAGCTCCGCACCGCGGTGCGCGCGGAATACTTCTCGGACCCGAAAGGTGTCCGGACGGCCGCGACGGCGGCCGGCGTCGGCGGGCGCGTCTCGCTGTGGGACGTCACGGTCACCGCGTCGTACAAGATCTGGCGCGGGCTCCTGGGACGACTCGAGTACCGCCACGACGAGGACGCGGACTCGAAGGTCTCCAAGATCCGCGCGCCCGGCCGCGTGCCGACGGGGCGGAGCCAGGACACGGTGACGGTGGCACTGAGTTATTTGTGGGTCTTCGTGAAGTCGTGTGGGTGAATGCGGGCACATTTCCGTATGACCGCACGGTCAGATCGCCGGCAGCATGCAGGTGAGGATCTTGAGCCGGAGATACTTTTCGTCACGGAGCCCGTACGCCCGCCGCTGGAGCACGCGGATCTTGTTGTTGAGCCCCTCGACGCACCCGAGCGCGACCTTGTTGTCCGGACGGCAGTACGCCGCGATCCCGTCCCAAT
>VGLJ01000026.1 GCA_016866775.1 Candidatus Rokuibacteriota bacterium | reverse complement strand
TCGGCGTCGTCGACGTCACGTTCTTCGAGCGCGCGGCCACCTTCTGACAGTGCAAGCTCTCGGGGGAGGATCTCCTGAGCTTCGAGCACTGGCAGCAGCACGTGACGGCAGGCCCGAGGCTGTAGCCGCGTTGTCGTGAGCGACGACGACGAAGGCGACGACGCGCCGGAGCCCGTCGCTCTTCCGATCGAAGACTCGCTCGACCTCCACACGTTCGCGCCGCGCGACGTCGCGTCGGTCGTCGAGGAGTATCTGACCGAGGCCGCCGCGCGCGGTTTTCGCGAAGTCCGTGTCATCCACGGCCGCGGCATCGGCGTCCAGCGCGAGATCGTCCGCGCCGTTCTGTCGCGGCATCCGCTCGTCGAGTCGTTCGCCGACGCGCCTCCCGAGCGTGGCGGCTGGGGCGCGACCGTCGTGAGGTTGCGGGCGAGCTAGTCCCTGTCCGCGCGCAGCAGGATCATGCGATCGGTGAAGGAGTCGATCCGATCGCCGGCGAGACGGAAGCGGAACGCGTCGCGATGCGCCGCCGGCGCCGCTTTCACGAATTCCTCCAGCGCCGCGCGGGCATCGGGCGTCATCCGGGTGCGCGTGGTCCACTCGTCCCACGGCCGCGCCTTGCCGACGATCGCCTCGTCCATCACCGTGAGACGCCCTTGAGCAACGCCTTCCACTCCGCGGCCCGGTAGGCGCGCACGTGCGTCGGGCCGCGCCGCCGCTCCACCTCGGTGATGAAGGCGCTCGCGCCGGCGTCGTCGTGACCGAGGATGTCCTGCACCAGGAACGATCCGCCGGGACGTACCGTCGCGGCGATCTGGCGCACGGCCGGCCCGATGTTCGCGAAGCGATGCGCGGCGATCCGGCACGTGACGACGTCGAAGATGCCGGCGCGGAACGGCAAGGCCTCGACGTCGCCGGCGATGAACCGGACGTCGGCTCCGCGCTCGGTCAGGAACGCGCGCGCGGTGTGGAGCATCGGCTCGGTGAGATCGAAGGCGGTCACGCGGGCTCCGAGCCCCGCGAACGCGAGCGCCGTGTGCCCGCCACCCGTCGCGACGTCGAGCACGCGGCGAGGCCGCAGGGCGCGCCCCCACGCGAGGAGGCGCTCGAGGTCCTCGCCGCCGGCGTGACCCGCGCTGGTCACGTACGCGGCGGCGACGGCGCCGAACTGCGCCTGGACCTTCTGCGCCTGGCGGTCGCTCACTTCTTCCTGGCGCGCTCGGCGAGGTGGCGGAACAGGAAATCCGTGTCGAGGGGGGAGAGATCGAACCGGCGTGACGCCTCGTCGACGAGCTTCACGCGGTCGGCATCGGGACGATCGATGAGTTGATCGTCGATCCACTTCACGGCTTGCTTGATCGGCGCCTCGCCTGCGGCCATTGGGTCCCCCTCCTCGTCTCCGGCTACGATACCAATCGGGCCGCCCGGTGACCAGGCCAATTGGCCCTTGACTTGGCCGTAGAGTCGTTAAAAATGGCACACTGTGGCAACGCTACACGTTCCGCTCGATCGCGGCAAGCCGCTCGCGCTGGCCAAGCAGATCCAGGGCCACCTCGAGCGTCTCATCCGCGAGGGACACCTCGGCGACGGCGTCAAGCTGCCGGCCACGCGCGAGCTCGCGAAGAGTCTCGGCGTGAACCGCGCCACGGTCGCGCTCGCCTACGAGGAGATGGTCGCGGCGGGTCACGCGCGCGCGCACGTGGGCCAGGGGACATTCGTCGTGGGCGCCGCGGCCGCGCCGAAGGCCTCCGAGCCTCGCGCACGGACGCCGATCAACTGGACCGGCCTGCTCTCGCGCAGTGCGCGCATCGCCGCCGCGGAAGAGGATCGCTGGCGCCGGATGAGCCCGGGCGACACCGATCGCGTGGCCGTCTCCTTCGCGGGCGGCATGCCGGACAGCGAGCTGTTCCCGACCGAAGCCTTCCGCCAGGTGCTCAATCGTGTGCTCCGCGAGGAAGGCGACGTGCTGCTGCAGTACTACCCGGCCCGCGGCTATCCGCCGCTCCGGCAGTACCTCGCGCGGTACCTGCTTCGCTTCGGGGTGGAGGCGACGCCGGACGAGATCCTGATCGTCAACGGCTCGCAGCAGGGCTTCGATCTCGTCGCGCGCACGTTCCTCGATCCCGGTGACTTCGCGGCGGTCGAGCAGCCGACGTATCCGCGCGCGCTCCAGGTCTTCCGCGGGGCGGGCGCGCAGCTCCTGGCGGTGCCGTGGGCGCGCGAGGGGCCGCGGCCCGACGTGCTCGAGCGGCTGCTCGAGCGGCACCGGCCGAAGCTCTTCTACTGCCAGCCGAACTGCCACAACCCGACCGGGCTGTCGCTGACGCCGGAGACGGGACGGCGGCTGCTCGCGGTCGCGGCGCGGGGGGAGGTGCCGGTCGTCGAGGACGGCTTCGATCCGAGCCTCTACTACGGTCGGCGGCCCGCGACGCCGCTCAAGGCGCTCGACGGCGACGGCGTCGTCATCTACATCGGGACGTTCTCGAAGATCCTCTTCCCCGGGCTCAGACTCGGGTGGGTCGTCGCCGCGGCGCCGGTGATCGAGCGGCTGCTCGGCGCGAAGCAGCTCGCGGATCTCCACACGAGCGCGCTGCTGCAGGCGGCGGTGCAACGCTTCTGCGAGCGCCGGCTCCTCGATCGCCACGCCAGTCGCGTGGCGGCGGAGTACGGGCATCGCCGCACGATCCTGGTGGAAGCGCTGCGACGGCGAATGCCGGACAGCGTCACGTGGACCGAAGCGGAAGGCGGCTTCTCGCTGCTCGTCACGCTGCCCGCGGGGCTCGACGCGGCGGCGTTGCTGCCCGCCGCCATCGCGCGCGGGGTGGCGTTCACGCCGGGCCGCCCGTTCTTCGTGGACGACGGCGGGGAGCGCACGCTGCGCCTGTCCTTCTCCGCGGTGCCCGCGCGCCGCATCGACGACGGCGTTCGCCGCCTCGCCGACACGATCAAAGCTGCGATGAAACGCCCGCGCGCGTCGACCGGCGATCGCGCGGCGGTACCGGTCGTATGAGAGCGGGCGGGCGCTTGAGCGTCCGGGAGCCCGCGACTCCAAAGGGGGATCGCCACAATGTCTGAAGAGCTGAACGGACTGCGCATCGCCGACCGCAAGCACATCGCCCTCGCCGAGATGCTGAAGGGCGGCGTCGTCATGGACGTGACCAACGCCGAGCAGGCGAAGATCGCCGAGGACGCCGGCGCCGCGTCGGTGATGGCGCTCGAGCGCGTGCCGTCCGACATCCGCAAGCAGGGCGGCGTCGCGCGCATGTCGCCCGTGAGCAAGATCCGCGAGATCCAGAAGACCGTGAGCATCCCGGTCATGGCGAAGGCGCGCATCGGGCACTTCGTCGAGGCGCAGATCCTCCAGGCGCTCGCGATCGACTTCATCGACGAGTCCGAGGTGCTGACGCCGGCCGACGAGCACTTCCACATCGACAAGTACGCGTTCAGCGTGCCGTTCGTCTGCGGCTGTCGCGACCTCGGCGAGGCGCTCCGGCGCATCGGCGAGGGCGCCGCGATGATCCGCACGAAGGGCGAGGCCGGCTCGGGCAACATCGTCGAGGCCGTGCGCCACATGCGCGCGGTCGTCTCCGGCGTGAAGCGGCTCGCGTCGCTCGGGCCCGAGGAGCTCATGACCGAATCGAAGAACCTCGGCGCGCCGTACGACCTCGTCCGCTGGGTCGCGCAGCACGGCAAGCTGCCGGTCCCGAACTTCTCCGCGGGCGGGATCGCGACGCCGGCGGATGCCGCGCTGATGATGCAGCTCGGCGCCGAAGCGGTGTTCGTCGGCTCCGGCATCTTCAAGTCGGAGGATCCGGCCAAGCGGGCGAAGGCCATCGTGCAGGCGACGACCCATTACAAGGACCCCGACGTGCTCGCGCGCGTGAGCGAGGAGCTCGGCGAGGCGATGCCCGGGCTCGAGGTCTCGAAGATGGCCGAGCACGAGCGGATGGCGACACGGGGTTGGTAGGGCAGCGGATGAAGATCGGGGTCCTCGCGCTCCAGGGTGACTTCGCGCTCCACGTCAAGGCGCTCGCGCGCTGCGGTGTGGAGGCCGTCGAAGTGCGCAAGCCCGAAGAGCTCGAGGACCTCGACGGCCTCGTGATCCCCGGGGGCGAGTCGACGACGCTCCTGAAGCTGATGGAGGAGTGGCGCTTCGTGCCGGCGCTCGAGAAATTCCACGCCGCGGGCAAGCCGATGTTCGGTACGTGTGCCGGGCTGATCCTCCTCGCGCGCGACGTGGACAGCCCCCGGCAGGCCTCGCTCGGCTTCATCGACATCGGGGTCGAGCGCAACGCCTACGGTCGTCAGCGCGAGTCGTTCTCAGCCATGGGGAGCGTCGAGCTCGACGGCGAGCCTCACCGGCTGGAGATGGTCTTCATCCGGGCGCCGCGGATCCGGCGCGCCGGTCCCGGCGTCACGACGCTCGCGAGTCACGGGGACGAGCCCGTCATGGCCCGGGAAGGCTCGATCCTGGTCGCCACGTTCCACCCCGAGCTGACAAATGACGCTTCGATTCACCGCTACTTCTGCGCGCTGGTCGCCGAAGGGACGCGCGAGAAGGCGGTGTAACCACGCGTCGACACGGGCGTTCTCCGGCCCGTGCCTAGTCCTTGACCATCCCCGAGGATTCAGGGTATTGTCCGGTCCGACCAGCCGACCGGCTAGAGAGAAAGGCACAAGGAGGCTCCATGTCCGCCCTGATCTGCGAAGTCGTCTACCGCGGCATCTTCCAGAAGAACCTCGCCTCGCGCATCACGCGCGGGATCGTCCTCTCCGCGCGGAAAGCCGGGCGGTGGGGGATCGCGTTCGGCCGCTATGGCGACAGCCCGCAGCGCAACGGCATCCCGGCGAAGGACTTCGCGATCGTCGCCGACACGAAGGAAGAGCTCGAGCAGAACATGGCGCGCTACGAGCCCAAGCACGTGGACGTCACGATCTGCGTCGACGACACGCTGTCGAAGGGCGTCGAGTCGTGGGCGTGGTACGGGCTGCAGCCGATCAACAAGCTCACGGTGCCGAACGGCACGCTGCTCATGACGTCGCTCCAGAGCCCGGAGAGCCTGCTGAAGGACATCCACAAGAAGGACGCGCCCTACAAGCTCTCACTCATCCCCGCGAAGGCGTCGTTCGCCGGGCTCTGGGTCTATCGCGAGGACCACACGGAGGTGCGCATCCTCGGCGCGCTCGCGAAGATCGCGCCCGACTTCCTCACGCTCGACGCCGTGTCCCAGGCGATCAAGGAGTCGGAGTGGGGCTCGGACCTGAAGGTGGCCTCGGCGAAGAAGGCGTACGAGCGGATCGAGACCCGCGAGATCAAGATGACCGAGGGCAACGGGGAGATCCCGTTCTCGTTCGAGATGCCGAAGTGGTGGGAGATGCGCGAAGGCGTCACGATCCCCGCGATCCCCGTCGGCAAGCCGAAGGAGGCGGGCAAGGGGTACGTCCCGGAGCGCAACCCGTACTTCAAGAAATACACGACGCGCACGATGCGCCCGGTCATCGACTTCGACACCTGCGTGAAGTGCAACCTGTGCTGGATCTCGTGCCCCGACTCGGTCTTCGACGTGATGCCGGACGGCACGTTCGACGCGGCCATGGAAGCGTGCTGCGGCTGCGGCGTCTGCGAGGCGGTGTGCCCGGTCGAGCACTGCGTCACGATGGTGAACGAGCAGGCCTTCGACGACAACGCGAGCCAGTGGGAGATGTGGCGCAAGGACAAGGCCGCGTACAAGACCTGGCTCGGCACGAAGATCGCCGACAAGAAGACCACCGTGCGCTCGCACGGCTTCCGTTTCCGCGGCCAGTACGACCAGGAGTTGAAGGCCGAGCTGGACTCCGGCGGCGTCGAGATCACCGCGGGCATCCCGGGTGAGAACGCCGCGCACAAGACCGTTTGATTGATTGACATGGGGGGTGCGAGGCGCACCCCCCAAGCCCCCCTCGCTCCGGGCCGGGAGTGAATCCCGGCCCTCCGCGAGTGCGCTCACGAGGAGGACCGTGCCAATGGCAGTCGTCGAGACCAAGGCGGCCCAGGCCGCGAGCGAAGACAAGGAGCTCCTGATCTCGGGGAGCGAGGCGGTGGCGGAAGCGCTGACGCTCGCCGACCTCGACGTGGTCACCGCATATCCGATCCGGCCGTACGACACCGTGATGCAGGCGATCGCGAAGAAGATCTCCGGCGGCCAGCTGACCGCCGAGTACATCGTCGCCGAGGGCGAGCACAGCCAGTTCGAGATCGTGAAGCACGCCTCGACCGTGGGCGCGCGCGTGTTCTGCGGCTCGTCCGGCGTGGGCTGGGCGTACGCGATGGAGTGCCTCGTGGTCACGCCGCCCCTCCGCGTGCCCATGATCTGCCTCGTCGGCAACCGGGCGCTCGACGATCCGGGCGCGTTCGGCGTCGAGCACAACGACGCGCTGTTCGTCCGTGACCTCGGCTGGATGCTCTGCTGGATCGACACGTCGCAGGAGGCGTTCGACACCACGCTGATCGCGTACCGCGTGGCCGAGGACCGGCGCGTGTTCCTGCCGTGCGCGATCTCCGCGGACGGCGCCTTCCTCACGCACTCGCAGGCGATCACGATGGTGGCGTCGAAGGAGAAGGTCGACAGATTCCTGCCGCGCTACAACCGCGGCGACCTCCTCCTCCATCCCGACAATCCGATCACCGTGGCGCCGCAGGCCAACGAGGACTGGGTCATCGAGATCCGGCGCCAGAACGACGAGGCCATGAAGCGCGCGTACACCGTCATCGAGGAGGCGTACGCCGACTTCCGCAAGGTCTTCGGCCGCGGGCCCGAGAACCCGTGGTTCGAGGAGTACATGACCGAGGACGCGGACGTCATCCTGATCGGCATGGGGACGATCTCGCTGCCCATGAAGGTGGGCATCCGCAACATGCGGGCGCAGGGCAAGAAGGTCGGCCTCGTGCGGCTGCGCTGGTTCCGGCCGTTCCCGACGGAGAAGATCGTCGCCGCGCTCTCGAAGGCCAAGGCGATCGGCGTCGTCGACCGCAACTACTCGTTCGGCTCGCCGTTCGCCTCCGGCGTCGTGGCGAACGAGATCCGCGCCGCCCTCTACAACTCGGACAAGCGTCCGCCGCTGCTCAGCTTCATCTCCGGCCTCGGCGGCCGCGAGGTGACGCTGGAGGACGTCTACAAGGCCGCCGACCTCTGTTATAGTGCCGCGACCTCCGGCAAGTCCGACGCCAGGACGCACTGGCTCGGCGTGCGGGAATAAGGGAGACACGCGCGATGGCCGACGCGACGTTCAGCAACGCGACCCAGGTCCTGGAGCCCTTCCGGGGCATCAAGAAGGTCACGATCGAGGAGTACTTCACCTCGGGCCACCGCACGTGCCAGGGCTGCGAGTCCGCGCTCATCATGAAGCTCATGGTGAAGGCGGCCGGCCCCCGCACGATCGTGCTCGGCTCGACGGGCTGCATGTACGTCGCGAACACGACGTACTACACGACCCCCTGGGTGGTGCCGTGGATGCACACGCAGCTCGGCTCCTCCGGCTCGGCCGCGCTCGGAACGGCGGCGGGTCTGAAGGCGTTGATGAAGAAAGGCAAGATGAAGGCCGAGTCCATCAACGTCATCGCGTTCTGCGGCGACGGCGGGGGCGCCGACATGGGCCTCAACGGCATCTCGGCCACGCTGACGCACAAGGACTACAACTGCCTGATCCTGCTCTACGACAACGAGTCGTACGCCAACACCGACATCCAGCTGTCGGGGATGACGCCGTACGGCGCGAACACCACGTTCAGCCCGCCCGGCAAGGTGATCCGCAACATCCACACGCGCTGGAAGAAGAACATGGCGGGCATGATGGCGGCGGGGCATCCCGAGTGCCGCTACGTGGCCACGGTGTGCGGCTCGTACGCGGTCGAGATGATGAACAAGGTCCGCCGCGCGCTCACGATCGGCGGCCCGACGTTCATCCACTCGCTCGACCCGTGCCCGAAGGGCTGGGACTACGACCCGATGCTCTCGCACGAGATGGGCGAGCTCGCGATCGAGACCGGCCTCTTTCCGCTGTACGAGGTCGAGGACGGGGTCGTGAAGTACTACGGCAAGACCAAGGCCCTGATCGAAGGACGCAAGCGCAAGCCGGTGCGGGAGTACCTGCTCAAGCAGGGACGGTTCGCCCACTTCACCGAGGAGGACCTCGGCTACTTCCAGGCCAAGGTCGACGAGATGTGGGAGAAGTGGGAGATTCCCGCGGTCATCCCGTTCCGGCGCCTCGACGCCTCCAAGGCGGCGCTCGAGGTCAAGTAGGTCCAAGCGCGAGTACGTGACCGCGCGGTCGTACGACACGGGGGAACGCCTCTGGCGCCCCCCCCATCCCCCCGGCGTTCCGGGCCTGGAGTGCATCCCGGCCCTCCGCGAGTGCCGGCAGCGGCGGCTCACTTAGGGCGACTCACCAACGGAGGGGCCCCAATGAACGTACTCGTCGCGCTCGTCAGCATCCTGTTCCTCGTCACCCCCGCCGCCGCGGCGTGGGAGCCCACGAAGCCAATCGAGTTCGTCGTCCCCGCCGGCACCGGCGGCGGCGCCGACCAGATGGCGCGGCTGATCCACGGCATCGCCGAGAAGCACAAGCTCTCGCCGCGCCCGATCGTCGTGGTGAACAAGTCGGGCGGCGCCGGCGCGGAGGGCTTCCTCCACGTCAAGGGCAAGAAGGGCGACGCTCACACGATCATCATCACGCTGTCGAACCTGTTCACCACGCCCCTGCACACGGGCGTGCCGTTCAACTGGAAGGACCTCACGCCCGTCGCACGCCTGGCGCTCGACCAGTTCATCCTGTGGGTGAACGCGGAGACGCCCTACAAGACCGCGAAGGAGTACGCGGCGGCGGTCAAGGAGAAGTCCGGCCAGTTCAAGATGGGCGGCACGGGGTCGGCGCAGGAAGACCAGATCATCACGATCCAGCTCGAGCAGGCGCTCGGGGTGAAGTTCACCTACGTGCCGTTCAAGGGCGGCGGCGAGGTGTGCGTGAACCTCGTGGGCAAGCACGTCGACTCCACCGTCAACAACCCGATCGAGTGCGCGAGCCACTGGAAGGCCGGCCGCGTGCGGCCGCTCGCGGTGTTCGATACCGGGCGCATCCCCGAGCCGGACTGGAAGGACATCCCGACGGTGAAGGACGCGCTCGGCGCGGACATCTCGTACAACATGCTCCGCGGGATCTTCGGCCCGCCCGACATGCCGAAGGAGGCGGTCGAGTGGTACGTCGCCTTCCTCAAGAAGGTGTACGACACCCCGGAGTTCAAGGAGTACCTCAGCAAGGGCGCGCTCAAGCCCGCGTTCGCGACCGGCGCCGAGTACGTGAAGTGGGTCGAGGGCGCCGAGCAGCTGCACAAGGACCTGATGACCAAGGGCGGGCTGCTCAAGAAGTAGATGCGCGCGGCCGAGCTCACGACCGCGTTCGTCCTGTTCGGGCTGGCCGGCCTCGTCGTCGCCGACGCCCTGCGGCTGGGCATCGGGTGGAGCACCGACGGGCCGGCGAGCGGCTTCTTTCCGTTCTGGCTCGGTGTCGCCGCCATGGCGGCCTGCGTCGCCATCGCGGCGCAGGCCCTCCGCCGCGGCGACCACGGCACCTTCCTCACCCGCGCGCAGGCCGCGCCGGTGCTGAAGGTGCTCGTCCCCGCGGCGGGGCTCGTGGTCGCGACGCAGGTGATCGGCCTCTACGTCGCGTCGGCCGTCTACATCGGCCTCTACATGCGGTGGATCGGCCGGCACGCGTGGTGGCTCGTGCTCGTGCTCGGCGCCGGCATGCCGCTCGTGACCTTCCTCATCTTCGAGCGGTGGTTCCTCGTGCCGCTGCCGAAGGGCCCGCTCGAAGCCTGGCTCGGGTACTGACCGATGGGATTCGAGAACCTCTTCCTCGGCTTCCAGGTCGCGCTCAGCCCGTTCAACATCTTCATCGCGGTCGTGGGGATCGCGCTCGGCACGATCATCGGCGTCCTTCCCGGTCTCGGGGGCGCGAACGGCGTCGCGATCCTGCTCCCGCTCACGTTCACGATGCCGCCGACGTCCGCGATCATCCTGCTCACCTCGATCTACTGGGGGGCGTTGTTCGGCGGCGCGATCACCTCGGTGCTGTTCAACATCCCCGGCGAGCCGTGGTCGGTCGCGACCACGTTCGACGGGTATCCGATGGCGAAGCAGGGGCAGGGCGGGCAGGCGCTGACCGCGGCGTTCACCTCGTCGTTCGTGGGCGCCTGGTTCTCGATCGTGCTGATCACGTTCTTCGCGCCGGTCCTCGCCGAGATCGCGCTCAAGTTCGGACCGCCGGAGTTCTTCGCGATCCAGCTCCTCACGTTCTCCAGCTTCGTCGGGCTCGGCGGCGGCAACCCCTTGAAATCGCTCGTCTCGATCCTGTTCGGCTTCATGCTCGCGTCCGTCGGCCTCGACATCGTCACCGGCCAGCTCAGGCTGACGTTCGGCTTCGTGGACCTGATGAAGGGCTTCAACTTCATCGTGGCGGTCATCGGCCTCTTCGGCGTCGGCGAGATCCTGCTGTCGGTGGAGGAAGGCCTCCGCTTCCAGGGCGCGCGCGCGGGGATGAACACGCGGGTGGTGCTCGACACCTGGAAGATCCTGCCGCGCTACTACCGGACGTTCGTGCGCGGCTCGTTCATCGGGTTCTGGATGGGCTTCAAGCCGGGCGGCGCCACGCCCGCGTCGTTCATGAGCTACGCGTTCGCCAAGCGGTTCTCGCGCCACCCCGAGCGTTTCGGGAAGGGCGAGATCGAGGGCATCGTCGCGCCGGAGACGGCCGCTCACTCCGCGGGCGTCGCGGCGATGCTGCCGATGATCACGCTCGGCATTCCCGGCTCGCCGACGGCGGCCGTGATGCTGGGCGGCCTCATCATCTGGGGCCTGCAGCCGGGGCCGATGCTCTTCAAGGAGCAGCCGGAGTTCGTGTGGGGCCTCATCGCGAGCATGTACACCGGCAACGTGATCGGGGTGCTGATGGTCCTCGCGTGCGTGCCGTTCTTCGCCGCGATCCTGCGCATCCCGTTCGCGATCCTCACCCCGGTCATCGTGGTCGTGTGCGCGATCGGCGCCTACGCCGTGAACAATGCGATGATCGACGTGTGGTACATGCTGATATTCGGGGTGGTGGGGTACGTGTTCAAGAAGCTCGACTATCCGCTCGCGCCGCTGGTCCTGGCCCTCGTGCTCGGTGACCTCGCCGAGAACGCGCTGCGTCAGAGCCTCATCATGTCGCAGGGCTCGCTCGGCATCTTCTTCACGCGCCCGATCGCCGCGGTGATCACCGCGCTGGCGATCTTCTTCTTCGTACTTCCGCTCGTCACCCCGTGGTGGCGCACCCGGCGTGGCGCGGCCGCCACCGCCGCGACGCCACGCGGCCACTGAGGACCATGGACTTCCTGATCGACCCCGAGTTCTGGGCACGCTGGCTCTCGATCGTCATCCTCGACCTGACGCTGGCGGGCGACAACGCGCTGGTCATCGCGCTCGCGGTGCGCACGCTCCCCACGACGCAGCAGTTCTGGGGCCGGGTCTGGGGCTCGCTGGGCGCGGTGGGGCTGCGGCTGATCTTCATCACGATCATCACGTACCTGCTGCAGATCCCGCTGCTGATGTGCACCGGCGGGGTGCTGTTGCTCTGGATCGCGTGCAAGCTCGTGCGCCAGACCGGCGGCGGGAGCGAAGAGGGCCACGTCAGGCAGGGCACCTCGCTCTGGCAGGCGATCTGGATCATCATCGTCGCCGACGTGGTGATGAGCCTCGACAACGTGCTCGCGGTGGCGGGCGCGGCTCACGGCAACCTGCTCCTGGTGGTGTTCGGGGTCGCGCTCTCGCTGCCCCTCGTGGTCTGGGGCAGCGGGCTGCTCGCCAGGCTCATGAACCGCTACCCGTGGATCATCTGGCTCGGTGGCGGCATCCTCGGCTTCGTGGCGGGCGAGATGATCCTGAAGGACCCGTGGATCAAGAGCTGGCTCGGGCCGATCGCCGACGCCCTGCACTGGCCCGTCGCGCTGGTCCTCTTCGCCGCGCTCACGGCCCTCGGCTGGTGGCTCGCGCGGCGTGCCGGTCCCGCGCACGCGGTCCATACCTCGTGAGCCCGGCGCCGCGGCCGACCCGCGGCGGCTCGCCGGCCGCCGGTGCGCCGCCGGCGATGGACATCGCGCCGGTCAAGTCGACGCGGATCTACGAGGAGATCGTCCGGCAGATCAAGTCGATGATCAGCGAGGGGCGCCTCAAGAGCGGCGACCAGCTGCCGCCGGAGCGCGACCTCGCGGAGAAGTTCCTGGTGAGCCGCACGTCCGTGCGCGAGGCGCTGCGCGCGCTGGAGAGCGTGGGGCTCCTCGAGATCCGGCCGGGCGAGGGCACGTTCGTGCGGCAGGTGTCGGTCGAGGCGCTCGTCGAGCCGCTCGCGCTCGTGCTGCTCTCGCAGCACGCGATGATCGGCGAGCTGTTCGAGGCCCGCCGGCTGCTGGAGCCGAAGATCGCGGGCCTCGCCGCCCGCCGCGCGACCCCGGAGGAAGTCCAGGAGATGGAGCGCATCCTGGACGCGCAGGCCAGGGAGATCGCGGCGGGCAACACCGGGCTCGCGCAGGACGCGGCGTTCCACGCGGCCATCGGGACGGCCGCGCACAACCGCGCGATCACCCGCGTCGTCCACGCGCTCATGGATCTCCTGGCGCAGAGCCGCGAGGAGTCGATCGGCACCCCGGGCCGGCCCACGCGCTCGCACGAGGACCACCGCCGGATCCTCGACGCGGTCCGCAAAGGCGATGCGCCAGGCGCCGAGCGGGCGATGTTCGATCACGTCGTCGCCGTCGAGGCGCTGGTCCTCCGCTCCGGCCGAAAGACTCCTTGACCGCAAACCCCTTGACCCCCGCCGAAGCGCCCGCGTATAGTCACAAGCCTATGAAGCGCACCGATTCGCGGCTGCTGTCGCTGGGACTGATTCTCCTGGCGCTGCCGGGCCTGCCCGGAGCATCCGCGAGCTAAGCGCTAGCCGGATGCCACGGGCAGGATGACCGGCCCGTGGCGATCGACGGAGTAGTTGAGGCCACGGGTGGCGATCCGTGGCCTTTTGTTTTCTTGACACGGGAGACCGAATGAGCGCAGTGGGAAGGGGCGGGTCCGGGCGTGGCGAAGCCCGGGGGCCCGGACCTTCAATTGACGGGGGTGTGGGCCATCCTGTAGGATCGAAAGACTTTTTCGGTCCTCGTGGACGGAGACTCATGCCCACAGCGAAACTCGTCTACTTCTTCGGTGGCGGCAAGGCGGAAGGCTCCTCCCTCATGCGCAACCTCCTCGGGGGCAAGGGCTGCGAGCTCGCCGAGATGACGAACCTCGGCATCCCGGTGCCGCCGGGCTTCACGATCACCACCGAAGCGTGGGCGGAGTACACGCGGCAGGATCGCCGGCTTCCCGACGGGCTCTGGGACCAGGCGCTCGAGAACCTCGAGAAGCTCGAGAGCGCGGCGGGTCTCACGTTCGGCGACACCAAGCGGCCGCTGCTCGTCTCCGTTCGCTCCGGCGCCCGGGTCTCGATGCCCGGGATGATGGAGACCGTCCTCAACCTCGGCCTCAACGACGCGACGGTGGAAGGCCTCGCGGCGTGGACGCGCAACGAGCGGTTCGCGCTCGACTGCTACCGCCGCTTCATCACGATGTTCGCCAACGTCGTGCTGCACATCAAGCGCGAGGCGTTCGACGAGCACCTCGAGGCGATGAAGGCGCGCCTCGGCGTGAAGACCGATCCCGAGATCCCCGCCATCGAGCTGCGAAAACTGGTTCAGACGTTCAAGGACCTGGTGCAGGAGCGCACCGGCGCGCCGTTCCCGCAGGAGCCCGAGCGGCAACTCGAGCTCGCGGTGCGCGCGGTGTTCGACTCGTGGTTCGTGAAGAAGGCCATCGAGTACCGGCGCATCCACGGCGTTCCCGGCGACTGGGGCACCGCCGTCACCGTGATGGCGATGGTGTTCGGCAACCTCGGCGAGACGTCGGGCACGGGCGTCGGCTTCACCCGCGACCCGCGGACCGGGGAGCCGCGGTTCTACGCCGAGTTCCTCGCGAACGCGCAGGGCGAGGACGTGGTCGCCGGCATCCGCACGCCCGAGGGGATCGACGGGCTCCACGCGCGCATGCCCGCCGCGTACGACGAGCTGGTGACGATCGCCGACCGCCTCGAGCGCCACTACAAGGACATGCAGGACATCGAGTTCACGGTGCAGGAAGGCACGCTCTATCTCCTGCAGACGCGCGCGGGCAAGCGCTCGGCCGAGGCCGCGGTGCGCGTGGCCGTGGATCTCGTCCACGAGCACGTGATCGACCGCGACACCGCGCTGCTGCGCGTGCGTCCGGCCGACCTCAACAAGGTCCTGCACCCGCGCTTCGACGACACGCAGAAGGCCCGCGCGATCGCGCAGAGCCGCCTGCTCGCGCAGGGGCTTCCCGCGGCGCCGGGCGCGGCCGTGGGGCAGGTGGTGTTCGACGCGGACACCGCGGTCGAGCGCGCGAAGGCCGGCCACAAGGTCATCCTCGTCCGCCCCGAGACGTCGCCGGAGGACATCGCGGGCATGTACGCCTCGGAAGGTATCCTCACGGCGCGCGGCGGCCGCACGTCGCACGCCGCGGTGGTCGCCGTCGGCATGGGCAAGCCGTGCGTGGTCGGCGCGCACGACGTGGTGGTGGACGAGGAGCGGCGGCAGTGCGAGGCGCACGGGGTGATCGTGCGCGAGGGCGAGATGGTCTCGCTCGACGGCAGCACCGGGGAGGTGCTGCGCGACGCGATCGAGACGGTCCAGCCCGAGCTGAGCGGCGCCTTCAAGGAGTTCCTCGCGTGGGCGGACCAGCGCCGCTCGCTCGGGGTGCGCGCCAACGCGGACACGCCGCACGACGCCGCGAAGGCGCGCGAGTTCGGCGCCGAGGGCATCGGCCTCGTGCGCACCGAGCACATGTTCTTCGCGCCCGAGCGCATCGCGATCGTGCGCGAGATGATCATGGCGCCGGATCACGCCGCGCGCCGCGCGGCGGTCGCGAAGCTGCTGCCGTTCCAGCGCGAGGACTTCATCGGGATCTTCCGGGCGATGGACGGGCTGCCCGTGACGGTCCGCCTGCTCGACCCGCCGCTCCACGAGTTCCTGCCGAACTGGAAGGAGTACACGGAGCTGGTCGAGGAGCGCGCGCGCATGGACGCGCTCGGGATCGACGCCGCCCGGCGCCCGCGGCTCGACGCGCTGATCGCGACCGTCGAGAAGCTGCGCGAGGCGAATCCCATGCTCGGCCACCGCGGCTGCCGCCTCGGGATCACGCACCCCGAGATCTACGGCATGCAGGTGCGCGCGATCATGGAGGCGGCGTGCACGGTCGCCGACCAGGGCGGGCGCGTCGAGCCCGAGATCATGATCCCGCTCACGGGCACGATCGGCGAGATGCGGCTCACGTACGACAAGACCAAGCGCATCGCCGACGGCGTGGTGGCGGAGACCGGCGTGCCCGTGAAGTACGCGGTGGGCACGATGATCGAGGTGCCGCGCGCCTCGCTGATCGCCAACCAGATCGCCGAGCACGCGGAGTTCTTCTCGTTCGGGACCAACGACCTCACCCAGATGACGTTCGGCTACAGCCGCGACGACGTGGCGAAGTTCCTGCCGGACTACCTGCAGAAGAGTCTGCTGCCCGCCGATCCGTTCTCGGTGCTCGACCAGGAAGGCGTGGGCGAGCTCGTGAGGATCGGCATCGAGCGCGGCCGCCGCACGCGGCCGGAGCTCAAGGTGGGGATCTGCGGCGAGCACGGCGGCGAGCCGTCGTCGGTGGAGTTCTGTCATCGCGTGGGGATGACGTACGTGTCGTGCTCGCCGTTCATGATCCCGATCGCGCGCCTCGCGGCCGCGCAGGCCCGGATCAAGGAACGGGACGCGATGTCGCATGGCTAACGGGCGCGGTTCCAGGAGGACGTGGCGGTGAGAATGTCAGGGGCGCGGATGGTGCTGGAGTGTCTCAAGCGCGAAGGGGTGGACACGATCTTCGGCCTCCCCGGCGGCGCGGTCCTGCCGATCTACGACGTCCTCTACGATTTCGAGGGCCTTCGCCACATCCTGGTCCGCCAGGAGGCCGCGGCCGGCCATGCCGCGGAGGGCTACTCGCGCACGACGGGCAAGATCGGCGTCTGCCTCGTGACGTCCGGGCCGGCGGCCACGAACCTCGTCACCGCGCTGCAGGACGCGATGATGGACTCGATCCCGATCGTGGCGTTCACGGGCCAGGTGCCGACGCACCTGATCGGCAACGACGCGTTCCAGGAAGCCGACAACGTCGGCATCACGCGGCCGTGCACCAAGCACAACTTCCTCGTGAAGGACGGCAAGGACATCGGGCCGATCATCCGCGAGGCGTTCCACATCGCCTCGACCGGCCGGCCGGGTCCCGTGCACATCGACCTGCCGAAGGACGTGCTGGTGAAGGAAGCGGAGATGATCTGGCCGGAGCGCGTCCACCTGCGCTCCTACAATCCGACCGTCGACGGCCACCCGGGGCAGATCAAGCGCGCGGCGAAGTCGATCGTGCGGGCGAAGCGCCCCGTCCTCTACGTCGGCGGCGGCGTGATCTCGGCCGACGCGCACGCCGAGCTGCGCGAGCTCGCCGAGCTCACGCAGGTGCCGCTCACCCAGACGCTGATGGGGCTCGGCGCGTTTCCGATGGCGCACCCGCTCTCGCTCGACATGCTCGGCATGCACGGCAGCTACTACGCCAACATGGCCGTCCACCACTCGGACCGCCTCGTGGCGGTCGGCGCGCGCTTCGACGACCGGGTGACGGGCCGCGTGGACGCCTTCGCGCCGAACGCCGAGATCATCCACATCGACGTCGATCCCTCGTCGATCTCGAAGAACATCAAGGTCGACGTGCCGATCGTCGGCGACTGCCGGCGCGTGCTCGCGAAGCTGGTCGAGGCCGTGCGCGAGGAGCTCAAGCAGGAGGTGCCGGCGGCGGTCCGCGAGGCGCGCCAGCAGTGGGCGCAGCAGGTGGCGGAATGGAAGCGCGACTTCCCGCTCCGCTACGACTGGAGCGACGATGTCATCAAGCCCCAGTACGTGATCCAGGAGCTGTCGAACCTCACGAACGGCGAGGCGTTCATCGTGACGGGCGTCGGCCAGCACCAGATGTGGGCCGCGCAGTACTACCGGTTCAAGCACCCGCGCCGGTGGTGCACGTCGGGCGGCCTCGGGACGATGGGCTACGGGCTGCCGACCGCGATGGGGGTCCAGGCCGCGCACCCGGGCAAGCTCGTCGTCAACGTCGACGGCGACGGCTCCTTCCAGATGAACAGCCAGGAGATGGCGACGTGCTTCACGGAGAACCTGCCCGTGAAGACGATCATCATCAACAACAGCGGCCACGGCATGGTGCGGCAGTGGCAGCGGATCATCTACAAGGAGCGCTACTGCGCGATCGACCTCCCCGGCATCCCCGACTGGGTGAAGCTCGCGGAGGCGTACGGCTGCGTCGGGCTGCGCGTGACGAAGCCGAGCGAGGTGGTGCCCGCGCTCGAGAAGATGCTCGCGACGCCCGCGCCGGTCATCCTGGACGTCTGCGTCGACAAGGACGAGTGCGTGTTCCCGATGGTGCCGGCCGGCGGCGCCAACACCGACATGATCCTCTCGCCTCCGAGCCGCGAGAAGAAGGAGCAGGCCGCGCGTGCACAGACGGGATTCTGAGTTCGAGCGCCGGCTTCGCCGGCGCAATCCGAGGGGGAGGTTCGGAAGGGGGCGTAGCCCCCTCCGAGCGATCTGATGAGCACGAGCAACGGCAGCGGAAGCGGCGAGCCGCGCAAGCACACGATCTCGGTCCTCGTGGAGAACCGCTTCGGCGTGCTGTCGCGCGTGGCGGGCCTCTTCTCCGCGCGCGGCTACAACATCGAGAGCCTCTCGGTCGGCGAGACGCTCGACCCCGCGGTCTCGCGGATGACGCTGGTCGTGACCGGCGACGAGTTCATCATCGAGCAGGTGACGAAGCAGCTCCACAAGCTGATCGACGTCATCAAGGTGAGCGACCTCACGGACGACCGCCACGTCGAGCGCGAGCTCGTGCTCATCCGCGTGAACGCCGAGCCGCAGCACCGCGCGGAGATCTTGCGGACGGTCGACATCTTCCGCGCGAAGGTCGTCGACGTCACGCCGATCTCCTTCATCCTCGAGGCCACCGGCGACGAGGGCAAGATCGAAGCGCTCATCGAGCTGCTCCGCCCGATGGGCATCCAGGAGATCGTCCGGACCGGAAAGGTCGCCATCACGCGCGGGCCGAAGACGAAGGCCGCGCGCAAGGTCGAACAGCCCAAGCGGCCGCGCCCCGTGGATGATCCGCGTGTGGTCGGCTTCGCAGATTAGGGAAAGAAAGGAAGACTGTAGGATGCCAGCGAAGATCTATTACGACCAGGACGCGGACCTCGGCCTCTTGAAGGGCAAGAAAGTGGCCGTCATCGGCTATGGCAGCCAGGGCCACGCGCACGCGCTGAACCTCAAGGACTCCGGCCAGGACGTCGTCGTCGGCCTCTACAAGGGCTCGAAGAGCTGGGCGCGCGCCGAGAAGGAAGGCCTGAAGGTCGCGCCGGTGGCGGACGCCGCGAAGATGTCGGAAGTGGTGATGATCCTCCTGCCCGACCAGAGCCAGCGGCAGGTCTTCGAGGCCGAGATCAAGCAGGGGCTCGGCAAGGGCAAGATGCTGATGTTCGCCCACGGCTTCAACATCCACTTCAACCAGGTCGTGCCCCCGCCGGATATCGACGTCACGATGATTGCACCCAAAGCCCCGGGCCACATCATGCGCGACCTCTTCACCCAGGGGCCCGGCGTCCCCGCGCTCGTCGCCGTCTACCAGGACGTCACCGGCAAGGCCCGTGACGTCGCCCTCGCGTACGGCAAGGGTGTCGGCTGCACGCGCGCCGGCGTGATCGAGACCACGTTCAAGGAAGAGACGGAGACCGATCTCTTCGGCGAGCAGACCACGCTCTGCGGCGGTATCTCGCACCTCATCAAGGCGGCGTTCGAGACGCTGGTCGAGGCCGGCTACCAGCCCGAGGTCGCGTACTTCGAGTGCATGCACGAGATGAAGCTGATCGTCGACCTCTTCTACCAGGGCGGTCTCGCGTACATGCGCCACTCGGTCTCCGACACCGCGGAGTACGGCGACTACTCGCGCGGCCCGCGCGTGGTGCCGGAGGCGACGAAGCAGGAGATGAAGAAGATCCTCGCCGAGATCCAGTCGGGGCAGTTCGCGCGCGAGTGGGTGCTGGAGAACCAGGCGAACCGCGCCGGGTTCCTCGCGATGCGCCGCAAGGACGCCGATCACCAGATCGAGGAGGTCGGCAAGCGGCTCCGCGCGATGATGTCCTGGATCCAGCCGCCGCGCGAGTAGGAGATCGGTGTGATGGAGCGGAAGCTTCCGATCGCGCGCGAGGGCTGGCCCTTCGTCGTCGTCCCCGGGGCGGTGGCGGTGGCGCTGGCGCTGCTCGGGCGCCGCGTGCTCGCGCTGCCCTTCGCGGCGGCGTCGCTCGCGTCGCTCGGGTTCTTCCGCGATCCCGAGCGCGTGATCCCCGCGGTGGGCAACGGCGCGCTGTCGCCCGCCGACGGTACCGTGACGTCGGTCGACGAGGCCGTCGATCCGTTCGTCGGCGCGGCGGTGCGCGTCTCGATCTTCCTCTCTCCGCTCGACGTCCACGTCAACCGCGCGCCCATCGCGGGGCTGGTCGTGGACACCGCGTACACGCGCGGGCGGTTCGTGGCCGCCTACACCCCGGAGGCGGGCGAGGTCAACGAGCGGTGCACGATCCGCATCCAGGGCGAGGCCGCGCGCGTGACCGTCGTCCAGATCGCGGGTGTGGTCGCGCGGCGGATCGTGTGCCGGGTCACCGCCGGCCAGAAGCTCGAGGCGGGCGAGCGCTTCGGACTCATCCGCTTCGGGTCGCGGACGGACTGCTACATGCCGCGCGGCACGACCCTCCACGTCGGCGTCGGTGATCGCGTGATCGGCGGCGTCACGGTCCTGGGGACGCTGCCATGATCCGGCGGCGGCACGCCAAGGCGGCACGGCGCCGGCGCTGGGAAGGGCTGCAGGAGAAGCGCAGCCGCTCGATCTTCCTGCTGCCGAGCCTGCTCACGACGGGCAACCTCTTCTGCGGGTTCCTCGCCCTCCTGCTCACGGTGCAGGAGCGGTACACCGAGGCGGCGATCTCCGTCTTCGTGGCGGGGGTGATGGACCTCCTCGACGGGCGCGTGGCGCGCCTGATGAAGGCGACCAGCCAGTTCGGCGTGGAGTACGACTCGCTGGCCGACGTGGTCTCGTTCGGCGTGGCGCCGGCGTTCCTCGTGTACTCGTTCGCGCTCGCGAAGCTCGGCCGGCCCGCGTGGTTCGCCGCCTTCCTCTTCGTGATCTGCGGCGCGCTCCGGCTGGCGCGCTTCAACGTGTTCACGGGCGTGGCCGACAAGCGCTTCTTCACCGGCCTCTCGATCCCGATGGCGGCCGGCGTCATCTGCTCGAGCGTGGTCTTCGTGAACACGCTCGAGCCGTCCCGGGCGGTGCTGGTCGCGATGGCGATCGGCATGTATCTCGTGGCGCTGCTCATGGTCTCCACGTTCAAGTACTGGAGCTTCAAGGACGTCGGGTGGGCGAAGCGGCACCCCGCCCAGGCGCTCCTGGTCGTCGTCCTCGGCGTGATGATCGTGGCGACGAACCCGGAGCTCTTCGTGTTCATCCTTTTCACGGGCTACGCGCTCTCCGGTCCCGTGCGGCGCCTCATCGTGGGGCGCGCGCCGCTGCCGGAGCCCGCGCCGGTCAAGGAAATCTAGGAGGGTCGTCATGGATCGGGTCATCATCTTCGACACGACGTTGCGCGATGGCGAGCAGTCGCCGGGCTTTTCCATGAACGCCATGGAGAAACTGGAGATGGCCCGGCAGCTGGCGCGCCTGCGCGTGGACGTCATCGAGGCAGGCTTCCCGATCTCCTCCGACGAGGACTTCGAGGCCACGCGGGAGGTGGCGCGGCAGGTCGGCACGCTCGACGGCGCGCCGGCGATCTGCGGGCTCTCACGCGTCGGGCTCGGGGACATCGACCGGTGCTGGGAGGCGGTGAAGTACGCCACGAAGCCGCGCATCCACACGTTCGTCGCGACCTCGGACATCCACCTCAAGTACAAGCTGCGCAAGTCGCGCGCGGAGATCCTGAAGGCCGCGGAAGAGGCGGTGAAGCACGCGCGCGCGTACTGCGAGGACGTCGAGTTCTCGCCCGAGGACGCCTCGCGCACGGACTTCGACTACATGTGCGACGTGCTGGACGCGGTGATCACCGCCGGCGCCCGCACGATCAACATCCCCGACACCGTGGGGTATGCGATTCCGCAGGAGTGGGGCCAGCGCATCGCGAACATCCGCGAGCGCCTGAAGCGGCACGAGGGCCGGTACGTCCTCTCGGTGCACTGCCACAACGATCTCGGCCAGGCCGTCGCGAACTCGGTCACGGGCGTGATGAACGGCGCCCGCCAGATCGAGTGCACGATCAACGGCATCGGCGAGCGCGCGGGCAACGCCTCGCTCGAAGAGATCGTGATGGCGCTCCGCACGCGCAAGGACTTCTTCGGCGTGGACACCGGCGTGAAGACCGAGGAGCTCTTCCGCACGTCGCGGCTGCTCTCGCACATCACCGGCATCCACGTGCAGCCCAACAAGGCGATCGTGGGCGAGAACGCGTTCGCGCACGAGGCGGGCATTCACCAGGACGGCGTCCTCAAGGACAAGTCGACGTACGAGATCATGAAGCCTGAGGACATCGGGCGGCCCTCGAACAAGCTCGTGCTCGGCAAGCATTCCGGCCGCGCCGCGCTCGGAAGCCGGCTCAAGGAGCTCGGCTTCGACCTCCAGCCCGCGGAGATCGACCGCGCGTTCAAGAAGTTCAAGGACCTCGCGGACCGCAAGAAGGAGGTCTTCGACGAGGACCTCGTGGCCATCGTCACCGACGAGGCCACGCAGACGCCCGAGACCTACACGCTGGACTACCTGCACGTGCTGAGCGGGACGGGCGTGGTGCCGTCGGCGACCGTGAAGCTCACGCGCGCGGGCCAGACGTTCCAGGATTCCGGCATCGGCGACGGCCCGGTCGACGCGGTGCTCGCGGCGATCGATGCGATCACCGGCGTGAAGGGCCGGCTGCAAGACTATG
This sequence comes from Candidatus Rokuibacteriota bacterium, assembly GCA_016866775.1. Classification (GTDB taxonomy): domain Bacteria; phylum Methylomirabilota; class Methylomirabilia; order Rokubacteriales; family CSP1-6; genus VGLJ01. The sequence goes on along the minus strand of VGLJ01000026.1, from coordinate 39,280 downwards.
CGATCCGCGCCGCCACCTCGGGCAAGGACGCGATCGGCGAGGTCTCGGTGAAGGTGGACTTCGACGGGACCGTCGTCGCCGGCAAGGGCGCCTCGACCGACGTCATCGAGGCGAGCGCCCGCGCGTATTTGAACGCGATCAACCGTCTCGTGCAGCAGAATGGACAGCGGATGAAGGAGATCGGGCCGTAATGGCCACGCGCAGGATCGCGGTCCTGCCGGGAGACGGGATCGGGCCCGAAGTCACGGGCGAGGCCGTGAAGGTGCTGAAGACCGTCGCGCGCCAGGCCGGCGTCGCGCTCGAGTTCGAGGACGCGCTCGTGGGTGGCTGCGCCGTCGACGCGACCGGGGAGCCGCTTCCGGCGAAGAGCCTCGACCTCTGCCGGAAGGCCGACGCGATCATGTTCGGCTCGGTCGGCGGCCCGAAGTGGGACGGGCTGCCGCAGGAGCAGAAGCCGGAGCGCGGGCTGCTCGCCCTTCGCAAGGAGCTCGATCTCTACGCGAACCTGCGCCCGGCGAAGACGTTCCCGATGCTGATCGACTCGTCGCCGCTCAAGCGGTCGGTGGTCGAGGGGACCGACCTGATGGTCATCCGCGAGCTCACCGGCGGCCTCTACTTCGGCGAGCCGCGGGGGATCGAGAAGTTCGCCGACGGCGGCGCCAGGGCGATCAACACGATGGCATACACCTCGCGGGAGATCGAGCGGATCGCGCGCGTGGGCTTCGACGTCGCGCGCAAGCGCAAGAAGAAGCTCGCCTCGGTCGACAAGGCGAACGTGCTGATCGTCTCCCAGCTCTGGCGCGACGTCGTCAACCGCGTGGCGCAAGACTATCCCGACGTGACGCTGGAGCACATCCTCGTCGACAACTGCTCGATGGAGCTGGTGGCGCGGCCCACACGCTTCGACACGATCGTGGCGGAGAACACGTTCGGCGACATCCTCTCGGACGAGGCGGCGATCCTCGTCGGCTCGCTCGGCATGCTGCCGTCCGCGTCGCTGGGCGGCGCCGTCGCCCTCTACGAACCCGTGCACGGCACGGCGCCGGACATCGCGGGCAAAGGGATCGCCAACCCCATCGCCGCGATTCTCTCCGCGGGGATGCTGCTGAAGTACTCGCTCGACCTCGGCACGCACGCCGACCGCGTGGACGCCGCTGTGCTCCGCGTGCTCGAGCAGGGGTATCGCACGCGCGACATCGGGGCCTCGGGCGCCAAGGTCGTCGGGACCGGCGAGATGGGCGATCTCGTCGTCAAGGAGCTGGAGGCGAGCGCCTGATGCGGAGCGTGGACGCTCCGGTGGCCAACGGCATCACGGTCGCGGTGGTCGGCGCGACGGGCGCGGCGGGGCAGACCACGCTGAAGATCCTCGAGGAGCGCAAGTTCCCGGTACGCGAGCTGCGCGCGTTCGCGTCCGAGCGCTCCGTCGGCAAGAGCGTGACGTTCAAGGGCGACGAGATCCCGATCCGCCGCGTCGAGGCGGGCGCGTTCAAGGGCGTCGACATCGCGTTCTGCTCGGCGGGCTCGGCGCAGGCGAAGGAGTACGCGCCCCTGATCAGGAAAGACGGCGCGGTGATCGTCGACAAGTCGAACGCGTTCCGGATGGATCCGAAGGTCCCGTTGGTCGTCCCCGAGATCAACCCCGGCGCCGCGCGTCGTCACGACGGAATACTTTCCTGTCCCAACTGCACGACGATCGTCACCGTGATGCCGCTCAAGCCGCTGCACGACGCCGGGCGCCTCACGCGCGTGGTGGCGACGAGCTTCCAGGCCGTCTCCGGCGCCGGCGTGAACGGGATCGCCGAGCTGCGCGAGCAGACCCTGGCGTGGGCGAAGGGCGAGGCGGTCGCGCCGCGGCACTTCGCGCACCAGATCGCGTTCAACCTGCTGCCGCAGATCGACGCCTTTCAGCCCGACGGCTACACGGGCGAGGAGAAGAAGCTCGTCGACGAGCTGCGCAAGATCCTGGAGCTGCCGGAGCTCCGCGTGGCCCCCACCACGGTGCGGGTCCCCGTGTTCACGTGCCACTCGATCGCGGTGAACGCCGAGACCGAGCGCAAGGTCACCGTGGCCGAGGCGCGGCAGGTGTTCGAGCGCTTCCCCGGCCTCAAGCTCTGGGACGAGCCCGCGCAGCAACGCTATCCGATGCCGATCGCCGTCGAGGGCCAGGACGACTGCTTCGTGGGGCGTATCCGCGAGGACCTCTCGCACGATCGCGCGCTCAACTTCTGGGTCGTCGGCGACCAGCTGCGGAAGGGAGCGGCGACCAACGCCGTGCAGATCGCGGAGCTCCTCCTCCCCTCGTGACTCCCCAGCGGCGATTCACGCTCGCCGTGATCGTCACCGTGCTCGTCGTCGCGTACGTCGTCGTCCCATGGGTTGCCGACCTCCTCGAGGGACTGGCGACGTACAACCCGACCGCCCACGAGCCGAAGGACGTCTTGCGGGGCGAGCGCGTCCGGGGCCCGGTCGATCCCGGCGCGTGGACCCCGCAATCGCTCGTCAAGACCGGGCTCTTCGTCCTCCTCGCCGTGGTGTGGTTCATGGCCACGAGCGGCGGCCGGCCACGCTAAGACTCGGAGGGGGCTTTGCGTGAACGCGCTGAGTTCGGGGCGGCGTGTCATCCGGCTCGACCTGGCTTACGACGGGACCGCGTACGCGGGGTGGCAGGTCCAGCCGAACGTTCCTACCGTCCAGGGCGCGTTGCTCGCCGCCGCCGCGCGCGTGCTCGGCGACGACGTCAAAGTCGTCGGCGCCAGCCGCACGGACGCCGGCGTTCACGCACTCCACCAGGTCGCCTCGCTGTCCACCACGAATCCGCTCGACGCCACATCCGTGGCGCGCGCGCTCAATGCGATGCTGCCGCCCGACGTCCGCGTCCTTCGTGCCGGCGAAGCGTGCGTGACGTTCGACGCCCGGCGTGACGCCACCGGCAAGCGCTACGCCTACCTGATCGACGCCGGAGCCGTCGCCGCGCCCTTGCTCCGGCGGTACGCGTGGCACGTGCCCGGTGGGCTCGACGTCACCGCGATGCGCGCCGCGCTGGCGAGCGTGCGCGGCACCCACGACTTCAGCGCATTCTGCGCGGCGCCCGGGCGCGACGCGATGCCCATCTGCCGGCTGCGGGCCGTCCACGTCGTGGAGCGCCGAGCGCGCGTCGCGATCGTGGTGTCCGGCGACCGCTTCCTCCATCACATGGTCCGCAACCTCGTCGGCAGCGTCGTGGCGGTCGGCCGCGGCGCACGGGAGGTCGCCTGGCTCGCGGACGTCCTGAAGTCGCGGGACCGGCGGTTGGCGGGGCCGACCGGACCCGCGCACGGTCTGACGCTCGTCCGGGTACTCTATTGACGACGTCATGCGCAGCTATCTGAGGGTCCGTGCCGATCACGTCGAAGAGGTGACGGGCGAAGTCGTCCGCGAGCAGCCGCTCACCGTCTACGTCAACGGCGATCGGTTCCTCACGCTGTTGTGCTCGCCGATGAAGCTCGAGGCGCTCGTCGTCGGCTATCTCTGGATGGAGAAGGTGATCCAGGCTCTCGACGACGTGGCCGGCGTGAGCGTGTCACCCGTCGACGGCCGCGCGGACGTCACGCTCCGCGGGCCGGTGGAGCTCCCGACCGAGCGCATCCTGACGTCGGGCTGTGGCGGAGGCATCACCTTCCGGATCGATCACCGCCTGTTCCCCCGCCTGCACTCGGGGGTGCGCGTCCAGCCGCGTGACGTGTCACAGCGCATGAAGGAGCTCTTCGCCGCCGCCGTGCACTACAAGGAGTCGCGCGGCATCCACGGCGCCGCGCTCGCCGACGAGCGCCGCCTGCTCGTCGTGGCCGAGGACGTCGGGCGCCACAACGCGGTCGACAAGGTGAAGGGCGAGGCGCTTCTCCGCGGGATCCCGACCGAGGACCGGATCCTGCTGTCCACGGGGCGGGTCTCGTCGGAGATGCTGCTGAAGGCGGCGCGAATGGGCGTGCCCGTGGTCGCCTCGCGGACGTCGCCGACCGAGATGGCGGTGGCGCTGGCCGAGCAGCTCAACGTGACGATCTGCGGCTACGTGCGGCCCGACAGCCTCAACGTCTATGCTGGCTCCGCCGTCGCGCTGACCGCCGGGATCGGGGCACCCGGTGAATGAGGAGCCGCCGGGCGACCCGGACGTCGCGGCGCGCGACGAGGACGTCGCAGCGCGAGCGTACGGGCGCCGGTTCAGGGACAAGGGCAACAAGCGCGAGGACTGGGCGATCGACGTGTTCCGCGAGGTCTTCGCCCGCCTCGACGAACCCGCCCGGGTCGACCGCCTCCTCTTCGACCTCGGCCGCTACTACAACGCGCTGACGAACGCCCCGATCGTCGACCTGGCCACCCGTCGCCGGGTCGCCGACTGCCTCTCCCGGGGAGCAAAGAGGGAGGCCGAGGCGCTCGTTCGGACCTGCCTCGAAAGGTACCGCGGCGGCATCGACGACGGCCTCGATCGCTCCGACCTGTAGCACCGGAAGGCCCCGAATTCCTTGCCGCGGTACACCTTGACTTGCCGGTCGGACCACTCGTATTGTTCCGGCCACGTGCAAAAGCTTTCCGTACCTATCGAGGAGGTGCGGCCATGACCCAGAGCCTCACCGATTGGCTTCAGCAGAACCGCCTCATCGTCGTCGCCGTGGATCCTTCCAGTCGTCGCGTTCGCGTCAAGGGCGCGGCGGACGTCTGCAGCGATCTCTCGTGCGGCGAGCAGACGGTCGTCGTCAGCGACGAGAACGCGCGCGGCGGCCTCGACGGCTTGAACGCGGGCGACATCGTGCGGCTCGACGGCGGCACGCCGTCGCGCCCCGAGCGCATCGTCGTCGTGCGGCGCGTGTGGGAAGAGCTGACCAGTCCCGAATTCTGAGCGCGAGTCTCTCTCTTCGAGGAGGAGCGCCATGAGCTTGTCGCGACGTGACTTCCTGAAGTTCGGGACCGCGAGCGCCGCGGGCGTGGCGGCCGGGACCGGCGTCGACTGGACGCCCGTCGAAGCCGCGACGACGGCGCTGAAGATCAAGGAGGCGAAGGCCGTCGCCAGCGTGTGTCCGTACTGCGCGGTCGGGTGCGGGCAGCTGATCTTCGCCAAGGACGGCAAGATCATCGACATCGAAGGGCATCCGGACACACCGCACACCCTCGGCCGCCTGTGCCCGAAGGGCGCGGCCACCATCCAGCTCTCGAACAACCCGCTCCGTCCCACCAAGGCGCTCTATCGCGCGCCCGGCGCCGAGAAGTGGGAGGAGAAGCCGCTCGAGTGGATGTACGAGCAGATCGCCAAGCGCTACTACGACACCCGCGAGAAGTACTTCATCGAGAAAGAGAAGAACAAGGACGGCCAGGAGGTCGTCGTCAACCGCCTGGAGGCGATCGGCTCCCTCGGCTCGGCCTGCATCGACAACGAGGAGTGCTATCTCCTGTCGAAGCTGAACCGCACCCTCGGGATCGTCTACCACGAGCATCAGGCCAGGGTCTGACACAGCGCCACGGTCCCAGCTTTGGGGACCACGTTCGGGCGCGGGGCGATGACGACCAACCTGATCGACATCCAGAACTCGGATGTCATCATGGCGACCTCGAACATGGCCGAGAACCACCCGGTGGGCTTCCAGTGGGTGATGAAGGCCAAGGAGCGCGGAGCGAAGCTCATCCACGTCGATCCGCGCTTCACGCGGACCAGCGCGGCCGCCGACATCCACGCGCCGCTCCGCTCGGGCACGAACATCGTGTTCTTCGGCGGCATGATCAACTACGCGATCCAGAACAACCTCTTCTTCAAGGACTACGTCGTCCACTACACGAACGCGGCGTTCCTCATCGACCCCGCGTTCAAGACGCCCACCGACCTCGACGGGCTCTTCACGGGCTGGGACGAGTCGAAGAAGAGCTACGACCGGTCGAGCTGGAAGTACCAGCTCGACGCCGAGGGCAACCCGAAGCGTGACAACTCGCTCAAGGACCCGCAGACCGTCTTCCAGCTCCTGAAGCGGCACTACTCGCGCTACACGCTCGACATGGTCGAGCGCGTGTGCGGCATCCCGAAGGCGCGGTTCGAGGAGATCTCGAAGCTCTTCTGCGGCAACTCCGGTCCCGACAAGACCGGCACGATCACCTACGCGCTGAACCTCACGCAGCACACCAACGGCGTCGAGAACATCCGCGCACTGGCGATGCTGCAGCTCCTCCTCGGCAACATCGGCCGGCCGGGCGGAGGCATCGTCGCCCTCCGCGGCCACGCGAACGTGCAGGGCGCGACGGATCTCGAGCTGCTCTACCACGAGCTGCCCGGGTACCTGCCGATGCCGCTGCGCGACGCGCATCCGGATTTGAAGACGTACCTCGAGAAGGAGACGCCGAAAGGCGGGTTCTGGACGAACCGGCCGAAGTTCATGGTGAGCCTGCTCAAGGCGTTCTACGGCGACGCCGCGACGAAGGAGAACGAGTTCGGCTACCAGTGGCTGCCGAAGCGCGCCTCCGCGGACGCGTACAGCCACCAGCACATGTTCGTCGACATGTTCCACGGCAAGCTCAAGGGCTTTCTCGCCGACGGGCAGAACCCGGCGGTGGGCGGCCCGAACGCCAAGCTCGCCCGCGCCGCCATGGGGAAGCTCGAGTGGATGGTCGTTGCCGACATCTTCCTCACGGAGACGGCCGAGTTCTGGAAGGCCCCCGGCACCAAGCCGTCGGACGTCAAGACCGAGGTCTTCTTCCTGCCGATGGCCCCGGCGGCCGAGAAGGACGGGTCGCTCACCAACACGATGCGGTTGATCCAGTGGCACGACGCCGCCGTCAAGCCGCCGGGTGACTGCACGTCGGACGCCGACTTCTTCTGCCGTCTCGCGATCCGGCTGCAGAAGCTCTATGCCGGCTCGAAGAAGGAGCGCGACAAGGGCTTCCTCGCCGCGAACTTCAAGTACGGCGAGAAGGCCGAGCACCCCGACATCGTCGAGGTGTTGAAAGAAGTCAACGGCGTCGCGACCGAGGAGATCAAGGACAAGGACGGCAAGGTCGTCTACAAGAAGGGCCAGCCGCTCAACACGTTCGCGCACCTCACCGACGACGGAAAGACCAACTCGGGCTGCTGGATCTACACGGGCGCGATCGTCGAGGACAAGGACGGCAAGATCGTCAACCGCACCGCCTCGCGCAAGCCGGCGACCAAGGAGGACTACCTCGGTCACGGCTGGGGCTTCGCGTGGCCGGCCAACCGCCGCATCATCTACAACCGCGCGTCGGCGGACCTCGCGGGCCGGCCGTGGAGCGAGAAGAAGAAGCTCATCTGGTGGGACCACGAGGCCCCGGGCAACGAGCCCGACAAGAAGGGCAAGTGGGTCGGCATGGACGTGCCGGACTTCAACCCGTTCCTCGATCCGGCCGCGAAGAACGGCGACAAGCCGTTCATCATGCGCGCGGACCTCGTCGGCGCGTTCTTCGGACCGCTCAACGACGGGCCGTTCCCGGAGCACTACGAGCCGATGGAATCACCCACGAAGAACCTCCTCTCGAAGCGCCAGACGAACCCCGTGGCGAAGGTCTGGGACGTGGCGGAGGGCAAGAACCCGCTCGCCCCGGTCGGCTCGCCCGATTACCCGTACGTCATCACGACGTACCGGCTCACGGAGCACCACCTCTCCGGCGTCATGTCGCGGTACCTGCCGATGCTCGCGGAGCTGCACCACTCGCACTTCGCGGAGTTGAGCCACGAGCTCGCCAAGGAGCTCGGCATCCAGAACGGCGAGAAGGTCACCGTCATGAGCCCCCGAGGCAAAGTCCACGTGACCGCGATGGTCACGAACCGCTTCAAGCCGTTCAAGATCGACGGCAAGACCGTCCACCAGATCGGCGTCCCGTGGCACTGGGGCTTCAACGGCGTGCCGGAGCTGCCCGGCAGCAAGGGCGACATCACCAATGACCTCTCGGCCACGGTGGGAGATCCCAACGTCTACATCCAGGAGACGAAGGCCTTCCTCTGCAACGTGAAGAAGGGGGTGGTGTAGTCATGGCCCGCACCCTCGCGATGTTCACGGATACCTCGCTCTGCATCGGCTGTCGCGCGTGCCAGGTGGCCTGCAAGCAGTGGAACGAGCTCGGCCCCGAGGTGCCGGACTGGACCGGCTCCTACCAGAACCACACGCACTTCACCGACAAGACGTTCCGTCTCGTGCGCTTCTTCGAGGCGCCGGGTGCCGCGCCGAACGGCGATCTCGCGTGGCTCCTCATGTCCGACGTCTGCAAGCACTGCGCGGACGCCGGCTGTCTCAACGCGTGCCCGACCGGCGCGATCTACCGGACCGAGCACGGCACGGTGAACATCAACCAGGACGTCTGCAACGGCTGCCGGTACTGCGTGTCGGCGTGCCCGTTCGGCGTCGTCAGCTTCAACGAGCAGACCGGCACCGCGACGAAGTGCACGTTCTGTAACGACCGCATCCACAACGGGCTCGGGCCCGCGTGCGCGAAGGCGTGCCCGACCGAGTCGATCCAGTTCGGGTTCCGTGACGACCTCGTCGTGAAGGCGCAGAAGCGCGTCGAGACCCTGAAGGGCATGGGCTTCAAGGAGGCGCAGTTGTATGGCGCCGACTCGAAGGGCTTCCTCGGCGGCCTGAACGCGTTTTTCCTCTTGCTGGGCAAGCCCGAGACGTACGGTCTTCCGGTCAATCCGAAGCTCCCGCAGAAGAACATCTTCGTCGACTCGCTCCTCTCGATCGGCTCCGCGGTCCTCGTGGGCGTCGGCGCGCTGATGGCGTTCCGCAGCCGCGGCGACGGGAAGGAGGGCTAGACGATGTCTCTGCTGCAGTCGTCGCACTGGCCGTTCCTGATCGACGTCTACTTCTTCCTCGGCGGTCTCGCGGGGGGCGCCTTCGTCATCGCGACGGTCGCCGGCCTCGTGGGGAGCCGGCTCTATCGCGACGTCGTGCGCGCCGGCTATTACGTGGCGCTGCTCGCGCTCATCCCGTGCCCGCTGATCCTCATCGTCGACCTCGGCGTACCGGGGCGCTTCCTCAACATGATGAAGACGTTCAACCCGCAGTCGCCGATGAGCATGGGGTCGTGGGCCCTGGCGGTGTTCGGGCTCTGCGTCGGCCTCGCGGCGCTCTTCACGCTCATCGAGGACCTGCAGCGCAAGAACCTCTCGAACCAGAAGCTCATCGTGGGCGTGATCGGCGGCGTGTTCGGGTTCTTCGTCGCCGCGTACCCGGGCGTGCTCCTCGGCGCGACCGCGCGTCCGCTGTGGACGAACGGGCACGCGCTCGGCGCGCTCTTCCTCGCGGTGGGCGCGTCGACCGCCGCGGCGGCGATCGCGCTGATCCTCACGCTCGCGGGCCGCGCGGCCGGCGAAGGCGCCACGGCCATCCGGCGCATGACCGTGCTCGCGCTGCTGATCCAGGCGCTGTCGATCGTCGTGTTCATCGTCGCGGTGCAGGGCGCGGGCTCGGCCGCCTCCGATCGCGCGCTCGCGCTGCTGCTGAGCGGACCGTTCAAGATGACGTTCTGGGTCGGCGCCATCATCGTCGGCACCGTCGTGCCGCTGCTGCTCGGGCTCGCGGATCTCAAGCGGCCGTCGCTCGCGCTGAGCGCGGTGACCGCGTTGCTCGTGTTGGTCGGCGGATTTCTCGTCAAGTACGTCGTCATGGCGGCAGGCCAGGCCTGACGCTGGCAGGGCCGGGCCCGGTGGGGCGAGGGGGCTCTGACCCCTGACCCGCCGGCGCCCGGTCCGGCGTCAGCTATTTCCATCTGGCGCATTGACGCCGCCTCGAGGCGAAGGAAAGGAAACAGGTCAACCGCCCCCTCGCCCCACCGGGCCCGGCCTTGCCAGCGTCGTGCGCTTGCCGATCGGACATTTCTCGCCCTGCGCTGCCACCTGATCCGATGATCGATTTGCGCGATGACTGGAACGATCAGCTCGAGAGAAGGCGCGTGTTTGCCGCCAGCCTCGTGCCCTACACGCTCATCGTCGACGCCTGGGCGCAGTGGGCGCCGCCGAGTGATCCGCCTGCGTGGGATGGCCCTGTCTGCGAAGAGCGGTGGAGGCGCGGCGTGCCGCTCCTTGGAGAAGCCGCGATCGAGATCGATCGGGTCGACGTCGAAGACGTCCTCGCGGTCGCCATGGAAGCCGTGACCGCCGTGCGGCCCGACGAAGCCCCGGGGATGCGGCGGCTCGCCGATGAATGGGATGAAGGGCGCCTCGATCCCCGCGCGTTCCTTCCCTCGCGCGGCGCGATCGGGGAGGAGGCGGCGCGGCGGCTGGGGATTCGCGCCGCGGTGATCGCGTTCCTCGCGTACGGCGGGCTCCGGCCGGCGCTCGCCTGGGCGCTGAGCGGGGCGCGCGCGCTCGCCACCGACGGCGTCTGGGCGCTCGGTGTCTGCCCGTTCTGCGGCGCGCCGCCCGGCTTCGGCGACATCGTCGAGGACGGCCGGCTCCAGCTCGGCTGTCATCTGTGCGCGGGGACGTGGATCTTCTCGCGCGTCCGCTGTCCGCTCTGCGGCGCCGACGGCCCGCGCGATCTGGCGCGCCTCGAGCCCGGCGGCGCCGACGAGGCGTATTTCATCTCGGCGTGCACGCGCTGCAAGGGCTACGTGAAGCAGATCGATCGCCGTCAGCGTTGGAACGCCCGCTCGACGGTCGTCGAGGACTGGGGCTCGCCACACCTCGACCTCGCCGCGCGGAAGGCCGGGTACTGGCGGCCGATCCCCACGCTCCTCGACCTCGCCACGCCCCGATCCAGCCTGTAACGACGGGCACTTAGCCCTAATTCCCTCACCGCGATATGCATCGGGAATGTGGTAAATTGAGGCTTCAATGCTCGGCGTGCTCTCCAACGTCACGCTGATCCTTTACGCGTGCGCGACCGGCCTCGCGCTCGCCTACCTCGTTCAGCGTGAGGAGATCGTCCACCGGCTCGCGAGCCTCGCGACGCTCGCGGGGTGGGCGGCGCACTCGATCGCGCTGATCGCGCTCGCGGTGGAGACCGGCCAGCCGCCGTTCGGCAGTCTCTCGCAGGCGGTGTCGACGGCGATCTGGGTTGGCGTGTTGCTCGAGATGCTCGTCGAGCGCCAGTACCGGATTCCCGCGCTCGGCGCGTTCGTCATGCCGGTCGTGGTCGTGCTGAGCCTGAAAGCCTCGGCGGTGCGGCCCATGGGCGTCGAGCAGCTCGGCGCGGCGTTCCGCGGCGCGTGGGTCTGGATCCACATCAGCCTCGCGATGGTCGGCATCGCGGCGTTCATCCTGAACTTCGCGGGCGCCGTGATGTACCTGCTCCAGGAGCGCGAGCTCAAGGCGAAGCGGCCGCGGACGTTCTACTACCGCCTGCCCGATCTGCAGACCCTCGACCGGCTGACGTACCGCACGCTCGCGCTCGGCTTTCCCTTCCTCACGACCGGCCTGATCCTCGGCGCGCTGTGGGCGCGCACCGCGTGGGGAAGCGTGCTGACGTTCGATCCGCTCGCGTCGCTGTCGTTCCTCGCGTGGGCGATCTACGCCGCGATCCTCGCGGGCCGCGCCGTCGCCGGCCTGCACGGACGCCGCGCGGCGTACTTCGCGGTCTTCGGGTTCACGGTGCTCGTGCTCACGCTCGGCGCCGGATTCTTCCTCCCGGGCCGCCACGGGTCCTGATGGCGCTCTTCGTCGCCGGCCTCAACCACCGCACCGCTCCCGTCGCCGTGCGCGAGCAGCTCGCCGTCGAGGACGACAAGCTCCGCGAGCTGATTCGCGACGTGCAGGCGACCGGCGCCATGCGCGAGGCGGTCGTGATCTCCACCTGCAATCGCGTGGAGGTCTACGGCGTCGCGGACGCGCCCGGCGAAGCGCGCGCGGTCGTGTTCCGCCGGCTCTGCCAGCATCGCGGCCTCGATCCGGCGCTCATCGAGGCCCACGTCTACACCCACCTCGACGACGAGGCCGTGCGGCACGCGTTCCGCGTCGCCTCCAGCCTCGATTCGATGATGGTGGGCGAGCCGCAGATCCTCGGGCAGGTGAAGGACGCGTTCGCGCTCGCGCAGGCGTGCGAGACCGTGGGGCCCACGCTCCACACGCTCTTCTCCCAGGCGTTCGCGGTGGCGAAGAAGGTGCGCACCGACACCGACATCGCGCGCCACGCCGTGTCCGTCTCGTTCGCGGCGGTCGAGCTCGCCAAGAAGATCTTCGCGGGGCTGGCGGGACGCGCCGTGCTGCTCGTCGGCGCGGGGAAGATGAGCGAGCTCGCGGCCAAGCACCTCGTCGACCAGGGCGCGTTCCCGATCTACGTCGTCAACCGCACGTGGGCGCGGGCGCAGGAGATGGCGCGCGCGCTGTCGGGCACCGCCGTCCCGTTCGACGAGCTCGACACGGCGCTCGGCTCCGTCGACATCGTGGTGACGTCGACGGGCGCGCCCGAGCCGGTCATCCGCCGCGACCTCGTGCAGCGCGTGATGCATGGCCGGCGCGGCCGGGCGCTGTTCTTCATCGACATCGCGGTCCCGCGCGACGTCGAGGAGACGGTCGAGACGCTCGCCGACGTCTACTGCTACGACATCGACGACCTCCAGCAGGTCGTGGACGCGAACCTCCGCGAGCGCGCGCGCGAGGCCCAGCGTGCCGAGGGCCTCGTCGAGCGCGAGGTCGCGAAGTTCGCGGCGCGCCTGCGCGACGTCGAGGTCGTCCCGACGATCGTCTCGCTCCGCGAGCGGCTCGAGAGCATCCGCGTGGCCGAGCTGCGCCGCGCGCTCGCGCGCGTGCCCGAGGCGCCGCCCGAGACGCGCGAGGCGATGGAGGCGCTGTCGAGCGCCATCGTGAACAAGATCCTGCACGCGCCGATCACCAAGCTCCGCGAGTCGGGCCGCGCCGGCGCCGGCCGGTCGTGGACGACGCTGGTGCAGGAGCTGTTCGGCCTGGGGCGCACGCCGTGAACGTCCGGAGCGTCCGCGCTCCCCTCCGCATCGGCACGCGCGGCAGCGCGCTCGCGCTGGCCCAGGCGACCGCCGTGGCGTCCATGCTCCGCGCGCACGGTCACGAGGTCGAGGTGGTGCCGATGCGCACCGAGGGCGATCGGCTCGCCAGCGCGCGGCTCGCGGCGGTGGGCGGCAAGGGGCTGTTCGTCCGCGAGATCGAGGACGCGCTGCTCGCGCGGTCGATCGACGTCGCCGTCCACAGCCTGAAAGACCTGCCGGCGGAGCTGCCCGACGGTCTCGTGCTCGCCGCGTTTCCCCCGCGCGAAGACCCGCGCGACGTGCTCGTGGCTCGCCGCCCCGGCGGGCTCGACGCGATGCCCGCGGGCGCGGTGGTCGGCACGTCCAGCCCGCGCCGGCGCGCGCTCGTGCTCGCCGCGCGTCCGGACCTCGCCGTGGAGCCGCTGCGCGGGAATGTGGACACGCGTCTCAGAAAGCTCGAGAGCGGCGAGTGCGAGGCGACGGTGCTCGCCGCGGCGGGCTTGAAGCGCCTCGGTGTCGCGCCGCCGCACACGTCGGCGCTCCCGGTCGAGTCCTTCGTGCCCGCGGTCGGGCAGGGAACGCTCGGACTCGAAGCGCGCGAAGACGACGCGCACATGCGCGCCGCGCTGGCGCCGCTCGACGATCGGACGACGCACGCGTGCGCCGCCGCCGAGCGCGCGTTCCTCGCGCGGCTCGGCGCCTCGTGCGTGACGCCCGTCGCCGCGCACGCGTCGATGGACGGTGACACGCTGACGATGCACGCGATCGTCGTCAGCGAGGACGGACGCCGGATCCTGCGCGAGCGCGGGAGCGCGGCGCCGGTCGATGCCGAGGCGCTCGGCCGCACGCTCGCGGACGGGCTGCTCGGGCAGGGCGCGGCGACGATGGTGGCGTTGACGCCGAGAGAGCGTTAAACAGGTCGACTCAGAGGAGCGCGTGACCCGTATGACCCAGGCGACCGAGATGCGGCCCCTGCAGGGGCGGACGATCGTGATCACGCGAGCGGCGGCGCAAGCGCAACGCTTCGCGGAGCTGCTCGAGGCCGAAGGCGCGCGCGTGCTCGCCGCCCCCACCATCGTCATCGAGCCGCCGCCGTCGTGGGAGCCGCTCGACACCGCGCTCGACGCCATCGAGGCGTTCGCCTGGGTGATCTTCACGAGCGTCAACGGCGTGGCCATGGTCGACCGGCGGCTGACCGCGCGCCGGCACGCGTGGGCCGCGATCGGACGCCGGCGGGTCGCCGCCATCGGCCCCGCGACCGCGGAAGCGCTCGCGGAGCACGGTGTGCGCGCGGACGTGGTCCCCGGCGAATACCGCGCCGAAGGGCTCGTCGCGCGCCTGCGCCGCGAGCTGAAGCCGGGAGAGCGGGTGCTCCTGCCGCGCGCCGCCGAGACGCGCGACGTCCTCGTCACGGAGCTGCGCAAGGCGGGCGCGGACGTCGCCGAGGTCGCGGTCTACGTCACCCGCAAGGTGGAGCGCGACGCCGGGCGGCTCCGCGACGCGCTCGCGGCGCGCAGCGTGCACGCGGTGACGTTCACGAGCTCGTCCACCGCGCGGAACTTCGCCGAGCTCTTCACCGACGACGAGCGCCGCGCGCTCCTGAGCGGCGTGACCGTGGCGTCGATCGGGCCCATCACCGCGGCCACCGCCGCGGAGTACGGGCTCGCGACCGACGTCATGCCCGCCGAGTACACGATCCCCGCGCTGACCCGGGCGCTCGTCGAGTACTTCCGTGCGCAGCCGCGCCTGATGCGGAGCGGCCGCCCGACAAGGAGTGCGTGATGGCCCAAGGCGTCTATCGTCCGCGACGGCTTCGCGAGAAAGCGCTCCTTCGCAAGATGGTCCGCGAGACCGCGCTCACCGCGGCCGACCTCGTGTATCCGCTGTTCGTCGTGCACGGGCGCGGCGTGCGCCAGGAGATCGGCGCCATGCCCGGGCAATACCAGCGCTCGATCGACGAGCTGGTGAAGGAGGCGAAGGACGCGGCGGGCATGGGCATCCCGGCGATCCTCCTGTTCGGCATCCCCGAGGAGAAGGACGCGCGCGGCAGCGGGGCGTACGCCGAGGACGGCATCATCCAGCAGGCGGTGCGCGCGGTGAAGGACACGGTGCCGGACCTCCTCGTCGTCACCGACGTGTGCCTCTGCGAGTACACCAGCCACGGCCACTGCGGCGTCGTCGAGGACGGCGTGGTGAAGAACGACCCGACGCTCGAGCTGATCGCGCGCACGGCGGTGTCGCACGCCGAGGCCGGCGCGGACATGGTGGCGCCCTCGGACATGATGGACGGGCGCGTCGGCGCGATCCGCGAGGCGCTCGACGAGGCCTCGCTCGTGGAGACGCCGATCATGGCGTACTCCGCGAAGTACGCCTCGTGCTTCTACGGGCCGTTCCGCGAGGCCGCGCAGTCGACGCCGCAGTTCGGCGACCGCCGCTCGTACCAGATGGATCCGGCGAACGGGCTCGAGGCGATGCGCGAGATCGCGCTCGACGTCGACGAGGGCGCCGACATCGTCATGGTGAAGCCCGCGCTGCCGTACCTCGACATCATCTCCCGCGCGAAGGCCGAGTTCGGGCTGCCGCTCGCCGCGTACTCCGTGTCCGGCGAGTACGCCATGATCCGCGCCGCCGGCCGCCTCGGCTGGCTCGACGAGGGCCGCGCGATGATGGAAGCGCTCGTCTCGATCAAGCGCGCCGGGGCCGACATCGTGATCACGTACTTCGCGAAGGACGCGGTGCGCGCGATCGAACGCGGGCTCGAGTCCCGCTGACACCGCCGTGCGGATTTCCGCGAAGGGCGAATACGCGATCAAGGCGGTGCTGGACCTCGCCCTCCATCGCGACCGCGAGCTGATCCCCATCCAGGAGATCGCCGCGCGCGAGGCGATCCCGCAGCGGTATCTCGAGCAGGTGCTGCTCTCGCTCAAGCGTGCGGGCATCCTCACGTCGAAGCGCGGGTCGTCGGGCGGGTACCACCTCACGAAGGCGCCGGACGAGATCACGGTGGGCGTGGTGCTGCGCGCGGTCGAGGGCACCGGCGTCCCGTTCGAGCCGCAGGCGCGGCCGCGGAACGGGCACGACGACGACCTCGCCGAGCTGTGGCGCCGGATCAGCGACGCGGTCTCGCAGGTGGTGGATCAGCTCACGTTCGGCGAGCTCGCCGCGCAGGCCGCGCAGCGTCGCGCGTCCCGCCGCCCGATGTGGCATATCTAACGACATGGGGGGCCGCCTCCAGCGGCCCCCCAAGCCCCCCGACGCTCCGGGCGGCGAGTGAATCGCCGCCCTCCGCGAGTGCCGGGATGGGGAGATGGTGACGACATGAAGGTCGCTCGGTCGGTGTTGGACCTGGTCGGGGGCACGCCGATGGTGCGCCTCAATCGTCTGCCCAAAGCGGGCGGCGCTGTCGTGCTCGCCAAGGTCGAGGCGCGGAACCCCGGCGGCAGCGTGAAGGACCGCATCGCGGTCGCGATGGTGGAGGACGCGGAGCGCCGCGGCGCGCTCAAGCCCGGCGGCACGATCGTGGAGCCGACCACGGGCAACACGGGCATCGGCCTCGCACTCGTCGCCGCGGTGAAGGGCTACCGGCTCATCATCACGATGCCGGACGACATGAGCATGGAGCGCCAGCGCCTCTTCGCGCGCTTCGGCGCCGAGATCCATCTGACGCCGGCCATCGAGGGCATGACCGGCGCCGTGTTCGCCGCGAACGAGCTCGTCCGCGAGCACAACGACTACTTCATGCCGAACCAGTTCGAGAACGCCGCGAATCCCGAGATCCATCGCCGCACGACCGCGCTGGAGATCCTGGAGGCGACCGAGGGGCGCATCGACGCCTTCGTGGCGGGCGTCGGCACCGGCGGCACGCTGACGGGCGTGGGCGAGGTGTTGAAGGAGAAGATCCCGGGGTTGCAGGTCGTCGCGGTGGAGCCCGCGCGCTCGCCGGTGCTCTCCGGCGGCAAGCCGCGCCCGCACGCGATCCAGGGGATCGGCGCGTCGTTCGTTCCCGGCGTGCTGAACCGCGCCGTGATCGATCGCATCATCCGGGTGCGCGACGAGGACGCGACCGTGTGGTCGCGCCGGCTCTGCCGCGAAGAAGGCCTGCTCGCCGGCATCTCGGCGGGCGCGGCCGCGTTCGCGGCGTGCGCGGTCGCGGGCGAGCTCGGGCCCGACAAGATCGTCGTGACGGTCCTGCCGGACACGGGCGAGCGGTACCTGAGTCTCGGATAACGTCAGGAGTCCCCATGGCCGTGACCGTCTACATCCCCACGCCGTTTCGCCGCGCCACAGGCAATCGCGACCGCGTGGAAGCGAACGCGCGCGACATCAACGGCGTGCTCGACGAGCTCGAGCGCACGTACGGCGGGCTTAAGGGCCTCGTCCGCGACGAGCGCGGCGAGCTGCACCGCCACGTGAACATCTACGTCAACGGCGACGCCATCGACGACGCGACCGGCCTCGCCACGCGCGTGAAGGACGGCGACGAGGTCAGCATCATCCCCGCGTTGGCCGGAGGGGGCGTGGGGGTCGGCCGGTGATCCTCACGTCCGGCGAAGTCGAACGCATCCAGGCCCAGGCGGTCGCGGAGTACCCGGCGGAGTCTTGCGGCGTGGTGCTCACGCGCGAGGGCGAGCGGCGCCTGCTCGCGTGCCGCAACGGGCAGAACGACTTGCACGCTCGCGATCCCGAGCGACACCCTCGCGACGCCCGGACCGCCTACTACATCGACCCCGCCGATCTCCTGCGCATCGGACAGCTGGAAGGAGAAGGCTTCGCCGTGAGCGTGATCTATCACTCGCACATCGACGCGGGCGCGTACTTCTCGGAGACCGACCGCCGCAACGCGATGCTCGGCGGCGAGCCCTCGTACCCGCAAGCGACCTACGTCGTCACGTCCGTCCGCGAAGGCCGCGTCGACGGCATGGCCGCGTTCAGGTGGGATCCTGCGCAGCGGGACTTCGCGCCGATCGCGCTCGCGGTGAACGGCGTGGAGAGTGCCCGATGAGCCGCTCGCAGGATCTGATGAAGGCCGCGGAGCGCGTGATGCCGGCCGGCGTGAACAGTCCCGTGCGTGCGTTCCGCGGTGTCGGCGGGCAAGCGCGATTCATCGCGCGCGGCGAAGGTGCCCGGATCACCGACGCCGACGGCCGCACGTACCTCGACTTCGTGGCGTCGTGGGGACCCCTCATCCTCGGGCATGCGCCCGCCGCCGTCGTCGAGGCGATCACGGAGACCGCGCGGCGCGGCACGAGCTACGGCGCGCCGACCGAGCTCGAAGTCCGGATGGCGGAAACGATCACGGCGGCCTATCCGTCGATGGAGATGGTCCGGCTCGTCAGCTCGGGCACGGAAGCCGCGATGAGCGCGATCCGCGTCGCGCGCGGGGCCACCGGCCGCGACGTGCTCGTGAAGTTCGACGGCGGCTACCACGGCCACGCCGACAGCCTGCTCGTGAAGGCGGGCTCGGGCGGCGCGACGTTCGGCATCCCCGACAGCAAGGGCGTGCCGGCGGCGCTCGCCGCGCTCACGGTCACGCTGCAGTTCAACGACATCGCGGGGGTGCAGGAGCTCTTCCGCCAGCGCGGCGGCGAGATCGCGGCGGTCATCATCGAGCCGGTGGCCGGTAACATGGGCGTCGTTCCGCCGGCGCCCGGCTTCCTCGAGACGCTGCGCGAGGTGACGGCGCGGCACGGCGCGCTGCTCATCTTCGACGAGGTGATCACCGGGTTCCGCATCGCGTACGGCGGCGCGCAGGAGCGCTACGGCGTCCGACCGGATCTCACGTGCCTCGGCAAGATCATCGGCGGCGGCCTGCCCGTCGGCGCGTACGGCGGACGGCGCGAGATCATGGAACACGTCGCGCCGCTCGGCGGCGTGTACCAGGCGGGGACGCTTTCCGGCAATCCGCTCGCGGTGAGCGCCGGGCTCGCGACGCTCGCGGCGCTGCGCACCTCCGGCGTGTACGAGCGGCTCGAGCGCCTGGGCGCAAAGGCCGAGCTGGGCCTCGTCGAGGCCGCGCGCAAGGCCGGCGTCGCGCTGACGGTCAATCGCGTGGGCTCGATGATGACGGGCTTCTTCTGCGACGGCCCGGTGACGGACTGGCCGTCGGCCGCGCGCGCCGACAAGCAGCGGTACGCGACGTTCTTCCACGCGATGCTCGAGCGCGGCGTCTACCTCGCGCCGTCGCAGTTCGAGGCCGCGTTCGTCTCGCTCGCCCACACGGACGCCGACCTGGACGACGCCGCGCGCGCCGCCGCCGAATCGATGGCCGCCCTGACGAAGTAACCTTCGGATCGTCGAGGTGGTCGAGCGTCGGAACGGTCGATCGTGGGCGTGGTCGATCGTGGGTGTTCGATCGTCGGGAGGGGGTTCGGGGGGGTGAGCCTCTCACACCCCCGATTCCAAATGACAGAGGGCGCCGCTTCCATTGACACGCTCTTTTTGCTGGTGATAGGGTTCACAAGGCTTCCACACCTCTCGGGAGGGCGTTCGACTGTCCATGAGTGCGAAGGCGGGCGTGGGTGCGCTCGGCGCGTTGCTGCTCGCCGTGCTGGTGTTCCTGGCGCTCTCCTCGTGGAGCCGGCAACCGGCGGTCGCGCAGGCCTCCGTGCAGCCGATCAACTTCCCGCACAACGTCCACGTCCAGACCTACAAGATCGACTGCCAGTACTGTCACGCCGACGCGCGCCGCTCGGAGTACGCCGGGCTCCCGTCGGTGACCCGCTGCATGGGCTGTCACAAGATCACCGCCGCCGACAAGCCGGAGATCAAGAAGCTCGCGGAGTACGCGGCGAAGCGCGAGCCGGTGCCGTGGGTGCGGGTCTTCAAGGTCCCGGAGTTCACCTACTTTCCGCACAAGCCCCACATCCGCGCCGGCGTCGCGTGCCAGTCGTGCCACGGGCCCGTCGAGACCATGACCACCGCGGCGGGGCGGACGGGCCCGCGTCTCGTGAACGATCTCCTGAATCTCACCGGCGTGCGACCGGCGGCGCCCGCGCTCACGATGGGCTGGTGCATCGACTGCCATCGCGACCAGAACGCCACGCGCGGCGCGAAGGCGCCGCTCGACTGCGTCACGTGTCACCACTGAGGCGCCCGACATGAATCGACGCGACTTCTTCAAGATCGTGACGACGGTGGGCGCCACCGCCGCGACCGCGGGGTGTCAGGAGGCCGGTGAGAAGATCCTGCCGCTCGTCGTGCCGAGCGATCAGCTCGTGCCCGGCGTCGCGTCGTGGTTCTCGACCGTCTGCCGCGAGTGCCCGGCGGGCTGCGGCGTCATCGCGAAGAACCGCGACGGGCGCGTGGTGAAGCTCGAGGGCAACCCCGACCACCCGGTGAATCGCGGCGCGCTCTGCGGCCGCGGGCAGGCGGCGCTGCAGCATCTCTATCACCCCGATCGCTTCACCGGGCCGCAGCGGCGCGACGGGAACGCGCTGAAGTCCCTCGGCTGGGACGAGGCGCTGAACACCGTGAGCGATCGGCTGAGCCAGGCGCGGGGCGGCGGCAAGGGCAAGGCGGTCGCGCTCGTGACGCAGCTCGAGAACGGCAGCCTCGGCACGCTCCTCGACCGGTGGACGCAGGCCCTCGGCACGCGGCCGCGCGTCACCTACGAGCCGTTCGGCCACGAGGCGCAGCGGGCGGCGAACCGCGCGGTCTTCGGCCGCGACGCCATCCCGTATCACGCGTTCGAGGACGCGGAAGTCGTGGTGTCGTTCGGCGCCGACTTCCTGGAGACATGGGTCAGCAACGTCGGTTACGCGCGCGGCTTCGGGCGCATGCACGCGTTCCGCGAAGGCAAGGCCGGCACGTTCATCCACGTGGAGCCGCGGCAGTCCCTCACGGCCGCCAACGCCGACGAGTGGGTGCGCAACGCGCCGGGCACCGAGGCGCTCGTGGCCCTCGCGGTGCTGAAGATGCTCGCGGACGGGGGCGCGATCGACAAGCGCTTCGCCGACGCCGCGGGCGCGCTCGACGTGAAGAAGGCCGCCGAGGAAGCGGGCGTCGAGGCCGAGCAGCTCAAGCACATCGCGGAGGCGCTCGCGAAGGCGAAGCCCGCGCTCGTCGTGGGTGGCGGCGCCGCTGTCACCGGCTCGAATGCCGTCGCGCTCCACACCGCGGTCGCGCTGCTGAACTCGGCGCTGGGCGCGGTCGGCAAGACGGTACGCTTCGGCCCCGACGCCGCGTACGGCCGGGTCACGCCGTACGCCGAGGTTGCCGCGCTGGTGCAGGCGATGGCCAACGGCGAGATCGACGTCCTCGTGATCGGCGCCGGGATCAACCCCGGGTTCACGCTGCCGGGCGGGCTGAAATTCGCCGACGCCGTGAAGAAGGTCGGCCTCGTGGTGAGCTTCGCCAACCGCCCCGACGAGACCACGGCACTCGCGCACCTCGTGCTGCCCGACACGCACTGGCTCGAGTCGTGGGGCGATTACTCGCCGCGCGGGGGCGTCATCGGCCTCATGCAGCCGACGATGCTTCCCGTGCGCGACGCGCGGGCGTTCGGCGACGTGATGCTGACGGTCGGCCGTGCCGCGCTCGGCATCACGGAGGAAGGCAAGGGGCCGCTGCCGTGGGCGAGCGTCGAGGCCTACGTGAAGACCACGTGGGAGCCGGTCGTGAAGGACCAGTGGAGCGCGGCGCTCCAGCACGGCGGTGTCTGGCGCGACACGCCGGCCGCGGCTCTCGCGCCCAAGGTCGGGGCCGTCGCCGGCGGCGCGCCGAAGCTGGACGGCGACGCGTCGGGCCTGACGCTGCTCGCCTATCCGTCGTTCCGCTTCTACGACGGACGCGGCGCGGGGAGCTCGTGGCTGCAGGAAGTGCCCGACACGATCACGCAGGCCGCGTGGGACGCGTGGGTCGAAGTGCCCGCCGACGTCGCGGCGAAGCAGGGGATCGCGAACGGCGACGTCGTGCGCGTCACCTCGCCGCACGGCTCGCTCGAGGCGCCGGCGTACGTCTCGTCGTCGCTGCACCCGCGCGCGGTGGCGATCCCGATGGGCCACCGCTACGCGCCGTACCACGTGCGCGGCGGACGCTACGTCACCGCGACGTCGACGCCGACGAACCCGATGGCGCTGCTGCCCGCCACGCCCGAGCCCGGCGGCGGTACCAGCTATCTCGCCGTGCGCGTGACCCTGACGAAGACGGGCGCGCGCCGTCCGCTCGCCATCCTCCAGGGCACGCACGATCAGGAAGACCGCGAGATCGCGCGCCACGTCGATCTGCCCGCCGCGCGCGAGCAGGCGCTCCGCGGCAAGCGCGAAGAGCATCCCGACTACAGCATGTATCCGCCGCAGCAGTATCCGGGGTACCGGTGGGGCATGAGCGTCGACATCGACGCCTGCATCGGCTGCCAGGCGTGCACCGTCGCGTGCATCGCGGAGAACAACGTCCCGATCGTCGGCAAGGCGCAGGCCGCGTACGGCCGGCAGGCGCACTGGCTGCGCGTGGAGCGCTGGGCGGAAGGCAAGGCCGAGCACGCGCACAACACGTTCCTGCCGATGTTCTGCCAGCACTGTGAAGTCGCGCCGTGCGAGCCGGTGTGCCCGGTGTTCGCCGCCTATCGCACCGACGAGGGGCTCAACGGCCAGGTCTACAACCGTTGCGTCGGCACGCGCTACTGCGGCAACAACTGCCCGTACCACGTGCGGCGCTTCAACTGGTTCAACTACGAGTTCCCGTCGCCGCTCGACGTGCAGCTCAACCCCGAGGTCACGGTCCGCCAGCTCGGCGTCATGGAGAAGTGCACGATGTGCGTCCAGCGCATCGTCGCCGGCAAGGACCGGGCACGGGACGAGAAGCGCGCGGTAAAGGACGGCGACATCCAGACCGCCTGCCAGCAGACGTGCCCCACGAACGCGATCACGTTCGGCAACCTCAAGGACCCGCAGAGCACGGTGTCGAAGCACCGCCACGCCGCGCGCGCCTACGATGTGCTGGACGAGATCGGCACGCGGCCGTCGGTGACGTATCTGAAGAAGGTCACGCGCGGCGGGGGCGGACACGACACGAAGCCGCCGGCGCGCGGAGGGCACGCCTGATGGCGGTGACCGAGCCCCGGGCCGCCACGCCCACCTTCGGCGACGTCAACCGCGACGTCGTCGCGACGCTGCGCACGCCGGGCAACCTCTACTTCGCGTGGATGTGCGTGATCGGCCTGCTGCTGGCGGCGTTCCTCGCGGCGTGGACGTACCAGATCTACATCGGCATGGGCGCGGCCGGGAAGCGCGCGCCGCAGATGTGGGCGATGTACATCACCACGTTCGTGTTCTGGATCGGCATCGGGCACGCCGGCACGCTCATCTCGGCCGTCCTCTACCTGTTCCGCGCGCGGTGGCGGACGTCGATCTACCGCGCGGCCGAGGCGATGACGATCTTCGCGGTCATGACGGCGGGCCTGTTCCCGCTGATCCACGCGGGCCGGATGTGGTTCGCGTACTTCCTGCTGCCGTATCCGAACCAGCGCTACCTGTGGCCGAACTTCCGCTCGCCGCTCGTGTGGGACGTGTTCGCGATCTCCACGTACCTCAGCGTCAGCACGATCTTCTTCATCGTCGGCCTCATCCCGGACATCGCCGCGCTCCGCGACGCCTCCACGGGCTGGCGCCGCCGGATCTACGCGATGCTGTCGCTCGGGTGGGAAGGCTCGGACGACCAGTGGCGGCCGTATCGCCGCGCGTACGGGCTCTTCGCCGCGCTGGCGACCCCGCTCGTGCTGTCCGTGCACAGCGTCGTGTCGTGGGACTTCGCGATGGCGCTCGTCCCCGGCTGGCACTCGACGCTGTTCGCCCCGTTCTTCGTCGACGGCGCGATCTTCTCCGGGTTCGCGATGGTCGCGGTGCTGGTGATCCCCATGCGCTACTTCTTCGGTCTGCACGCCTACGTCACCGACCGCCACCTCGACTACATGGCGAAGCTGATTCTCGTCACCGGCCTCGTGCTGACCTACTTCTACGTGTGCGAGCTCTTCACTGCGTGGTACAGCGGCGACCACTTCGAGAAGGCCTCGCTGTTCTGGAAGGTGACGAAGAACTACGCGTGGGCGCTGTGGACGATGTACTTCTGCAACTGCGTGGCCCCCTTGATCTTCTTCTGGAAGCGCGCGCGGACCAGCGTGCCGATCATCTACGCGGTCTCGATCCTCGTGCTGATCGGCATGTGGTTCGAGCGCTTCAACATCATCGTCCCGTCGCTGGCCCACGGCTTCTACCCGTACACGTGGGGCATCTACAAGCCATCCGCGACCGACACCATGATCGTGGTCGGGAGCTTCGCGTTCTTCTTCCTGCTTTTCCTCGGCTTTATCCGCGTGATGCCGTCGCTGTCGATCGTCGAGGTGAAGGAGACGCTGCCGCCGCCCATGAAGGAACGTCATGGCCATGGCCACCCCTGAACACGGATCGGTCGTCGGCGTCTTCGCGCACGTGGACACGACCGTGCGGGCGCTCGAGGACCTCCGCGCGAAGGGCTACCACGACCTCACCGTCTACACGCCGGTGCCGGTCCACGAGATCGAGGACGTGCTCGAGCGCGATCGTCCCGTGAGCCCCGTGCGGCTCTTCACGCTGCTCGGCGCCCTCACCGGGACGACGTCCGGGTTCCTGCTCACGATCTGGTCGTCGATGCAGTGGGGCATCATCACGGGCGGCAAGCCGGTGGCCTCGATCCCGCCGTTCGTCGTCATCGCGTTCGAGCTCACGATCCTGTTCGGCGGCGTCGCGACCCTCATCGGACTGGTGACGCTCGGCCGGCTGCCGCGCTTCCGGCCCACCGCCGCCTACGACCCGCGCTTCTCCAGCGATCGCTTCGGTGTCGCCGTGCACTGCCCGCCCGACCGCAGCGCCTCCGTGCGCCAGATCCTCCAGACGGCGGGTGCGGAAGAGATCAAGGCCGTCGCATGAAGTACGTCTTCCTCCTGGTCCTCCTGATCGTCGCCGGCACCGCGGCCGCCATGGGCGGCGTGGTCGCGCTCCGGTTCGTCGACAACATGACGCAGACGCCCGCGATCACCACGGGCGAGCGCGTGTTCGCGATGCCCGCCGGCATCGTCGCGCGCGGCGGCACGCTCATCCTGCCGCGCGAGCAGCGCGAGCTCGCGGCGAAGATCCCGAACCCGATGAAGACGTCCGCCGATTCGGTCGCGGTCGGCAAGGAGCGCTACGTCACGTTCTGCGCGCCGTGCCACGGACCCGAGGCGAAGGGGGGGGTGACCGGGCCGGTCGCGACGAAGTTCGTGCCGCCGCCCGATCTCACGAACGCGCAGCTCCAGGCCGGCCGCACCGACGGGTACTGGCACAGCTACATCATGGCGGGCGGTGCCGTGATGCCGTCCTACGCCGAGGCGATGTCGTCCGAGGAGGCGTGGCACATCGTGAACTTCCTCCGCAGCGTGGCGGCGCGATGACGACCCTCTGGGCGGTGCTTGCGGTGCTCGGCGCCGCCGCGTTCGTCTGGGGCCTGTCCGCCGACGCGACGGAAGCCTGGTCGCTCTACCTGGTGAACCTCGTGTTCTGGTCGGCGATCGCCGCGACGGGTCCCGCCGTCGCCGCGATGATGCAGCTCACGGAGGCGCGCTGGTCACCGACCGTCCGCCGCCTGGCCCTGACGACGGCGGGATTCCTGCCGGCCGCATTCATCGGCCTCCTCGTGCTCTTCCTCGGGCGCGCCGTGCTCTATCCGTGGGTGACGACCCCGATCCCGGTGAAGGCGGCGTGGCTCAACGTGCCCTTCTTCTGGATCCGGACGCTCGTGCTCGCGGCGGTGCTCTTCCTCGTCGCGTACGCGTTCATCAGCCGGCTGCTCCGCGATCCGGTGCCGCAGGAGGAGGAGCGCGAGCGCGTGCGCCGCAACCGGCTCGCGACGATCCTCCTGTTCGTCTGGATCATCACGCTGTCGCTCTGGGGCTTCGACCTCCTCATGTCGCTGGATCCGAAGTGGTACAGCGGCCTCTTCGGCGGCTACTTCGTGGTGAGCTCGATGTACACCACGTTCGCGATGCTGTCGTTGCTCGCGGTGTGGACGAACTCGCGCGGCATCCCGATCCCGCCCGCGGCGGTGCAGGACGTCGCGAAGCTCCAGTTCGCGCTCTCGATCATGTGGATGTACTTCTTCTGGTCGCAGTACCTCGTGATCTGGTACGGCAACGTGCCGATCGAGACGCGGTTCTTCGTCCGCCGCTTCTTCGTCCAGCCCTGGCAGACCCTGGCGTGGGTGATCTTCTTCGTGGGCTGGCTGATCCCGTTCGCCTACCTGCTCAAGCGCCTCACGGGCCGGCCGCCCCAGCGCCACACGCCGCTCGTGGTGGTCGCGGTCATGGGGCTGGTCGGGATCTTCCTCGAGCGCGTGCTCGTCGTCTTCCCGACCGTCTCGGCGGCGAACCGGCTGCCGCTGGGGATCCGCGACCTGCTCATCACCGCCGGCTTCTTCGCGCTGTTCATCCTGAGCCGGCGCTGGTTCATGGGGCGCTTCAAGCCCGTCCTCAACCTCCCGCACTCCGGCGCGCATTAGGTCGGCGGTCGGACGGGCGGAGCCGAGGCGCGGGTGGGCCCGGCCTCCTGTCCTCGCGGAGCCTGCGGATGTCGGCCGCGCCCACCCGCGCCTCGGCTTCGCCCGTCCGAACACCGCGCGTACTCCCGCCGCCGCGCGGCGGCAGCATAGAATGACGCCGTGCTCACCGTAGAAGAGGCGCTCGAGCAGATCCTGTCGCGCGTGAAGCCGCTGCCGGCGGAGCGCGTGCCGCTGATGGACGCGCTCGGCCGCGCGCTCGCCGAGCCGATCGTGTCCGGGCGCGAGATCCCACCCTGGGCGAACTCGTCGATGGACGGCTACGCGGTGCGCGCGAGCGACACCGCGCGCGTGCCCGTCAAGCTCGTCGTCGTCGGGACGGTCACCGCGGGTGCGGTGCCGTCGCGCGCCGTGGGCGCGGGCGAAGCCATTCGCATCTTCACCGGTGCGCCGCTGCCGCCGGGCGCCGACGCCGTGATTCCGCAGGAAGACACGGACGCGGTCGACGGCCACGTCACGCTGAACGCGTCCGTGAGCGTCGGCGCGTACGTCCGGCCGCGCGGCGAGGATCTCCGCGTGGGCGAGACGGTCCTCACGCCCGGCGCCGCGCTCGGGCCGGCGGAGATCGGGCTGCTGGCCACGCTCGGCCACGCGCAGGTGCGCGTGCATCGCCGCCCGCGCGTCGCGATCCTCTCGACCGGCAACGAGCTGGCCGAGCTCGGGCGTGAGCCGGGGCCGGGGCAGATTCCGAACACCAACAGCTACTCGCTCTTCGCGCAGGTGCTGGAAGCGGGCGCCGAGCCGATCAACCTCGGCATCGCCGGCGATCACCTCGACTCCATCGCCGAGCGGCTGCGCTGGGGCGGGGGCGCCGACGTTTTGCTCTCGTCCGCGGGCGTCTCGGTGGGCGATCTCGACCTCGTGAAGACGGCGCTGCGGCGCGCCGGCGCCGAGCTGCATCTCTGGCAGGTGTCGATGCGGCCGGGCAAGCCGATCACCTTCGGGTCGCTGGCAGGCCACGCGGTCTTCGGCCTGCCGGGCAACCCGGTCTCCGCGATGGTCACGTTCGAGCTGTTCGTGCGCCCCGCGCTGCGCCGGCTGTCCGGGTTCGGCGCCATCCATCGCGTGCGCCTGCGCGCCCGCGCGCTCGCGCCGATCCCGAATCCAGGCTTCCGTCGCGGCTATCTCCGCGTGACGCTCGACCGAGTGGCCGGTGGGGGAGGGTGGGGCGCGCGCCTCACCGGTGACCAGGGCTCCGCGATCCTTACTTCTATGGTGAGGGCGGACGGCCTCGCCGTGGTGCAGGGCGACACGACGGTTGCCGCGGGAGACGAGGTCGAAGTGATTGTTTTTCGGGGGCTTGCGGTTCAAGATGTCTGAGAGAAGTCGAGGCCACAGAATGCGAGAGTGCGGCCCGCTGCTGATCCTTCTGACCGTCGCGATGCTCGCTCCCGCGTGTGCGACGCGGGGCAGCGTGCGCGCCGTCGCGGCGCGGGTCGAGCAGGTCGCGAAGGACGTCGGCGGCCTGCGGCGTCAGCACGACAGCACGGCGGCGGACATCGGGCCCACGGTGATCGAGCTCTGGATGCTCAGCGGCCGGCTGCGGGACACCGAAGCGCGTCTGCGCGACACGCTCGACCGCGTCGCCGCGCTCGGCAATCGCGTCGCGGCGACCGAGGCCTCGCTGCGCGAGCTCATCGGTGTGGTCGAGACGCTTCCAAAAGGCGCGCCCGTGCCACCCGCCGCGGCGGCGCCGGAGCCCGCGCCGCCGCCTCCCGCGGAGTCGTCCGTGACGGCGGAGCGCGCGTTCGCCGCGGCGCTGAAGACGTTTCGCTCCGGCGAGCACGGCCAGGCCGTGCTCGAGCTGACCGACTTCATCGGCCGGTATCCGACGCACCCGCTCGTCGCGCGCGCGCAGCTCTGGATCGGCGAGGCGTACTTCAAGCAGCGCGACTACCGGCAGGCGCTGCTCGAATACCGCAAGGCCGTGGACGCGGCGCCCGACCCGACCGCCGCCGCCGACGCGTGGCTCAAGATCGGCCAGGCGTACGCGGCGCTGCGCGAGCGGCCGGCAGCGGGCGCGGCGTGGCAGCACGTGCTGCGCGAGTATCCGGGCTCGGACGCCGCCGACCGCGCCCGGACGCTGCTCCGCAAGTAACCGCGCACTGTATCCGTTCGGAGTCTTTTCAGCCGCTCCCGGCATCATTTGTAATCGGGGGTGTGAGAGGCTCATCCCCCGAACCCCCGCCGAGGTCCTGCGTGTGAATCCGAGGTCCTGCGTGTGAATTGGACGGTGCTCCGACCGAACGACCCCGGTTATCCAGCGTTGCTGGGCACGACGCCGGTGCCGCCGACACTCTACGCGCGCGGATCGCTGCGCGCGGACGACGCGCTCGCCATCGCGATCGTCGGCGCGCGACGAGCGACACCGTACGGCGTGAGCGTGGCGGAGTCGCTCGCCGCCGATCTCGCCGCGCGCGGCGTGACGATCGTGAGCGGGCTCGCGCGCGGCATCGACACGGCCGCGCATCGCGGCGCGCTCGCGGCCGGCGGGCGCACGATCGCCGTGCTCGGTCACGGAATCGACCGCTGCTATCCCCCGGAGAACGAGGCGCTGGCGGCGGAGATCGAGGTGAGCGGCGCGCTCGTGTCGCAATTTTTCCCGGGCACCGTCGCGCAGCCGTGGAACTTTCCCGTGCGCAACCGAACGATCGCGGGTCTGGCACTCGGGGTGGTGGTCGTCGAGGCGGCGGAGCGCAGCGGAGCGTTGATCACCGCCGGCGCGGCGGCCGATTTCGGCCGCGAAGTGTTCGCCGTTCCAGGCCGGATCACGTCGGAGACGGCGCGCGGCCCGCATGGGCTGCTGCGCGACGGTGCTACACTAGTGCGATCGTGGAGCGACATCGTGCAGGAACTACCATCGCCGTGGCGCGACGCCGTGCGTGACGCCGCGGCGATCTCGACCGTCACGACCGACGTCGCGGCGCCCGCCTCCGACGAGGCCGCCGTGCTGCGCGCGCTGGCCGTCGACGACGCGCAACACATCGAACACGTGATCGCGCGGTGCGGCCTCACGCCCGCGCGTGTGAGCGCCATGCTGGTCTCACTCGAGCTCGCCGGGTACGCGCGGCGGCTCGAAGGCCAGCGCTGGGTGGCGGTGGACGCCCGCTCGAGGAGAGTCTAGGTGGCGAAGGCAACCCGGGGGCTCGTGGTCGTCGAGTCGCCCACCAAAGTGAAGACGATCCAGAAGTACCTGGACGGCAAGTACACCGTGAAGGCGTCGATGGGGCACGTGCGCGACTTGCCCAAGTCGCAGCTCGGCGTCGACCCCAAGAAGAACTTCAAGCCGAAGTACGTCGTCACGCCGGCGAAGAAGAAGATCCTCGACGAGCTGAAGAAGGCCGCTGCGAGCGCGGACGCGCTCTACGTCGCGACCGACCCGGACCGCGAGGGCGAAGCGATCGGCTGGCACCTCGCGCAAGAGCTGCCGGTCGACAAGAAGAAGATCTACCGCATCACGTTCAACGAGATCACCGAGCGCGCCGTGAAGGCGGCGTTCGACCGGCCGGGCAAGATCGACCTGAAGAAGGTCGACGCGCAGCAGGCGCGCCGCATCCTCGACCGTCTCGTCGGCTACAGCCTCTCGCCGCTCTTGTGGGACAAGGTGCAGCGCGGGCTCTCCGCCGGCCGCGTGCAGTCGGTGGCCGTGCGGCTGATCGTGGACCGTGAGCGCGAGATCACCGCCTTCGTCCCGCAGGAGTACTGGTCGCTCCACGCGAAGCTCGCCGCGAAGCTGCCGCCGGAGTTCACCGCGACGCTGCGCGAGATCGACGGCGAGCGCGTCGAGGTCCCGCGCGACGGCCGCGCCGCGACGCTGCCGGACGAGGCGGCCACGCGCGCGGCGATGGAGGGCCTGGACAGCGCGCGGTGGATCGTGCGGAGCGTGACGAAGGGCGAGCGCCGCCGCAACCCGGCGCCGCCGTTCATCACGTCCACGCTGCAGCAGGAAGCCGGGCGCAAGCTCGGGTTCTGGGCGCGCAAGACGATGACGGTCGCGCAGCAGCTCTACGAGGGCATCGAGCTCGGCGACGAGGGCGCGGTCGGCCTGATCACGTACATGCGGACCGACTCGGTGCAGGTGGCGCGCGACGCGCAGGAGGCCACGCGCGAGCTCGTCACGCGGAAGTTCGGCGCGGACTACCTGCCGCCGTCGGCGCCGGTCTACAAGTCGCGGGGCCGCGCCGAGGAAGCGCACGAGGCGATCCGCCCGTCGGACGTCGCGCGCGATCCGCGCAGCGTGGCGCGCTTCCTCACGAAGGATCAGCTCGCGCTCTATCGCCTGATCTGGGAGCGCTTCGTCGCGAGCCAGATGCAGCCCGCCGTCTACGACACGCTGACCGCCGACATCGACGCCGGCCGCTGCGTGTTCCGCGCGCAGGGCCAGACGATGAAGTTCAAGGGCTTCACCGCGGTGTACGTCGAGTCGCTCGAGGACGATCCGGCCGCGGCCGACGACGAGGCCGAGCGCGCGATGCCGGCCATCGAGGAAGGCGAGACGCTGCGCCTGCTCGGCCTCGAGCCGAAGCAGCACTTCACCCAGCCGCCGCCGCGCTTCACGGAGGCGTCGCTGGTCAAGGCGCTGGAGGAGCTGGGGATCGGCCGGCCGTCCACCTACGCGTCGATCCTCGGCACGATCATCCACGACCGCGGCTACGTGCGCCGCGAGCGCCGCACGCTGTTCCCGACGGAGCTCGGCACCGAGGTCACCGACCTCCTGATGCCGTTCTTCCAGGACATCATGAACGTCGAGTTCACGGCGCTGATGGAGGACGAGCTCGACAAGGTCGAGGAGGGCGACCTCGACTGGGTGAAGGCCGTCCGCGACTTCTACGCCCCCTTCGAGAAGGATCTGAAGAAGGCGCAGAAGGAGATGGTGAACCAGAAGGCGGGCGCGGAGACCGGCGAGGCGTGCCCGGAGTGCGGCGAGGCGCTGCTCGAGCGCCGCGGCCGCTTCGGCAAGTTCCTCGCGTGCTCGGCCTATCCCGACTGCAAGTACACGCGCGACCTCGGCAAGGACCAGCGCGTCGCCGACGAGCCCGCGAACGAGACCTGCCCGACGTGCGCCAAGCCGATGGTCATCAAGCACGGCCGCTTCGGCAAGTTCCTCGCGTGCTCGGGGTATCCGGAGTGCAAGACGACGAAGCCGGTGACGCTCGGCATCGCGTGCCCGGAGCCGGGGTGCTCGGGCCAGCTCGTCGAGCGGCGCAGCAAGCGCGGCCGCACGTTCTACGGCTGCTCCGCGTATCCCGACTGCAAGTTCGTCGTGTGGCAGCGGCCGGTGGCCGAGCCGTGCCCGCGTTGCCAGGCCCCGTTCCTGACCGAGCGGATCGCGCGCGGCGGCCGGCCGGTGCGCACGTGCGTCCGCGAAGGGTGCGGCTTCCGGCAGGAGGTCGAGACCACCGTCGCATGACGGACACGCCGGCAGCGTTCCTGCGCTACCTGACGGCGGAGAAGGACGCGTCGCCGCACACCCTCAAGAGCTACGGGAACGACCTTCGTCAGTTCGAGGCGTTCCTCGCCGCCGAGCATCTGACGCCCCGCGAGCTCACGGCCCGGCACATCCGTGCGTTTCTCGTCTCGCTCCACGCGCGCGGTCTCGATCCCGCGTCGATCCAGCGCAAGCTCGCCGCCGTGCGGAGCTGGCTCAAGTTCCTCGTGCGCCGCGGCGTGCTCGAGCGCAATCCCGCGCGCGAGGTGCGCGGCCCGCGCCTGCCGAGGAAGCAGGCGGCGTTCCTCGATCCCGACGAGGCCGGCGCCCTGGTCGAGGCGACGTCGATCCGGGATCGCGCGATGCTCGAGCTCCTGTATGCGAGCGGGCTCCGCGTCTCCGAGCTGTGCGGCCTCGATCTCGAGCACGTCGACGACGGCGCGAAGACCGTGCGCGTGCTCGGGAAAGGGCGGAAGGTCCGGGAGGTCCCGTTCGGCGACAAGGCGGCGCGCGCGCTGGCCGCCTGGTGGAAGGAGCGCGGCGATGTGGACGGCCCGCTCTTCGTCGCGCGACGCGGCGGGCGCCTCGGGCCGCGCGAGGTGTACGGCGTGGTCCGCCGCGCGGCGCGCGCCGCCGGCATCACGCGCGCGATCGGTCCCCACACGCTGCGCCACAGCTTCGCCACGCACCTGCTGACCGGCGGCGCCGACCTTCGCTCCGTGCAGGAGTTCCTCGGCCACAGCCGGTTGTCGACCACGCAACGCTACACGCACGTCGGCGCGGCCCATCTGCTGCGCGTGTACGACGCCGCGCACCCGCGCGCGCGGACGGTGAAGGGCGCCACGTCGTGAGCGGCGCGGTTCGCGCGACGACCGTCGTGTGCGTGCGCCATCGCGGGCAGGTGGCCATCGCGGCCGACGGGCAAGTCTCGATCGGCCAGACGATCGTCAAGGCGAACGCGCGGAAGGTGCAGAAGCTCTATCACGACCGCGTCCTGTCGGGCTTCGCGGGCACGGCGGCCGACGCGTTCACGCTCAACGAACGGTTCGCCGGCAAGCTCGAGGAGTACCGCGGCAACCTGAGCCGCGCCGCCGTCGAGCTCGCCAAGGAGTGGCGAAGCGACCGCGTGCTGCGGCGCCTCGAGGCGCTGCTGGCCGTCGCGGATCGCGAGCGCTCGTTCATCGTCTCCGGCACCGGTGACGTGATCGAGCCCGACGATGGGCTCATCGGCATCGGCTCCGGCGGTCCCTTCGCGCTGGCGGCCGCGCGGGCGCTCGTCGGGCACTCCGACCTGGATGCGAAGGCGATCGTGACCGAGGCGATGCGCGTCGCCGCCGGCATCTGCGTCTACACGAACGACCACGTCACGGTCGAGACCCTGTAGTGCTCACGCCCGCCCAGATCGTCGCCGAGCTCGATCGCTACATCGTCGGCCAGGACCGCGCGAAGCGCGCGGTCGCGATCGCGCTCCGCAACCGCTGGCGCCGCCAGCGGCTCTCGGCCGAGCTGCGGGACGAGGTGGCGCCGAAGAACATCATCATGATCGGCCCCACCGGCGTCGGGAAGACCGAGGTCGCGCGCCGGCTCGCCAAGCTCGCGCAGGCGCCGTTCATCAAGGTCGAGGCGTCCAAGTACACCGAGGTGGGCTACGTCGGCCGCGACGTCGAGTCGATGATCCGCGATCTCACCGAGCTCTCGGTGACGATGGTGAAGGGCGAGGTCATGGCGAGCGTCAAGGAGCGCGCCGAGCAGATGGCCGAGGACCGCGTCCTCGACCTGCTGCTGCCGCGCCGCGCGGAGCCCTACTCGAGCGGCTCGCTCGAGGAGATCGGGCCCGACGCCTCGCGCGACGCCACGCGGGAGAAGCTGCGCGCGCAGCTGCGCGACGGCCGTCTCGACGACCGCATGGTGGAGCTCGAGACCCAGCAGCAGAACGTGCCGATGGTCGAGATCCTCTCGGGCCAGGGCATGGAGCAGATGGGCATCGACCTGAAGGAGATGCTCTCGAACCTCATGCCGTCGCGCACGAAGCGCCGGCGCGTGCGCATCGGCGAAGCGCGGCGCCTGCTCGTTCAGGAGGAGGCGCAGAAGCTCGTGGACATGGAGGAGGTCGTCGGGCAGGCCGTGCGCCGGGTCGAGGAGTCGGGCATCGTCTTCCTCGACGAGCTCGACAAGATCGCCGGGCGCGAGGGTGGCCACGGCCCGGACGTGTCCCGCCAGGGCGTCCAGCGCGACCTCCTGCCGATCGTCGAGGGCTCGTCGGTGACGACGAAGTACGGCGTCGTGCGCACCGACCACGTGCTCTTCATCGCCGCCGGCGCGTTCCACGTCGCGAAGCCGTCCGACCTCATCCCGGAGCTCCAGGGCCGGTTCCCGATCCGCGTGGAGCTGGACCCCTTGACGCGCGCGGACTTCGTCCGCATTCTGACCGAGCCCCGGAACGCGCTCATCCGCCAGTACGTCGAGCTGCTGGGCACCGAGGGGGTCTCCGTGAGCTTCACGGACGACGCGGTCGAGACGGTGGCGGAGCTCGCGGTCCGGGTGAACGAAGGCACCGAGAACATCGGCGCCCGGCGGCTCTACACGATCATGGAGAAGCTCTTGGAGCAGATCTCGTTCGACGCGCCCGATCTGCCCGGCAAGCAGATCGTGATCGACGCGACGTACGTCCACGACCGCCTGCGCGACATCGTCCGCGACCAGGACGTCTCGCGGTACATCCTTTGAAGGATATGAACGACGCGGTGAAGCGCGCGGAAGTCCTGCTGGAGGCGCTCCCGTACATCCGGGAGTTCCGGGGCAAGACCGTCGTCATCAAGTACGGCGGCGCCGCGATGGAGCGCGTGGACCTCAAGGAGCCGTTCGCGCTCGACGTCATCCTGCTGAAGTTCGTCGGCATCAATCCCGTGATCGTCCACGGCGGCGGGCCGCAGATCGGCGCGCTGATGAAGAAGCTCGGCAAGGAGCCGAAGTTCGTCGGCGGCATGCGCGTGACCGACGAGGAGACCGTCGAGATCGTCGAGATGGTGCTGGTCGGCAAGATCAACAAGGAGATCGTCGGCCTCATCAACCATCACGGCGGCCGCGCGGTGGGGCTCAGCGGCAAGGACGCGGACCTGATCCGCGCGCACCGGCGCCTGCACCGCATGCCCGATGGGACGGAGGTCGACATCGGGCTCGTGGGCGAGGTCGACGCGGTCAACCCCGAGCCGATCCGCCTGCTCGAGGAGCACGGCTTCGTGCCGGTCATCGCGCCGGTCGGTGTCGGCCGCGAGGGCGAGACCTACAACATCAACGCCGACATCGTCGCCGGCGAGGTGGCCGCGGCGCTCGGCGCCGAGAAGCTGATCCACCTCACCGACGTGCAGGGGATCCTCGACGACGCGAAGCGCTTCCTCAGCACGCTGTCGCGCGCCGACGCGGAGCGGCTGATGGGCGCGGGCGTCATCGACGGCGGGATGCTGCCGAAGGTCGAGTCGGCGCTGCGCGCGTTGAAGGGCGGGACCGCGAAGGCGCACATCATCGACGGCCGGATCCCGCATGCGATCCTGCTCGAGCTGTTCACCCGCGAGGGCATCGGCACGGAGATCGTTCTGTGATGGACACCAAGACACTCCTCGAATGGTCCGCGACCTATCACACGCCGAACTACGGCGCCCGCGCGCCGATCTGCCTCGTGCGCGGCGACGGCGTCCGCGTGTGGGACTCCGACGGGCGCGAGTACCTTGACTTCGGGGCGGGGATCGCGGTCACGTCGCTCGGTCACTGCCACCCGCGCGTGACCGGCGCCATCCAGGAGGCGGCGGCGACGCTGCTGCACGTCTCGAACCTCTACCACTCCGCCCCGCAGATTCACCTCGCGAAGCTCCTGTGCGAGCACTCGTTCGCCGAGCGCGTGTTCTTCGGCAACTCCGGCGCCGAGGCCAACGAGGCGGCGATCAAGCTCGCCCGCAAGTACGCCAAGACGCGCTGGTCCGACGACCGGTACGAGATCGTCGCCACGCGCGACTCGTTCCACGGGCGCACGCTCGCCGCGCTGACGGCGACCGGGCAGGAGAAGTACCAGCACGGCTTCGAGCCGCTGGTGCCGGGCTTCAAGCACGTCCCGTACAACGACCTGAAGGCGATGGAGCGCGCGGTCGACGGGCGCACGGCCGCGATCCTCGTCGAGTGCATCCAGGGCGAGGGCGGCGTGAACATCCCGGACGACGGCTATCTGCCGGGGCTCCGCACGCTCTGCGACGCGACGGGCGCGCTGCTGATCCTGGACGAGGTGCAGACCGGCGTCGGCCGGACGGGCCGGCTCTGGGCCTACGAGCACACGGGGATCGCACCCGACATCATGACGCTCGCCAAGGCGCTCGCGAACGGCGTGCCGATCGGCGCGATGCTCGCGCGCAACGAGATCGCTTCCGTGCTGACGGCCGGGACGCACGGCTCGACGTTCGGCGGGACGCCGTTCGTCACGTCGGTGGCCCTCGCGACGCTCACCGCGGTGCTCGAGGAGAAGATTCCCGATCGCGCGGCGCGGATGGGCCGGCACCTGATGGACGGGCTGCGCGACGTCGGCCGCCGGCATCCGGCCGTGCGGGACGTGCGCGGCCGCGGCCTCCTGATCGGCGTGGAGCTGACACAGGCCGTCTCGCCGCTGGTCGACGCCTGCCGCGAGGCGGGCCTGCTGGTGCTGAGCGCGGGCGAGAAGGTGCTGCGGCTCACACCGCCGCTCGTCGTGGGCGAGGCCGAGTGCGACCGCGCGCTCGAGATCATCGACCGCGTCCTGCCGCCATGAAGCACTTCCTCTCGGCGGGCGAGCTCTCGCGCGACGCCGCGCTCAGCCTCTTCAGCCTCGCGGCGGATCTGAAGAACGGCTGGAAGTCCGGGCGGCGGCCGACGCCGCTCACCGGCCGCACCTTCGCGCTGATCTTCGAGAAGCCGTCGCTGCGCACGCGCGTGACCTTCGAAGTCGGGGTCAACCAGCTCGGCGGACGCGCCGTGTACCTCGCCGGCCAGGAGATCGGCCTGGGCACGCGCGAATCGGTGCCGGACGTCGCGCGCAATCTCTCGCGCTGGGTCGACGGCATCTGCGCGCGCGTGTTCTCGCACGCCACGATCGACGCGCTCGCGACCAACGCCACGGTGCCCGTCATCAACATGCTCTCGGACTTCGAGCACCCGTGCCAGGCGGTGGCCGACTACTTCACGCTGTGGGAGCGCGGCGTCGATTTCGCGAAGGTCCGGATCGCGTGGGTCGGGGACGGCAACAACGTCTGTCACTCGATCGTGCTGCTCGGCGCCGCGCTCGGTGCGGACCTGCGCGTGGCGTGCCCGCCGGGCTACGAGCCGGATCCGGCCGTCATGGCCGCGGCGCGCGCGAGGGGCGGCTCGGTCACCCTCACGACCGAGCCCGACGACGCGGTGCGCGGCGCCGACGTCGTCTACACGGACGTCTGGACGAGCATGGGCCAGGAGGCCGAAAAGGCGACGCGCCAGGAGGCGTTCGCGCGGTACCAGGTCAACGGCCCGCTGCTCAACTTCGCCAAGTCGTCGGCGCTCGTCATGCACTGCCTGCCCGCCCACCGCGGCGAGGAGATCACGGACGACGTGCTCGACGGGCCACGGTCGGTGGCGCTCGACCAGGCGGAGAACCGGCTGCACGCGCAGAAGGCGATCATCGCCGCGCTGACGGAGGGACTTTCGTGAGCGATCCGAAGAAGGTCGTGCTCGCGTATTCCGGCGGGCTCGACACGTCCGTCATCCTCCGCTGGCTCATCGAGCGGTACCGCTGTGACGTCGTCGCGTTCTGCGCGGACGTCGGGCAGGGCGAGGAGCTCATCCCGATCCGCGACAAGGCCCTGCGCACCGGCGCGAGCGGCGTGCACATCGTCGACCTCCGCGAGACCTTCGTGCACGACTTCCTCTATCCGATGCTCCGCGCCAACGCGGTCTACGAAGGCACCTACCTGCTCGGCACGTCGATCGCGCGCCCGCTCATCGCGAAGGCGCAGGTCGAGGTGGCCGCGAAGGAGCACGCGGACGCGGTCGCGCACGGCGCGACCGGGAAGGGGAACGACCAGGTCCGCTTCGAGCTGACGTACGCGGCGCTCGCGCCGCAGCTGCGCGTGATCGCGCCGTGGCGCGAGTGGGACCTGAACTCACGCACGGCCCTCGTCGAGTTCGCGCGGCGCCACGACATCCCGGTGCCGGTGACGACCGAGCGTCCGTACAGCACCGACCGGAACCTCTTCCACATCTCCTACGAGGGCGGGATCCTCGAAGACCCGTGGTCGGAGCCGCCGGACAAGATGTTCCTGCTCACGCAGTCGCCGGAGGCCGCCCCGGACATCCCGATCCAGGTCGAGATCGACTTCGAGGCCGGCAACCCGGTGGCCGTCGACGGCCGCAAGCTCGAGCCCGTCGCGCTGCTGACTCACCTGAACCGGCTCGGCGGCGAGCACGGCGTCGGGCGCGTGGACCTCGTCGAGAACCGGTTCGTGGGGATGAAGTCGCGCGGCGTGTACGAGACGCCGGGCGGCACGATCCTCCACGTCGCGCACCGCGCGCTGGAGTCGAT
Source organism: Candidatus Rokuibacteriota bacterium (assembly GCA_016866775.1). Classification (GTDB taxonomy): domain Bacteria; phylum Methylomirabilota; class Methylomirabilia; order Rokubacteriales; family CSP1-6; genus VGLJ01. Next base: position 809 of record VGLJ01000026.1, on the reverse strand, counting down.
CACGCTCGACCGCGAAGTGCTCCACCTCCGCGACTCCCTGGTGAGCCGCTACGCGGAGATGGTCTATTACGGGTTCTGGTTCGCGCCGGAGCGCGTGGTGCTGCAGACCTTGATGGACGAGTGCCAGCGCGACGTGACCGGCACCGTCCGGCTCCGGCTCTACAAGGGCAACATCACGGTGGCGGGCCGCAAGTCGGCCCGGTCACTCTATCGCCAGGACTTCGCCACGTTCGAGGCCGACAGCGTCTACCAGCAGCGTGACGCCGAGGGCTTCATCCGCCTCAACGCCCTCCGCCTGAAAATCCGGGCGCTCCGCGAATCGAGGTGAGTGCGACGGCACTCGCGGAGGGCCGGGATTCACTCCCGGCCCGGAGCGTCGGGGGGCTTGGGGGGCCGCTCGAGGCGGCCCCCCATCTCGACTCGTGAAGATCGACGTCGTCCAGACGGCCGACCGTGTCGTGCCGGAGCGGGTCGCCGGCGCCACCGCGCTCGTCATCGACGTCCTCCGCGCCTCCACGACGATCGTCACCGCGCTCGGGAACGGTGCGGCGTGCGTGGTGCCCGTGGCGAGCGTGGAGGACGCGCGGGCGCGCAAGCGCGCGCTCGGTCCCGCAACGCTCCTCGCCGGAGAGCGCCACGGCGATCCTCCCGAGGGCTTCGATTGCGGCAACTCGCCGCTGGAGTTCACGCCGGAGCGGGTCCGTGCGCGCACCATCGTCCTCACGACGAGCAACGGGACACGCGCGCTCGCCGCCTCACGCGGCGCCGGGGCGGTCGGCGTGGCGGCGCTCGTGAACGCCGGCGCCGCG
>VGLJ01000025.1 GCA_016866775.1 Candidatus Rokuibacteriota bacterium | reverse complement strand
TCGGCGACGGCGACGTACTCCTTCACCGTCGCCATCATGTCCTCGGGCCGTCGATTCGCCATCGCAGCCTCGCTGCCGTAGATCAACAAAATTTCATGGGGCCTCCTGACCTACAGACGAACGGGCGAGCGTGAAATCGACAGCGGGTCAGCGACGGCGGCGGCGGGCCGAGACGAAGCCGTTGGCCGCGTCCGAGGCGCGCGCTTCCCGCGACCGCTTCGACGGCGGGCCGTAGCCGCCCCCGCCCGACGACTCGACGAAGAAGACGTCGCCCGGGCGGACCGGAATGCCGACCTCCTTCGTCTTCAGCACGCGCGGCGGCCGGCCCTTCGAGAGCAGCCGATAGCGATGCGGGAGCGCGTCCTTGCCGCCGAGCAGGCCGTAGGGCGTGTGGCGGACGCCGTCACCGGCCGTGTTCGCGACGGCCGGCGCGTCGATGTCGACGCGCAGGCGGAGGTTCGCACCCACACCGCCGCGATGCCGGCCGTCGCCGGCGGAGTCGGCGCGGAACTCGTGGTGCTCGAACGTCAGCGGGAAGCGCGCCTCGGCCACTTCCACGCTCCCGAACTTGATCCCGCCGGCGGCCTGCCCCTCACCCGCCGTTTCCCAGCCGTCGCCCACCGCCGTGGCGCCGCCGCCCGGACGCGCGTGGAACATGTGCCAGATGAACGGCCGCTTCGTGCGCGGGTTGACGCCCTTGATCGCGATGCGGAAGCGCCGGCCCCAGCCCGCGATCGCGCGGGTCGGGCACGCGGGCGCGAGCGCCTTCACCATCGCCTCCATGATTTCCTGCGCGCAGTGGTTGGTCGACAGCGTGACGGGCGCGGGCGGGTGCGGATGCACGATCGTGCCGGGCGTCGTCAGCACCTTCACCACGCGGAACGACCCGGAGTTCTTGGGCGTGCGCGGGTCGATGAGGTACGCCAGCGCCATGTGCACCGACGACATCGTGTTGGGAAACGACGAGTTGACGAAGCCCTTCACCTGCGGATCGGACTCGCGGAGATCGACGATCAGGCCGTCGCCCTTCTTGGTCACGATCGCCCGGATCGCGATGTCGGTGGCGCCGTGCCCGTCGTCGTCGAGCACGCTCTCGCCGCGATAGACGCCGTCCTTCCACGTGGCGACACACGCGCGCGCCTGCCGTTCGGCGCCGTCGAGGATCTCGTCGACGGCCTCGGTGACGGTCTTGGCGCCGTACTCCTCCACGAGCGCCAGCAGCCGCCGCTCGCCGAGGCGCGCGGAGCCGATCATCGCGCGCAGGTCGCCGAGGAAGTCGTGCGGGTGGCGCACGTTGGTGACGATCATCTGCAGGACGTCCTCGCGCACGACGCCGGCGTCGTAGAGCTTGAGCGGCGTGATGCGGAGACCCTCCTGCCAGATTTCGAACGCGCCGGGGTTGTAGGCGCCGTGCGTCGCGCCGCCGATGTCGCTCTGGTGCGCGCGGTTGATCGACCAGAACGCGACCGCGCCCTCGACGAACACCGGGACGAATGCCGTCAGGTCCGGCAGGTGGTTGTTGCCGTGGTACGGGTCGTTGAGCAGGTACACGTCGCCGGGACGCACCTGGCCCTCGAACGCATTCCGCACCGACGCCACCGCCCACGGGATCGCGCCGACGTGGATCGGCACGTGATCGGCCTGCGCCACGAGACGCGCCTCGTTGTCACAGATCGCCGTGGAGAAGTCGCGGCTCGAGTTGAGGATCTGCGAGTAGGCGGTGCGCAGCATCGCCTCGCCCATCTCCTGCACGATGGCCTCGAAGCGATGGGTCAGGACGCTGACGGTGATCGGATCGGCCATGGCCCTACCGTATCACCACGCGAGGATCTCGGGCCGGTGCTCCGCGATCCGCTCCTTCACGACGAAGACCGGGTCGATGCCGTAGAGCCGGCGCGCGTTCTCGCCGAGCAGCTTCTTCTGCACGGTCTCGGGCACGTGGTGCTTCGCCATGAGCTCGAGCGCTTCCCACGCGTCCTCGGCGTCGTGGTGCGGATAGTCGGAGGACCAGATCGCGACGTCCTCGTACATGTCCCACAGCCGGTACAGCGTCTCCTCGTCGCCCTCGAACGCGATCGCGCAGCGGCGATAGAAGATCTCGTACGGGTCGCCGATCTTCAGCTCGGGCGTCCGCTGGAACGCGTAGAGGTCGAGGAAGTTGCGGCTGCGCGCGAGCACGAGCGGCAGCCACGTCGCGTTCGACTCCAGCACCGCGCACTTCAGGCGCGGGAACTTCTCGAGCCACCCCGTCATCAGGACCGTCGTGAGCCACGTCATCGCTTCCATGATGAAGCCGAGCGACTCGCTCGCGTCGACCGTGGGCTCCATGCTGAACACGATGTTGCTGATGAACTGGCCGGGCGAGTAGACGACCGACTCGTCGGTGAAGAGCAGGCCGTTGCCGCTGCCCCGCGTCTGCGCGATCCGCTGTGCCCACTCCTGCGTCAGCGCCTCGCGCGACGGGAACGTGTGCATCGCGAGGACCACGCCGAGGGCCTCGAACTCGCGCCACAGCGGGTCGAACTCGGGCAGCGTCGGATACCGGCCGTTCCAGAAGCACGGCCGCACCGCGGCGGCCTTGAAGCCCTGCTTCGCCACGCGACGCAGCTCCTCGATCGAGCCTTCCACGGTCTGGATCGGCAGCACGGCGCACGGGAAGAGCCGGCGGCGATCGACGGACGCGTAGTCGTCGACCCAGTCGTTGTAGGCGCGCGCGAGGATCGTGGCCGCCTGCACGTCGCGCACGAGCGCCAGCCGCACGAACCACGAGGGGAACAGCATCACCTGGTCGGTGCCGAGCGCGTCCATGTCGCGCAGCCGCGCGTGCGGATCGCGGCAGCCCTTGAGCCGTCCGAACTTCCGCTGCCACTCCTCGGTGCCCGGCGTCAGGCGGCCGACTTCCTTCTTGTCCCACCGCGGCCAGCCGACCTCCGCCGCGTTCGCGCGCTCGCGCGACGCGGGCACCGCGCGGCCGTTGATGAGCAGCGTCTCCGTGTCGGTGGTGAAGTGGAACTGCGTCTTCACCCATGTGCGGACATTCGCCGGGACGTACCGGTCCCAGATCTCGGGAGGCTCGACGATGTGGCTGTCGCAATCGAAGATCGGAAAGCTCTTGGTCGCGCTCATGCCGACCTCCTTGCCGCTGGTGCTGGGAGGCTACGCCGCCGCCTTTCGGCGGTCAACGGGGCCGCGGAGCTCGGCGGCACGGCCTCAGGCCGCGCGCGACCCCTGCGACTCGCCGGGGTGGCGCTCGTGCAGACGCTTGAACTGTTCCTGCAGCTCGGCGAGCTCGTCGTCGGTCATCTCTTCGAGCGCCACGAGCTTGTTGCGCGCGCCTTCGAGGGCACGGATCAGCTCGTCCAGCTTGAGGTGGAGCGCCTTCGCGTCGCGGTTCTGCGTGTTCTGGATGAGGAAGACCGACACCACCATCAGCACCGCGAGGAAGAAGGCCCAGGGCTCGCCGACGCGGTCCGCCGTCGCGTGGGCGAACCGCCGGAACCGCTCGCGCAGCGGGGCTCTGGCGGTCGGACGAGCGTTCTCCATCGCGGGAGCAGCGGTGCAAGGCCCACGCCAGCGGCTATACTGCGCGCCATGACGAACGTACTCGACGGCATCCGGGTCCTGGACTTCGGCCGTTACATCGCGGGGCCGTACTGCGCGGCGCTGCTCGCCGATCTCGGCGCGGACGTCATCCGCATCGAGCGCATCGGGGGCGGAGAGGATCGCTGGGTCGCGCCCGTCGGCGACGACGGCGTCGGCGCGATGTTCCTGGTGATGAATCGCAACAAGCGCGCGATGACGCTCGATCCGTCGTCGCCCGCCGGCCGCGAGATCGTGAAGAAGCTCGTGGCCACGGCCGACGTCGTCGTCGCCAACCTGCCGCCCGAGGTGCTGCGCGCGCTCGCGCTCGACCTCGAGAGCCTGCGGCGCGTGAAGCCCGACATCATCCTGACGACCGTCACGGCGTTCGGCGCCGGCGGTCCCTGGAGCCACAAGCACGGCTTCGACGGCATCGGTCAGCTGATGTGCGGCTCCGCCTACCTCACGGGCACGCTGCAGCAGCCGTATCGCGCGGCCGTGGCGTGGGTCGACTGTGGCACCGCGTCGCTCGCGGCGTTCGGCACGCTCGCGGCGCTGATGGCGCGGCAAAAGACCGGGCGCGGGCAAAAGGTCGAGGGCGCGCTGCTCCGCACGGCCGTGGCGTACAACAACCCGACGCTCGTCGAGCAGCAGATCATCCAGGCCGATCGCGTGCCGACCGAGAATCGCGGGCAGACCTCCGCGCCGTCCGACGTGTTCCGCACACGCGACGGCTGGATCATCGTGTACGCGATCGGCAATCCGATGTTCGCGCGCTGGGCCGGGCTCATGGGCGAGGAGCACTGGCTCAGCGATCCGCGCTTCAAGGACGACGAGGCGCGCGGCAACCACGGCGAGATCATCTCGAAGCGGATGAGCGAGTGGACCCAAGCGCGGACGACCGCGCAGGCGCTGAAGGAGCTCGAGGCGGCGAAGGTGCCCGCGGGCCCGCTCTACACGCCGCAGCAGGCGCTCGACGATGCGCACATCCGCCGGGCGGGACTGCTCGCGGACACGACGTATCCGGGCCTCGCGCGGCCGGTGCCGCTGTCGCCGACACCGGTCGATCTCTCGGAAACGCCGGGCCAGTTCCGGCACCGGGCGCCGATGCTCGGCGAGCACACCGACGCGATCCTCGGCGAGCTCGGCTACTCGGCGGACGAGATCAAGACGCTGCGTGGCGCGAACGTCGTCTAGCGCGCCGATGCTCACGGTCGCGCGGATGTCGATCGTCGCCACGCTGCTGTCGCTGCCCCTCGCCGGCTGCTCGATTTCGCCCGAGCCTCCCGTCGATCGGTTCCGGTCCGTCGTCGGCACCGTGCACGTGAGCGTGCAGGACGAGCAGGAGCGGCCGCTCGCCGGCGCCAGCGTGACCGGCTCCGCCCTGGAGGAGACGATGACCGACCGCACCGGCCTGGCCGTGGCGCGGGCGTACGCGCCCGTGACGTCGCTGGCCGTCCGCCCGAAGGAGTACGAGGACGTCGTCGTCGCTCAGCTCTCCATCCCTCAGGGCGCGCCCGTGCGCGTCGTGCTCAAGCGGAGGCGATGATGGCGCGGCGCCGGATCGTGATCGCGATGATGATGCACGAGACCAACACGTTCTCGCCCGTGCCGACGCCGCTCGAATCGTTCCGGCCGCTCGCCGGCGACGCCGCGATCGCGGAGTTCAAGGACACCAACACGCAGCTCGGCGGCTTCCTCGACGTCGCCCGGCGCGTGGGCGCGGAGATCGTGGTGCCGTTCGCGGGCGGCGCGCACCCGTCCGGCTACGTCGAGCGCCGCGCGTACGAAGACATGTGCGACGCGATCGTCGGCGGGATCCGCGGCGGCTGCGACGCCGCGTTCCTCGCCCTGCACGGCGCGATGGTGGCCGAGCACGTGGACGACGGCGAGGGCGAGCTGCTGCGACGGATCCGCGCGGTGGCGCCGCGGCTACCGATCGCCGTCGGGCTCGACTTCCACACACAGCTCACCGCGGCGATGGTCGACAACGCGACCGTCGTCACCGGGTATCGCACGTATCCACACGTGGACATGGCGGAGACCGCGCAGCGCGCCGGCCGCACGCTCGCCCGCGCGCTCGACGGCGAGGTCCGGCCCGTGATGGTGTGGGGCATCCGCCCGATGCTCACGAGCACGCTCGAGCACACGCCGTCACGCCAGCCGATGAAGGACGTCATGGACCTGGCGATCGACGCCGAAACGCGCGGCGTCGTGCTCAACGCCTCGGTGCTCGGCGGCTTCCCGCAGTCGGACATCCCGCATCTCTCGTGCTCCGCCATCGTCGTCTGCGACGGACGCACGGACCGGGGGCAGGCGCTGCTCGACCGCATGCTGGATCTCGCGTGGGAGCGGCGGGCCGACTTCCTCTACAAGGGCGCGCCGCTCGCCTCGCAGATCGCTCACGCGAAGACGCTCGGCGAGGGGCCGATCGTGCTGGTGGACCACGGCGACAACACGGCGTCCGGCGGCACGCAGGACGTGATGCGCGTGGTCGCCGAGGTGATCACGCAGGGGCTCGACGACGTGGTCGCGGGCCCGATCTGCGATCCCTCCGCCGTGGCGCGCATCGTCTCCGCGGGGACCGCCGCGAGCGTCACGCTCGACCTCGGCGGCCGCATCGACATGCCGCAGCTCAACCTGAAGGGCCGTCCGCTGACGCTGACGGGCAAGGTGGCGCGGATCACCGACGGCGAGTTCGTGGTGACGGGGCCGATGGCGACGGGGACTCGCGTACGCATGGGCCGCACCGCGGTGCTCGACACCGGCGCCCTGCAGATCGTGGTGTCGGAGGGGCGCGCGGAGCCGTTCGACCTCGGGGTGTTCACGCACGCGGGGATCGACCCTCGCCGCAAGCGCTACGTGCTGATCAAGTCACGCCAGCACTTCCGCGCGGGCTTCGAGCCGATCGCGCGCCACATCGTGCTGTGCGACGGCGACGGCGTGACGAGCTCCGACCTCTCGCTCTTCGACTACCGCCGCCGCCGCCGGCCGCTCTACCCGTTCGAGAAGGACGCCCGGCCCTAGAGAGGGCCGTGGAGCTCGACCACGTCGAGGCGTTCGTGGCGATCGGGCGGCGCGGCGGCTTCACGCGCGCGTCCGCGACGCTCCCATCCCCACGCGGAGGCGCTGCTCGCGTCGATGCGTGACGGGATCGACGCGGTCGCCGCGCCGAGCAGCGAAGTCAGCGCGCTGGTCCGGCGTGGCGACGCGACGCTCGGCCTCCGCCGGCGCGCGTACATGTCCCGCGCCGCGCCTACCGCCCGGTCAGCTCCTTCTCCATCCGCGCCTTCATCCGCGCGCGCAGCCCGTCGACGACGTGCGCCGGCGCCTTCGTCGGCGACCCGGCGTTGAACGGCGGTTGCGGGTCGTACTCGATGCCGAGCTGGATCGCCTGCGCGAAGTCGTCGCCGGCGATGCGCGCGGCGAGCGTGAGCGCCATGTCGATCCCGCTCGACACCCCCGCCGCGGTGACGACCTTCCCCTGCACGACCACGCGCTGAAGCGTCGGCCGCGCGCCGAGCTCGCTCAACGTGTCGAGCGACGCCCAGTGCGTCGTCGCTTCGAGGCCTTTCAAGATCCCGGCGGCCCCGAGCAGGAGCGAACCCGTGCACACCGACGTCGTCCACTGCGTGGTCTCGTGCGCCGTGCGGATCCAGTCGAGCAGCGGATTCGGTGTCATCAGCCTGCGCGTACCGAAGCCGCCGGGCACCATGAGGATCTCCGGCCGGGGCACCGCCGACAGCGGCTCGTCGGCGACGAGCGCGAGCTGCTTGTTGTCGGTGCGCACGGGACCCGGCGTCGTCGCCACGAAGCGCACGCGCGCCCCGGGCAGCCGCGACAGCACCTCGTAGGGGCCGATCGCGTCGAGCGCGGTGATGCCGTCGAATAGCGGGATCGCGATATCCATGACGTCCCTCCCTCAGAGAGTCCGCGCGCCGCCGGGGCTAGCGATCGGCGCGGGCGAGTCCGTTCAGCTGCTCGACCAGCTCGGTGACACGACGCGGTTCGCTCGTGACAAGGCGCTCGGCCCGCGCGGTCAGGGCCTCCGTCGTCGCCGCGAGGCTCCTTCCGACCGATTCGGGCGTGCCGAACGTCGCGCCGAGCATCCCCGGATCGACGAGGCTGCGGAAGCTCACCACGCTGCCGTCTCCACGCGGCAGCACGCGCAGCGCGCCCTCGAGACGACGCATGTAGCGCGCGGTGACGAGCGTCCACCGGGCGTGCCACCCGTCGCCATCGCGCGTAATCGTGATCACCGAGGTGTACCGCTCGTTCGGCCCCGCCACCTCGTACTCGTAGAGCACGCGAAAGACATTCGCCGTCTCGCGGGCGACCACGCGGCTCGCGACGAGCTCCGGCACCCACGACGCTTGCGCGTCGATGTCGGCCCAGACCGCCATGACGGCGGTCGGCGACGCGGTGCTGCGACGGTAGGTCACGACTTCGGGCCACGGGAATCCCTCGACGGGACGCTGGTGGAGGACGGTCTCGCCGCGGTCGATGCGACGCGCATCGTCGTCGCTCACCGCGGGGACGGCGCCCGCCAGCGCGGCCGAGAGCACCGCGACGGCGAGCGCCGCGCGCCAGCTCATGCGGTCGGCAGCGGTTGCGAGAAGCCTTGCGGGGCGAGCTGGAATGCCTTCGCGAGCTGGGTGGCGAAGGTCTGGAAGCCGATCGAGAACACGAGCTCCACGGTCTGGGGCTCGGAGAAGTGCTCGCGGACGCGCGCCCAGCACGCGTCGCCGACCTCGAGGTCCTCGCGGACGATCGCGGTCGCGAACGCGAGCGCGGCGCGCTCGCGCTCCGAGAACTGCGGGTCGGTCTCGAACGCGTCCAGCGCGGCGAGCTTCGTGGCGGGGATGCCGGCCTTCACGCCGACGGCGTGACGGACGTCCGTTCAGTACGCGCTGCCGCGAAGCTCGGCGACGTGCACCTGGAGGAGCTCGCGCAGCGTCCTCTCGACGGTGCCGAACCACTCGATCGAGCCCCACAGGCCGCCGATGCCCAGCATGAGCGGCACCCGGTGCGCGATGACGCGCTCGGTGGTCGGCACCTTGCCGAACAGGCGCTCGCCGATCTTGTAAAAGGCCCGCACCGCGAGACCCGGCCGCTCGACTTCGGAGATCCGTTGCATGGTGGTGTCCTCCTTCCGGGAGACTACGCCCGCGGCGACGCCATGGTTGTCACGGCAGTGTGTCTAGACGCCGAGCAGCCGGGCGACCTCCGCGACGTCCGGCACGGTCTCGAGCTTGCGCGCGGCGCCGAGCAGCGCCTCCACGCGATCCGCCGGCAGCACGCGCCCGGCCGCGTCGCGGAACTTCACGTCCAGCTCGGCGTCGGTCAACGGGTTGCGCGGCTGGCCCTTGGCCTGGTCGACACGGCGGACGAGCGTGCGGCCGTCCGCCAGCGTGATCCTGACCTCGGAGAACCGGTTCGGCAGACTCTCGCGCGTCGTCTGCTCGGGATGGACGACCATGCGCACCTTCGGCATCAGCGCCTGCACGTCGGCCCGGCGCACGCGCTCGTCGGCGAACTGCGCGAGCCCCACCGTCCGGTCGAGCAGCGCGACCGACACGCAGTACGGCATCGAGAACTTGCCTTGCAGGCCGGTCTCCGCGCGGTCGTAGATGAGCTGGTGCGGCGCCATGTAGGTCACCGCGCATTCGACGGCGGCGACGTTGGCGGCGGCGATCCGGTGCTCCGCGATGAGATCGAGCACCGCGTCGAGTGACTGGTGCGTGCTCGCGCACGCGGGGAAGCGCTTCACGCCGATCCCCGGGCTCTCGACTTCGTGAGGCGCGCCGAGGCCCGCGACCGCAAGCTCCCAGTCCGGCTTCATGCCCGCGCCGTGCGTCGAGCCGAAGCCGTCGCCGTGCTCGAGGACGTGGGGATTGCCGGTGAAGCCGGCGGCCGCGAGCTGCGCGGCTTCGAGACCGCAGCGCGCCGCGTGCCCGCCGTGCCACGGCTTGCAGTCGGTGCCGAAGTTCGCCTTGATGCCGCTCGACATCGACGCGGCGATCGCCAGCGCGCGCGTCATGGGCTCCGACGACAGACCCAGGAGCTTCCCGGCGGCGGCCGCGGCACCGAAGACTCCGAGCGTCGACGTCGCGTGCCAGCCGATTTCGTAATGCGCCGGGTTCACCGCGCGGCCGAGCTTCGCCTCGATCTCGACGCCGACCACGAACGCCGTCAGCAGCGCCGCGCCCGACGCGCGGCGCTGTTCGGCGAGCGCGAGCGCCGGGGGCAGGACGGGCACGGACGGGTGACCGGAGAGCGAGGCCTGCACGTCGTCGTAGTCGAGCGCGTGCGCGGCGACACCGTTGACGAGCGCCGCGTCCTCCATCGACGCGCGCAGCGGCGTGCCCGCCACGGTCGCCTCGCCGTGGCCGGTCCGGTGCTCGATCAGCGTCCGCGCGCGGACGGCGGTGTCCTCCCGCGTGCCCGCGAGCATCACGCCGAGCGTGTCGAGGATCGCGCGGCGGGCGGCGCGCACGGTCGCCTCGGACAGCTTCGCGAACGATTCCTCGGACGCGTACGACGCGAGCCGCTCGATCACCGACGGTCCCTGCGAATGTCCTGCGCCCATGGTCCACTCCTTCCGGTCAGTCGAGGTCCTTCACCATGAAGTGGCGGGTGATGCCTGGCGGCAGGCAGTCGATCGTCCCGAACGTCCGATAGCCGAGCTTCTCGTAGAAGCCGGGCGCCTGGAAGCTGATCGTGTAGAGCACGATCGCGCGACAGCCGCGACGGCGCGCCTCGTCCTCCGCCTCGTCCATCATGCGCCGGCCGAGATCGCGGCCCCGCAGCGTTTCCGGCAGGAACACCGCATCGATGAAGCAGATCCCGAGCGACGTCCGGCCGAGGATCCCGCCGGGCACGTCCTGGGTTTCGGGATCGGAGACGAGCACGGCGAGCCCGCGCGAGTCGCGCGCGACGTGCTGCGCGTTGTAGCCGTTCAAGCCCTGCTCGATCACCGAGCGGGCCGTCGCGTCGGGATTCGCGGTCAGCGTAATCACCGGCATCATCGGGAGCCCAGATCGTACTATGGTGGCCGACCCAGGAGAGCGACCATGCGACCGTTGACTCCCGAAGACATGACGCGGATCTTTAGCGAGGCGTTCAACCGGGGCGACCTCGAGGCGGTGGTCGACCTCTACGAGCCCGAGGCGGTGCTCGCACGATCCTCGGGTCCTGCCATCGTCGGACGCGAGGCGATCCGCCACGCGTACACCGCGTACCTGTCGACACGACCACGCATGGACGTCGCGGCCCGCGCCATCATCAAGACCGGCGACCTCGCGCTGTGTTACGGCGAGTGGACGATGCGCGGGACCAACGCGGACGGCACGCCGCGCGCGGTGTCGGGGAAAGCGGTGGAAGTGTTGCGGCGCCAGCCCGACGGCACCTGGCGCTTCGTGCTCGACGACCCGTTCTCGACGGGCGTGGCCTAGGACGACCGCGCCCCGGCGCGCAGGCGCTCGCGGCACTCCTTCGTCTTCACCTCGTCGACCGCGCTGCCGTCCGGCGCGAGCACCACGCCGTACTCCGTGATCGCGCGCGCCGCCGAGATCTTGCCGTCGAGGACGTCGGCGAAGACCGTGGCGGGATCGCGCTCGAGCGGATCGCCGTACCCCGCGCCGCCCGCGATGTACTCCCAGAGCTGGTCGCCCGGATGCAGCACGACCATCTTCTTCGACGGAAGCTCCTCGCGCGTGCCGTCCGCGCGCACGATGGACGCGTGCGCGCGGGCGCCCGGCGCGCCGCCCGCGAGCCCCCACGGCGACGACGCGAAGCGCTCGCCGCGGTGCGAGACCATCACGTCGGTCGTCGTCGCCTCGAAGACCTTCTCGAGCCCGAGCCCGCCGCGGAAGCGGCCCGCCCCGCCCGAGTCGCTCCAGAGCCGGACCCGTGGAACGCGGAGCGGAAAGTTCATCTCCACCGACTCCACGGGAATGTTCATGCAGTTGGACACGTCCGTCTCGATCACGTCGATGCCGTCCTTGTCGGGACGCGCGCCCATGCCTCCGGCGGCGAGCTCGCTCGCGACGAACGGCCGGCCCGTCTCGGGATCGCGGCCGCCGAACGCCATCACGAGCAGCGTGCCGGAGTTCGCCGCGGGGATCTTGCCGGGCAGCGCGCCGACCAGCGCGCCGAGGATCGTGTCGGCGATGCGCTTGATCGTCGCCGTCCGGCAGCTCACCGGCGCCGGCGCGCGCGGGTTCACGATCGTGCCTTCCGGCAAGACGGCGTCGACGGCGCGGAAGCAGCCGCCGTTGTTCGGGATCGACGCGTCGGAGATCGCGCGCACCGCGTAGTAGACGGCCGACATCGTCGACGCCGGCACGGAGTTGAAGGGCCCGCGCACCTGCGGATCGCTGCCCGTGAAGTCGAACGTCATCGCCGAGCCGCGCACGCGCAGCGTCACGGCGATCTTCACCGGCTGCCCGATCGCGACGCCGTCGTCGTCGAGCCAGTCCTCGAACGGGTAGTCGCCGTCCGGGATCTCCTCGATCCGGCGGCGGGTGAGCCGCTCGGCCCGCGCCAGCAGCTCGTCGATGTACGCCACGACGGTGGCGGCGCCATGCGCCGCGAAGAGCTCGCGCAGCCGCACGCCGCCCAGCCGGCCGGCGGCCACCTGCGCCATGAGATCGCCGGTGAAGACGTCCGGCAGGCGCACGTTGCGCGCGAGGAGGCGGAAGAGGTTCTCGTCGAGCACGCCTGCGCGGAAGAGCTGGGTCGGCGGGATGATGACGCCTTCCTGATACAGCTCGGTCGCGTCCGTCGGCACGCTGCCGGGCGTGCGGCCGCCGACGTCCTGGTGATGGCACATGGTGCACGCGAGCGCGACCGCGCGGCCGTCGGCGAAGACCGGGATCGCGAGCGTGATGTCGGGCAGATGGGTCCCGCCGTCGTACGGATCGTTGAGCAGGAACGCGTCGCCCTCCTGCATGCGGTCGGGCGGGAACGCGCGCACGATCCGCTGCGCGGCGAACTGCAGCGCGCCGAGGTGGATCGGGATCGCCGCGGCCTGCGCGATCGTCTCGCCGTGCGTGTTGAACAGCGCGGCGGACGCGTCGAGCCCCTCCTTCACGATCGGCGACGCGGCGCTCTTGAGGAGCGTGAGCTCCATCTCGTCGGCGATCGCGTCGAGGCGGTTGCGCAGCACCTCGAGGAGGATCGGGTCGATGCTCGTCATCAGTCTCTCCTGAGGCGGAGGTTCCCCACGTCGTCCACGTGCGCGGTCACGCCGGGTGGAATCACCGTGGTGGTGTCGGTCTGCTCCACGATCGCCGGGCCCGCCACGCGCGCGCCGAGCGGCAGGCGGGCGCGCTCGTAGATCGCCGTCGGCACGTACGCGCCGAAGTATGCCTGTCTTTCGCCGAGCCGCGCCCCGTCGAGTGTGCCGGTGGCCCGCGCCGTCGGCAGGACCACCGGCTTCGGGAGCTGGAACGTGTGCACGGCGCGGAAGTTCACGAACTCGACCGGCTGCTGTGTCCGCGCGTAGCCGTAGACACGCTCGTGCACCGCGTGAAACGCCGCGACGACCTCCGGGACGCGCTCCACCGTGACGGGGGCAGCGAGCGGAACTTCCAGCTCGTACGCCTGGCCGACGTAGCGCATGTCCGCCGCGTACGCCACGCGAACCTCGGACGCGGGCACGCCTTCCTCGTGCATGCGCGCGCGGCCGGCGCGGTCGAGCTCGGCGAGACAGCGATTGACCTCGCCGAGGTCGGCGACGTCCGTGCGCGCCTGCAGCGTCCGCGCGTGATGGTGCTCGATCGCCGCCGCGAGCAGACCGAACGCGGCGAGGACGCCGGGCGCTTCGGGCACGAGCACCTCGGCCATGCCCATCTCCTCGGCGAGCGCCGCGCCGTGCACGGGGCCCGCACCCCCCAGGACGACGAGGGAGAACTGCCGCGGATCGTAGCCGCGCTTGATCGTCATCAAGCGAATCTGGTCCGCCATGCGCGCGTTCACCACGCGGTGGATGCCCGCCGCGGCGGTGACCGTATGCACGCCGAGACGCTGGCCGATCGTCGCGACGGCGCGCTCGGCGGCGTCGGGATCGAGCGTCATCGAGCCGCCGGCAAAGCGCGCGGGATTGAGATAGCCGAGCACGACGCTCGCGTCGGTCACCGTCGCCGCGTCGCCGCCACGGCCATAACACGCCGGACCGGGCTCGGCGCCGGCGCTGCGCGGCCCGACGCGGAGACCGCCCGCGGCGTCGATCCACGCGATGCTGCCCCCGCCCGCGCCGATCGTGTTCACGTCCACCATCGGCGTCCGCACCGGGTACGGACCGATCGTGCCTTCGCTCGCGAGCAGCGGCGTGCCTTGCCGCACGACCGCGACGTCGTTGCTGGTGCCCCCCATGTCGAGCGAGACGAAGTCGCGCACCCCGGAGCGCTCCGCGGCGAATCCCGCGCCGATCACGCCGCCCGCCGGGCCCGAGAGGAACAGCGTGACCGGCTGCTGCGCGGCGAGCGCCGCCGAGACGATACCGCCGCGCGAGCGCATGATCAGCGGCACGCCGGGCACGCCGAGCGCCGCGAGCGTGTCCGCGAGCCCCGCGAGGTAGCGCTTCACCACCGGGCCGAGGTAGGCGTCGAACGCGGTCACGCACAGCCGCTCGTACTCGCGGAACGTCGGATCGACGTCGGACGACAGCGAGACACTGATCTCCGGCGCGACCTCCGCGATGATCTCGCGCGTGCGCCGCTCGTGCGCGGGGTTCACGAAGGAGAACAGGTAGCAGACCGCGATCGCCTGCACGCCCTGCAGGCGGAGCGCGTGCGCGTACCGTCGCACGTCCGTCTCGTCCAGCGGCACGAGCACGCGGCCTTTCGCGTCGAGCCGCTCGCGAATCCCGAGGCGCCGCCGTCGCGGCGCGAGGAAGGTGGGCACTTCCGGGTCCATGGCGAGGTCGTACATCCGCGAGCGCTTCATGCGCCCGAGCTCCAGCACGTCCTCGAAGCCTTCGGTGGTGAGGACGGCGGTGACGGCGCCCTTCTGCTCGAGGATCGCGTTGGTCGCGACGGTGGTGCCGTGGATGAAGCGCTCGACGTCGCGCGGCTTCGCGCCGGCGAGCGGCAGGACCTTCGTGACGGCCGCGCCGATGCCGTCGAGCAGATCCCTGGGCGTGCTCGGCACCTTCGCGAGCGCCAGGCGCCCGTCGCGATCGAGCGCGACGATGTCGGTGAACGTGCCGCCGATGTCGACGCCGATCTGGATCACCGCGCTCTCGCTTCGAGGTGCGGCCGGATGTCCGTCATGAAGAGATCGAGCTGCCGCGGATCCGGCGTCAGGAGATTGAACGTGATCTCTTCGACGCCCGCGTCGATGCGCGCCTGGAACCGCGGGATCAGCTCTTCGGGATGTCCCATCAGGTAGATGGGCGCCGTGTCCTCGTAGCGGTTGAAGCTGAACCGGCCGAGGACGGCGCGCAACCGATCCGGTGTGGGATCGCGATCGATGTACAGGTGGTCCTGGTGCGCGAAGCGAATGGCGGCCGGATCGCGCCCGGCGGCGCGCGCTTCGTCACCGAGGATCTTCCACGTCCGGACGAGCTCGGACATGTCGAGCCCCGGACACGCGCGGTATGCCGTGATCAAGCCGTCGCCCACCTGCGCCGCGCGCTGGATCGAGCGCGTCTCGGTGTATCCGCGGCTCGTCGTGATGTGCGTGCTCGTTCCGGGAGGAACGGTGCCTCCCGCGATCCAGATCGGCGGATGCGGCGTCTGCACCGGCTTCGGAACGAGTCGCACCTCGGGGATCGTGAAGATCCGGCCCTTGTACGAGAACGGCTCGCCCGTCCAGAGCCCCTTGATGATGTCGAGCATCTCGTCCATGCGCCGCCCTCGCGTGGTCTTCGGCACCTGGCAGGCCTGAAACTCGCGCTCGTCCCATCCGACACCGGCGCCGAAGACCAGGCGGCCGTCCGACGCCACGTCGAGGTTCGCGAGCTCCTTGGCGGTGACGACCGGATCCCGGAGCGGGAGGACGAGGATGCCCGTTCCGACCGTCACCCGCCGGGTCGCGGGAATGACCAGCGCGAGGGTGGTGATCGGCTCGAGGAAGACGACGCGATACGACGGCGGCGCGTCGAACAGGTGGTCGAACACCCACACGCCGTCGAACCCCACGTCCTCCGCGCGGCGGGCGAAGTCCTGGAGGAACGCAGCCGTCGGGGGCGCCTCACCGGGCGTGACGTAGGCGGGAAGGAACACGCCGAACCGCATGGACGCCTTTATATACAATCAGCGGCCATGCTGGCTCGGCGCCTCGGGTTCCTCGGTCTCCTCGCCCCGGCCGGGCTGCTGCTCGCCGCCCTCTTCCTCTTCCCGCTCGCCAACATGGCCGCGCTGTCCGTCCGCACGAGGTTCCCGGGCGCGTTCACGTACACCCTCGAGCACTACGCGAAGTTCGTCACGGAGCCGTACTTTCTGCAGGTCACGCAGACGACGTTCACGCTGGCCGTCGTCGTCACCATCCTCACCATCGTCCTCGGCTACCCGGTCGCGTACTACTTCGTCCGCTCCCGCTCGCGGCTGAAGCACGTGATCTTCCTGCTCGTGATCTCCCCGCTCCTGGTCTCGATCGTCGTGCGGACGATCGGATGGACGATCGTGCTCGGCAACGAGGGCCTGGTGAACAATCTCCTGCGCGCGCTCGGCGCCACGCGCGAGCCCCTGCCCCTGATGAACAACTTCTGGTCGGTCACGGTGGGCATGGTCCACGTGCTGCTGCCGTTCATGATCCTCTCGATCGCGAGCGTGCTCGGCAAGATCGATCCCGCCCTCGAGGAGTCCGCCGCGGTGCTCGGCGCGAACCCGGCGTGGACCTTCTGGCGCGTCACGCTCCCGCTCTCCGTGCAGGGCATCGCGGCCGGCTCGATCCTGGTCTTCTGTCTCACCATCGGCGCGTACATCACGCCGTGGTGGCTCGGCCGCGGCAAGGTGCTGCTCTTCTCGACCACGATCTACGATCAGATGCTGGCGATCATCGACTGGCCGTTCGGCTCGGCGGCGGCCATGCTCCTCGTCGCGGCCACGATGGTCGTCGTGACCGTCTACTTCACGCTGCTCCGGCATGTCGGACCGCGCTGAGCGCCTGCTCGGCTGGTACGTGGCGGCGCTCCTTGCCTTCCTCGCGCTGCCGATCGTCGTCGTCTTCCCCGCCGCCTTCGCGCCGGACCCCACGCTGAACTTTCCGCCGCGCGGGTTCTCGCTCCGGTGGTTCAGGAACGTCGTGGAGCAGCCGCAGTTCCTGCGCGCGTTCTACGTGAGCCTCTCCGTGGCCGTGGTGGCGACGGCCGTCGCGCTGACCGCGGGCACGCTCGCCGCCTTCGCGCTCGTCCGCCACCGCTTCCCCGGGCGCCAGCTCGTCGAGCTCCTGTTCGTGGCGCCGTTGATCTTTCCGGCGATCGTGTACGGCGTGGCGATGCTGATGGTCCTGAACCCCCTGAAGCTGCAGCGCACCGTGCTGGGGCTCATCCTGGCGCACGTCGTCATCACGGTGCCGTACGTGCTCAGGACCGTCTCGGCGACACTCCACTGGTCGGGACTCGTGCCCGACATCCTCAAGGAGTCCTCGATCGCGCCCTTCAAGAAGGCGCGGCCCGAGGTCTCGATCAAGCTCGACATCTCCACGAACGCCGTCATGTATCCGAAGATGCTCGCGGCGAAGAACAACCCGGTGATCAGCGGGGGGATGTTCAACGACATCTTCGTGCAGAAGGGCATCGTCGACGGGCTCTGGGAGAAGCCGAACGACGAGTGGATGCCCAACAAGAAGAACATCCCGGCCGAGCTGATGGCGCCGGGTGGGTTCGGTGTCACCTTCCAGCTCACGCCGTTCGGGATCATGTACAACCCCGACCGCGTCGAGAAGCCGAGCTCCTGGGCCGACCTGTGGAACCCGAAGTACAAGGGCCGCGTGGTCATGTGGGACCTCTACTACGACGCCTACATCGCGGCCGCGGTGATCAGCGGGAAGGGCCCGAGCGTCGAGGAGGGCATCAAGGTCTGGGCGGCGCACAAGCAGAACATCGGCGCGTGGACGACCTCGAACAGCAAGGCCGAGGACGAGGTGGCGCGCGGCGAGATGTGGCTGGCGCCGCACTGGGGCGCGTGGTCGGAGCAGGCCCGCGTGCAGGGCAAGAAGCTCGCGTTCGCGATTCCGAAAGAGGGCGCCGTGCAGTGGAGCGGCCACATGGTCTCGGTGACCGGCTTCAAGCGTCCCGTCGTCGAGCTGACCCAGCGCTATCTCGACACCTGGAACGCCGAGGAATGCCAGCTCGCGTGGGCGAAGAAGGGCTTCTTCGGCCCCGTCAACCGCAACGTGAAGATCCCGCCGGAGATGCTGAAGTCCGAGGCGGTGATGACGGCCGAGGACGCCGCGAAGAAGCTCATCCGGTACGACGTGAAGGCGGTGGGCGAGAAGATTCCTCAACTGAAGGCGCTGATCGATCGGACGCTGAAAGTTTGACGGTCGACGTCCGGCTGGCCGCGGTCACCAAGCGCTTCGGCGCGGTGACCGCGGTCGACGCCGTCTCGCTCGACGTGCCGCAGGGCGAGGTGCTCGCGCTGCTCGGGCCGAGCGGGTGCGGCAAGACCACCACGCTTCGCATCGTCGCCGGCTTCGAGGCGCCCGACGACGGCACCGTCGAGATCCGCGGCCGCGTCGTCAACGACGTGCCGACCTACCGGCGGAACCTCGGCATGGTCTTCCAGCAGTACGCGCTCTTCCCGCACATGTCCGTGTTCGACAACGTCGCCTTCGGCCTGCGTATGCGCGGGGTGCCGCGCGGCGACGTCCCGCGGCTCGTCGAGGAGGCGATGGCGCTCGTGCGCCTGACGGGGCTGTCGGAGCGCTTCCCGTCCCAGCTCTCGGGCGGCCAGCAGCAGCGCGTGGCGCTGGCGCGCGCGATCGTGACGAAGCCGGCCGTGCTGCTCCTCGACGAGCCGCTCGGCGCGCTCGACAAGAAGCTGCGCGAGCAGATGCAGGTCGAGATCCGTGCGCTCCAGCGCCAGGTCGGGATCACCACGATCTTCGTCACCCACGATCAGGAAGAGGCCCTCACGCTCGCCGACCGCATCGCGGTGATGGAGCACGGCCGTGTGATCCAGGTCGGGACGCCGACCGAGATCTACGAGCGGCCGCGCTCGCGGTTCGTCTCGGACTTCATCGGCGTGTCGAACATCCTGGAGGGGAAGGTCGTCAGCGGGGACGCGGCCGCGCTCGTGATCGAGCTTCCGAGCGGGTCGCGGGTGAGCGCGACGCCGGTGGCCGGACCGGCCACCGGCGATCGCATCGAAGTCGCCGTGCGCCCCGAGAAGATCCGCCTGTCCGACACCGCCGACGGATCCGTGAATGTCCTGGCCGGCACCCTCGCGAACGTCGTGTACCTGGGCGCCGTCACCTACTCCTACATCCAGACGGCCGACACTCGCCTCGTCGTCATGGAGCAGAACCGCGCTCCGCGTCCCGCGAGTGCGCCGTCTCCGATCGGCCGGACCGTCCACGCGTGCTGGGACGTCGCGAGCACGCTGGTCCTCTCGTCGCGCCCGTAATCCCTACTGGCTGGCGGCCTGCGGACCGAAGAAGACTTCGCCGCGCAGCAGCGGGAAGCCCTGCGAGAACTCGTTCTGCCGGTCCAGCCGGATCAGGCTGCCGTCGGCGGCGAGGTAGAACGCGGCCCGGCCCCGCTGAGGCGCGGAGGCTTTTCCGCTCCCGGTGACGTTGAAGGGCAGCCGGAACGTGGACTCGAACGTGGCCGTCGCGCCCACCGTCGGCAACACGCTCGGCGGCGACGTCCGCACCGTCGCGTACTGATCGGGGAAGAACTTGCCGTTCGTGATGTAGATCAGGAAGAGCGCCGGCCCCAGCGCCTTCTTGTGCTTGCCGAGCTCCGGCACGACCGGCCCGACGACTCGGGGAGAATGCTGAGGCTGCCGGTGATCTGGCCGCTGTAGATCGCGATCTCGGGCGCGTCCACGGGGTTGTCGATGGTGCCGTCGTTCGCGACGGCGACCACGTTCGCCCACACCGTGCCCACGTTGTCGGGGCTGGTCGCGAGCTTGGCGAGATCGATGTCGTCGGTGCCGAACGCCGTGATCACGCACGACGAGACGCCCGCCGGCACGATGGAAGCCGGGCAGAACGGCGAGCCGGGCTGCGCGGTGCCCTGCGCGGTCCAGTAAGACACACGGTGGCCGGCGGCCAGCGTCGCCGTGTCGAGGTTCTCCACGATCTCGTACAGCACCGCCTGCTGCGCGCTCGCGACGGGGACGAACCCCATCGTGAGGACCATCCACAACGAGGCCAGGATCCCGATGCATTTCATCACGGTCCGTCCCTCCTCTCGCGCCCGGCAACTTGTTCGGGCCGACCCACGAGTAGGCAAAACTTTTGCCCAATTCACCGGCGCGGAGGGCCGAGCTCTAAATAGGCGATTTCATGAGGTAAATCTGGCCCGTTCCCGCCGGGACCCCGGATGGGGGTCTGCCGGTCTGGCGCCGGCTCCATGGCGTCGACGCCAGAGTTCGGTACGATGAAGACGGAGGCCACCCGATGATCGTCGGCGCGCCGAAGGAGATCAAACCGGGCGAACAGCGTGTCGCCCTCACGCCCGCGGGCGTCCGCGCGCTCGCGGAGCGCGGCCACGACGTGCTGATCGAGGAGGGGGCGGGCCTCGGCAGCGCCATCCGCGACGACGAATACGCGGCGCTCGGCGCGCGCGTGGTCAGCGCGGACGAGCTGTGGACCAAGGCCGAGCTGGTCCTGAAGGTGAAGGAGCCGATGCCGCCCGAGGTGAAGCAGCTCCGTGGGGGCCAGGCGCTCTTCACCTACCTCCACCTGGCCGCCGATCGCGCGCTCACCGACGCGCTACGCCAGACCGACGCGGTGCTGGTCGCGTACGAGACGGTCCAGCGTCCCGACGGCAGCCTGCCGCTGCTCACGCCGATGAGCGAGGTCGCCGGCCGCCTCGCGGTCCAGGAGGGTGCGTTCTATCTCGGCCACGCGCACGGCGGCCGGGGCGTGCTCCTGGGCGGGGTTCCCGGCGTGCCGCGCGGCAACGTGGTGATCCTCGGCGCGGGCATCGTGGGCATGAACGCGCTCCGCACCGCCGTCGGCCTCGGCGCCGACGTCTCGATCCTCGACGTCAACGTCGATCGCCTGCGCCACGTCGAAGAGCTCTACGGCAACCAGGTCGTCACGCTGATGTCGAACAGCTACAACGTGGACCAGGCCGTGCGGCGCGCGGACCTCCTCATCGGCGCGGTGCTCGTCGCGGGCGCGCGCGCGCCGGTGCTGGTGACCGAGGAGATGGTGCGGACGATGAAGGAGGGTGCGGTCATCGTCGACGTGGCCGTCGACCAGGGCGCGTGCATCGCCACGATCCGCCCGACGAACCTCGCGGAGCCGACCTACCGCCAGTTCGGCGTCGTGCACTACGGAGTCACGAACATGCCGGCGCTCGTGCCGCGGACGTCGACGTTCGCGCTCACCAACGCGACGCTGCCGTACGTGCTCGAGCTGGCCGATCGCGGCATCACGGGCGCGATCCGCGGGGACGCGTCGCTCGCGAAGGGCGTGAACGTCTGCCGCGGCTCCGTCGTGCATCCCGCCGTGGCCGCGTTCCTCGGCGAAGCGCCGAGCCCGCTGGAGTCGTGTCTGCGCTGATCCGGGGCGACGCGCAAACCCGCGCGGGTCGAGTTATTCTTGGGGGGATGGCTCGCTACGACCGTGACTACTACCGCATCCTCGGCGTTCACCTCGAAGCGACCGAGGACGAGATCCGCCGCGCATACCGCCGCCTGGCCCTGCAGTGGCACCCCGATCGCAACCCGGGCAACGCCGAGGCCGAGGAGCGCTTCAAGGAGATCAGCGAGGCCTACGCGGTCCTGATCGATCGCACGAAGCGCGTCGAGTACGATCGCGTGCGCCGCGGCACCGGCCCGGGCGACTTCCGCGTGAACCGCGAGCAGGTCTTCCGCGATCTCTTCACCGATCCGCGCGCCAGCGCCATCTTCGAGGAGCTCGCGCGCGAGCTCCAACGGATGGGCGTGCGCGTCGACCGTCACGACTTCCAGACGACGCTCTTCGGCGGCCGGACCGTGATGACGGGCTCCGTGGTGATCCTCTCGCCGTGGACGCCGATCCTCGCGCTGATCCGGCTGGTCGGCACCGCCCTGCGCGGCGGCCGCCCGCCGGACGCGGAGTCGCTGCCGTCGGCACCGGGCCAGCGCGCGCTGCGCGGGCTCACGCGCGCGGCCCGGTGGTTCTTCGGTCTGCCGGCGCCGGCCGCCGAGACCGCGATCGTGGCGGGAGACGTCGTGCTGCCGCTGCGCGTGACCAGTGCGGAGGCCCAGCGCGGCGTGCGCAAGCAGGTCACGCTGCCGGACGGCGGCGACGTGGTCGTGCAGATTCCCGCGGGTGTCAGAAGCGGGATGCGGCTCAGGCTGCGCGGCAAGGGCCGCCGTCGCCGCGACGGCTCGCGCGGCGACGCGTACCTCGCCGTCGAGATCGCCTGACGGATGGCGCTGAGCCGAGAGCTCGACGACACGCTGAAGACCGCCATCAAGGACAAGGACACGCGCACCGCCAACGTCGTGCGCATGCTCAAGACCCGCCTGACCGAGCGGACGACGGCGAAGGGCTTCAGCGGGCAGGTGGACGACGCGCTGGTCGTCGACGTCATCGGCGCCTACCGCAAGCAGCTCCAGAAGGCGCTCGCCGAGTACGAGAAGCTCGGCGATCGCGGCGCCGGGCAAGCCGGCGAGCTCCGGTTCGAGATCGGGTTCTGCGAGCGCTTCCTCCCGAAGGGCATGGACGAGGCGGAGCTTCGCGCGCTCGTCGCCGAGCGGCTGAAGGCGCTGGGCATCACCGACGCCAAGCAGACCGGCCGTCTCGTCGGCGACGTGATGAAGACCCACAAGGGCCAGGTCGAGGCCAACGACGTCAAGCGCGTGGCCGAAGAGCTGCTGAAGGCGTCCGAGCGTCCCTAGCGGAGCTTCGTGACGCGGACGTGATCTCCGGCCGCGACGCCGAGGATGCGGCGGGCGAGCGCGTCGAGCGCGATCCGGTCCGCGACCGCGTCGGTCTCGACGCGAACCCACGCGCGCAGCGGCGCGGGATGCCGGCCGAGCATCTCGACGACGTCGCCGGTCTTCGCGCCGACCGCCGACGCCACGCTCGGCGCCAGTCGAATGACGCGATGACGGCCGCGCCGGCCTTCGTAGGCCTCGCGCTCGTCGGCGGCGATCGGAAACGTGCGGCGTGACGCGGCGAGCGTGGCGCGCCGGCGCGCGGTCTCCGCGGCGTCCACCTCACCCGTCGCCGTGAACACGACACCGTAGCCCTCGCGCGCGCGCGCGCGCGAGACGAGGCCGGCCACGACGTCGTCCCGGACCCGCGCCGGATCGCGCGCGAGCGGATCGCCGTAGCCGCCCCCGCCCGCGGACTCCAGCACGACGACGTCGTCCGCGGCGATCGCGTGGCCCGTCACCTTGCCGGGCGTCGCGAAGTCACGCTCCGCGCCGTCGTGGACGACCGAGACCTTCACCGGGGCCGCGGGCCCCGCGCCACCGACGCCGAACGGCGGGAGCACCGCGCGGTCGCTCAGCACCGAATACCGCGCCTCGCCTTCGAGCAGCCGGATCGCGCGACGGAAGCCGAGCCCGCCGCGCATGGTCCCCTCGCCGCCCGAGTCCACGCGCAGCGCGCTTTCCTCGACGAGGAGCGGCATGCCGCTCTCCAGCGCTTCCGCGGACTGGATCGTGCGCACGTTGCCGAAGTCGATGTTGCCCCAGGCGCTCGGCCCGTCGCCGCCGCGCCACGCGCCGTTGCCGCCGGACGGCGCCTCGTAATACACGTAGTCACGCCGCCGCCGCGCGTCGCGCCCGCCGATCGCGTTGGGGAACGACGTGCCGCACAGGTCACCGCAGACGAGATCGGGAACGACCTGCGCCAGCGCGCCCAGCATCACCGACACCGCGCGCTTGCGGACCTCGCCGTGCGCGCCGGCCGGCGCGTCGAGCTTCACGTCCACGATCGACGCCTCGGGCGCCTGCAGCGTGATCGGGCGGAACGTGCCGTGGTTGATGGGTCCGTCGGGATCGAGCACGGCCTTCACCGCCACCACCACGCCCGCGCCGGTCGTCGCGAGCGTGGAATTGACCACGCCCGGCACCTGCGGGCTCGAGCCCGCGAAGTCCGCGACGATCTCGTCGCCGCGGATCGTCAGCGTGAGGCGCATGAGGACCGGGTCGAGCGCGCCGTCCTCGAAGTACTCGAGGTAGTCCTCGTACACGTACTCGCCGTCGGGCAGCGCCGCGATCTTCGCGCGCAGCCGCCGCTCCGCGCGGTCGAGGTTCAGCGCGATCGCGTCCAGCACGGTCTTGCGCCCGTACTTCGCCAAGAGCCGGCGGATGCGCCCTTCCGCCACCTTGCACGCGCCGAGCGACGCGTTGAAGTCGCCCTGCCGGTCTTCCGGCAGCCGCATGTTGTTGAGCAGGAGCGCCATCGCGGCGCGGTTGAGCCGCCCGCCTTCGACGATCTTGATCGGCGGGATGCGCACGCCTTCCTGATAGATGTTCGTGTTGAGGCCGGAATAGCTGCCCGGCGCGCCGCCGCCGACGTCCGACCAGTGCGCGCGCACCGCGGGGAACACGATCAGCTCCTCGCCGTCGAACAGCGGATACAGCATCGTCACGTCGTTGAGGTGCGTGCCGCCGCGGTACGAGTCGTTCAGCAGGATGACGTCGCCCGGGCGCAGGTCGTCCTGGAAGTCTTCCATCGCGCAGCGCACGGACCACGGCATCGGCAGCACGTGGCCCGGATGGTCGTCCGACTGCGCGATCATCTGGCCCGCGGGATCGAACAGCGCGCACGAGAAGTCGTCCATGTCCCAGATGACCGGCGAGTACGACGCGCGGATGACCGTCGCGCGCATCTCGCGCACGATCGCGATGAGCCCTTCGCCGATGACTTCGAGGGTGATGGGATCGACGGTCACGGGCTCTGCCTCGTGAGCACGAGCTCGCCCCAGGGGCCGACGGTCGCCGACCAGCCGGGCGGGATCACGGTCGTCGCGCCCATCTCTTCGATGATCGCCGGTCCGCTCAGCGGCGTCCCGCCCGGCAGCCGCTCGCGACGATAGACGGCCACGCGCTGCCGTTCGCGGTCGAAGCTGACCTCGCGGCGCACGCGCTCGGCCTGGGCCGGCGTGCCGGTCACCGTCCAGCGCGGCGGCGTGGGCTTCGCGACCGCGCCGACGGCCGTGAGCCGCAGGCTCACGACCTCCGCCTCGCGCGCGGTCGCGTGGCCGTAGCGCTGCTCGTGCGCGCGATGGAACGCGGCCTCCAGCGCCGCGAGCGTGCCGTCGCTCATCTCGTCCGGCCAGCGCACGAGCAGCTCCCAGGACTGGCCGACATAACGCATGCCGAGCATCCGCACGAGCGTGATGGCGGACGGCGCCACGCCCTCCGCGCCGAGATCCGCGCGCGCCTCGCGCTCGAGCCCGGCGTAGAGCCGCTCGACCGCGGCGTCGCCGCCGCCGCGCGTGCGGAGCAGTCGCGTGCGGACGTAGTCCCGGCGCAGGTCGGAGATCAGCGAGCCGAACGCGGAAAAATTGCCGGGCGCGGGCGGCACGATCACACGCGTCATGTCGAGCTCGTCGGCGAGCAGCGCCGCGTGCATCGGCCCCGCGCCGCCGTAGGCGACGAGCGCGAAGTCGCGCGGGTCGTGGCCGCGCGCGATCGAGATCTCCTTGATCGCGGACACCATCCGCGCCACGGCCAGCCGGACGACGCCGTCGGCGAGCGCCGCGACGTCGCCGACCTCCGGCAGCCCGGCGCCGAGCCGTGCGAGCGCCTGACGCGCGCGCTCCGCGTCGAGCTCGATCTCGCCGGCGAGCGGCACGTCCGTGCCGGCGCGGCCGAGCACGACGTTCGCGTCGGTGATCGTCGCCTCGACCCCGCCTCGGCCGTAGCACGCCGGTCCCGGATCGGCGCCCGCGCTCCGCGGGCCGACGCGCAGCGCGCCGCCCGCGTCGAGCCAGGCGACCGAGCCGCCGCCGGCGCCGATCGAGTTGATCTCGATCTGCGGCGTGCGGTTCGGCAGCCCGGCGATGTGCTGCTCGGTCGTGAGCGCGGGCTCGAGGTCTTCGATCAGGCAGACGTCGGTGCTCGTCCCGCCCATGTCGTAGGTGATGAGGTTCCGCTGCCCCGTGAGCCGCCCCAGATTCACCGCGGCGGCGACGCCGCCCGCCGGACCGGAGAGCACGGTGTGCACGGGATAGCGCGCGGCGACCTCCGCCGGCACGATGCCGCCGCTCGAGGTGGTGATGAAGACCTTGCCGCGATAGTCGCGGTCGGCCAGCGCGCGCGTGAGCGCCGTCAGATAGCCGCCGACCTTCGGCCCGATGTAGGCGTTCAAGGCCGCGGTGCTGCAGCGCTCGTACTCGCGGAGCTCGGGCAGCACGTCGGCGGAGGTCGAGATGAACCAGCCCGGCAGCATCTCGGCGGCGATCCGCGCGGCCGTGTCCTCGTGGGCCGGCCAGGCGTAGCTGTGCAGGAAGCTCACGACCAGCGCGGCGCGCGCGCCGTTCGCGGACTCGCGCACGCGCGCGAGCGCGGCGCGCACGTCGTCCTCGCGGAGCGGCCGGAGCACCGTGCCGTCGAACGTCACGCGCTCGTCGATCTCCACGACGCGCGTGCGCGGCACCAGCGGCGCCGGCTTCTGCGCGCGCATGTCGTAGAGGATCGTGCGATTCGTCCGGCCGATCTCGAGCGTGTCGCGGAATCCGCGCGTGGTGAGGAGCCAGACCGGCGCGCCCGTGCGCTCGAGCACCGCGTTGGTGCCGATCGTGGTGCCGTGGACGACGCGCCCGGTGCCCGCGAGATCGACCTTCAGCTTGGTGAGCGCGTTGAGCAGGCCGACCGTCGGATCGGCCGGGCTCGTCGGCGACTTGCCGACGTCCAGCGTGCCGCCGGCTTCGTCGTAGACGACGACGTCGGTGAACGTGCCCCCGACGTCGACACCGACCCACTGCATCAGGCGCTCACCCGTCGAGGCGGTAGCGTTTGACGGCGTCGGCGTCCACGACGGCGCCGAGCCCGGGCGCGTCCGAGAGAGCGAGGACGCCGGCGTCGAGACGGACGGCATCCACGACGACGTCCGCCGCCATCTTCAGGGGGCCGACGGCCTCGCACCCGTCGATCACCGCCTCGCTCACCGCCGCGAGCGCGACTTCTCCGAGGGTCGAGAGCGTGAGGCCGAACCCGTGGCCGAGGACCACGCGCAGGCCGGCCGCGGCCGCGCAGTCGATCATCGCGCGCGTCCTGAGGAAGCCGCCTTGCTTCATGACCTTGACCTTGACGAGGTCGGCCGCTTCGCGACGGATGATCTCGATCAGCGACGCGCCGTCGGTGACGCTCTCGTCGGCCATCAGCGGGATGCCGATCTTCGACCGGATCTCGGCGAGTCCCGCGATCTGGTCGCGCGGGATCGGTTGCTCGACGAGCGTGAGGCCGTACGGCTCCAGCCGGCGGATGAACGCCGGCGCCTGGTCGCGCGTGAGGGTCTCGTTGAAATCCACGCGCAGGGCGAGGCGATCGCCCACGGCCTCGCGCACGGCCGCCACGCGTGCCACGCCCTCGTCGGTGGCGCCGTCGACCTTGATCTTCGCCGAGCGAAATCCGCGGTCCGCCCACGCCACCGCCTCGCGGGCGGCCTGCGCGGGGGGCACCGTGCCGATCCAGGCGTTGAAGCGCACCTCGTCGCGCACGCGCCCGCCGAGGAGCGTCGTCACCGGCACGCCGAGTGCCTGCCCCGCGAGGTCGAACAGCGCCATCTCGATCGCGGCCTTGGCCTCGAACATCTCGTGGAGCTCGCGATCCATGATCGCGAGCGCGCGCTGCGCGTTCAGCGCGTCGGCGCCACGCAGCGCCGGCGCGAGCCGCCGGACCGCGGCCACGACGTCGGCCACGGCCATGGTCGAGTAGCCGACCGTCGGATCGACGTTGCCCCAGCCCTCCGCCCCGCGGTCGCTCGCGACGCGGACGAGCGCGCTGCGCTGAGTGGAGACGGTGCCGTGCACGCCGTGCGTCGGCGCCTTCATCGGCACCTCGACGAGGACGGCCTCGATGGTGGTGAGGCGGTGGGGATCGGTCACGTCGTTCTCCTTCGCATGCGTTTGGCGACGGGCCAGACCAGCAGCGCGACGGCGAGAGCGAGCACGATCGCGCTCACCGGGCGCGTGGCGAACACCGTGAGGTCGTTCCCGTTCGCCACCATGGAGGTGAGGAAGTATCCCTCGGCCATCGGCCCGAGAATGATACCCATCACGAGCGGAGGAATGGGCAGGTCCCAGCGCCTCATGAAGAACCCCGCCACGCCGAACAGCATCGTCAGCCAGACGTCCGCCATGTCGTTGCGCAGGGCGAAGGCGCCGATGAAGCAGAACACGACGATGAACGTGTTGAGGATCGCCGCCGGCACCTTCATCAGCGTCGCGAACGAGAGCGCGGCGACGAACCCGAGCGCGATCATGACGACGTTGGCGAGGACCATGCCGGCGACGATGGTGTACACCTGCTCCGGCTGTTTCGTGAAGAGCAGCGGTCCCGGCTGGATGCCGTGGATCAGGAACGCCCCCATCATCACCGCGGTCGCCGCGCTGCCCGGGATGCCGAGCGTGAGCAGGTGGATCATCGCGCCGCCGGTCGAGCCGTTGACCGACGACTCCGACGCGACGAGCCCGCCGGCGTGGCCGGTGCCGAAGCGCTCCGGCTCCTTCGAGATCTGCTTCTCGAGCCCGTAGGAGACGAAGGAGGACACGGTGGCGCCGGCGCCCGCGAGGCCGCCCACCGCGATGCCCACGGCGGTGCCGCGCGCCAGCGGCCAGCGGAGCGGCCAGAGGTCGAGCAACGGCAGCCGCGGCACCGCGCGCGTGTTCACGTGCGCCGCGGGCTCCGCCGTGCCTGCGATCTGGTCGAGCACCTCGCCGATCGCGAACAACCCGATGAGCACGGTGACGAAATCGACGCCGGTCTTGAGGAAGGGCACGTCGAAGACGAAGCGCTCGACCCCGTACTGCGCCTCCGTGCCGATCGTGCCGAGGAACATCCCCGTGAAGAGCGACACGAGCGCCGCCGCCATCGAGTGCTGGCCGAGCACCGACACGCTGGCCAGGCCGAACACGACGACCGAGAAGAACTCCACCGTGGAGAATCCGAGCGCGAACTTCGCGAACGGCGGGGCGAAGAACGCGAGGAAGAGCGCGCTCACCAGGCCGCCGAACGCGGAGCTCATGATCGCGAGCCCGAGCGCGTACTGGGTCTTGCCCTGCCGGTTCAGGCGGTAGCCTTCCCACGTCGTGGGCACGTTCATCGGGTCGCCGGGGATGTTGAAGAGGATGCCCGTGATCGAGCCGCCGAAGACGCCGCCGCAGTAGACGCCGATCATCAGCAGGAGCGCGGGCACGATCCCCATCAGGTAGGTGAACGGCAGCACCAGCACGATCGCGTTGAGCATGGTGATGCCGGGGAGCGCGCCCGCGACGATGCCGATCGCGAGTCCGGCGACGATCATGAGGAAGTTCAGCGGGCCCAGCGCGTTGAGGAAGCCGACCCCGAGGTTGCCGAGGAGCTCGCCCACGGCTCAGAAGATCCGGAGCGCGCGATACAGCGCCAGCGTGAACGTCTCGAACGGCCCGCCGCCTTTCGGCAGCGGCAGGTACACGAGCTTCACGAAGAGGTACAGCAGGGCGACGGTCCCGGCGAAACTGTTCGCCGCGAGCATGAGCGGGCGTCCCGCGCCGCCCAGGACCAGGAACCCGGCGATGAACAGCGCGGTGGTCAACGGAAACCCGAGCAGCGGAGCGAGCGCGACGTAGAGCACGACGAGCGCGATCGCCGTCGCGAGCCGCGCGCGCGCCGCCGGAGGGGCGGCATCCGCCGCGCCGCGGCCGCGCGCGCGGCGCGCCTCCACCGCTTTCGCGAGACACGCGATGACGAGGCCGGCGAGGACCAGGCGCGGCCAGAACGAGGGACCGAGCTGGCCGGGCGCGGACACGGTATCGAGGCCGCGCGACGCGAACAGCAGTCCGATCGCGACGATCACGCCCGCGAGCGGCGCCGCCATCTACTTGCGGAGCCCGAACTCTTTCACGAGGCGGTCGAGCGTGTCGACCTCGGCGGCCACCCACTTGCCGAACGTCTCCGGGCCCATGTAGGAGTCGGGGCTCATGTACCAGTCGTCCGCGAACTTCTTCCACTGCGGCGTGTCCATCGACTTCTTGATCGCGTCGCCGAGCGCCTTCACGCGCTCGGGCGGCGTTCCCTTCTTCGCGACGATCCCGCGGAATTGCGGCAGCGTGAGGTCGATCCCGAGCTCCTTCGACGTCGGCACGTCCGCGAACGCGGGATGGCGCTTCTCCGCGAAGATCACCAGCGGCTTGAGCTGGCCGGCCTTCAGGTACTGCAGCACGTCGCCCGCCTGCTCGTAGAGGGCCTCGCTGTGACCGCCGAGCGTCGACGCGTACCGCTCGCCGGGCTTCGGGTACGGCACCATCGTCATCTTGTAGCCCTTCTTCTCGAGGACCCGGACGCTCACGTCGTCGACCGTCCCGAAGCCGGTGCCCGCCACGCGCAGCTTGCCCGGGTTCGCCTGCGCGTGCTTGAAGAGCTCCTGCACGGTCTTGAACGGGCCGTCGCTCTTCACGAACAGGAACGAGTCGGCGACCTGCGTGCGCGTGACCCACTCGAAGTCGTCGACCTTGTAGCGCGCGAGGCCCATCGGCAACGTCATCAGCGTGTCCTGGATGAACGTCGCCACCGTGTAGCCGTCGGGCTTCGCCGCGAGGAGCTGCGCCATGCCGGTGTTGCCCGAGGCGCCCGGCACGTTCGAGACCGGGAGCGCGACACCGAGCACCGGCTGCGCGAGGGTCGAGATCTGGCGCGCCATCGCGTCCGCGCCGCCCCCCGTGCCCCACGTGCAGATGACGTCGATCGGGCGGCTCGGATACTTCTCCTGCGCGACCACCCCGGACACCAGCGCCAGCGCGAGCAGCAGGGCGACGACGATCCTCGTCATGGGCGGCCTCCTTGGCCTTCGCGCAGCGCGCGGCGGAGCACTTTGCCGGCGCCGCTCATGGGCAGCTCGGTTCGGAACTCGACGGCGCGCGGCAGCTTGTACGTCGAGAGGTGCCGCCGGCAGAACTCGATCAGCTCCGCCTCGCTGACGCGGGCGCCGGCCTTCGACACCACGAACGCCTTCACCGCCTCGCCGCGATAGTCGTCGGGGACGCCGACCACCACCGCGAGCTTCACGGCGTCGTGACCGTAGAGGACTTCCTCGACCTCCCGCGGCCACACCTTGAACCCGGCGGTGTTGATCATGTCCTTGGCGCGATCGACGATGGCGAAGTACCCGTCGGCGTCCATCGTCGCGACGTCGCCCGTTCGCAGCCAGCCGCCGGACAGGACGCGCGCGGTCTCCTCCGGCCGGTTCCAGTAGCCGCGCATCACCTGCGGGCCGCGGATCAGCAGCTCGCCGCTCGCGCCGGGCGCCACGTCCTTCCCTGTGTCCAGATCGACGATCCGCGCGTCGGTGTCGGCCAGCGGGATGCCGATCGAGCCCGGCTTCGCGCGGTCGATCGGGTTCGCGTGCGTGAGCGGGCTCGTCTCGGTCAGGCCGTAGCCTTCGACGAGGACCTCGCGGCCGACCAGCGCGTCGAACTCGGCCTTCACGCTCGGGGGGAGCGGCGCGGCGTTGGTGCGGCACGCGCGCAACGTCGAATAATCGGCACGCCGACCGTCCTGGTCGTTCAGGAGCGCGATGAACATCGTCGGCACGCCGAAGAGCCGCGTGACGCGATGCCGGCCGACGGCGCGCGCGACCGACGACGCGTTGAACCGGCGGAACACGATCAGCGTCGCGCCGGCCGAGAGCGGCACGTTCATCACGCCGGACATCCCGCCCGAGTGGAAGAACGGGATCGCGCAGAGTGACGTCTCGTCGCCCGGGGCGAACGCGTACCACTCCGCGAACTGGATCGTGTTCGCCACGAGGTTCCGGTGCGTGAGCATCGCACCTTTCGGTGTCCCCGTCGTGCCGCCGGTGTAGAGCAGCACGGCGACGTCGTCGGCCGCCGCGCACGGCGCGGGCGCGGCGGGCGCCAGCGACTCCATGGCCGTGAATGCGGCGCCGTCGATGAACGGCACTTTCAGCCGCTCGGCGACCACCTGGCTGACGGCGGCGTGCCCGACGACGAGCGACACGCCCGCGTCGCCGAGCTGTTGCTCGACCTCGCCGTCGCGCGCGGCGGGATTCGCCGGCACGACCGTGCCGCCGGCCCACCACGTCGCGTAGTACCCGAGGATCAGCGCCGCGGAGTTCGGCAGGCAGTAGCCGACGCGCGTGCCCGGGCCGACACCCGCCGCGCGCAGGCCGCTCGCGATCCCGCGCGCCGCGCGCACGAGGTGCTCGTACGTGAGCACGCGGCCTTCGGCCGGCGTCTCGTGATCGACCTCCCGCACGGCCACGCGCTGCGCGAACCGCGGGAGATTGCGCTCCAGCAGCCACCACGCGGGGACATCGGGATAGTCGAGCGAGCGCGGGAGGTGCGCCGGCCATGCGGCGTGCCACGTCCGCGCGTGCATCAGACGCGAGCGGCCGGGAGCGTGTGCCCGAGGTCGAGGGCGGCGAGGTTCTGGTCGTGGAAGCGCGGGATCACCGCGAGCATCGCCTTGCGCATGGCCTCGTAGTCGAGCGCGGCCACCCGCGTGAGCGCGCCGAGCATGATCATGTTCGCGAAGAGCTGGTTGGAGAACGTCTCCTTGGAGAGCTGCGTCGCGGCCACCGGCACGTGGCGGTCGGGCGCGTCGTCACGCACCTTCTCCACGAGCTCCGGATCGTAGAGGACCTTGCCGCCGCAGAGGTCGTAGAACTTCGTGTATGCGGGCTGCGAGAACGCGACGAAGACGTCCGCGTGCTCGACCACCGGGCTGTCCACGTACTCGGGCGAGATCACGATCTGCGCGCGCACGTAGCCGCCGCGCGTCTCCGTGCCGTGGCTCTTCAACATCGTCACGCGGTGGCCCTGGTTGATCGCGCAGAGCCCGAGGATCTGGCCCATGCGGATCACGCCCTGCCCGCCGAAGCCCGAGATCAGGATCTCGGTTCTCACGGGCGGCGCTTCGCCTCCATGTCCGCCTT
The DNA here is from genome assembly GCA_016866775.1 of Candidatus Rokuibacteriota bacterium. Classification (GTDB taxonomy): domain Bacteria; phylum Methylomirabilota; class Methylomirabilia; order Rokubacteriales; family CSP1-6; genus VGLJ01. The sequence goes on along the minus strand of VGLJ01000025.1, from coordinate 29,738 downwards.
CACGCGCGCGTTCATGTCGCGCAGCAGCCTGGAGAACTCCGGCCGGCTGTTCGAGGCGTCGTGCTTGATGCCGGTCTCCCACGTGAAGTCGGTCTCGCTGCCGTCGGCCTTGCGCCCCTGCGTGTGCTCGTAGATCCACTCGAGGTTCTTCAGCGTGTCGCGCGTGCCGAGGGCGTAGGCGCCGAAGTTCTCGTTGCACGGAAAGCGCACGTGGACGAACGAGAACCCATCGTTCTGCAGCGCTTTCTTCACGATCTTCACGGTCTGGTGCCACTGGGTGGCCGTCGTCTCGGCCACGAACGTCGCGCCCGCCGCCTTCACGACGTCGCAGGGATCGAAGCCCGGCTCGACCATGCCGTACGGGCTCGAGTTCGTGACGTACCCGGCCGGGGTCGTCGGCGAGAACTGTCCGCCGGTGGACTCGTACCCCATGTTGTCCTCGCAGATCACCGTCACGCCGAGATTGCGGCGCGCGGCGTGGATCAGGTGCGAGGTGCCGATCGACGCGGCATCCCCATCGCCGACGACGATGAGGTACTTCTTGTCGGGCTGCGCGAGCTTCAGGCCGGTGGCGACGGCGAGCGCACGGCCGTGGGTGGCGCCGAAGTTGTCGCCGCCCCACGTCGCGAACGTCTGGCGTCCGACGCAGCCGATGCCCGTGCCGAAGATCACGTCTTCCTGCTTGAGCCCGAGCTCGTCGATCGCCTGCAGGAGCCAGTTCTCGATCATCCCGATGCCGCAGCCGTGACAGGCCTTGGTCGGAATCTGGCTGGGGCGCAGGTACTTCGCGGCGAGCTTGTTCATCTCACCTGACCTCCGTCCATATATAAGGAAGCTCGGGCAGCCGGTTCGACCGGGCCACGCCGTCGAGCCCGGCGGCGACCTCGCTCACCGTGTGCAGCTCGGCGCTCTTGCCCATGAAGTGCACGTCCTTCTTGTGCGGCGCCGCGCGCTGGACTTCGCGCACGAGCTGGCCGTCGTAGTTCAGCTCGCACACGACGAAGCGGCAGTCCCGCTCGAACAGCTCGTCGAGGAACGGCCACAGCGTGACGAGCCGCACGAAGCCGGCCTTGACGCCGCGCCGCCGCGCCTCGAGCACGCCCGTCTTCACCGTGCGGGCGTTCGCGCCGTAGGCGACGGCCACGACCTCGGCATCGTCGAGCCCGAACGTCTCGTAGCGGGCGAGCTCGTCCTTGTGGTGGCGGATCTTGTTCACGAGGCGGTAGGTCTGCGCCCACTGCGCCTCCATCTCCTCGATGTCGTAGCCCTCTTCGGTGTGCGTGTACGCCGACACGCAGACGCCGGTGCCGTGCCCGATGACGTTCGGCGGCACGTCGATGGACGCGTCGCCGACGGGATAGAACGGCATCATCAGGTTGTGCTTGCGCGGCCGTACAAAATCCAGGCCGTCGTAGTCGGCTGGGATGAAGAGGTCCTCCCACATATCCGAGATCACTTGGTCCGTCAGAATTGTTACCGGCGTTCGAAATCGTTCCGACAAGTTGAAGGCGTCGATCGTCAGCCAGAACGCCTCCTGCACGGACGACGGCGAGACCACGATCGTCTCGAAGTTGCCGCCGTGCGAGGCGTAGCGCGCGATGTAGAACTCGCCCTGCCCCGGGGCGCCGGTGATGCCGCTGATCGGTCCGACGCGCATCGCATCGACGACGACCAGCGGGATCTCGTTGGTGATCGACCAGCCGTACGCGTCGTGCATGAGCGTGTAGCCGGGGCCGGACGTCGCGGTCATCGCCTTGAGCCCGCCGAGGCTCGCGCCCGCGCACGCGTGCATGCCGGCCAGCTCGTCCTCGCACTGCACGTAATAGCCTCCGACCTGCGGCAGGCGCTTCGACATGTATTCGGCGATGTCCGTCGCGGGCGTGATCGGGTAGCCCGCGAACACGCGGCAGCCCGCGGCGATCGCGCCTTCGGTGAGCGCGTACGTGCCGGCTTCGAGCAGCCGGCGGCCGTCGGTGCACCGCTTCTCCCATTCGATCCACGGCGCGACGAGGCCCCCGGCCTTGACCGTGATCATTTCGCCGCCACGTCGATGCAGAAGTCCGGGCAGATCTGGTAGCAGAGCATGCAGCCGATGCAGTGCTCCTCGTGCTTCACGTACATCGGGAACCACCCCAGCTTGTTGGGGACGGTGCGGTATTCGAAGACGGGCACGGGGCAGACGTTGAGGCAGAAGCCGCACGCCTTGCACATGTCCTCGCCGATGACGACGTCCCACTTGCCGGCGATGCCGGCCCTGGGCGGCTTCTTCTCGGTCTTGAAGAGGGCCATCGCGGAATCTTACAGCGCGCGCACCGCGCCGAGCACGTCCTTCGGATCCGGGCGGCTCTGGACGTTGTCGGCCAGCTTCGACCATCGCACCACGCCGGCCCGGTCGATCACGACGGTGGCCGGCACCGGGACGTCCTTGCCATCGGACCCGCCGCCCGCGTGGACGAGGCCGAGGCGCCGGGTGACCGCGAGATCGCGATCGGCGAGGAACCGGTAGTTCACGCGCAACCGCTGCGCGAGCTCCTGGCTGCGCTCATTCGAGTCGGGACTGACGGCCAGTACTTCGGCCCCCGCCGCCTCCAGGTCGCGAGTGAGCGCTCCAAGCCCTTGGAGCTCCGCCGCGCAGAAGGGTCACCAGTACCCTCGATAGAAGACGAGCACGACGGGCTTCTGTCCGCGATAGTCGGCGAGCCGCACGGCCTTGCCCGTCGAGTCGGGCAGCGTGAAGTCGGGCGCCGGCTGCCCGACGACGAACACGGACTTCGTGACGGGAACGCGCATCGCGACGAAGTTGAAGACCACGGCGGCGCCGAACAGCAGCACGGACAGGGCGAACGCGCTGATCGTGAGCCAGTGCCGTGCCCGCCACACCGACGCGGCGCCGAGCACGAGCGCGAGCGCCAGCGTGCCGAGATACCACGCGGGCCGCAGCGGGATCAGGGCCTGCAGCAGCCCGACGAACGCGACGACGGTGCCGAGCGCGAGCAGCAGCGCGATGACCGCGAGCGCGCGCGTCCCGGCGCGGGGCCTGGTCGGCATGGCTTGCATCATACGCGTGTCTCCGGCTGGGGCTCTGGGGGGCGTGGCCAAGTGCGCCGCCGAACCGGGTCCGTGTGATGCCGGGGTCGGTGTGATGCCCGAGCCTGATCGCCGATATTTTCGCTCCGATCTGTTGCCGATCTCGCCGGTTCGCTCGATTTTTCCCTTGACAGATTCCCCGTGTCGCTCCGCCCGCGAGCGCGTCTTCGGCGAAGAATGCGCGTTCGCACGGTCTTCCCGTGGTCATAGACGCACGTTCGACCGCGTCGGCGAAAAAATCGGGGTAGGCGCTGCGATCGTCGTTCCTGGAGGCGCGCAGAGCGCTCCAAATTCGCGGTGTAGAGTCGCCGCACCACGAAATGGAGAACGCGATGCAGACCCCCGATCCGCAGATGTATTCCGACCTCGATCGCCTCGGTGACGAGATCGCCGAGCTTTCGGCACACCTCGAGGCGGCGACCGCGAGGCTGCTCGATCGCATCCGTGAGTTCGATGAGCGTGGTGGGTGGAGCAACGGATTCCGCTCGTGCGCCGCGTGGCTGAGCTGGCGCGTCGGCCTCGATCCCCGGGCCGCCCGCGAGCGCGCGCGCGTGGCGCGCGCGCTCGGGACGTTGCCGCGTCTCGCCGCGGCCCTCGCGCGTGGCGAGATCTCGTACGCCAAGGTCCGTGCGGCGACTCGCGTCGCTACGCCGGAGACCGAAGAACGTTTGCTGGCGGTCACGCGTGCCGGCACCGCAGAGCATGTCGAGCGGATCGTGCGTGGCTGGCGGTACGTCGATCGCCAGGCGGAGCGGCGGGAGGCGACTCGGCAGCATGTGCTGCGCGGCCTCTCCGTGTATCCCGGCGACGACGGCAGCGTCGTCGTCCGGGGTCGGCTCACGCCCGAGGCCGGGGCACTCCTTCTTCGCGCGCTGGAGGCAGCGCGCGAGAGTCTCTGCCCGCGCCGACGTCGAACGGCGACTACCAGTGGCTCCGCGACTGCCACGGGTGTTGTGCAAAACGGTCCCGCGGAACCGCCTACGCTCCCTCAGCAGCAGGCCGACGCGCTGGTGCTGGTCGCCGAGACGGCGCTGCACCACGGTCTCGACCCCGGCGCGCCGGGCGAGCGCTACCAGGTCGTCGTCCACGTCGAGGCCCCGGTCCTGGCGAACGCCGATCAGCCCGGCCAATCCGTGCTCGAAGACGGAGCCTGCGTTTCCGCGAAAACGTCCCAGCGCCTGGCCTGTGACGCGAGCCGTGTCGTCATGCGCGAGGATGCCGATGGTCGGCTCGGCGAGATGGGCGCCCGGACGCGGACGATCCCCGCCGCGATACGTCGAGCACTACACCGTCGAGACCACGGCTGCCGGTTCCCGGGCTGCGGTGTCCGTATCGCCGAGGGACATCACATCAAGCATTGGGCACGCGGCGGCCCGACGACGCTGTCGAATCTCGCGCTGCTCTGCCGCCGCCATCACCGCGCGGTGCACGAAGAGGGCTATCAGCTCGAGCGGAACACGGATGGCGCGCTGACGTTCCGCCGGCCGAACGGCTGGACGATTCCCGATGTCCCGGATCCGCCCGCTGTGCCTGCGGACCCGAAGAAAACACTGCTGGAGACGAACGCCGCCCACGCCGTCACGGTGGACTCACACACGCTGACCCCGGAGTGGCGGGGGGAACGCCTGGACGTCGGCTACGTGATAGACGTCCTTCATCCACTGACGAATCCGATCGCGGAAGACCCGGCGTCCAACCCGCCGACAGAACCGCCGGCCGCAGCCGGGTAGCGGTTGCATCGCGCGCGAGTCTCGGCGAACATCACCGGGCGATGGAATGGACCCTGACCGAACCGGCCCTGCAGATGGAGTACGTCGAGCGCGCGCGATCGCTCGCGCCGGCGATCGCCGCCGCCGCTGACGAAACCGAGCGCGAACGGCGCGTGGCCGCGTCGCTGATGAAGACGATGCACGGCGCGCGGATGTTCCGGCTGCTCCTCCCGAAGTCGCTCGACGGCGCCGAGATCGATCCCGTCACCTACGTGCGCGTGATCGAGGAAGTCGCGAAGGCCGACGCGAGCACCGCGTGGTGCCTCAACCAGAACTGCGTGTGCTCGATGATGGCCGGGTATCTGGAGCCGGCCGCGGCGCGCGAGATCTTCGGACCGGCCGATGCCGTGCTCGCGTGGGGCTCGCAGGGCGGCGACGGGTTCGCGCAGGCCGTCGACGGCGGCTATCGCGTCACCGGGAGCTGGAGCTTCGCGAGCGGCGGGCGGCGCGCGACGTGGCTCGGCGCGCACGTGCCCATCGTGGAGCGCGACGGCGCGCACCGGCAGCGCCGCGGCGCGCCCGACATCCGCACGATGATGTTCCCCGTCGAGCACGCGGTGATGACGGACATCTGGCACGTGATGGGGCTGCGCGGCACCGGCAGCGACAAGTACACGGTCACCGAGCTCTTCGTCCCGGAAGCCCACGCCGCCAAGCGTGACGAGCCGTCGGAGCGTCGCCACCCGGGCCTCCTCTACTGCGTGCCGACGGGTAGCTTCTACGCGTCGGGCTTCGCCGGGCTCGCGCTCGGCATCGCGCGCGCGATGCTCGACGAGTTCCTGACGCTGGCGGCCGATAAGACGCCGCGCGGCGCGAAGAGCACGCTGCGCATGAACGCCGTGATCCAGTCGAATGTCGGCCAGGCGGAGGCGCGGCTGCGCTCGGCGCGCGCGCTCCTGTTCGGCTCGCTGACCGAGATCTGGCGCGCGGTGGTGGCGGGCGGTGAAATCAGCTTCGACCAGCGGATGCAGATCCGGCTCACGTCGACGTGGGCCATCAACGAAGCCGAGAAGGTCGTGAGCGCGGTGTACAGCGCGTCCGGCTCCACCGCGATCTTCCAGCATCAGCCGTTCGAGCGGCGCTTCCGCGACATCCACGCGGTGACGCAGCAGGTCCAGGGCCGCCCGGTCCACTTCGAGACCGCGGGCGCGTACATCCTCGGCCTCGAGACCGACTCGCCGTTCGTCTAAGGCGAGCCGAGCCCCTCGAAGATCCGGAAGAGCGCCTCGTACTCCGCCAGCCAGTAGTTGTCGCGGCCGAACGCCGGGAAGCCCGACTGGAACGACGGGTCCTGCCAGCGAGTCGCGATCCAGCCCGACATGTGGATGATGCGCAGCGCGCGGAGCGGCTCGCACAGCGCGAGCGTCGAGCGGTCGAACTCGCGGAAGAGCTCGTAGCCCGCGATCAGCTGCTCGCGGCGATGCGTCACCTCGGCCTCGTCGCCGCGCGCGAGCAGCCAGAGATCCTGCACGGGAGGTCCCACGCAGCAGTCGTCGAAGTCGAGGAGGATCGGGCCGTCGGCGCCCCAGATCGTGTTGCCCCAGTGGAGATCGCCGTGGATGCGCTGCGTGCGCGCGGCCGCGAGCCGCGGCTCGACGATGTCCGCGAGCCGAAGCGCGAGGTCGCGATAGCGTCCCGCCAATGGCTCCGCGATGAACTTTCCGCCGAGGATCGCCGCGAGCGGCTGCCGTACGTAGAAGTCGACGGTGAAGCGCGGGCGGTGCGGCGCGTCGCGCGCGGCGCCGACGGCGTGCATGCGGCCGATGAGCCGGCCCACCTGACGCAAGCGCTCGTCTTCTCCTTCGTCGAGCGTGCGGCCGCGCACCCTCGGGAACGCGGCGTAGGAGATGCCGTCGAGCTCCGGGAGCAGCTCGCCGGTGCCGAGATCCATCGGCGGCACCACGGGAAGCTCGGCCGCCGCGAGATCGGTGAGAAACCGGTGCTCGTCGAGGATCGTCGCGCGCGACCAGCGCCCGGGGCGATAGAACTTCACGATCAGCCGGCGCGCGTCCTCCAGCTCGACTTCGTACACGCGGTTCTCGAACGCGCGCACGGGCAGGCAACGGCCCGTGCAGCGCAGGCCGCCGATCTCGACGGCGCTCAGCACGCGGTCGGGCGTGAGCGCGAAGAAGGCCGACGCTTGGCTCATGGTCAGGCCGTCAACAATACATCGAGGATCAGTTATGATGTCGGCCACTCGACCGGGAGGCTTACCATGCGAAGGCTGATCGCGCTCGCGTTCGTCGCTCTGCTCGTCGCCGTGCCGCTCAGCGCCGAGGCTCAGAAGAAGGGCGGCGTGCTGAAGATCGGCAACCTCGGCGAGCCGCCCTCGCTCGACCCGCACTGGGGTACCCAAACCATCACCGAGGTCCTGACGAACCACGTGTTCGAGGGCCTCTACTCGCTTGACGAGAAATACCAGCCGATCCCGATGCTCGCCGACGGCATGCCGGCGGTGTCGAAGGACGGGCTGACCTACGCGATCAAGCTGCGCAAGGGCATCAAGTTCCACAACGGCAAGGAGATGACGTCCGACGACGTCGTCGCCTCGCTCTCGCGGTGGAGCAAGCGCTCCACGTACGGCAAGTCGCTCTGGACCCAGGTCGTGGACTTCAAGGCGACCGACAAGTACGCGGTGGAGCTCAAGCTCAAGGAGAAGTCGGCGATCGTCGTCGTCTCGCTGGCGGTCCCGAACAACTTCGGCGCCATCTATCCGAAGGAGATCGCGGACAAGTTCCCGCCCGACCAGCGCATCACGGAGTGGGTGGGCACCGGGCCGTTCAAGCTCGCGGAGTGGAAGCCGGACCAGTACATCCGCATGACCCGCTACGACGAGTACAAGCCGCTGCCGGGCAAGCAGAGCGGCTACGGCGGCGCGAAGATCGTGCACGTCGACGAGCTCCGCTGGATCCCCGTGCCCGACGCGGCGAGCCGCGCCGCGCAGCTCGAGTCCGGCGACCTCGACGCCGCCGACGACCTCGTCGCCGACGCGTACGACCGGCTCAAGGCGAACAAGGACGTGCAGCCGGTGCTCGTGAAGCCGTACTACTGGCTCGTCGCGGTCTTCAACAAGAAGGAAGGCCTGATGACGAACCAGAAGCTCCGCCAGGCGTGGCAGGCGGCGCTCGACATCGAGCCGATCATGAAGACCGTCGCCGGCGGCAAGCCCGAGTTCTATCGCATGGACTCGAGCCTCGCGTTCCGGGAGCTGCCGTGGCACACGAAGATCGCGGGGCTGCCGTGGAACGAGCGGAACAAGGAGAAGGCGAAGCGCCTCCTGAAGGAAGCGAACTACTCGGGCCAGCCGATCCGCTTCATGACGACGCAGGAGTACAAGTGGATGTACGACTTCGCGCTCGTCACCAAGCAGCAGCTCGAAGAGGTCGGCTTCAAGATCGATCTTCAGGTGATGGACTGGTCCACGCTCGGCCAGCGGCGCATCAAGCCCGCGGAGTACGACGTGTTCACGACCGGCATGGGCAACTTCTTCGATCCCACGCATCACATCTATCTCGGGCCGAACTGGCCGGGATGGACGGACGACGAGCAGATCAACACCCTGATGGCGCAGATGGCGCGCGAGACCGACCAGAAGAAGCGCTACGCGCTGTGGGAGCAGACGACCAAGCGGTTCTACGAGTACGTCGCGGTCGCGCGCTACGGCGACCTCTTCGGGCTGCGCGCGATCCGCAAGAGCGTGAAGGGCTTCAGCGACAAGACCGAGCGGCCGCGGTTCTGGGGAGTCTGGCTCGAGAAGTAGCGATCGGGCGACGGTGAGCACGTGGCCGCGTATCTGATCAGACGCGTGCTCGCCGTCATTCCGGTGATGCTCGTCGTCGTCACGCTCGTCTTCCTCCTCATCCACCTCATCCCCGGCGATCCCGCGGCCGCGATTCTCGGGCCCGACGCGACGCCGGCGCAGATCGAAGCCACGCGCATCCAGCTCGGGCTCGATCGCCCGCTCCACGAGCAGCTCCTCAAGTTCTACTCGCGATTGCTCCAGGGGGATCTCGGGCGCTCGTACTTCCTCGATCGCCCGGTCACGCAGGCCTTGTGGGAGCGCGCCGAGCCGACGGCGCTGCTCACGATCGCCGCGCTGCTCGTGGCGATCGTCATCGGCGTGCCGTCGGGGCTCGTCGCCGGCGCGTACCCGGGCTCGGTGTGGGACCGCGTGCTCATGTTCGGCGCGCTCCTCGGCGTGTGCGTCCCCGGGTTCTGGCTCAGCCTGAACTTCATCTACTTCTTCGCGGTGCAGCTCCGGTGGCTGCCGGCGGGAGGCTACGCGTCGATCTTCGTGGACCCGTGGGCGGCGGTGCGCTACATGGTGCTGCCCGCGGTGTCGCTCGGCTTCAACCAGTCGGCGCTGATCGCGCGCATCGCGCGGTCGTGCATGCTCGAGGTGCTGCAGCAGGACTACATCCGCACCGCGCGCGCGAAGGGCCTGTCGCAGGGGGTGGTGATCGTGGGCCACGCGTTCCGCAACGCGATGGTGCCCGTCGTCACCGTGATCGGCATCACGACGGCGATCCTCATCGGCGGCGCGGTCGTCACCGAGATCGTGTTCAACATTCCCGGGCTGGGGCGGCTGATCATCTCCGCGATCCTGCGCCGCGACTATCCGGTCGTGCAGGGCGTGGTGCTCGTCACCGCCGCCACGTACGTGGTGGTGAATCTGATCGTCGACGTCGTCTACGTCTTCATCGACCCGCGGATCCGCTATGGGTAAGCGCCTGCTCCGCAATCCCGGCGTGGTCGGCGGCGCCGCGATCTTCCTGCTGCTGCTCGCCGCGGCGCTCGCGGCCGGCGCGGTCGCGACGCACGATCCCACGCGGCTCGACCCGGTCAATCGCCTGAAGCCGCCCAGCGCGCGCCACTACTTCGGCACCGACGAGTTCGGGCGCGACGTGTGGAGCCTCGTCGTCTACGGTGCGCGCGTCTCCCTGCTGGTCGGCGGCGTCACGATGATCTTGACGTCCGTGGGCGGCATCGCGATCGGGCTCGCGGCCGGCTACTACCGCCGCCTCGACGCGCTGATCATGCGGTTCACCGACGGGCTCATGGCCTTTCCGGCGGTGCTGCTCGCGATCGCGTTCATGGCCGCGCGCGGGCCGGGCGTGTGGAACGTGATCCTCGCGCTGTCGATCGTGTACATGCCGCGCACGGCACTGCTCGTGCGCAGCACGGTGCTGACGCTGCGCGAGCTCGACTACGTGCAGGCCGCGCGGGCGCTCGGCAGCCGCGACGCCGGCATCACGCTCCGCCACATCCTGCCGAACTGCATGGCGCCGCTGCTCGTGCAGGGCACGTTCATCTTCGCGTACGCCGTGCTCGCCGAAGCCATCCTCGGCTTCCTCGGCGTCGGCGTGCCGCCGTACGTGCCGTCGTGGGGCAACGTGATCGCGAGCGGCAAGAACGTGATCCGCGAGGCGTTCTGGGTGAGCCTCTTCCCCGGCGTCGCGCTGACGGTCGCGGGCCTCTCGCTGAACCTGCTCGGCGACGGGCTGCGTGACACGCTCGATCCGCGGCTGCGCGTGCAGGGATGACGCGCGCGCGCGGCTTCGCGCGCGCGAGCGTCGCGCTCGTCAGCCTCGTGCTCACGGCGTCCGCGTCCGCCCAGGACGTGCCGCTCCGAAGCGTCGACGCGATGGAACAGACGTTCGCGCGCTGGGTGAAGCAGCACAAGGTGCGCCGTGCGACGCTGGCGATCGCACGCGGCGACCGTCTCGTGCTCGCGAAAGGGTATGGCGGCCTCACGGGCGGCAGCCGCGTGCTGCTCGCGAGCCTCTCGAAGGCGGTCACCGCCACGTGCACGACCACGCTGATCGAGCAGGGCACGCTCCGCTTCGACACGCCGCTCGCCGAGTTCGTCGACCGCTGGGCCACGCGCTATCGCAAGCCGGCGGACGCGCGCCTCGGGACGGTGACGATCGCGCAGCTCCTCACTCATCGCGCGGGGTTCTCCCGGGTCTCCGGCGATCCGGTGACCGGCTCCAACCTCGTGGACCAGCTCGGGCGCCGCGCCGTCACGCAGGTCACGATGTACGACCTCGTCCCGGGGATGCTGCGCCACACGCTGACGGACGAGCCGGGCAGCACCTACACGTACACGAACGCGCCGCACCTGCTGCTCGCGCTCGTGATCGAAGCGGTCACCGGCCAGTCCTACGAGACGTACTGCGCGGAGGCGGTCTTACGCCCGCACGGGATCGCCGGCGCGAAATTCCATGCGAAGTGGGCGGTGCTCGGCGCGTTCGGCGGCTGGAATCTCTCGGGGCCGGAGTACCTCGCGTTCTACCGCGCGTTCCTGCCGACGGGAACGTTCCTCAACGCGGACACGCGCCGATGGCTGGTCGAGGGCACGGGCAAGGAGCTGAGCGTGGGCGGGCCGGTCTTCTATTCGCTGCTGTTCGTCCGCCCGGTCGCAGGCGGCCACAATTTCTTCCACATGGGCACGTGGGGCTACCGCCAGTCGCCAAGCGGACCGTCGGGCGGGATCAACGACAGCATGGGGACGATGGCCGCGAGCCTCGCGTCAGGAGCATCATGGTTCGCGTACTTCGAGCCGCGCCCGAGCGACGAGGCGCGCGACGCGCTGGATCACGCCTTCGCCTCGTTCGCGACCATCCAGAGATAGCGCGCGGCCACCGAGCGGTATGGCTTCCAGCGCTCGCCGTACGCGCGCAACTGCTTGGGCGTCGGCTGCTTGCGACGGCCGTACGCGATCCGGAAGCCCTCGCGTACGCCGAAGTCGTCGACGGGCAGCACGTCGGGGCGACAGAGCGTGAAGATCAACAGCATCTCCACCGTCCATCGGCCGACGCCGCGGATCTGGACGAGCCGCTCGATCAACTCGTCGTCGCTCAGGCGCGCGCAGCCGCGCGAGGTCGGCACGACGCCGTTGGCCGCGTGGCGCGCGATGTCGCGGATCGCCCGCACCTTCGCCGCGGAGAATCCGACCCGGCGGAGCGCGCTCGGACGGCGCCCGAGCACCGCCTCGGGCGATGGAAACCGGCCATTCCGGGGGAACAGCGCGACGAAGCGGCCGAGGATCGTCTCGGCCGCGCGCCCGTTGAGCTGCTGATGCGCGACGGCACGCGTCAACGTCTCGTACGGCGAGCGCTTCCGCGGCGTGAGATCGCACGGGCCGTGGCGCCGGATGATCTCGCGCATCACGGGATCCTCCGCGAGGTGGCGGCAGGCTTGCTCGATCACGCGGTCTTCGGCGCGGGCGGCAGCCCGCTCATCGACGCCAGCACGTCGAAGACGATCGCGAAGTCGTGCTCGCCGAGGCCCATGGCGCGCGCCTTGCTCAGCCATTCCTGCGTGAGCGCCGTGAGCGGCAGCGGGACGCCGACGGCGCCGGCCTGGTCGAGCGCGAGCTGGAGATCCTTCTGGATCATCGGCACGGGGAACGCGGCGTGCGCCGCCATCTTGCCGACGACGAACGGCCCGCGGTACTTCACGAGCGGCGACGCGATCACCGAGCGCATCAGCGCCTCGACCGCGGCCTCGCGCGCGATGCCCGACTTCTCCGCGAGCGCGACGGCCTCGCAGAACGCGAGGATCTGCACGGCGACGCCGAGGTTGGTCGCGACCTTCATCGCCTTCGCGATGCCGAGCGGCCCGACGTGCGTGACGCCGTTCGGCCCCATCGCCGCGAGGTAGGGCCGCACGCGCTCCAGCACCGCGGCATCGCCGCCGACCTGGATCGACGCGACGCCCTGCTCGACCGACACGGTGCTGCCCGACACCGGCGCGTCGAGCATCGCGGCGCCGCGCGCGGCGACCGCGTCGCCGATCTCACGCGTCACCGCGGGGCTCACGGTGCTCATCTCGACCAGCGTGGCGCCGCGGCGCAGGCCCGCGACCACGCCGTCGGCGCCGAGCGTGACCGCGCGGAGCGCGGCGTCGTCGGTCACCATCGTGAAGACGACGTCCGAGGCGGCCGCCACGCCACGCGGCGTCGCGGCCAGACGCATGCCGGCGTCGACGAGCGGCCGTGATTTCGCGGGCGTGCGGTTGTAGCCGGTGAGCGTGTAGTGGGCGTCCAGCAGGCGTCTGGCCAGACGACTGCCCATCGCTCCGAGGCCGACGAACCCGAGGTCGGCCATCAGCTGGTTTCGGTCACCGCGATGGCGCTGATCTCGATCTTGCAGCGCGGGTGCGTGGCGAGGCGGCTGACTTCGACCGTGGTCGTGGTCGGCAGGTGGCCCGCGAGATACGCGGCCCACACGCGATTGAGGTCGTCCTGCTCGTTGACGTCGGTGAGGAAGCGCGTCGCGGAGACGAGGTCCGCGAACGTCGCGCCCGCGGCCTCGAGCGTCTTCTTGAGGTTCTCCATGCAGAGCACGGCCTGCTCGCGCATCGTCCCCGGCAGGTCGAAGTCTTCTTCGCGGTGCGGATGATGGTGATAGACCGGCGCCGCCGTCACGCCCGACAGGAACACGAGGTTCCCGCGCCGCACGACGATGCCGGGCGCGTAGGGCATCATCACGTCTCGCCGCCGATCCGCGTGATGAACGACCGAGATCTCCTTCGCCATGGCCGCATTGTCACCCAAAATCGCCTCACCCGCGCCGGGGGGCCGGCAGGACTTCCCGGCCGAAGAGCTCCACGGTCCGCTCGGGGTCGGCGGCGAGGCTCACGGTGAGCATCAGGTTCTCCGCGCCCGCGGCGCGCGCCGCGCGCGCTTGCTCCAGGCAGTCCTCCGGCGTCCCCGCGATCGCGAGCCGGCGACGGAGATAGTCGAAGAGCCCGAGACGGTGCAGGAGCGCCGGGTCCATGTCCGCCCGGCGCGTGGTGTACGTGCGGCGCATCTCGTGGATCGCGGGCACGAGCTCGGCGGGCACGCCGCGTCCCGCCGGATCGGGACCGACGACGTACGCGGCGACGAAGCCGAGGATGTTGCCGAGCTTCTCGAACGCGGTCTCGCGCCGCGCGCTCACGTCGAGGCACGCGATCCACCACTCGTCGAGCGTGCGCGCCGCGACGAGCGGCCGCGCCCGGGCCCGAGCCGGCCGCGTACAGCGGTACGCGACCCGCGAGCCTGGTCCGTGTCAGAGCGAGCGCCTCCCTGAACGCGCTCGGCGTGGATGGCCGGGCACCGGCGCTCACCGCGGCGCTGTGTCCCGTGCCGACGCCGAGCATGAACCGCCCGCCGCACACGGCCGCGAGCGACGTGGCCGCGGACGCCGTCACGAGCGGATGGCGCGAGACGAAGTTGGTGACGCAGGCCGCGAGCGGCACGCGCTCCGTGTGCGCGGCCGCGACGCCGAGCGCGACCCACAGATCCATGGCGTTGCCCGGCGTGTCCGCGATGCCGACGAGATCGAAGCCGAGGCGCTCGCCGAGCGCGGCCATCCGCGCCGTGTAGGCGGGATCGTACGGCCAGAAAAAGAAGCCGACCTTCAACGATCGAGGCGAAGCCTCACGGCTTCACCGGCGGGTAGCTGCGGTCGTACGCCGGCGTCTTGAGGAAGTCGTCGGGCTTGTGCGTCCAGAACTGCGACACCATCGGATACGTGTGGATGATGGTGTCCTGCAGCTTCCCGCCGACCTCCTCGACCTTGACGATGTAGACGTTCTCCGTCGGGTTGCCGAACTCGTCGAGCTTGATCGGGCCGCGCGGGTCGGGCGTGGCCTCGCTCGCCTTCTTGATCGCCGCGAGCAGCCGGTCGCGGTCGTCGACCTTCCCGTCGAGCGCCTTGACCGCCTCGATGATCCACCGCCCGGCGCTGTACATCACCGCGTGGAAGTACGACGGCGTGCGCTTGAGCTTCTCTTCCGCGAGCCGCATGAACGCGCGGTTGGCGGGGTTGTCGAGCGTGGGGGCCCAGATCAGCGCGCCGACGTGGCCGATGACCTCGTCGCCCATCCCGACGAGCGCCGATTGATCGGCGAACACGCCGCTGCCGATCAGCGGCACCCGGCCGTGCAACGCGCTGTCGCCGTAGTGCCTCGCGAAGCGCACCGCCTGGCCGGCGACGAAGACCTGCACCAGCGCGTCGACGTCGCGCGGAACCTGGGTCAAGAACGGCGCGAAGTCCACCACGTTCAGCGGCACCCAGAGCTTCTGGACGACCTTGCCGCCGCTCTCCTCGAACACGCGCTGAAAGCCGCCGATCTGCTCGTGGCCGAACGGGTTGTCCATGGCCATCGTCACCACGCGCTTGTACTTGAGCGTCTTCGCCGCGTAGTCGCCGAGCGCGTGCATCGGCTGGCTCGCCGCGACGTTGGAGCGGAGGATGTACTTGCTCGGCTTGCGCTTGGTGAGGTCGTCCGGCGTCGTCAGGAAGAGCGACGGCGTGCGATCGCGCTCGATCGGCGGCACGAGCGCGTAGCCGATGTTGGACAGCAGCACGCCGGCGAGCGCGTGGATCTTGTCTTGCGTGACGAGCTTCCTGTACTTCGCCTGGGCCGTCGCGGGATGGCCCTCGTGGTCTTCGGCGATCAGCTCGAGCTTCGCGGCGCCCGCCTGGTAGCCCGCCTGCTCGAGCGCCATCTTGATGCCTTCGTGCATGTCCTTGCCCGCGGGCGCGAAGATGCCGCTCAGCGGCGCGATGAATCAGATCTTCACGGGATCGGCCGCCCGGGCGGGCGCCGGGGCGACCAGACCGAGGACGACCAGGGCGACGACGAAGACGCGCATCACGGCCTCCTACTTGATGTCGTTGATGTGCGATAGAGTACGCCCGCCGTTCACCGGAGGGAGCGAATCATGGCGAAGAAACCGTCGCCCAGCCTGAAGCGCGTCAACCCCGTCGAGGTCGATCCGCGGCACCGCTGGGATCGTCCCCTCCAGGCGCCGGGTCACATGCAGGTGGACTTCGAGGAGCGCGTGGACTTCCGGCGCCTCAACGCCTATCGCCTCGGCCGCGTGCGGCAGGCGCTCGCGCATTCCGGCCTCGGCGCGCTGCTCGTCTTCGACCAGTACAACATCCGCTACATCTCGAGCACGGTCATCGGCGAGTGGGCGCGCGACAAGCTCACGCGGTGGAGCCTCCTCACCGGCAACGGCGAGCCGTGGGTGTGGGACTTCGGCTCGGCCGCGCGACATCACAAGCTCTACGCGCCGTGGATTCCGGAGAAGCAATCGCTCGCCGGCCTCGCGGGCATGCGCGGCGCCGTGTCGCCGAAGGCCGGGCTCTTCAAGAAGGCGGCGCAGGAGATCCGCGACATCCTGAAGGCGGAAGGCGTCGCCGGCATGCCGCTCGGCATCGACCTCGTCGAGCCGCCGTTCCTCTTCGCGCTGCAAGACCTCGGCGTCGAGGTGCGCGACGCGCAGCAGGTGATGCTCGAGGCGCGGATGATCAAGAGCCAGGACGAGCTGACGCTCCTCAACATGGCCGCGGCGATGGTCGACGGCGTCTACCAGGACATCTACGAGGCGCTGAAGCCCGGCGTGCGGGAGAACGAGATCGTCGCGCTCGCGAACAAGCGGCTCTACGAGATGGGCGCGGACAACGTGGAGGCGATCAACTCGATCTCCGGGGAACGGTGCAGTCCGCACCCGCACAACTTCACCGACCGGATCATCCGTCCCGGCGACCAGGCGTTCTTCGACATCATCATGTCGTTCATCGGCTATCGCACGTGCTATTACCGCACGTTCAACGTCGGCAAGGCGACGCGCGCCCAGAAGGACGCGTACGTGAAGGCGCGCGAGTGGATGGACGCGGCGATCGCGCTGATCAAGCCCGGCGTGACGACCGACAAGATCGCGCGCGCGTTCCCGAAGTCCCAGGAGATCGGCTTCGAGACCGAGATGGCGGCGTTCGGGCTCAACTTCTGCCACGGGATCGGCCTCGGCCTGCACGAGCGGCCGATCATCAGCCGGCTGAACTCGTTCGACGACCCGATGGAGCTCGAGGCCGGGATGATGTTCGCCGTCGAGACCTATTGCCCGGCGACCGACGGCACCTCCGCCGCGCGCATCGAGGAGGAAGTGATCGTGACGCCGGCCGGCGCCCAGATCATCACGCTGTTCCCGGCGAACGAGCTCCCGATCGCGAACCGCTACTGAGCGCCTTCACGTGAGCCGTCGCGCGAGCGGGATGCTGGCGAGGCCCAGCACCGCGAGCGCGACGAAGACTCCGGTCGCCGACATCACCGACAGCAGGGTGGTGGCGATGACCGGCCCCAGGAAGTTCGCCGCCACGCGCGAAGACTGGACGAAGGCGATCGACTGGCCCTCGTTGTTCTGCGCGAGGCGTGCGGTGATCGCCGGCAGGATCGGCGCGACGAACAGGACGTGGAGCAGCCAGACCGCGACGAAGCCCCACAGTGTGGACGGCAACGCGATCAGCGTCAGCGACGACCCCGCGAGACAGAGCTCGATCATGCGGCGCTCACCGAGCCGCGCGGAGAGGAACGGCGCGGCCAGCGCGCCGAGCGAGATCGCCACGCCGGAGGCGAACAGCAGCCAGCCGCCGAACTCGAGGCTGCGCTCCGGGGAGACGCCGAGCGCCGGCAGCAAGTGCGGCATCACCGAATTGAGGAAGAGCACCTGGCTGTAGGCGATCACCACGAGCGCACAGACGAAGACCAGCCCGCGCCACGATTGCTCGCCCCTGGTCTTCTTCCCGCTTCCCGCTCCGCCCGGCTTCGGCGCGCCGAGCGCGACGACGGCGCCCGAAACCCAGAGGCACGCCCCTGAAACGACGAAGGCGACGGCATAGCCGAAGTGCGCGGCCACGAGCGCGCCGGCGAGCGGCGCCATGAGGATGCCGAGCGTCAGCGCGGACTGCATCACCGAGACCTGCCACGTGACGTTGCCGCCGGCGCGACCCGCGATGAGGAACGCGAACGTGTTCGACGGTCCCGCGAGGCCAAGCGCCGCGCGCGACAGGAAGATCTCGAGCGGGAGAGCGCACGACGGCCACGGCCGCGCACGCGAGGCCCTGCAGCGCGTTGGCGATCGTGAACGAGCGGCGCGGGTCCCAGCGCGCCGTCAGCTCGACCCAGATCGGCGCGGTCGTGATCGCGCCAACGGGTGTCACGCCCATGATCCAGCCGATCCACAGGAGCGACCGGCTGCGATCGCCGGCGACGAGCTCGGAAACGTAGAACGGCAGGCTCACCTGCGCGAACCCCCACACGAACGTGTTGAGGAACGTGGCCGCCGGCAGCAGCCAGAACCTCATCGCTCGAGTCCGAGCTGCGTGATCGTGACGCCGTGACGCCGCGCGAGCTCGTCGATCTCCACGCGGAGCGCCTCGAGCAGATGGGTGTCGAGGGTGCCGGCGACCTCGAGCGCGACGCGGGCGTCGCCGGCGGACGGCTCCTCGGCCTCGACGACGCCCGCCGCGCCTCCCGCACGTCCACGAGACCCTCGAACAGCGCGTCGCGGTGGAGCACGACGGGCGCCGTGTCGCTGTGGCGGATGAAGTAAGACCCCTCGGCCGCGTCGTACGGGTCGGCGATGTCGAGACAGTCGTCGCCCAGCGCAAGCCGGACGAGCGTCGACGCCATGTTGTGCCGCCCGGAGCGATCGAAGAGGTTCATCATCGTGATGAACCGCCCGGGATTGATCTCGGCGACGCACGGCTCGCCCCGCGCGTTCTCCTTCAGGTCCAGGCTGAATGCGCCCGTCGCCTCGGGATCGACGGCGAGGATGGCGCGCGTGCACACGTCCACGATCCGCGGGTCGTCCACGGTCTTCGCCAGCGCGGCGATGCCCGACACGCCGCTGGCTCGATCGGAAGCACCGAAGTACGACAGGCGCTCGACCGTCTTGATGAGGACGAGCCGGCCGTGCTTCCACAGACACTGGCAGGCGAAGTCGCGGCCGGGCAGGTATTCCGACAGCGTGAACAAGGTCGGCGCGACACCCCGGATCTCTTCCCACTGCCGCATCCAGCCGCGCGCGTGCTCGAGCGACTTGACGGGCGTGGCGCCCGAGGACGCCGAGCCCTTGCGGATGCGGCACCACACGGGCGAGACGCCGCCGAATCGCCGCCACGTCGCTTCCAATCCGTCCCGGCCGGGCACGGCGTACGTCGCGGGAACCGCGATCCCGTTCGTCGCGAAGAGCTCGTAGAGCCGGTACTTGTCGAGGCAGAGCCACACGGTCTCCGGCCGGGGCAGGAACCCGCAGACGGCGAGCCCGCGGCCGGTCTCGGAGAAGTATTCGACCTCGTCGTCGCTGTTCGGGATCACGAGGTCGACGCTCTCGGTGTCGATCACGTGCTGGAGCGTGTCGAGAAACCGCGCACTGTCGTAGCGCGGCACGAGGTAGTTACGATCCGCCGCCGACTTCTTGAGCGTGAACGGATCGCTGTGGTACCCGACGAGCCGGAGGTCGAGCCCGCCGGCGCGAAGACTGCGGACGAGGCTGTTGGCCGGGCCAGTCCCCGCATCCGGGATCAACACACTCGCTTTCATGCGTCCTCCGTGACCGCTGCTCAGCCTGCGCCGGTGGTTGGCGTTGTCGGGCCTAGCGGTGCCTAGCGATACTTCGCCGCGAGGGCTTTCAGGGCGGTGGCGAACTGCTGATCGGTGCTGGTGGCAACGACGACGACCGTGCTCTTCGCGGACTGCGCCGGCGTGGACTGCGGCTTGATCGAGCCCATGTGTTCCTCACGCTGTCGAGTGTGGAACTACGCGGGCGCAGGCTGAGCAGCGGCCGCAAGTGTACGCGGAGTCGAGCCCGAACCCATCATCGCTGCTCGGCCTGCGCGACGTATGGGGACGGGAGCCCGGGGCTTACCGGTACTTCGAAACGAGCGCCTTCAGCGCATCGACGAACGGCTGATCCGGGATCGGAGCGACGACGACGAGCGTAATCTTGGCGGCGGACGTCACTTTCGGTTGCGGCTTGATGGTACCCATGTGCGCCTCCTTGTCGTGTGCGACCAGGTTGGGCGCGGGCCGAGCAGCGCGTTGGAGTGTATCGCGCAGTACGCTGCGCGCGTCGCTCAGCCTGGGCGACGCACTCTCACACTCGATGAACGGGAGGAAACCATGGGAGTCATCAAGCCGCAGTCCACGTCCGCGCCGTCCCCGAAGAGCACCGGCGTCGTCGCCGCCTCGACCACGGATCAGCAGTTCGTCACCGCGCTGAAGGCCCTCGCGGCGAAATACCGGTAGGCGCTCAGACCCCGTTCACGACGTGGAGGCGGTCGCCTCGCGCGAACGCCTCCACCGTCGCGATCGCGATGCGGAGCATGTTCGACGACGCCTCGGCGGTGTTGTAGCCGATGTGCGGGGTGATCAACACGTTCGGCAGTGAGCGGAAGACGTAGTCGGCGGGCGGCGGCTCGGTATCGTGCACGTCGAGCGCGGCGCCACGAATGCGCCCGGAGCGCAGGAGATCGGCGAGCGCGTCGTTGTCGACGAGGCGAGCGCGCGCGGTGTTGACGAACCACGCGCCCGGCTTCATGCGCTCCAGCAGGGCGCGCGAGATGATGCCGTGTGACTCCTGCGTGTACGCGAGGTGCAGCGTCACCACGTCAGCCGCGGCGAAGAGCTCCTCCAGCGAGACGAGCGTCACGCCGTGGACCGCGCGCTCCGGTGATGCACGGCGCGTCCAGCCGAGCAGCCGCATGCCGAGCCCGGCGCCGAGACGCGCCATCTCCGAGCCGATCGGTCCCAGGCCGACGAGCCCAAGCGTCTTGCCGCGCAATTCCATGCCCGCGAAGCGGCCGGGCTCCCACGTGCCCTCCCGCGCGCTGACGAAGGCCGGGCCGATGTGTCGCGTGAGCGCGAGCGTCATCGCGAGCGCGTGCTCGGCCACCGACGTCGCGCCGTAGTCCGGCGTGTAGGCGATCGCGACCCCGCGGCGCGTCGCTTCGGCCACGTCGATGCAGCTCGCGTAGCCGATCCCGAGGAAGCTGATGAAGCGCAGCCGCTCGCACGCGCGCAGCACCTCGGCGTCCATCACCGAGTAGTCGAGGACCACCGCGTCGGCCGGACGCAGGCGCTCGATCAGCTGCGCCTTGTCGGCCGGCACGTTGTCGTAGAAGTCCACCTGCCCGAACTTCCGCAACGGATCGAGGTCGGAAGGGTGCTGCACGCAGCCGGCGCCGTCGGGGAACACGATTCGCATGGCGCGATGGTGTACCGTACGGCCCGCGATGTCCACGGCCCTCGCGGCGCTGCGCGCGTGCTGGCATCCCGTCGCGTACGGCGCCGACGTCGGCGCCGCGCCGCGCGCGACCACGCTGCTCGGCGAGCCGCTCGCGCTGTGGCGCGACTCACGCGGAGCCGCGCACGCGTTCCGCGACGTCTGCGTCCACCGCGGCACCGCGCTGTCGCTCGGCGGCGTGGAGGGTGACGAGATCGTCCGCGCGTATCACGGCTGGCGCTATCGCAGCGACGGCGCGCGCACCGCGATCCCGCAGCTCGCCGATCCGACACGCGTGCCCGCGCGAGCGCGCGCGGTCGTCGACCCGGTGCAGGAACGGTACGGCGTCGTGTGGGTGGCGCTCGCGTCGCCGCGCTGGCCCATTCCCGACGTGCCGGAGCCCGAGGACGCCGCGTGGCGCACGGTGCGCACGGGCCCGTTCGCCTGGGCGTGCGACGCCTCACGTCAGGTGGAGACCTTCACGGACTTCGGCCACTTCGCGTTCGTGCGCGCCGGCCTGCTCGGCGATCCCGGCACCCGGTCGTGGCGCCGCACGACGTGAACACCGACGGCCCCGTGCTGCGCTACGCGTACGGCCGGCCGGACGCGCCGAACACGGACGAGTTCCCGGAACTACAACCTCGAGCAGCCCGACGACGTGCTCCAGACGCCGTCGCCGTCGCGTATCGCCGCGCGATGCGCGCCCACGGCTTCGGGTAGAATCCGCGCACCGTCCGCTCCGGTTCGCTCGATCGCTCCCAGACAGGAGGATCGCTCATGATCCGACGGGCCCTCATCGCGGCGCTGCTCCTGACCCTCCTCACCGCCACGCTCGCCTTCGCGGCCCCGGAGGGCCAGATCACCTGGGCCTTCCACGTCACGATGGCGCCCGGCTGGTTCGATCCCGGCGAGACCGCGGGGATCATCACGCCGTTCAAGTTCCTCTACGCGCTGCACGACGCGCTGGTGAAGTCGATGCCCGGCCAGGCGATGGCGCCGAGCCTCGCGGAGTCGTGGACGGTCTCGCCCGACAACCTCACGTACGAGTTCTCCCTGCGCAAGGGCGTCAAGTTCCACAACGGCGATCCCGTCACGGCCGAGGACGTGAAGTTCTCCTTCGAGCGCTACCGCGGCGCGGGCGCGGGGCCGTTCAAGGCGCGGACGGCCGGCGTCGACGTCGTCGATCCGCATCGCGTGCGGTTCCGCTTCAAGCAGCCGTGGCCCGACTTCATGACGTTCATCGGCACCCCGGCCACGGGCGCGGCGTGGGTCGTGCCGAAGAAGTACGTCGAGAAGGTGGGCGACGACGGCTTCAAGCGCGCGCCCGTCGGCGCGGGTCCGTACAAGTTCGTCTCGTTCCAGCCCGGCGTGGAGCTGGTCCTCGAGGCGTTCGACGGGTACTGGCGCAAGACGCCGAACGTGAAGCGGCTCGTCTTCCGCTCGATCCTGGAAGAGGAGACGCGGCTGGTGGCGCTCAAGCGCGGCGAGGTCGACATCGCCTATTCGATCCGCGGGCCGCTCGCGGAAGAGCTTCGGCGCACCCCCGGCCTCACGCTCAAGCCGAACTATCCGCCCGGGACGTTCTGGCTCGTCTTTCCCGAGCAGTGGACCGATCCGAAATCGCCGTGGGCGAACCTGAAGGTCCGGCAGGCGGTGAACGTCGCCTTCGACCGCGACGCGATCAACAAGGCCGAGACGCTCGGCTTCTCGAAGATCACGGGCAGCATCATCCCCGCCTCGTTCGAGCTCTTCTGGCAACCGCCCAAGCCCACGTACGACGCCGCGCGGGCGAAGAAGCTCCTCGCCGAGGCGGGATTCCCGAACGGCTTCGACGCGGGCGAGTACTTCTGCGACTCGTCGTACGCGAATCTCGGCGAAGCCGTCGTCAACTACCTGAAGGCCGTCGGCCTCAAGGTGCAGCTCCGTCCGCTGGAGCGCGCCGCGTTCATCGCGCAGAACCGCGACAAGAAGCTGAAGAACATCATCCAGACCGCGAGCGGCGCGGCGGGCAACGCCGCGACGCGGCTCGACGCGTTCGTCGCCGCGGGCGGCACGTTCACGTACGGGACCTATCCCGACATCGACGGGCTCGTGCGCGAGCAGGCCGGCGAGAACGATCCGAAACGGCGCGAGGCGGCCCTGCACCGCATCCAGCAGCTCATCCACGACAAGGCGATGTTCGCGCCGGTCTGGGAGCTCGCGTTCCTCAACGGCCACGGCCCGCGCGTGGCGGAATCCGGACTCACGTCCATCGCGGGACACCCGTATTCAGCGCCGTACGAGGACCTCAAGCTCAAGGGGAAATAGCGAAGATCGCCGCCGCGACGCGGCATCGCGATCTTCGCGGTCGCCAGTGCGATCGATGCAGCGCCCGGGGATCCACGCTTCGTGACCGGCACGGTCGAGTGGCCGCGACGCCCACGGCCGGCGACACGGTCACCGTCATCGCGGTCGAAGGCAGGCGTCCCTACGAGCTGCAGGCGATCATCATCGGTGACGTGCAGCTGATGTCGCTCGACCCGGGGGGGGCTGCGTCGCCACCGAGCGACGCGTGGCACCGCCTCGAGGGCCGCGTCGAGTCGATCGCGGGAGGCACGCTTCGTGGCCAGCGGCCTCGTCGAGGTCAGCGCGCCTTCAACGCTTCGGGATTCTGGATATTGATCGGGCTGCCGTTGGCGTACGCGACGACGTTGTCGAAGATCCCTTCGAACATGTGCGACAGGGAGCCGTACTCGACGTAGCCGAGGTGCGGCACCGCGATGACGTTGTCCATCGCCAGCAGCGGATGGGTGCCGCCCACCACCGGCTCGTCCTCGTACACGTCGACGGCCGCCATGCCCGGCCGCCCCGCCTTCAGCGCCGCTTCGAGCACGCCCGGCGCGATGAGCCCGGCGCGGCTCGTGTTCACGATCAGCGAGGTCGGCTTCATGCGCGCGAGGTCGTCTGCCGTCACGATCCCGCGTGTCTCCGGAATCAGACGCAGGTGCAGCGACACCACGTCGGACTCCTCGTAGAACGCCTCGCGGCTCTTCGCCGGCGCGAAGCCGTCCGCCCGCGCCTTGTCGAGCGTCGACGGCCGGCCCCACACGATCACGTTCATGCCGAACGCCTTGCCGTACCCCGCGACGACCGCGCCGATCTTGCCGTAGCCGAAGATGCCGAGCGTCTTGCCGCGCAGCCCCCCACCCATCGGGTACGCCTGCCACTTGCCCGCCTTCAGCGCCGCCGCTTCCTGCGGGATCCGGCGCATGGCCGCGATGATCAGGCCCCAGTTCAATTCGGCGGTCGCGTACGAGGGGCGCCCGGGCCCCGTCTGCACCGAGATGATCACGCCGTGCTTCGTCGCCGCGGCGACGTCGATGTGCGGGAAGACGCCGGCCTGCGTGATCATGCGCAGCTTCGGCAGCCGCTCGAGGAGCGCCGCGCGGATCGGCGTGCGCTCGCGGATGAGCACGAGCACCTCGGTGTCCTTCAGCCGATCCGCGAGCGCGTCGACGTCCTTCGTGTGGTCCTTCCAGATCGTCACGTCGTGCGCGGCCACTTTCTTGAACGCGGGCAGCGTGCGGATCGTGTCCTGCCAGTCGTCGAGGATCGTGATCTTCATCGTGTCTCCTCGAGGAAACGGTCGGGGCAGAGCCGATGCCAGAGCGCGTCGTGCGCGTCGAGGCCCAGGGCGAGCCGCGCGAGGATGTCGCCGATCGCCGGCGAGAGCGCGAAGCCGTGGCCGGAAAAGCCCGCGGCCACGAGCAGGCCCGCGATACCGGAGACGGGGCCGAGCGCCGGCACGTCGTCGGCCGTGAACGCTTCGAGGCCCGCCCAGCTCCGCGCGAGCGCCACCGCGGCGGTCGCGGGATAGACCGTGGCGGCGATCGTGCGGCTGGCGCGCACGCTGGCGTCGAGGATCTCCCACTCGTTCTTCGCATCGTCGGTGATGAGGGCGGGCCAGCCACCGCCGATGAGGAAGCTGCCATCGGCGAGCTGCTTCAAGCTCAGCTTGCGATCGAAGCAGCCGAGCACCGGCGCGAGGGTCTTCTCCGCGGGCTTCGTCAGCAGCATCTGCAGCGCGCGCGTCTCGAGCGGCAGCGAGACACCGTGGTAGGCGAGCAGCGTGGCGCTCCACGCGCCCGCGGCGACGATGGCGACGTCGCACGCGATGCGCGTGCCGTCGCTCCGCTCCACACCGGCCACGCGGCCGCGCTCGACGACGACGCCCCGAACGCGCGCGCCCTCTTCGATCCTGGCACCCAGGCGCCGCGCGGCGGTCGCGAACGCGCTCACCGTCGGCATCGCCTCGGCCTGACCGTCGATCCCGCAGAAGACGCCGCCGAGGCACTGCGGACCGAGCCCGGGGGCGAGCTTCCGCATCTCCCGCGCGTCGACGACCTCGACCGGCACGCCGTCGGCGCGCTGCTCGTCGACCCAGCGCGGCGCCGCCGTCCACGCGGCATCGTCGACGGCCACGCGCAGACCGCCGTCGCGCCGGTAGCGCGTGTCGCCGTCGAGCTCGCGGTCGAGCTCGGGCCAGCGGCGCAGGCTTTCGAGCGCGAGCGCTCGCTCCGCGGGATCGCGCCCCATCACCCGCACGCCGGCCGCGCTCGCGCCGGAGGCCGCGGCGCCGACGCGGTCCCGCTCGAGCACCGTGACGGCGACCTGCGGGTCGGCGCGGCGCAGGTGGAACGCCGCGCTCAAGCCCATCAGCCCACCGCCCACGATCACGACCGACATGGCCGGGAAGGCTAGCACACGAGCGTGCTATCTTCCGGGGCGCGAGAGGTTTTTGGGGAGGACGCCATGGAACTTGCGGGACAGGCGGCGATCGTCACCGGGGCGGGACGCGGGATCGGGCGGGCCACCGCCCTCGAGCTCGCGCGCATGGGCGCGGACATCGTCATCGCCGAGCTCGACAAGGCGAACGCGGAGAAGGTCGCCGCCGAGGTGCAGGCGCTCGGCCGCAAGGCGCTCGTCATCGCGACGGACGTGACGAAGCGCGCCGATCTCGCCGCGATGGCCGAGCGCACGAAGCGAGAGCTCGGGCGGATCGACATCCTGATCAACAACGCGGGCATCTATCGCGCGGCGGCGAATCTCGACGTCACCGAGGAGCACTGGGACGCGATCATGAACATCAACGCGAAGGCGGTGTTCTTCGCGACGCAGGCGGTGCTGCCGGCGATGATCGCCCGGAAGCGCGGGGTCATCGTGAGTCTCGCCTCGATGGCCGGGAAGGTCGGGAGCAAGACCAACCTGCCCTACAACGCGAGCAAGGCCGCGGTGATCAGCATGACGAAGAGCCTCGCGCTCGCGCACGCCGCCGACGGCATCCGCGCCAACTGCGTGTGTCCTGGCTTCGTCGAGACCGACATGTGGACGAAGGTCGCCAAGGAGCAGGGCGCGCTGCTCGGGATGTCGTCCGAGGAGTTCACGCGCCAGCGCAGGGCCGCCGTGCCGCTCGGCCGCATGGAGACGCCCGAAGACGTCGCGAGCGTGATCGGCTTCCTCGCCTCACCGCGCAGCGCGTACGTGACCGGCCAGGCGCTGAGTGTCGACGGCGGCCTGGTCATGCAGGGATAACCAGGAGAACCCATGCCCACTGACAAGCTGCTGCGCGAGAAGGACGGCGCGCTCGCCTGGATCGTCTTCAACCAGCCCGAGAAGCGCAACGCCGTGAGCCAGGAGATGTGGCAGGCGATGGCGGAGTACGTCGCCGAGTGCGAGAAGGACGACGCGATCCGCGTGGTGATCCTGCGCGGCGCCGGCGACCACTTCGTCTCGGGCGCCGACATCTCGCAGTTCAAGGACCGGCGGCGCAACGCCGAGGACGAGGCGGAGTACCGCCGGATCTCGGGCCGCGGCAGCGACGCGCTCGCGCACCTGCAGAAGCCGCTGCTCGCCATGATCCACGGCGTGTGCGTGGGCGGCGGCGTCGGCATCGCGATCACGGCCGACCTCCGCATCGCGGCGGACAACGCGCGCTTCGGCATCCCCGCCGCGCGGCTCGGGCTCGGCTACCACTACAAGGGCATGGACAAGCTCGTGCACCTGATCGGGCCCGCGCACACGCGCGAGCTCTTCTTCACCGCGCGCACAGACTTCACCGCGCAGGACGCGCTGCGCTGGGGGCTCGTCAACCAGGTCGTCCCGAAGGCGGAGCTCGAGGGCTTCACGCGCGAGTACGCGCAGAAGATCGCGCGCAACGCGCCGCTCACGATCAAGTCCGCGAAGAACACCGTGGAGCAGCTCCTGAAGCCCGCGCAGGAGCGCGACTACGCGCTGCTCGACAAGCTCATGGCCGACTGCTTCAACAGCGAGGACTACCAGGAAGGTGTGAAGGCGTTCGGCGAGAAGCGCCGCCCGGTGTTCAAGGGCAGATAGTGCCGTCCGCCACCCGGCGAGTGGCCGCGCGCGTCGTCGAGCTCCGGCAGGCGCGCGGCCTCTCGCAGGAGGCGCTCGCCGCGAAGACCGGGCTCAACCGGGTGACGCTGGCGCGGCTGGAGCGCGCGATGCACCCGCCGAACCTCGAGACCCTGGAGCGGATCGCCCGCGCGCTCCGCGTGAGCCTCGCCGACCTCGTGCGGTGACCGCCGCCAGAGCACTTGGGGTCGTCACCTGTCCGTTCGTGGTCACCGTCGCGCTCGGCCTGGCCTTCTCCTGACCCTGGGTAAGAATAGCGGGCGCGCAGTCCCCGGAGGCCCGGCGTACGGTCGAGCCCCGGCCCGGCGTCACGCAACCCTTCATCGTCGTCGAGCCGGCCGGAGAGCCCGTCGCCGGCCTCATCGTCTTCACCGGAGGGGAGGGCGCGCTCGGCTTCCCGGCGTCGCCGCCGTTTCCGCGCGGCGCGAACTTCCTCGTCCGCAACCGGCAGGCTTTCGCGCGGCAGGGATTCCTCGTCGCCGTGGTCGACGTGCCGTCCGACCATCCCGGCGGCTTCGGCCGCTATCGCATGACCGAATCCCACGCGGCCGACATCGCCGCGGTCATCGCCGCGTTACGGCGGCGCGCCGCGGTCCCCGTGTGGCTGATCGGCACGAGCAAGGGGACGGTCTCCGCCGTCAACGTCGCGGCCCGGTTGAAGAGCGGCGGCGCCGACGGCGTGGTCATCACCTCGAGCGTCACGCGCGACACGCGGGCCGGCGTGGGCACGGTCTTCGACGCCGGCCTCGAGGACCTGCGCGTGCCGACGCTCGTCGGCCATCACGAGTCGGACGCCTGCATCGGGACGCCCGGCGTCGATGCCCGGGCGCTGATCGACCGCGTGCGGACGGCTCGCAAGGAGCTCCTGCTCTTCAGGGGCGGGGCGGGCGGCGCGTCCGGCAACCGCGCCTGCGGTCCTCACTCGGCGCACGGGTACTACGGGATCGACGACGAGGTCGTGACCGCGATCGCGGCGTGGATCAAGGCCGCGCCCTAGCATCCCGCCCGCCGGGCGGAGCCCCGCCGTCCGCGCCGGTTCTAGGCGCCGGGCCCCTCGCTGTAGACGACCAGCAGCAGACCGACGGCGAGCAGGCACGCGGGCCAGACACGGCCCGGCCAGGATCCGGCCTCCGGCAGTCGTAGCTCGAGCCAGCGCGCCCAGCCCGCGAACGCGCCGAGCACGCCGATGGGCGCGTGCGTGACCTCCATCAGAAACGCTTCCTTCAGGCTGAAGACCGTGTGCGAATGCGTGAGGAGCAGTCCGCCGCCGACGGCGCAGAGCACGGGAAAGACGCAGGCCCACGGCCGCGGCGTGAGCCGCCCGGTGCGCACCGCCCACTCGAAGATCCCGAACGCGGTCACGAGCACCATGAACAGACGGTGCTGGAGCACCTCGGGCTGGGCCAGGCTCTCGAAGAACCCGATGGGTCCGAGCGGCCAGACCTCGGGGTCGTTGCGCGCGACGAGGAAGATCGCGAGCCCCACGAGCGCGAGCGGCCAGTGACGGGCGGCGCGGATTCCCGCGCGATGCGCGACCGCGCCGAGCCCCATCGCGAGCACGAACAGCCCGGCCCAGTGGTGGTTGAACTCCGACCACTCGCGCTCGATGCGCAGGCGCACCTCGGCGACGCCGCCCTGAGGGTTCGTCTGCCGCAGCAGGTCGCGCACGTCCGGGCTCACCAGGCGCGGCGGGATCGCGCTGAAGCGCGCGGCGACCTCGCCCAGCGTCGCGCGCTCGGCCGTGACGTCGACGGCGGGCGGCAGCGACGTGAGGGACGCCGCCGCGAAGACGACGGTGATCGCGAGGCCCGCTTCGACTTCGACGAAGCGCGTGAGCCGCCGGTCCGGCGCCGTCGCCGCCGCGCGGCGCACGAGCCGGAAGCTCATGAAGCCGAGCGCGAGCAGCGCCGCGAGCAGCGTCACCTTGGTGAGCACCATCACGCCATAGGCGGTCTCGAGCAGCGCCGCGGGATCGCCGACGTAGGCGATCGCGAGCGCGGCACCCGTGCCGACGAGCGCGACGACCGAGCTCAGGGCGAGGGACGAGAATCGGCGCAGCGCGTGCCCGTCGAGCGGCCGCGGCACGGCGATCAGCTGCGCCAGGCCGCCGACCCAGACGGCCGCGGCGAGCTGGTGGAGCGCATCGAGCGTCAGCAACAGCGGCCGCCGATCGAGCCGCGCCATCGCGTGGCTGATCGCCGCCGACGAGGCGACGAGCAGCACCGCCGTCGTCGCGAGCGACGCCCAGACCGCGCGCGCTCCCGGATGGGCCGCGAGCCGGAGCGCGAGCACGACCGTCGCGATCGCCAGCACCACGCGCGTCATCGACGCGAGCGCGAACGCCGTGCGCGCGAACGGCGGGGCCGCGGCCGCGCCGAGGTCGGTCAGCAGCGTCGCGAGCGCGAGCC
>VGLJ01000024.1 GCA_016866775.1 Candidatus Rokuibacteriota bacterium | reverse complement strand
CGAGCCAGTCGGGGCGTTGGGGGGCGAGGCCGTCGACCAATTCCCCGAGACTCATTAGAGCCAGGGCTCGAGGTGTTTGAAATCTTTCCAGGTTGTACTCGCTGTTCCTAAGGTCTGTGTAGGACTCGCGGTGCTCGCACGCCCGAGGAGTTGACTGAACCTGGCTGGACGACGGAGGTGCCGCGGGTCGATTGAAGACGAGGCCCTTGTGAGCGAGGTGGATCTCGAAGAGCCTCGTTCCGCAAATCCGCGCGGTAGAATGAAATTCCATGCCTGACATTCCCGTGCGCGTGCGCTTCGCCCCGAGTCCGACGGGGCACCTTCACGTCGGCGGCGGCCGCACCGCGCTCTTCAACTGGCTCTTCGCGCGGCACCACGGGGGCACCTTCATCCTGCGGATCGAGGACACGGACAAGTCGCGGTCGACCGACGAGAACATCGATGTCATCGTCGACGCGCTCTCGTGGCTCGGGCTCGACTGGGACGAAGGCCCGCCGACGCCCGGCTATCGCCAGACCGAGCGGTTCGAGATCTACCGCGCGCACGCCGAGCGGCTCGTGCGCGCGGGCCGCGCCTACTATTGCGACTGCTCGCCGGAAACGCTGGACGCCGAGCGCAAGGCCGCCGAAGCCCGCAAGGAGACGTTTCGATATTCCGGCCGCTGTCGCGACCGCGGGCTCGAGGCCGGCGCGCTCCGGCTGCGGATCCCCCAGGACGGCGCCACGGTCGTCGACGACCTCATCAACGGCCCCGTGACGTTCGAGCATCGCCAGCTCGACGACTGGATCCTCGTGCGCACGGACGGGACGCCGACGTACAACTTCTGCGTGGTCGTCGACGACGTGACCATGCGCATCTCCCACGTGATCCGGGGCACGGACCACCTCTCGAACACGCCGAAGCAGATCCTCTGCTACGAGGCGCTCGACTACGCGGTGCCCGCGTTCGCGCACGTCTCGCTGATCCTCGGCCAGGACAAGAAGCGGCTCTCGAAGCGGCACGGCGCGGCGTCGGTGCAGGCATTCCGCGAGGCCGGGATCATCCCCGAGGCGCTGGTGAACTACCTGGCGCGGCTCGGCTGGTCGCACGGCGATCAGGAGACCTTCACGCGCGACGAGCTCGTGCGCCTCTTCGACGTCAAGGACGTCGCCTCCTCGGCCGCGGTCTTCGACATCGCCAAGCTCGAGTGGCTGAACCAGGAGTATCTGAAGGCGATGGACGGGGCGCGGCTCGCGGAGCTCGCGCGGCCCTTCATCGCGCGGGCCGGCCTCGGCGTCACGCTCGACGACCGGCGGCTCGCGGCCGCGATGGAGACGCTGCGCGAGCGCGCGAAGACGCTGGTCGAGCTGGTCGAGGTGGGGCGCTTCTACTTCGAGCGCCCGCCGGACTACGACCCGAAGGCGGCGGCGAAATTCTTCGGCGCCGCGGGTGCCCAGCGCCTCGCGCGGCTCGCGGAGCGGCTCCGCGCCCTCGACGACTTCACGGCGCCCGCGATCGAGGCGGTCTATCGCGATCTCACCACGGCGCTCGGGCTCAAGCTCGTCGACCTCGCGCAGCTCACGCGCCTCGCGGTGACGGGCCGGACCGCGTCGCCGCCGCTGTTCGAGGTGCTCGCGATCCTCGGCCGCGACGAGACGCTCGCGCGCCTCGAGGCCGCGCGCGCGGCCGCGGAGCGGGTGGCGTGAGACTGCTCCTCGCGCGTCACGGGCAGACGGAGTGGAACGCCGACCGGCGCTTCCAGGGCACGAGCGACATCGCGCTGTCGGAGCGCGGCCGCATGCAGGCCGGGGCACTCGGGCGCGCGCTGCGCGGCCGCCGGATCACGGCCGCGTACGTGAGCCCGATGCGCCGCGCGATCGAGACCGCGGAGATCGCGCTCGCCGACGCCGGCATTCCGCTCACGCCGATCGAGGAGCTGCGCGAGCTCGCGCTCGGCGAGTGGGAAGGCTGCACGGTCGACGAGATCCGGCAGCAGGACGGCGATCCGTACGCGGCGTGGCTCCGCGCGCCGCTCGATTGCCCGCCGCCCGGCTCCGAGCCGCTCCCGGACGTGTGCGACCGCGTGCTGACCGCGGTGGACAGGATCGGCGCCGCGCACGGCGACGGCGACGCGCTGATCGTCGCGCACGGCGGCGTGATCGCCGTGTACGCCTGTCACATCCTCGGCTGCTCGTTCAACCAGCTCTGGCGCCTCCGCATCGACAACTGCTCGCTCACGATCGTGAAGCCGCCGCGCCTGGTGACGCTGAACGACACCCACCATCTCCCGTCCGAGCTGCAGTCGCAGCACTTCCGCTCGGACTTCGCCACGAAAGCGCCATGACGGTTCTCCTCGCGCTGTTCGGCGGCATGGCGCTGCTCCTCTACGGCATCCAGCTCACCGGCGACAGCCTGCAGCGCGCCGCCGGCGGCAAGCTCCGCACGCTGCTGACGGGCCTCGCGCGCCCGCGCCCGCTCGCGGTGTTCTCCGGCGCCGCCGTCACCGCGCTCCTGCAGTCGTCGTCGGCGACGACGGTCATGCTCATCGGCTTCGTGTCGGCGGGCCTGATGACGTTCCGCCAGACGCTCGGCATCATCCTCGGCGCCGACATCGGGACGACGCTCACCGTCCAGCTCATCGCGTTCAAGATCACCGAGTTCTCGCCGCTGCTCGTCGGCGCGGGCTTCACCATCGTGTTCCTGGCGAAGCGGCGGGTGGTGAAGGACGTCGGCTACGCGCTGCTCGGCTTCGGGCTGATGTTCCTCGGCCTCAAGCTGATCCTCGACGGCGCGGCCCCGATCCGGACGAACCCGCTCGCGACGCAGGTGATCGCGTCGGTCGCGGACAGCGCGCTGCTCGCGGTGATCGTGGCCGCGGCGTTCAGCGCGCTCGTGCACTCGTCGGCGGCCACGATCGGGCTGGCGCTCGCGCTGGCGGCAGAAGGGCTGCTCCCGCTCCGCGGAGCGGTGGCGATCGTCATCGGCGCGAACGTCGGAACGTGCGCGACCGCGCTGATGGCCGCCGTCGGCGCGTCCGCCGAGGCCAAGCGCGTGGCGGTCGCGCACATCGCGTTCAAGGTGCTGGGCGCGGCGCTCGCGCTGCCGCTGATCGATCCGTTCACGACCTTCGTGGCCGGCACCGCCGCCGATCCCGCGCGCCAGATCGCCAACGCGCACACGTTCTTCAACATCGGGATCAGCCTCGCCTTCCTGCCGTTCACGCCGTTCGCCGCGCGGACGATCGAGGCGCTCGTGCCGCAGGACGAGGTGGGCGAGAACCCGATGAAGACGCGCTACCTCGACGAGCGCTCGCTCGACCAGCCGTCGCTCGCGCTGGGCCAGGCCACGCGCGAGGCGCTGCGCATGGCGGACGTGGTGCAGGGGATGCTGCGCGACGTGGTGCCCGCGCTGCGCGCCGACAACCCCGAGATCATCGAGGACGTGGAGAACCGCGACGACCAGGCGGACTTCCTCGAGCGCCAGATCAAGCTCTTCCTCGCGCGGCTCGGGCGCGAGGCGAGGGGCCCGGACCTCTCGCAGAAGGAGATCGGGCTCATCTCGGTCATCGGCAACCTCGAGAACATCGGCGACATCATCGACAAGAACCTGATGGAGCTCGCGCGCAAGCGCCTCTACCAGGGCCGCCGGTTCTCCGAGCCGGGCTGGGCGGAGATCCTCGACTTCCACGGGCTCGTCTCGAAGAACCTCGAGCGCGCGATCGCGGCGTTCGCGGCCAACGACCGCGCGCTGGCGCAGGAGGTGCTCGACCAGCGCCCGCTCATGCGGCAGCGCGAGCGCGAGATGCGCGAGTTGCACATCAACCGTCTGCGCTCCGGGCTCACCGAGTCGCTGGAGACCTCCGAGATCCACCTCGACGTGCTGACGAACCTGAAGCGCATCAGCTCGCACGTGTCCGCGCTCGTGTTCCCCATCCTCGAGGAGGTGTGAGATGAAGAAGGTGGAAGCCATCATCAAGCCCTTCAAGCTGGACGACGTGAAGGAGGCGCTCACCGAGCTCGGCGTCATCGGCATGACCGTGACCGAGGTGCGCGGCTTCGGCCGGCAGAAGGGGCACACCGAGCTCTACCGCGGCTCGGAGTACACGGTGGACTTCCTCCCGAAGGTGAAGATCGAGGTGGTGGTGCCCGAGAACCTCGTCGAGAAGGTCGTCTCGACCATCGCGAGCGCCGCCAAGACCGGCTCCATCGGCGACGGCAAGGTCTTCGTGCTGCCCATCAACCACTCGATCCGCATCCGCACCGGCGAGACGGGGGAGGCGGCCGTCTGACCGTCGCGCTGCTGACCGCGGGTCGACTCGACGCGGCCGCCGCCGCGACGCTGCGCGCGGCGGGCTTCGGCGACCCCCGGGCGGCATTGGCGAACCTCCACGCCCTCGCGCCGGAGCCGCGCGACGTCGAGCTGCTCGCGCCGGCGTTCGATCGTCTCTTCGCCGATCTCTCCGCCTCCGCCGATCCCGACATGGCGCTCAACAACCTCGAGCGCTACGCGGGGAGCGTCGACCGGCGCGTGCTCTTCATGACGCTCGCCGGCCATCCCGGCGCGGCGCCTTTGCTCGCGACGATCGGCGGCGCGAGCCAGGTGCTCGCCGACACGCTGCGCCGTCACCCGCATCTGCTCGCGTGGCTGCTGGAGGGCGCGGTGATGCGCGCGTGGTCGGCGGAGGACCTCGCGGCGGAGCTCGCGCAGACGCTCGCGCCGCTCCCGTCGCCCGACGCGCGCGCCAAGGCGCTGCGGCGCTTCAAGTACCGCCAGCTGCTCCGGATCGGCGCGCGCGACCTCCTCGGCGACGCGGAGCTCGCGGCCACGACGCTCGAGCTCGCGAACCTCGCCGACGCCTGCCTGGACGCGGCGTGGCGCGATGCGGACGCCGCGGCGCACGCGCAGTACGGGACGCCGCGCGACGACGCCGGCAGCCCGACCGGCCTCGCGGTCATCGGCATGGGCAAGCTCGGCGGCCAGGAGCTCAACTACTCGTCCGACATCGACCTGATGTTCGTGTACGGCGCCGACGGCGAGACGTCGGGCGGGCGCGCCGGCCGCCTGCCGAACGGCGAGTACTTCGCGCGCGTCGCGCGCGACATCGTCGGCGCGCTCGAAGCCTCGACCGACGAGGGCTACGTGTTCCGCGTCGACCTGCGGCTCCGCCCCGAGGGGCGGTCCGGCGCGGTCGTGCTGTCGCTCGACGGCTACCGGCGCTACCACACCGAGCGCGCCGAGCTCTGGGAGCGGCAGGCGCTCGTGAAGTCGCGCATCGCCGCGGGCGACGCCGAGGTGGCGGCGCGCTTCGCGGCGCTCGTGCAGGAGGTCGTCTGGCGTCGGGGCATCGACGGCGGCATCGTCAAGGCCGTGCGCGACATGAAGCGCGCGATCGACGACTCGCTGCGCGGCAAGGGCGAAGAGACGGTCGCGAACGTGAAGCTCGGCCGCGGCGGCATCCGCGAGATCGAGTTCCTCGTGCAAGCGATGCAGCTCCTCTACGGGGGCGACGACCCGTGGCTGCGCGAGCGCAGCACGCTCGCGACGCTCGAGCGCCTCGCCGAGCGCGGCTATCTCGAACGCACGCTGGCGCAGACGCTCACGGAGGCGTACGTCCACCTGCGCACGGTCGAGCACCGGCTGCAGATCCTCCACGAGTTCCAGACCCACACGTTGCCGAAGGACGCCGCCGCCCTCGCCCGCCTCGCGCGCCGCTGCGGCTTCACCGGCTCGCCGCGGGCGGCCTCCGCGGCGTTCAGGCGCCATCACAAGAGCGTGACGACGGCGGTGCGCCAGGCGTTCGAGGCGTTCTTCCGCGAGCGGCGGCCGGAGCCGCTCAAGGTGCGCGTGCCGAGCCTGCTCGCGCTGCACGCGACGGGTTTCACCGACCCCGAGCGGGCGGCACGCAACCTGCGCCTCCTGGTCGAGGGGCGCCCGCTCGTCCCGTACGCGCCCGCGCTGCGGCGTGCGATGGAGCGGATCTTCTCCGTGATGCTCGACGCGTTGTGGAAGAGTGCCGATCCCGACGCGGCGCTCACCCAGTTCGAGCGCTTCGTCGCCGCCGTCGGGCCGCGCGCGGGCTACATCGAGCTGCTCGCGTCCGAGCCCGAGGTGCTCGTCGGCCTGATGCGCCTCTGCGCGGGCGGCGATCTGCTCACGCAGCTCCTCCTCACCGAGCCGGATTTGCTGACGGCCCTCGCCAATATCGAGCGAAGCGAGCCGGCCGAGCGCGCGGGCGCGTTAGCGGCCGGGAGCCCGCGAGTTCAACGATCGGCGCTCGCGCCCGTGTTCGCGCCGCGTATCACGCGCGCCGAGCGCTTCGACCGGCTGCGACGCCTCAAGCAGGCGGAGGAGCTCGCGGCGATCTGGCGCTACCTTCTCGGCGTCACGTCGATCGACCGGTACTCGCGCGAAATCACCGCCCTCGCCGAGGCGACGCTCGCCGCGGGCTGGCTGCTCGCGCTCGACGAGCAGGTCGAGCGGCACGGCGTCCCGCGGACGCGCGACGGCCGCTTCATCCCCGCCGTCATCGTCGGCGTCGGGAAGCTCGGCGGGCGCGAGCTCACGACGGGCTCGGACCTCGACCTGTTCGTCGTGTTCGGGGAGGACGGCGAGACCGACGGCGACCGTCCGGTCGACGCGCACACGTTCTACAGCACGGCGGTCGAGCGGCTGGGCGCGGCGCTGGCGGACATCACGCCGGCCGGGACCGCGTTCCAGGTCGACCTTCGCCTGCGCCCGGGCAGCAAGGGCTCGGGCTTCGCGTCGAACGTCGCGGCGCTCGAGCATTACTATGAGGAGTGGGGCGACGTCTGGGAGCGGCAGACGCTCACCCGCACGCGGCTCGTCCTCGGCGACCGCGGTCTCGCGCGGCGCGTGCGGCGCGTGCTGACGGACCTCGTCTACGGCCGTCCGCTGCCGAGCGGCATCATGAAGGAGATCTACGACGTGCGCGCGCGCATGGAGAACGAGCTGGCGCAGGAAACTCCCGAGCGGTGGCACGTGAAGCTCGGGCGCGGCGGGCTGGTCGACGTCGAGTTCCTCGCACAGACGCTGCAGCTTCTGCACGGCACGAAGCATCCCGAGGTGCGCGCGGCGTCGACGCGCGGCGCGCTCGCGGGCCTGGCGCGCGCCGGCGTGCTGCCCGCCGAGCGCGCGAAGACGCTGCGCGACCACTACCGGTTCCTGCGCCGGGTGTCCGCCGCCACGCGCCTGCTCGGCGCGCGTCCCGCGGACGTGCTCGACCTCACCGAGCCGATGCCGGCGCGCGTGGCCACCGCGCTCGGGTACGGCTCGCGCGACTCGTTCCTCGACGACTACCGCCGCCGCACGAGCGCGGTGCGGGAAATCTATGACCAGGTGATGACGTGATGTCAGACGATCGAGCGCAGCGAGGCATCCGAGCGGGCGGGCGCTTCCCGAGCGGGCGGGCGCTTGAGCGCCCGGGAGCCCGCGAGTTCAAATGAAGAGCCTCTACGTCGTCGACGGGCACTCGCACATCTTCCGCGCGTACCACGCGATCGGCTACCTTTCGACCTCGAAGGGCGTGCCGAGCCACGCGGTGCTCATCCTGAGCACGATGCTGTGGAAGCTGATCCGCGAGGAGCAGCCGGACTACCTCGGCATCGCGCTCGACCCGCCGGGCCCGACCTTCCGCGACGCGATGTTCGCCGACTACAAGGCGACGCGCGCCGCGATGCCCGACGACCTCGCGCGCCAGCTCCCGTACGTGCGCCGTCTGTTCGAAGCGCTGCGGACGCCGGTGGTCGAGGTGCAGGGCTACGAGGCCGACGACGTGCTCGCCACGATGGTCGAGCAGGCGCTGAAGATCCCGGATCTCGAGATCGTCATCGTCACGGGCGACAAGGATCTTCTCCAGCTCGTCGGCCCGCGCGTGAAAGTGCTGTCGGTGCTCGGCCGCACGGGCGAGAAGGTCGTGTACGACGAGGCGAAGGTGCGCGAGCGCTGGGGCGTCGACCCGCCGCAGATCGCCGACGTGCTCGCGCTCATGGGCGACAGCATCGACAACATCCCCGGCGTGAAGGGGGTGGGCGAGAAGACGGCCGTCAAGCTCATCGGCCAGTTCGGCAGCGTCGAGAAGCTCTACGAGAACCTGACACTCGTCGGCGGCAAGCTGCGCGAGACGCTCGCGGCCAGCCGCAAGCAGGCGCTGCTGTCGCGCGAGCTCGCCACGGTGAATCGGCACGTCGACATCGCGTTCGATCTGGACGCGTTCCGCCGCGTCGATCCCGACTGGGTGAAGCTCCGCAACCTCTGGATGGAGATGGAGTTCGTGCGGCTGGTGAAGGAGCTGCCGGCGGTGCGCGTGGAGGTGAGCGACGCGCCGGTGCGGCACCTGGCGACGCCCGACGACGCGCGCGCGTGGCTCGCGATGATTCCGCCGGACGAGTCCATCGCGCTCGACTGGGCGGGTGACCTGCGGCCGCCCGACGTCACGTTCCGCGGCGTCGCGGCGTTCCATCCCTCCGCCGGCCCGGCATCGCTCGCGCTCGCCGCGCTGCCGGCCATCCTCGAGCGCCGGGTCGTCGTGCACGACGCGAAGCCGATCGTCGAGTGGGCGCTCGGCCAGGGCCTGCCCGCGCCGCGCGTCGACGACAGCGCGCTCGCCGCCTACCTGAACAACGCCGCGCGCGCGACGTACAAGCTCGACGAGATCTGCGCGGAGGTGTTCGTCGAGTGCCCGCCCACCCCGCCGGCGCCGGACGCGCCGCCCGACGACCACCTGAACCGCGTGGTGGCCGAGCGCGCGAAGTGGGTCGCGCGCTACTGGCACCACGCGGCGGCGGAGCTCGAGGAGCGCGGGCTGCGCGCGATCTACGACGACGTCGAGCGGCCGCTCGTCGAGATCCTCGCGACGATGGAGCGTCACGGCATCCGCGTGGATCCCCCGCGGCTGGAGGCGTTCGCCAAGGAGCTCGAGAAGAGCCTCGACAACCTCACGCGCGAGATCTACCGGCTCGCGGGCGAGGAGTTCACGATCGCCTCCCCCAAGCAGCTCGCGCACGTGCTCTTCGAGAAGCTCGGGCTCCCCGCGATCCGCCGCACGAAGACCGGCTACTCGACCGACGCCGACGTGCTGACGGAGCTCGGGTTGCGGCACGAGCTGCCCGCGAAGATCCTCGAGCACCGCAG
Source organism: Candidatus Rokuibacteriota bacterium (assembly GCA_016866775.1). Taxonomy (GTDB): domain Bacteria; phylum Methylomirabilota; class Methylomirabilia; order Rokubacteriales; family CSP1-6; genus VGLJ01. The sequence goes on along the minus strand of VGLJ01000024.1, from coordinate 54,301 downwards.
CCTCGCAAAGCTGAAGGGCACGTACGCGGACACGCTCCCGCAGCTCGTGAACGCCCGGACCGGGCGGATCCACACCACGTTCAACCAGCTCGTCGCGGCGACGGGGCGGCTCAGCTCGCAGGACCCGAACTTGATGAACATCCCCATCCGCACGGAGCTCGGCCGGCGGATCCGCGCCGCGTTCATCCCCGAGGAGGCGTGGCAGTTCGTGGCCGCCGACTACTCGCAGATCGAGCTGCGCATTCTCGCGCATCTCTCGGGCGAGCCGGCGATCATCGAGTCGTTCCGCCGAGGAGAAGACATCCACACGCGCACCGCCTCCGAGGTCTTCAAGGTCGCGCCGGAGACGGTGACCTCGCTGCAGCGCACGATCGCCAAGAGCGCGAACTACGCGATCCTCTACGGCGTCTCCGCGTTCGGCCTCTCGCAGGCCACGAAGATCGACCGCGAGGAGGCGCAGCGCTACATCAGCGCGTACTTCGCGACGCATCCGGCCGTGCGCGCGTTCATCGACACCACGCTCACCGAGGGCCGCGAGCGCGGCTGGGTCGCGACGCTGCTCGGCCGCCGGCGCTACCTGCCCGATCTGCGCTCGAACAACCCGGTCGCGCGCAACGCCGCGGAGCGGATGGCGATGAACGCGCCCGTGCAGGGGAGCGCGAGCGACATGATCAAGATCGCGATGGTGCGCGTGCACGCGGATCTTCGCGACCGCGGGCTCCGTGCGCGGATGCTGCTGCAGGTCCACGACGAGCTCTTGTTCGAAGCGCCGCCCGACGAGGTGCCGGCCGTGAAGCAGCTCGCGAGCGAGCTGATGGAGCGTGCGCTCCCGCTCGACGTGCCGATCGTCGTCGACGTGAAGTCCGGCTCCGACTGGTCGGAAGTGTGAGGAAGTTCCTGCTCGTCGGGCTGACCGGTGGCATCGCGACGGGCAAGAGCACGGTCTCCCAGCTGTTCCGGACGCTCGGCGGCGAGCTGATCGACGCCGACCTGCTGGCGCGCGAGATCGTGGCACCCGGCGAGCCGGCGCTCGCGCAGATCGCCGAGGAGTTCGGCCGTGACGTGCTCCTCTCCGACGGCACGCTCGACCGCAAGAAGCTCGGTGCCGTGGTCTTCGCCGATCCCGCGCGGCGCAAGCGGCTCGAGCAGATCACCCATCCCGCCATCCGCGATCGGTTCGAGCGCCGGCTCGCCGAGCTCGAGGCGCGCGGCTTCGACGGCATCGTCTTCTGGGACGCGCCGGTGATGATCGAGAGCGGCGGGTACAAGCACATGGACAAGCTCGTCGTGGTCGCCACGGACGAGGTCACGCAGGCCGCGCGGCTCCAGGTGCGCGACGGCATCGATGCCGCCGAGGCCGCGCGCAAGATCGGGAGCCAGATGCCGGTCGCCGAGAAGGCGAAGCTCGCGGACTACGTCATCGACAACGCGGGCGACCGCGCGTCCACCGAGCGCCAAGTCCGCCGTGTCTATGCGGGATTGGCTGCTGAAGCAAACGTCTCGAGACAACTCCTCGAAAGCCATCCAGATCGCCGAATTGCTCCCCTCGGTGTCGTATTCCCAGTCAATATGGGGAATCGCGGCAGTAACGAAATTCCTCCACGCGTGGTGTTTCAACGTGCTCGGACATCGAAGACGGGGCTCGAATTGATCGGATACCACTGGAGAAAATCTGGAAACTTCGTGTTCCTGCGATCAGACAGGGCACCCGAATCAAGAGCCGCGGATGTAGTGTCGGGCATTACAAAGCTTGAATCGATCTCACGATCATTCTCAGCTTTGGTTCAACTGAGTTGGCATGTACCCACCGGTGCCAAGGCGACGGCCCATGGATCGGTCATTCTTGACGACCCCTCCGGAGTCTGGCGCGTGATCGCGCTGTTCCTGTCGGAGGACATTCCTCCCGAGAAGAGGCTCGTCGGTGCTGTAAAGCCCAAGATCAAACTGTTGAGTTGGTCGTCAGCCAAGGACGTTCTGTGCGCGTACGATCGGCCCGGCGAGCCTGGCGACGTAGGGCAAGTGACTCGCGCGGCGGTGTCGGGCCTTCGTAGTACTGCCATGCTGCCGAAACTCATCGGCTCCGGCCGGGCGTTCAGCGTGGTCCACGATATCCTCTGTGGCAGGAACCTTCGGCGATAATGTCTGAGTCGTTTGCGCCGAGTATGGTGGCAAATGGAGCTCTCGAGGTGAAAGTCATGCGGATTGCGCCGCGCATCGTCGTCGACCCGGCCATCCGGTTTGGGAAACCTGTGATCGAGGGCACTCGGGTACCAGTCGAGCTGGTGCTGGGGAAACTGGCTGCGGGAATGACCGTCGAGACGGTCATGGAGGACTACGCGCTCAGCCGTGAGGACGTTCTCGCAGCCCTCGCCTACGCCGCCGAAAGGATCGCATCGGAGGAAATCCGGGCCATAGGCTAGGACGGGTGCATAGAGTCCTGATCGATGAGGACTTAGCCCGTCCGCTCGCGGCGCTTCTTCGGACCGAGGGTATTGACGCGACCGACGTCCGGGACATCGGGCTTCGGAGCGCGTCGGATGACGCGGTCTTCTCGCGGAGTCAGACTGAGCGTCGGACGATCATTTCCGGCGATCTCGGATTTGCGAACGTCCTGCGGTTTCCCCTTGGCTCACACTTCGGCGTGGTGGTCGTCCGGTATCCAAACGAGGTGTCAGCAGATGCTGTGAACGAGGCGATTGCCGCCGTTTTACGAAATGTCACGGAAGCGGACATCGTCGGAGCCTCGCTCATCGTGGAGCCGGGCCGCGTTCGGATGCTGCGGCGTGCGGAGCGTGACTAACAAGCGGCGGGCCCTCGGCCAGCACTTCCTGCGCGACACCGGGATCGCGCGCGCGATCGTCGAACTCGTCGCGCCCACGCCGCGCGATCGCGTCGTCGAGATCGGGCCGGGCGAAGGCGCGCTCACCGCGGAGCTCGCGCGGCGCGCCGGGCAGGTGGTGGCCCTCGAAGTCGACCGCGACCTTGCCGCGAGGCTGCGCGCGCGCGGGCTCGAGCGGCTCGAGGTGCTCGACGCGGACGCGCGCACGTGGGACTACGGCACGCTGACCCGCCCCGCCGGCGGGCGCGTGCTGGTCGTCGGCAACCTTCCCTACAGCGTCGGCAAGCCGATCCTCGAAGCGCTGGTCACGGCGCGGACGGCGATCGACGAGATGGCGCTGATGCTCCAGCGCGAGGTCGCGGAGCGGCTCGCGGCGCCGCCGGGGAGCAAGACGTACGGGAGCCTGTCGGTGCTCACCCAGCTCTACTGCGAGGTGCGGCTCGCCCTCCGCGTGCCGCCGGGTGCGTTCCGGCCGCCGCCGAAGGTCGACTCCGCGGTCGTGCACCTGCGCGTGCGCGCCACCCCGCGCGTCGCGCTGCGCGACGAGCGCCGCTTCCACGTCGTCGTGCGCGCGGCGTTCGGCCAGCGGCGGAAGATGCTCGCGAACGCGCTGGCCGCGGGGCTGAGCGTCCCGCTCGAGACGGCGCGCGAGGCGGCGGCCGGGGCGGGGATCGACCCGCGCCGGCGCGCGGAGACGCTGTCGATCGACGAGTTCGCGGCGTTGACGGAGCGCGTGCCCTGACGCGATATAGTGCCGGCGTGCTGCCGCGGATCGTCGGGATCGGCACGCTCGTCGCGAAGGTCCTGCTCGGCGCGGTGCTCGCGTCGCACTTCATGACCGGGCTGTTCGTCGTGTTCCTCAACCTCGCGGCCGCGAACCCGGGCGCCAACCCCTGGCGCCTCGCGACCGAGCACGGCGCCCCACGAGATCTTGCGGAAGTATCGCGTCGACTAAGTCTACAGCGCGAGCGGAGACGTGCACCCCGCGATTCGCGATCGCTTCAAGCCCCCCGGCGTTCCCGGCCTCTTCGCGCGCGCCGGCTAATCCGCGAGGTCGAAGCCGACCAGCGACGAGAGCTCGCGGAGGGCTCCCTCCGGCTCGGTCACCTTGATGGTCGCCATGCCGAGCGCGCGCGCGGGCTTCAGGTTGCCGCCGATGTCGTCGAGGAACGCGGCGCGCGGCGGCGTCACGCCGAGCTCCTGGCACACGAGCTCGTAGATCCGCGGATCGGGCTTGCGCATCCCCACCACGCTCGACTCGATGAAGACGTCGAAATGCTCGCGCACGGGATGCGGCCCGCGCGGCGCCTCCGAGACCCAGTTGTTGGTGAGCGCCGCCATGCGGACGCCGCGGGCGCGGAGCCGCCGCAGCGCTTCGAGCATGGCCGGGCGGGGGCGGCTCGCCTCGGCGATGTAGCGCATGAGCCTCGCGCCGCTGACCTCGACGCCGCACGCGCGGCAGTCCGCCTCGAAGGGCGCGAGGAACGCCTCCAGCGACAGCTCCCCGCGCTCGAGCCGGGACCACGCCCCGGCGTCGCCCGCGGCGCGGATCGCGCGGTTGATCGCCTGCTCCGGCAGCCCATGGTCGCGCTCGTAGCGGGAAATCGCGGCCAGCGGCGAGTCCATCACCACCCCGCCCAGGTCGAAGATGACGGCGTCGACGCGTCTCAGAATGGCGGCCCCTCCGAACGCGGATGCTACGATGAATTCCTCCCGTTGAAAGGAGCTCGATGGAGCCTCGCGTTCGCCTGATCCCCCTGGGCGGCCTCGGCGAGATCGGCCTCAACATGATGCTCGTCGAGTCCGGCGACGACCTGATCGCCATCGACTGCGGGCTCATGTTTCCGGACGACGAGCTGCCGGGGATCGACTACGTGATCCCGGACTTCTCGTACGCGCTCGCGAAGCCCGACGCGCTCCGCGCGGTGTTCCTGACGCACGGCCACGAGGACCACATCGGCGCGCTGCCCTATCTGCTCACCCGTGCGCGCGTGCCCGTGTACGGCAGCCCGCTCACCGTCGCGCTCGTCGCGGAGAAGCTCCGCGAGCACGAGCTGGGCGACGTCGCGCTCCACGCGATCCGCCCGCGCGACCGCATCGACGTGGGGCCGTTCACCGTCGAGCCGCTGCGCGTGACGCACTCGATCGCCGACGGCGTCGGCCTCGCGATCTCGACGCCCGTCGGGCTCGTCGTCCACACCGGCGACTTCAAGCTCGATCCGTCGCCGCTCGACGGCGAGCTGCCGGACTACGAGTCGTTCACCCGGCTCGGCGATCACGGTGTGCTGGTGCTCTGCTCGGACTCGACGAACGTGCACCTGCCGGGGCACACGCGCTCGGAGAGCGACGTGGGTGTGGCGCTCGCGGAGCGCTTCGAGCGCGCGCGCGGCCGGATCATCGTCGCGACGTTCGCGTCGCACATCCACCGCATCCAGGCCGTCCTGCGTCTCGCCGCGCGCTTCGACCGGCGCGTCGCGCTGCTCGGCCGCTCGATGGAGCGAAACGTGCGCGTGGCGGCGGATCTCGGCTACCTCACGCTGCCGGAGCGGGTGGTCGTCTCGCTCGAGGAGCTCGCCGAGATGCCGGCGGCGCGGCAGGTGATCCTCTCGACCGGCAGCCAGGGCGAGCCGAACTCCGCGCTGTCGCTGATGGCGGCCGGCGAGCACAAGTACTTCGAGGTCGGCCGCGGTGACCTCGTGATCCTCTCGTCGCGCGTCATTCCCGGGAACGAGCGCACGGTGGGACGCATCATCAACGGGCTCTACCGGCGCGGCGCCGAGGTCCTCTACGAGGACAACGCGTTCGTCCACGTCTCGGGGCACGCGAGCCAGGAAGACCTCAAGCTGATGATGCACCTCACGCGCCCGCGCTACTTCATGCCGGTGCACGGCGAGTATCGCCACCTGCTCGGCCACGCGCGGCTGGCGGCGGAGGCGGGACTCCCGCCCGATCGCGTGTTCCTGATGGAGGACGGCTCGGCGCTCGAGGTCACGAAGAGCGGCGCGAGCATCGTGACCGGCATTCCCGCCGGCCGCGTGCTCGTCGACGGCAAGGGCGTGGGCGACGTGGGGCCGGTCGTCCTGCGCGATCGCGAGCTCCTGGCCGAGGAAGGCATGATCGCGGTCGCCATCACCGTCGACCGCGACGGCGGCGTCGTCGCCGGCCCGAGCATCGCCTCGCGGGGCGTCCTCTACGTCAAGGAGAACGAAGCGCTCTTCGAGGAGCTGCGCGCCGTGGTCGCGCAGGCGGTGTCCGACATGGAGCGCGTCGAGCGCCGCGACCGCGAGCTGCTCGCCGAGCGCATGCGCTTCGCCGTGCGCCGCTTCGTCAACCAGCGATTCCAGCGCAAGCCGGTGATCCTGCCGATGATCATGACCGTGGAGGCCTGATGGCGGCCGTGTCCGACGACAAGCCCGAGAATGCGTCGCGCGCGGTGGCGCGGGGCGCCGATCGCCCCGATCGCGTGCGCGGCGCGCGGAAGAAGAAGGAGGCGCGCCGCTGGCTGCGCGAGGCGCAGGCGATCGGCGGTCTGCTCGTCGCGGCGTTCACGCTCGTCGCGCTGGCGACGTATCGACCCGACGTCGCGAACGGCTACGGGCCCTCGGGTCCCATCGGCCATTACCTCGCGTGGGGCCTCGTCGAGACGTTCGGCTACGCGGCGCTCCTCTTTCCGCTGCTCCTCGGCCTCTGGGCCGCCGGCACCTTCATTCGCCCGCTCGTCCCGCGCGGCTGGGTGCCGATCGTGGGCCTCGCGATCGTCCTGATCGCGACCACCGCGATCCTCACGCAGTCGTCCCCGGCGTTGCCGGGCGACGACGTGCACGCGGGCGGCCTCGTGGGCTGGGCGCTCGCCGAAGGGCTCCGGTCCACGCTCGGCCACGCGGGCGCGTGGCTCGTGCCGCTCGCCGCGATTCCGGTCGGCCTGCTGTTCATCACGCAGGTGTCGTACGCCGCGGTCAGCCGCGTGCTCGCCGCGCGCCTCCGCAAGCGGCGCGCCGCCGCCGCGAAGGGCACACGCCGCGCGGAGGCGACGATCGAGCGAAGCGAAGCAGCCGAGCGGGCGGGCGAAGCCCGGGAGCCCGCGAGTTCAAATGACACTCCGTTCACCCCGCCCGCGATCATCGAGCCCGCGAAGCCGAAGACGCCGATCAAGGAAAACCTCGCGTGGCAGGAGACGTTCGCGTTCGGCAAGCAGGGCGCGCAGGCGTTCCAGCTTCCGCCCGTCGGCCTGCTGCAGGCGCCGTCGGCGACCGAGTTCTCGCGCACGCGCGAAGAGCTGCAGGACAACGCGGAGACCCTGCGCAAGAAGCTCCAGGACTTCGACGTCGAGGGCCGGATCGTCCAGGTGAGCCCGGGCCCGATCATCACGTCGTACGAGTTCGAGCCGGCGGCGGGCGTGAAGGTGAGCCAGGTGGTGAACCTCTCGGACGACCTCGCGCTCGCGATGAAGGCGGCGTCGGTGCGCATCGTCGGGCCGATCCCCGGTCGCGGCACGGTCGCCGTGGAGGTCCCGAACGAGAAGACGGCGACCGTGTACCTGCGCGAGATCTTCGTCTCGGCGGAGTTCGCGGACTCGAAGGGCAAGCTGCCGCTCGCGCTCGGCAAGGACACGACGGGTGTTCCGGTGGTCGGGGACCTCACCACGATGCCGCACCTGCTCGTGGCGGGCGCGACCGGCTCCGGCAAGTCGGTCGGGCTGAACTCGATGATCTGCTCGATCCTCTACAAGGCGACGCCGGCCGACGTCCGCTTCCTGCTGATCGATCCCAAGCGCCTCGAGCTATCGGTCTACGAAGGGATTCCGCACCTGCTCGCGCCCGTGGTCACCGACGCGAAGGAGGCCGCGGCGCGCCTGCGCTGGATCGTCGGCAAGATGGACGAGCGCTACAAGACGCTCCAGATGAAGCAGGTCCGCAACATCGACGGCTACAACAAGGTCGTCGCCGAGGAAGAGCGGCTGCCGTACTGGGTCGTGGTGGTCGACGAGCTGGCGGACCTCATGATGGTCTCGGCGGGCGAGGTGCAGAACTCGCTGGTGCGGCTCGCGCAGATCGCGCGCGCGGTCGGCATCCACCTCATCATCGCCACGCAGCGCCCGTCGGTCGACGTCGTCACCGGACTGATCAAGGCGAACTTCCCCACGCGCATCGCGTTCCAGGTGGCGTCGAAGGTGGACTCGCGCACGATCCTCGACGGCAACGGCGCCGAGCAGCTCCTCGGCCGCGGCGACATGATCTACGTGCCGCCCGGCGCGTCGCGCCAGATGCGCGTGCACGGCTGCTGGGTCGCGGACGACGAGGTCAAAGCCGTCTGCGAGTTCCTCCGCACGCAGGGCACGGCGGTCTACGAAGAAGTCGCGCTGCCGAGCGTCGACGGCGCGGGTGGCGGCGACGGCGGCGACGACGCCGATCGCGACCAGATCTACTGGGACTGCGTGCGGCTGGTCATCGGTCAGCGCGCGGCGTCGATCTCCTTCCTCCAGCGCCGGATGGGTCTCGGCTATCCGAAGGCCGCGCGCTTCATCGACATGATGGAGCAGGACCGCATCATCGGCCCGGGACAGGGCGCCAAGCCGCGCGAGATCCTCGTGGGCCCGGAGTACCTGGAGAAGTCCGGAAGAGCGTAAGAATCACCGCCGGCTGGGAAAATTTTTCGCAGGAAACAAGTCCACGGAAGGAATGACAAGGACACCCGCCCGGCGCCTTCGACAGTGGTCTGTATCGCTTCCCGTCAGGCTGACAGTTCAAAATCCCCGATTTCCGCGTGATTCGGCCGGGACGGACGGCGCGGCGGGTTTGGCATGACGCCTGCTCGTTTGCCTCCGGTCATCATGTCCGCGGAGGGATGCCAGCCATGCGCCGTTCGGTGCTGATCATCGACAACGACCGCGAGATCGTCGACCTGCTGTCCTTCTTCTTCGAGGAGCACGGCTACGTCGTCGACACCGCGGTCGACGGACACACCGGCGTGGCCCTGGCCCACCTCCGCCGGCCCGACGTGATCATCTGCGACATCATCATGGACCGCATGCACGGCTTCGAGGTCATCCAGAAGGTGCGGTCGCGCCCGGAGCTCGCGGGCACGCTCCTCATCATCGTGTCCGCGAAAGCGTACAAGCCGGACATGGACCGGGCGAGGGCGCTGGGCGCCGATCACTTCGTCGTCAAGCCGTTCCGCTGCGACGATCTCCTCAAGCTCATCGAAGCGGACGCCGCGATCGCGAGCTGATGCAGGTCACGTTCTGGGGGACGCGCGGCTCGATCGCCTCGCCGGGACCGGACACCGTGCGCTACGGCGGCAACACGTCGTGCGTCGAAGTCCGCGCGGGCGACCACGTGCTCGTCTTCGACGCAGGCACCGGGCTTCGGCCGCTCGGGGTCTCGCTGCTGAAGGACTGCAAGGACCCGCCCCTGACCGTCCATCTCTTCATCAGCCACACGCACTGGGATCACATCCAGGGCTTTCCGTTCTTCATGCCGGCGTACCGCCAGGGGACGCAGATCCACATCTACGGCGCGCCGGGGCAGGGCAAGAGCCTCGAGAAGGTGCTGCGCGGGCAGATGGAGGCCGACTACTTCCCGGTGGCCCTCGGCGATCTCGCCGCGGGCATCGACGTGCACGAGTTCCGCGCGCAGGGCTTCGAGATCGGTGACGTCCGCGTCGACGCGCTCTACCTGAATCACCCGCCGATGAACCTCGCGTACCGCGTGGCGTTCGGCGGGCGCCGGCTGATCTACGCGACCGATCACGAGCCGTACGCGAAGACGCTCGATCATCTCGGCCAGCGCGGCGACGAGGGCCGCGCGTTCGGCGAGCGGCTCGATCGCGACCTCATCGAGTTCGTGACGGGCGCCGACCTCTACATGGCGACGCGCAGTACACGCACGAGGAGTATCCGGCGCGCATCGGCTGGGGCCACTCGCCGCTCAGCGCGACGGTCGGGCTGGCGCTCGCCGCGCAGGTGAAGGCGCTCGCGCTCTTCCACCACGACCCGATGCACGCCGACGACGTGGTGGCCTCGATGGAGCGCACCGCGCGCGGGCTCATCGACGCGCGCGGCGCGACGATGTCGTGCTTCGCCGCCGCCGAGGGCGACTCGCTCGGGCTTTCGAGATAGTGGGGGGCCGCCTCCCGTATCTCAGCGCGAGGGAGGTAACTCCCAGAACATCAAGGTGTGCTTGCGGACGCCGCTCTGGAACTGGTGCCAGCGATCGGGCTTCCAGTCACCGAGCGGGTACTGATGCGAGACGATGCGGGTGCCCGGCCGGAGCTCGCGCTTGAGCTTCGGCACCAGCTTCGCGTTGACCTCGGGGAAGAGGTAGATCGTCACGACGGTCGCCGGGCTCAGGTCGGCCTCGAAGATGTCCTTCCAGACGAACGTCACGCGGTCCGCGACGCCGGCCTTGAGCGCGGCGTCCTTGCTGTCCTGCACGAGCTTCGCATCGAGCTCGATGCCCACGCCGCGCGCGCCGAAGTCCCGCGCGGCCGCGATGACGATGCGCCCGTCGCCGGAGCCGAGGTCGTACACGACGTCGTTCGGGCCCACGCGCGCGCCACGCAGCATCTCCGCCGCGACGTCGGCCGGCGTGGGGACGTAGGGCGCGTCGAGGGGCGTGAGCTTCGGCGCTTCGGGGGCGATCGTGGCGCACCCCGCGAGGAGCAGCAGCGCGATGGCGAAACGGCGCGCGTGCGTCAGCGAAGCGCTCCGATCTCGCGCAGGTAGCGCGCGACGCCGGGATGCAGCCGCTCCGGCGCCGCCGCCGTGGCGGTGTTCGCCGCGGTCGTCTCGCGCGCCTGCGCGAGCGTCGCGCCGAGCTTCGCCTCGCCGCGATGCAGAGCGCGCGCGAGCTTGTACGCGACGTCGTCGGGCAGCGTCGGCCGCGTCATGATGAAGCTCCACGAGCCGACGGACGCGAGCGGCGCCGTGATGCCGGGATACGAGCCTGCCGCGACGTCGAGCGGTCGCAGGAACGCGTGTTTCGCGAGGATGCGCACGCTCTTCGGCGCTTCGAGCACGACCTCGCCCTGGACGAGCCCGATGTCCATCGTGCCCGCCTCGAGGAGCGGCACGTTCTCCGTGCTGCCCTTCGTGTGCTTCGGCTGGACGTCGAGCGTGGGATCTTCGGCGTTGATCACGTCGGCGACGGCGCCGCCGTAGAGCGGGAAGCCGCCGCCCGGCGTCGCGGTGGCGAGCGTGACGATCGTTTTGCCCGCGGGCACGCGCGTACCGTAGCATCAAGCCACCGCATGCGCTACATCGCCAGGAAGCTCGCCCACACGGTGTTCGTCGCCTTCGGCGTCGTGACGCTCGTCTTCGCCGCGCTCCGCATGTCCGGCGATCCCGCCGCGACGATGCTCCCGGGTGACGCCTCGGTGGAGGAGCTGCGCGACCTGCGGCACGCGCTCGGGCTCGATCAGCCGCTGCACGTGCAGTACGTGAAGTTCCTCGCGTCGGCCGTCACCGGCGACTTCGGCACCTCGCTCCGCCACCAGGAGCCCGCGATGACGCTGGTGCTGGAGCGCCTGCCCGCGACGCTCGAGCTCGCGTTCGCCGCGCTGTTCCTGTCCGTCGCCATCGGCCTGCCGCTCGGGATCGTGGCCGCGCTCCACCGCGGCCGGCTCGCGGACATGATGGCGATGGCGTTCGCGGTCGTGGGGCAGGCGACGCCGTACTTCTGGATGGGGATCATGCTGATCCTCATCTTCGCGGTCGAGCTGCGCTGGCTGCCGACGTCGGGACGCGGCGGGATCGAGCGATTGATCCTGCCCGCGGTCACGCTCGGCACCCACTTCATGGCGGTGCTCGCGCGGTTGACGCGCACGAGCATGCTCGAGGTGCTCGGCCAGAACTACGTGACGACGGCGCGCGCGAAAGGCCTCGCCGAGCGCGCGGTGATCCTCGTGCACGCGCTGAAGAACGCCGCGGTGCCCGTCGTCACGCTCATCGGGCTGCAGTTCGGCACCCTGCTCGGCGGCGCCGTCGTGACCGAGACGATCTTCGCGTGGCCCGGCGTCGGGCGGCTCGCGGTGCAGTCGATCTTCGTGCGCGACTATCCGGTCGTGCAGGCCGGCGTGTTCGTGCTCGCGCTGTCCTTCGTCGCGATCAACCTGCTCGTGGATCTGCTCTACGGCTGGCTCGATCCGCGGACGCGCACCGCGGAGGCGGGATGACCGGCCGGCGCCGCGCGCTCCTCCTGCTGCTCCTGCCGCTCATCCCGGTGCTCGCGGCCATCCTCGCCGCGACGCTCGCGCCGTGGGTCGCGCCGCACTCGCCGACGGCGAGCCGGCTCTCCGCGCGTCTCACACCGCCGGCGTGGCAGGGCCAGGGCACCGTCGCGCAGCTCTTCGGCACGGACCTCCTCGGGCGCGACGTGCTGAGCCGGCTCATCTGGGGCGCGCGCATCTCGCTGTTGATCGCGCTGGCCGCGACGATCCTCGGCGCGGCGGTGGGATCGCTGCTGGGGCTCGTCACGGGCTACTATCGCGGACGCGTGGACCGCGTCGTCACCAAGCTCATCGACGTCCAGCTCGCGTTTCCCTTCGTGCTGCTCGCCATCGCCGTCATCGCGGTGGCGGGCCCGAGCATTCCGGTGCTCGTCGTCGTGCTCGCGATCGGGTCGTGGGTGGGACACGCGCGCATCGTGCGCGGGCTCGTCCTCGGGCTGCGCGAGCGCGAGTACGTGCAGGCCGCGAAGGCGCTCGGCGCGGGCACGCCGCGCGTGATCTTCCGTCACCTGCTTCCCGAAGTGCTCTCGGTGATCCTCGTGCTCGCCACGTTCGACGTGGGGCGGATCATCATCCTCGAATCGACGCTGAGCTTCCTCGGCCTCGGCGTGCAGCCGCCGACGCCGAGCTGGGGCTCCGACCTCCGCGACGCCGCCGCGTACGTCCGCCAGGCGTGGTGGATCGCGGCGTTTCCCGGGCTTGCGATCATGATCGTGGTGCTGGGCGTCAACCTCGTGGGCGACGTCCTGCGCGACATTCTCGACCCCCGTACCGTGCCGGCCACGCGCCAGGCCTGACAACCAGGAGAGTCTCGATGCGCACCTGTCTTCGCTTCATTCTCGCCGCCGCCCTCGTCGTCGCGTTCGCCACGCCCGGCGGCGCGCAACGCGGCGTCACCCTCACGATCGCGCAGCCGTCCGACGCGACGACCATGGACCCCGGCCGCAGCACGCAGGTGCTCACCGTCAACTACTTCCACAACCTCTACGACACGCTGACGCGATGGGACACGAACCTGAAGCTGCAGCCGGCGCTCGCGTCGTCGTGGAAGCCCGCGGGCGAGACGGTGTGGGAAGTGACGCTGCGCTCCGGCGTGAAGTTCCACGACGGCACGCCGTTCACCGCCGAGGACGTCAAGGCGGTCTACGAGCGGAACCTCGCGCCGGGCAAGACCGTCGTGACCGCGGGCTTCGCCACCATCGACAAGATCGAGGCGGTGAGCCCGACGCTCTTGCGGATCACGACCAAGAAGCCCGACCCGCTGATGCCGGTGCGCATGGCGCAGATGGGCGGCTACATCTACCCGAAGCGGTTCGCGAACGACGAGGGGGCGAAGGAGCTCGCGCGCAAGCCGATCGGGACCGGCGCGTACAAGTTCGTCGAGTGGATCAAGGACGATCGCCTCGTGATGGACGCCAACCGCGAGTGGTGGGGCTGGGGCGGCAAGGCGCCGTCGGTCGATCGCGTGATCTGGAAGCCGATCCCCGACGACTTCGCCCGGCTCTCCGCGCTGCAGGGCAACGAGGTCGACGTCATCACCAACGTGCCGCCGGACCAGATGAAGATCGTCCGCGTGCTCACGGTGCCGGCGACGCGCACGGTCACGATGACGATCAACGCGGCGCACCCGCCGCTGAAGGACAGGCGCGTGCGGCAGGCGCTGCACTACGCGACCGACATTCCGGGGATCATCAAGAACCTCTACGCGGGACAGGGCAAGCCGTTCAGCGGCGGGCTCGCCGACACCGACTTCGGCTACAACCCCGCGCTGAAGCCGTACCCGTACGACACCGCGAAGGCCAAGGCGCTCCTCGCCGACTACGGGCAGCCCGTCGAGGTCACGCTGATCTCGGGTCAGGGCACGATGATCAACGACAAGCAGCTCCTCGAGGCGCTGGCCGACATGTGGGGGCAGGTGGGCGTGAAGGCGAAGATCAACATGATGGAGATGGCGCAGCGCCAGAAGATGCTCAACGACCGCGCCATCCCCGCCGGCGGCCTCCTGCTCGTCAACCCGCAGTCGACGCTCCTCGACGCCGACGGCGTGCTCTGGCGGATCTGGCACCCGAACGGGTTCAACGGGAAGTACTGGGCCGAGAACCAGCCGGGCCGGCGCTTCCACGACGTCATGGAGCAGGCGCGCTACTCGCTCGATCAGAAGAAGCGCAACGAGCTCTACACGGAGGCCACGCGCATCATGCACGACGAGAAGCCGTGGCTCGAGCTCTTCCAGGAGGTCGTGATCTACGGCGTGAGCAAGCGCACGAGCTTCAAGCCGCGCGCCGACTACCGCCTGATCGTCTCGGAGATGACGATCGCGCGCTGAACGGGCGCGCGCGGGCCGCGAACCGAGTCTCGAGCCGCTCTGAATGGATACGCGTGCGGCATCCGTCCCACCGTTACCAATCGCGCTGGCCGCACAGCGGGTTGTGTACAGTGGAGGGGTCATGAGACGTGTGATTTCGGCAATCCTCGCCTGTTGGCTCCTCGTCGTCGCGCCGCCGGCGATCCTGACTCCGACAGCGGGCGCCCAGACCGCGCCGCCGGCGCAGCAGAGCCTCGACGACGTCATCCGCGGTCTCGAAGGCGCGTACGGCAAGATCAACGATCTGAAGGCCGACTTCAGCCAGAACGCGTTCAACAAGAGCCTGAACCAGGCGATCCCTGCCACGGGCTCGGTCTTCCTGAAGAAGGGCGGCAAGCTGCGCTGGGAGTACACGCAGCCGACGCCGCAGCAGATCGTCTCCGACGGCAAGACGCTGTGGGTCTACACGCCCAGCCTCAACCAGGTGAACGTCGCCCCCGCGCCCGAGGCGCTGGCCGGTCCCGCCGGCAGCTTCCTCGTCGGGCTCGGCAAGCTGCGTGAGCATTTCGGCGTGCGCTTCATGAACCCGGCGCAGCCGCGGGACCGCGACGGCAACGTGGTCCTCGACCTGGCCCCGAAGCAGTCGCTGCCGACCCTGTCACGGCTGATCCTCTCCATCGACCCGAAGTCGTGGGAGGTCCGCAAGGCCGTGATCTACGACCAGTTCGAGAACACCGTGACGATGCAGTTCACGAGGATGGCGCTCAACGCCGGGCTCGCGGACACCCTCTTCACGTTCACGCCGCCGAAAGGTGTGGCCACGGTGCCGCTGAAGTAAAGTAGGGGCATGGCCGCCGAGAACTCCTTCGACATCGTCTGCAAGGTCGACATGCAGGAGGTCACCAACGCCCTCGACCAGACGCGCCGCGAGGTCGAGACGCGCTACGACCTGAAGGCCAGCAAGAACGAGCTCACGCTCGAGAAGCAGGACATCGTGCTGACCTCGGCCGACGACATGAAGCTGAAGGCCGTCGTCGACATCCTCCAGTCGAAGCTCCACAAGCGCGGCGTTCCGCTGAAGGCGCTCACCTACGGCGAGGTGCAGGACGCCGCGGGCGGCGCCAAGCGCCAGAAGATCACGCTGCAGCAGGGCATCCCGATCGACAAGGCGAAGGAGATCGTCCGCCTCATCAAGGACAGCAAGGTCAAGGTGCAGGCGTCGATCAACGAGGACAAGGTCCGCGTCTCCGGCAAGAATCGCGACGACCTGCAGAAGATCATCGCGATGGTCCGGGAGAAAGATCTCGGCATCGCGGTGTCGTTCGACAACTACCGGAGCACCTGATCAACGTCCACCTGACCACCCTGGGCTGTCCGAAGAACCAGGTCGACTCCGAGCTGATGCTCGGGATGCTGACCGAGGCCGGGTTCCCGATCGCCGCGCGCCCCGACGACGCCGAGTGCGTCATCGTCAACACGTGCGCGTTCATCGACCGCGCGCGCCAGGAGTCGATCGACACGATCCTCGAGCTGGCGAAGCTCAAGCAGTCCGGACGCTGCCGCGCGCTGATCGTCACCGGGTGTCTCACGCAGCGCTACGGCGCCGACATCATGACCGAGATGCCCGAAGTCGACGGCATCCTCGGCACGTCCGATCTGCCGCGCATCGTGGACCTCGTGCGCCAGGCGGCGAACCGTCACGACTGGGCGACGTCCGCGCCGCCGGGCTATCTCTACGACGCCACCACGCCGCGCCTGCTCACGACGAAGGCGCCGTACGCGTACGTGAAGATCGCCGAGGGCTGCGACATGGGCTGCACGTTCTGCGCGATCCCGCAGTTCCGCGGCACGCATCGCAGCCGTCCGCTCGGCGACATCGTGCGCGAGGTCGAGGCGCTCGCGAAGCGCGGCGTGCAGGAGGCGGTCCTCGTCTCGCAGGACACGCTCGCGTACGGCCGCGACCTGCCGGGCAACGGCGACGTCGGCGACCTGCTGCTGGCGCTCGGCGACACGCGCATGCCGTGGATCCGGCCGATGTACCTGCATCCCGCGCACGTGAACGACCGGCTCGTCGAGAAGTGGACGCGCGCCCGGATCGTGCCGTACGTCGACATGCCGATCCAGCACGCGGACGACGGCATCCTGAAGTCGATGCGGCGCGCGGTCACCGCGCGCCGCATGAAGGACATCGTCGCGCAGCTCCGCGCGGCGATCCCGAACGTCACCGTGCGCACCACGGTGCTCGTCGGCTTTCCCGGTGAGACCGCCGCCGCGTTCGAGCGGCTGCTCGAGTTCGTCGACGACGTGCGGTTCGACCGGCTCGGCGTGTTCACGTACTCGCCCGAAGAGGGGACGCCGTCGCCGGACTACGCGGGCCAGGTGCCTGCGGAGGTCGCGGCCGAGCGCGCGGGCGTCGTGCAGGAGCGGCAGGACGCGATCGCGTGGGAGCGCAACCGCAAGCTGATCGGCGACGTGCAGGACGTGCTCGTCGACGGACCGAGCGAAGATCCGGCCTTCGCGTGGGAGGGTCGGACCGTCGGGCAGGCGCCGGAGATCGACGGCGTCGTCTATCTGCGCGACGCCGGGCCGGTGAAGCGCTTCACGCCAGGACGCTTCGCGCGCGTCCGCATCGTCGAGGTGGAAGGCTACGAATTCGTCGGAGAGCGTGGCTAGCCGGCTGACGCCGGCATCTCGCATCGCCCTCGTCATCGCCAGCGCGTTCGGCGCCGGCTACTCGCCCGTCGCGCCCGGCACCGCCGGCAGCGCGGTGGCGCTCGTCATCCTCTGGCTCGTGCCGTTCTCGCAGCTCGGGCTGATCGTCTTCTTCCTCGCGGTCACCTTCTTCGGCACGTGGGCCGCGAACGTCGCCGAGGCGGCGGTCGGCGCGAAGGATCCCGGCGTGATCGTCATCGACGAAGTGGCCGGCATGACGCTCTCCGTCCTGGTGCTGCCGCTGACCGGATCCGCGTTGCTCGTCGGCTTCGTGCTGTTCCGTCTCTTCGACGTGCTCAAGCCGTTTCCCGCGAATCGCCTGCAGGCGGTGCCCGGCGGCGTCGGCGTGATGATCGACGACCTCGTCGCGGGCCTGTACGCGCTCGTCGCGCTGCTCCTCCTCCGCCGGCTCACGGGCCTGGTGTGAGCCACGCCGTCCGGATCGTGAGCGCCGGCGCGCCGCTCGCGAGCGGCGGCCATCCCGATGCGGCGGCGATCGCGGACACGCTCGCCGCGGCCGGGATTCCGGCGGGTGCGCACGTGATCGTCGACGACGACGAGGCGGCGCTCGAGCACGCGCTGACCGTCGACGGCGTCGTTGCGATCGTCGCGGGCGAGGGCGGTTCCGCGGGCGACAGTGTCCGGCGCGTGCTCGCGCGGATCACCGGCGCGCGGCTCGTGCTCAGCGAGCGGATGCGCGCGCTGCTCGACGCCCACTACGCGCGGCGCGATCGACCCGTGCCGCGCGCCGCCGAGCGCCTCGCGCTGCTGCCGCAGGGCGCCGTCGTCGCGGACGGCGACACGCCCGTGTGGACGCTCGAGAGCGGCGCGACCGCGTGGGTCGTCTTCCTTCGCGGCCGCGTCGACGATGCCGCCGAGCGGACGCTCGTCCCCCTCGCGGCCGAGCGTCTCGCCGGGCGCGCCGCCGTCGCCGTGCGCACGTTCAAGACAGCCGGCGCGCCCGCCGAGGAGATCGAGGACCGCATCGTCGATCGCCTGGACGCGCGCGACGTCACGCTCACGACGCTCCCGGGCGATGGCGAGGTCTGGGTGCGCGTCCGCGCGCGCGCGGCGACGCCGACCGATGCCGTGAAGCGACTCGACGCGATCGAGCGCACGGTGCTGGAGGCGCTCGGTGACGACTGCTACGGGCGCGACGGGGATTCGCTCGAAGCGGTGGTGGGGGGGTTGCTGACGGCGCGCGGGCTCACGCTCGCGGTCGCGGAGTCGTGCTCGGGCGGCCTCGTCGGCCATCGGCTCACGGCGATCCCCGGCTCGTCGGCGTACTTCGAGCGGGGCGTGACGCTCGACTCCGACCGCGCGATGCGCGAGCTCGGAGTCGACGAAGCGGTTCTTCGCACGCACGGCGCAGCGAGCGGTCCGTGCGCGGAAGCGATGGCTCGAGCGATCCGCGAGCGAACGGGCGCGGCGTGCGGCGTGTCGACCGCGGGCGTCGCCGGGCCCGACGGGGGCACGCCCGCGAAGCCGGTCGGCGCCGTGTTCATCGGTGTCGCCATGCACGGCGACGTCAGCGTCCGGCGTTTCCGGCTCGAGGGCGATCGCGCGTCCGTGCAGTGGCAATCCGGCGTGATGGCACTGGACATGCTGAGGCGACGGCTATTGGAGGCTCCGCCATGAAGCCGTCACTCGCCCTGCGCCTCCCGGAAGCGTCGCGATAGCGAACGTTCGCGCCTTCGTCGCCGTCCTGCTCGACGCCGAGACCCGTGCGGCGCTGGGGACGGCGGCGGAGGCACTCCGCCACCACGCGGGCGGACTCTCGGTGAGCTGGGTCGCGCCCGAGAACTTTCATCTCACGCTGAAGTTCCTCGGCGGCGTCGACGAGGCGCGCGTGCCCGACGTGATCGACGCCGTGCACGAGGCCGTGCAGCGGCACGCGGCCTTCGACCTCTCGGTTGCGGGGCTCGGCGCCTTTCCCTCGGCGACGCGGCCGCGCGTCCTGTGGGCCGGCCTCCGCGATGGAGCCGACGCGCTCGCGGCCCTGGCGGAATCCGTGGACGGCGCGGTCGCACGGCTCGGATTCCCCCGCGAAGACCGCGTGTTCTCTCCGCACGTCACGCTCGCGCGGGTCCGCGAGCCCCGCCGGGCGCCGGCGCTCGCCGACGCGCTGGCGGCCGCGGCGGCGCGGCCGTTCGGCCGAGTGCCCGTGCGCGCGGCGACGCTGATGCGCAGCGACCTGTCGCCGCGCGGCGCGCGTTACACGCCGCTCGCGGCGGCGGCGTTGTCCGGCTGATTCGCTAGAGCGCGCGGATGGGCTGGGGGATACGCCGGGGACGGCGCCAGAACGTCCGCTGGCAGCTCCGGCAGCGATAGCGGCGGATTCCGATCACCGCCAGGATGACGCGCTCGGCGAAGGCCGGATCGCGGATGGTGTTGTTGGTGCGGCAGTGGCGGCAGAGGTGCGAGCGGACCTGCACGGGATCGGAGCCCGGCCACGCCCACCAAACGGCGTATCCGGAGGCGCGGTTCCCCGGCCCCGCGACCGGCCGCCTTTCCGGCTTTCCCGGCTTTCCCCGACGGACTGTATCCAAGGTTGGACATTGACCCCACCGGTCGGGGCTCGTAGTATGCGGAGCAGTCAAGGAGGAATCGCGATGGCCGAAGCGAAGAACGACCGGCGCCAGGCCCTGGACCTCGCCCTCTCGCAGATCGAGCGGCAGTTCGGCAAGGGCGCCGTCATGCGCCTCGGCGCGAAGGGCGTTCTCGAGGAGATCGCGGTCATCCCGACCGGCGCGCTGTCCCTCGACGTGGCGCTCGGCGTCGGCGGGCTCCCGCGCGGCCGCGTCGTCGAGATCTACGGGCCGGAGTCGTCCGGCAAGACCACCGTCGCCCTGCACGTCGTCGCGGAGGCCCAGCGCCTCGGCGGCACCGCAGCGTTCATCGACGCGGAGCACGCGCTCGATCCGATCTACGCGAAGAAGCTCGGCGTGAACACCGACGAGCTGCTGATCTCGCAGCCGGACACGGGCGAGCAGGCGCTCGAGATCGCCGAGACGCTGGTCCGTTCGAACGCCGTTGACGTGATCGTCGTCGACTCCGTCGCCGCGCTGGTCCCGCGCGCCGAGCTCGACGGTGACATGGGCGACTCGCTGCCCGGCCTGCAGGCGCGCCTCATGTCGCAGGCGCTGCGCAAGCTCACCGCCGCGATCTCCCGCTCGGGCACGGTGATGATCTTCATCAACCAGATCCGGGAAAAGATCGGCGTTATGTTCGGATGCTTCTCCTACTCCACTCGTGTCGTGCTTGCCGACGGGACGACGGAGAAGATCGGGAAGATCGTCAATCAGCGGCTGCCTGTCGAGGTCCTCTCGTGGGATCCGCGCACTGGCCGGATTGAGCCCCGTCGTGTCGTGAACTGGTTCAACAACGGCCGCGCCGAGCGGTTCCTGCAGTTCGAAGTCGAAGGCGGTCGGTCGGGCTTCCACAAGTTCGCCGCCACGGAGAATCACGTCATCTTCACGCCTGATGGCGAGGTTCGCGCTGGCGAGCTTGCCGTCGGCGATCGTGTGCTCGTCTCGGTTAAGGACTACGAGCTCACTGACGATCAGTGGCAGGTCGTCGTCGGCGGAAGCTTCGGCGACGGGTCGCTCCGCCAGGTCGGAACGCATGCCGCGCACTTCCGCGTCGGTCACGGAGAAGCTCAGAAGGACTATCTCCGGTGGAAGCACGACATGCTTGCTCCGTTTGCCAGTGCGATTCGTCCGACCGGCAACGGATACGGGTTCGACACGCTTGCCATGCCTGCGCTTGCCGACCTCCGCGCCGACTACTACGGCCCGAACGGGCGGGTCGCGGCTGTGGCGGTGCTCGATCGGCTGAACCCGCGGGGCCTCGCCGTCTGGTACGGCGATGACGGCTCATTCGCAGGTTCGTACGCGCGGTGGGGCAAGGGCAAGGCCGTCCTGTACAACACGGCGCTGAAGGGCGAATCCCGCGCGCGCGTCATCGCTGCGATGGAACGTCTCGGACTTGGACGACCGCGCGACGATGGCCGCGGGTTCTGGTTCAGCTCGGAGCAGACCGCGCGGCTCCACGATCTGATCGCTCCATACGTCCATCCGGCGGTGGATCACAAGCTGCACCCAAGCCAGCGCGGTCGGTTCAAGTGGCACCCGAGCATGATGCCGGTAGACCTGAAGAGTGCGGAGCGTCTCCGCGCAGTCCCGGCGCGTGTCACGAAGGCTTACGTCAAGCCGTCGACCCGCTCGATGAATCGCTTCGACCTCGAGGTCGAGGGCAATCACACCTATCTGGCCGACGGCGTCGTCGTTCACAACTCCCCGGAAACGACCACGGGCGGGCGCGCGCTGAAGTTCTACGCGACGATCCGCATGGACATCCGGCGCATCGAGACGCTCAAGCAAGGCACGGACGCGATGGGCTCGCGGACCAAGGTGAAGGTCGTGAAGAACAAGCTCGCGCCGCCGTTCCGCGAAGCCGAGTTCGACATGATCTACGGCGAGGGCATCTCGAAGTCCGGCACGATCCTCGACGCCGGCGTCGAGCAGGGGATCATCGAGAAGTCCGGCACCTGGTACACGTTCAAGAACGAGCGCATCGGCCAGGGCCGCGAGAACGCGAAGAAGTGGCTGCAGGAGAACCCGATCGTGCTGACGGATCTCGAGGCGAAGATTCGCGAGACCCTCGGCCTTCGGGCCGCCACGCCCGTCAAACCGTAGCCGAGCATGGCGGGGCGTCGCCGCGCGCGTGCGGACGGCGCCCCGCGCCCGCGCCGCGAAAAGCCGGTCCTCGACGCGAAAGCCGCGAAGCTTGCCGCCGCTGATTTGCTGTCACGCCGCGCGTGGAGCCAGCGTGATCTCACGCGCCGGCTCGTCAGGCGCGGCGCGCCGCGCGAGGTTGCCGAATCCGTCGTCGCCGATCTCGCCGCGCGCGGCTACGTCGACGACGCGGCGTTCGCGCGCCACTTCGTGGAGACGCGCGCCGCGCGTGGCTACGGTGCCGCGCGGCTCGCCGCGGATCTCCACGCCCGCGGCGTGGCGCCTGCGCTCGTGACCGCGGCGCTCGGCGCGCTCGACACCGACGGCCAGCTCGAGCGTGCCCGCGCGATCGCCCGGCGCCGGCTTGCGGCCCTCCGGCGGGTGGCGCCCGAGCGAGCGGCCGGCCGGCTTCGCGATCACCTGTTGCGTCGGGGGTTTGCGCCGGGAATCACGCTACGGGTTGTGCGAGAGGTCCTCGGCCGCACGTCCTTCAATTCCGCAATGTTAGAATGAACTTCCTATGAAGGGCAGCGAGATTCGGGAAGCGTTTCTCCGCTATTTCGAGAGGAATGGCCATACTCGCGTCTCCTCGTCCCCCCTGGTCCCGGCGGGCGATCCCACGCTGCTCTTCACGAACGCCGGCATGGTCCAGTTCAAGCGGGTGTTCCTCGGTGACGAGCGCCGCGAGTACGTGCGGGCGACGACCTCGCAGAAGTGCGTCCGGGCGGGCGGCAAGCACAACGACCTGGAGAACGTGGGCCGGACCGCGCGGCACCACACGTTCTTCGAGATGCTCGGCAACTTCTCGTTCGGCGACTACTTCAAGGACCAGGCGATCCACTACGCGTGGGAGCTGCTCACCGGCGACTTCGCGCTCGACAAGAGCCGGATGATCGCGACGGTCTTCACCGACGACGACGAGGCGTTCGGGCGGTGGAAGAAGATCGCCGGCCTGCCCGAGGACCGCATCCTGCGCCTGGGCGAGAAGGACAACTTCTGGGCGATGGGCGACACGGGACCGTGCGGCCCGTGCTCCGAAGTCCACTATCACCAGGGCGATCACATCCCGTGCGCCGAGGAATCGGCGGGACGGACGTGTCTCGGCGTGGCGTGCGAGTGCGACCGCTGGCTCGAGGTGTGGAACCTCGTGTTCATGCAGTTCAACCGCGACGCGAGCGGCGCGATGACGCCGCTGCCGCGGCCGTCGATCGACACCGGCATGGGGCTCGAGCGCGTCGCCGCGGTGCTGCAAGGCAAGCTCTCGAACTGGGACACGGACATCTTCGCCCCGCTCATCGCGCGCGTCGCGGACCTCACGCACACACGCTACGGCGCGTCCGAGAACGACGACGTCTCGATGCGCGTGATCGCCGACCACGGCCGCACCGCGACGTTCCTCATCGGCGACGGCGTGCTGCCGTCGAACGAGTGGCGCGGCTACGTGCTGCGCCGGATCATGCGCCGGGCGATGCGCCACGGGCGGATGCTCGGCGTGACCGACCCGTTCCTCTGGAAGACCGTCGCGTGGGTCACCGAGCTCATGCGCGACGCGTATCCCGAGCTGGTGGGCCAGCAGTCGCGCATCGAGGACACGATCCGCGGCGAGGAAGAGCGCTTCGCCGAGACCCTCGAGGCCGGGCAGCGGAAGATCGACGAGTATCTCGCGCAGAGCGGGAACGGCGAACCAGTTGACGGCCATGGGCCGTCAAGGTCCAAGGTCGTCGACGGCGGCTTCCTCTTCAAGCTGTACGACACCTACGGCTTCCCGCGCGATCTCTCGGAGGAGATCTTCCAGGACAAAGGCTGGCGGATCACCGAGGACACCAACGCCGCGTGGGACGCGGAGATGCACGCGCAGCGCGAGCGCGCGCGTGCGGGCGCGAGCTTCGGGCTCACCACCGGCGCCGACGCGGTCGCGATCTACCAGCGCCTGTCCGCCGAGCTGCCGAAGATCGAGTTCGTCGGCTACCACACGCTGTCGGCGCCGGGCACGATTCTCGCGATCGTGCGCGACGGCCATCGCGTGCCGGACGGCGCGGAGGGCGACGAGGTCGAGATGATCCTCGACCGCACGCCGGCCTACGCGGAATCGGGCGGACAGATCGGCGACACCGGCACGATCACCGGCGCCACGGGGCGCGGAGAGATCGTCGACACGTACTATCGCGGCTCGAAGCTCATCGTCCACCGCGTGAAGGTCCGCGCGGGCGGCTTCCGCGAGAACGAAGAGGTGGCGGTCGCGGTGACGTCGCCGCGCCGCGAGGGTCTGCGGCGTCATCACACCGGCACGCATCTGCTGCACGCCGCGCTCCGCAAGGTGCTCGGCACGCACGTCGCGCAGGCGGGCTCCCTGGTCGCGCCCGAGCACCTGCGCTTCGACTTCTCGCACGGTGCGGGCCTCAAGGACCGTGAGGTCGAGCAGATCGAGGAGCTCGTCAACGAGCAGGCGCAGAAGAACATCCGCCTCTCGCGCGAGGAGATGGACCTCGACGCCGCGCTGAAGTCCGGCGCGATGGCGCTGTTCGGCGAGAAGTACAGCCAGCGCGTGTGCGTGGTGACGATCGGCGACTTCTCGGTCGAGCTCTGCGGCGGCACGCACCTCGACGCGACCGGCCAGCTCGGCCTCCTCAAGATTCAGTCGGAAGGCGCGGTCGCCGCCGGCGTGCGCCGGATCGAAGCGGTGACGGGCACCGCGGCGCTCGACGCCGTCGCGCGCAACGAGGCCGCGCTGAAGGAAGCCGCGGACCTGCTGAAGATCGGACCGCTCGAGGTGCCGAAGCGGCTCGCGAAGCTCCTCGACGAGCAGAAGCAGCTCGAGCGGCAGCTCGCCGAGCTCGAGGCGAGGCTCGCGCGCTCGCGCGCCGACGATCTCGTCGCCTCCGCGCGCCAGGTCAACGGCGTCGCGGTGATCGCGGCGCGTCTCGACGGGCTCGACGCCGAGGGCCTGCGCGCCGTGGCGGACCGGCTGCGCGAGCGGCTCGGCTCCGGGGTCGTCGTGGTGGGCGGCTCGCACGACGAGAAGGTGAACCTCGTCGCGGCGGTCACGAAGGACCTCACCAAGCGCTTCCAGGCCGGCAAGCTCGTCCAGGAAGTCGCGAAGGTCGTGGGTGGCGGCGGTGGCGGCCGGCCGGATCTCGCGCAGGCGGGCGGCAAGGATGCGACGAAGCTCGACGACGCGCTCAACCTCGCCTACGACTACGTCGGGCGGGCAGGGTAACCGGATGCCCGACGCGCTCGGCAAGATCCTCGTCGTCCGACGACGAACAGTCGGTCGTCGAAGTCCTCGGCGAGTATTTCAGCGGCCAGGGCTACACGGTGCGCACGGCCTCCAGCGGCGAGGAAGCGCTGAGCGCGCTGCCGGAATTCAAGCCGTCTGTCATGCTCCTCGACGTCCGGATGCCCGGCCTCGACGGCGTGGAGGTCCTCCGCCGCGTGCGCACGCTCGACAAGGGCGTCTCGGTGATCATGGTCACCGCGAACGAGGACGTCGAGCTCGCGCGCGAGACGCTCAAGCTGGGCGCGTTCGACTACGTCTCCAAGCCCTTCGACTTCGGCTACCTCGATCAGGCGGTCACCCTCGGCCTCATCCAGTCGGGCGGGGCCCCTCCGCGCCGACGGGCACGCGCGGCGCCGAGGCGCCCAAGGGGCCCGGCGCCGTGTGGCACGAGCTGACGCTCGTGGCCTTCCGCGCCGCGCGCGCGATGTCGGCGAGCGGCCGCGAGTCCACGGGGCAGCGCATGGAATCCGCCGCGCTCGCCGCCGCGCGCGAGCGCGAGGCCGGGCGCACCGCCGCCGCCGCCGAATCGTTGCAGGAGATGGAGACGCTGCTCGCGATCGCCGCCGAGCTCGGCGACGTCGCGCCGGCGGCGCGCGATGCCGTGCAAGCCGCGATCACCGCGGCGCGAACGTCACTCGGCTCGGCGGGCTGACGCCCGGGGCACCGCGCGTGGAGCCGCATCTCCAGATCCTCCACACCGTCGCCCAGGCGGTGAGTCGCACCCTCGACGTGGACGAAGTGCTCAAGACGGCGGTCGATGCCCTCACGCACGTCACCGGCCACGAGATGTCGAGCCTGCATCTGATCACGCCCGACGGCGCAAGCCTCCAGCTGCGCGGCGAGCGCGGGCTGCCGGCGAAGCTGCGCGAAGTCAACGTGCTGCTGCCGCTCGGCAAGGGTCAGCTCGGCATCGTCGCCGCGACGGGGAAGACGCTGGTGCTGAAGAGCGCCGCGGACGATCCGACGCTGCTCCCCGAGGCGCGGAAGGCGATGGAGGGTGATCGCGTCCGCGGCCTCGTCTGCGTGCCGATCCACGGCCGCGATCGCATCCTCGGCACGCTCACGATCGGGCGGCGCACCGACGATCCGTTCACCGACCGCGAGGTCGCGCTGCTCGAGGCGACGGCCGACACGATCGGCGTGGCGCTCGAGAACGCGCGGCTCTACTCCGAGACCCGCCGGCAGCTCGAGGAGCTCCAGCAGGCGCAGGCGCAGCTCATCCACGCGGAGAAGCTCTCCGCGGTGGGCCAGCTCGCGTCGGGTGTCGCGCACGAGATCAACAACCCGCTCACGACGATCCTCGGCCAGACGCACCTGTTGCTGACCCAGCAGCAGCTCACCGCGCACGTGCGCGACCGCCTCACGATCGTCTCCGAGGAGACGGCGCGCGCGGCACGGATCGTCCAGAACCTGCCGCTGTTCTCGCGGCACTATCCGGCGGAGCGCCAGCCGTGTCTGCTCGAGGACCAGGTGCGCCGCGTGCTCGACCTGAAGGCGTACCAGCTCTCGCTGGACGGCATCGAGGTCGTGACCGAGTTCAACGAGTGCCCGCCCGTGTGGGCCGACAGCCATCAGCTCCAGCAGGTGCTGCTCAACCTCGTGCAGAACGCGCATCAGGCGATGCTGAAGGCGGCGCGCCCGCACGTGCTCACGATGCGGATCGTGATGGACGGCGATCGCGCGGTGCTGTCGGTGCTCGACAACGGCCCCGGCATCGCGCCCGATATCCTGTCCCGGATCTTCGATCCGTTCTTCACCACCAAGCCGCCGGGCGAGGGCAGCGGTCTCGGGCTCTCGGTGTCCTACGGCATCATCGCGGAGCATCGGGGCCGGCTGACCGCCCGGAATCGCCCCGAAGGCGGCGCGGTGTTCTCGATCGAGCTGCCGCTCGAGCAGTGACCGGTCCCCGTCGCGCGGGCGCGCCCGCGCTCCTCGTGCTCGCGCTCCTCACCGGCGGGTGTCTGGGCGTCGGCGGCGCGAAGCCCGGCGCGCCCGCGCACCATCGCGAGCACGGCTTCGCCAATCCGAACCCGGCCTTCACGCGCGCGCCGTTCGGAACGCGGATCCGGTTCTTCGTCACGCGCATGTTCGAGACGACGTTCATGCCGAAGACCGCGAGCTTCCCCGTGGCCCCCAGCGACGGCCACGCGCTCCGCGCCAACACCGGCGATCCGACCATCACGTGGGTCGGCCACGCGACGCTGCTCGTGCAGCTCGACGGCGTCAACGTGCTCACGGATCCGCAGTGGTCTGGGCGCGCGAGCCCGGTGTCGTTCGCCGGGCCCAGGCGCCTGACCCCGCCCGCGCTGGCGTTCGAGGATCTGCCGCCCGTGCACGTCGTCGTGATCTCTCACGACCACTACGACCACCTCGACGTGGCCACCGTCCGCCGCCTCGCCGCCGAGCATCGCCCGCGCTTTCTCGTCCCGCTCGGGATCAAGGCGTGGTTCGCGGACGTCGGCATCACGGAGAACGTCGAGGAGCTCGACTGGTGGGACGTACGCACCGTGCGCGGGCTCACGTTCACCTGCGTGCCCGCGCAGCACTTCGCGCAGCGGACGTTGTGGGACATGAACCGCCGGCTGTGGGCGGGGTGGACCATCGCCGGACGCGACCGGCGGCTCTACTTCGCCGGCGACACCGGCTACTTCGCCGGCTTCAAGGAGATCGGCGCGCGCCTCGGGCCGTTCGACATCGCGGCGCTGCCGATCGGCGCGTACCTGCCTGCCGTGATCATGAAGCCGGTGCACACCGACCCGCGCGAGGCGCTCGACGCGTTCGCCGACGTCGGCGCGCGGGCGCTGCTCCCGGTCCACTGGGGCACGTTCGACCTCGCCGACGAGCCGATCGACGAGCCGCCGAAGCTGCTCGAGCAGCACGCACGCGCCCGCGGACTCGCCCCGGAGCGCCTCTGGATCTTCAAGCACGGCGAGACGCGCCGCTGGTAGCTCGCGCAGCGGCACGGCTCCGCCGGGCCGCGAAGCGCTGGGGGGCTTGGGGGGCGCCCGGAGCCCCCCATCTTTATCGTCGGGCCGCCGCGGTCACGGCTTCGAGCAGATCGCCGCGGTGCAGCGGCTTCTTCAAGAGCGCCGTGAATCCCTGCGCGCGCAGCGTCCGCTGCTCGAAGTCGTAGCCGGTGACGGCGACGAACGCCGCCTTGCGCGCGATCTTTCGCGCTTCCCTGATGAGCCACGAGGCGGTGTGGTCGCCGAGCCGCATGTCCGCGACCACCACGTCGGGATCGACCTGGCGCAGGGTCGCGAGCCCGTCGCGCGCCGAGATCGCGAGCGTCACGCTCGCGCCGAAGTAGGAGAAGAGGTCGCCGAGGATCGCCCGGGCGTGGGTGTCGTCTTCGACGACCATGATGTGCAGGCCCGCCAGGATTTCGAGGTCGGCGCCCATCGGCGCGGAGCATACGCGTCAGACGATCTCGAGCAAGAGCCCCTTCAGATAGCGCGTCTCCGGCACCGTGAGGAGCACGGGATGATCGGGCGCCTGTGTGAGGCGCTCGACCACGCGCGCCGTCACGCCCGCGTCGGTCGCCGCCTCCCGGCAGATCTCCTCGAACGTCGCCTCCGACACGTGGTGCGAGCACGAGAACGTCGCGAGGTGGCCGCCGGGCTCGAGCAGGCGGAGCGCGCGCAGGTTGATCTCCTTGTAGCCGCGCGCGGCGGCGTCCACCGCCGCCCGGGACCGCGCGAACGGCGGCGGGTCGAGCACGACGAGGCCGAAGCGCGCGCCCTCGCGCTCGAGCCGGCGCAGCTCGTCGAAGACGTTGCCCGCGACGATCTCCGCCCGCTCGGCGACGCCGTTGAGCGCGATATTCTCGCGCGCCGCCGCGAGCGCCTCGGGCGACGACTCGATGCACACCGCGTCGCGCGCGCCGCGCACGAGCGCGTGACACGCGAACGCGGCGCTGTACGCGAACGCGTCGAGCACGCGGCGCCGGGCCGCGACCTCCGCCACGCGCCGATGGTTCTCCCGCTGGTCCAGGTAGAGCCCGGTCTTGTGACCGCCGCCGAGCGTCACGCGCAGCTTCACGCCGTCCTCGTCGACGACGACGGACGGGGGGCCCGGCCGATCGACCCAGCCACGCTCCGGCGCGAAGCCTTCCAGTCCAGCGGCGACCGAGTCGTCCGCGTTGAAGACCGGAAGATCGCCGAGGACCGCGCGGAGCGCCGCGACGATCTCCACGCGGACACGCGCCATCCCGAGCGTCAGGCACTGGATCGCGAGCACGTCCGCGTAGCGATCGACGACGAGCCCCGGGAGCCCGTCACCTTCGCTCCAGGCGAGCCGGCCCAGCGTCATGCCGGCGGGCCGGCGCGTGATCGCCTCGGCGACGCGTCGCTCGAAGAACCCGCGATCGATCGGCTCGTCACGCCGGGCGAGGATCCGGCAGCACAGCGCGGGCCGCGGGTTGAAGAACCCGCGGCCGACGAAGCGCCCGGCGCTGTCGACGACCGTGACCGCGTCGCCCGGCTCCGCCGCGCTCACGTCCGCCACGTCGCCCTTGAAGATCCAGGGATGGGCGCGGGCACGATCGCGCCCGCGCTTGAGCCTGAGGGTCATGTGAACGCGCGGGCCCCGGGGCGCTAAAGCGCCCGCCCGCTCGGGTGCCGGATCACCGGCGGCAGCACGAACATCGCCTCGTAGACCGCGGCGTCGAACAGCGGATCGCCGGCGAGGCCGGCGGCGCGCAGGCGCTCGGTCACGACCGCCGACGGCACCGTCAGGGCCGCCGGGTCGTCGGAGGCGTAGACGAACCCTTCCGGATAGCCGAACGACGGCACGTAGACCGCCGAGAACCGGAGATGCGCGAAGGCGCCGCCGAGGAGCGCGCGGATGCGCTCGTGATACGACGCGTCGCGAACCGACAGCTCCTGCGCCTGCGCGACGCACACGCCGCCCGGCGTCAGCGCGCGCTTGATCCGGCGCACGTACTCGTCGGAGTAGAGGTGGTGGGAGGCGCTGCCTTCGCCGGACGGGTCGGTGATGTCCGAGATCACGACGTCGACGGACGCCGGCGGGAGCGCGGCCAGGTAGGCCATCGCGTCCTCGTGCCGCACGGTGAGCCGCGCGTCGTTCGCCGCGTCGCCCCACATGAACGGCATCAGCTCGCGCGTGGCTTTCGTGACCAGCGGATCGATGTCGCACACGACGACGCGCGTCACGTGGGGGAAGCGCAGCGCCTCGCGCGCCACGTGCCCGTCGCCGCCGCCGGT
Organism: Candidatus Rokuibacteriota bacterium; assembly: GCA_016866775.1. Taxonomy (GTDB): domain Bacteria; phylum Methylomirabilota; class Methylomirabilia; order Rokubacteriales; family CSP1-6; genus VGLJ01. The sequence continues at coordinate 23,982 of VGLJ01000024.1, read as the reverse complement.
GATGAGCACGCGCGTGCCCGAGGGGGTTTGGGGGTCCTGAGTTGTGCGGCCCCCATGTTCAAGGCGCGCGAGCATCGGCGGCCACGTGAACGCGCGCGCGTAGACCCCTTCGTCGCTCTCCGCGGCTTGCGGCAGCCCGTCGATCACGAGCATGCGGCCGAACCCGTGCGTGTCGAGCACCTGGATACGCTGGAAAGGCGACGTGTCGTCGAAGAGCGTGGCGCGGACGCGGTGGAGGATCTTGAGATGCGGATCCCATCCGTCGCAGTACCAGGTGCCGTCGAGCATCACTAGCACTCGCCCCTACCGCAGCGCGGAGGCCCTCTCGCGCTGGGTCTTCTTGCCGCGGGACTGGCCGGCGCGCCGCCCGAGCTTGCGCTCGGCGTCGAGGTCGCCCTTGAAGTAGTTGCAGGTGAGCTCCTCGCCCACCTCGATGTCGCGCGCGGCGACGTTCACGTCCTCGTCGAGCAGGTTCGGCTCGTCGGAGTGGTTGACGTACTTCGCATGGTCGGCGCACAGGACGGTGACGGGCACCCCGTCGTGCAGCTCCTCGTAGCCGAAGTCGAGGAAGTATTCCCTGACGACCTCGGGGAAGGCGGCGAGCGCCGCGGTGGGCACCGGGATATCGACCCGCTCGTCGTAGACCCAGACGACCTGGCCCGCGCGGATGCGCTCCTCGGCGAAACACCCCAGGCCATGGATGCGACTCGGCCGCACGCTGGTACGGACCAGCAACATAGGGCTACCTCCTCCGGAGGACGACGACCATGAGCAGCGGGTGCTTCGAACGCTCGAGTACCTGGTGCGGCTTGAAGCCGTAGAACCACTGGACGAACTCGAAGCCGCCCGCGAGCGCGACCAGCGCCTTCAGCTCCTGCGGAAAGACCATGCGGGAGAGGTGCGTCTGCCGGTAGATGCGGCGCGTCCCGTTCTCGACCGCTTCGAGGATCATGCGCTCCTTGAAGACCTGGCTGACGGGATCGACGTCGTGCAGCGCCGAGAACGACGCCCGCACGATGAGCCGGCCGCGCCGGCGCGACCACGACCACGCGCGCGCCGGGTCCGTCCACGACGACGCCATGTACCGGTCGAACACGTAGAGCCCGCCGGGCCGGACCGCGCGCGCCACCGCTCTCAGGTGCGCCACGAGCTTGTCGTTCGTGAGCAGGTGGCCCTGCGAGTCCTGCATGCAGATCGCCGCGTCCACCGGCCGCGCGAGGCGGAAGTCCGTCATGTCCCCGACGACCAGCTCGGCCTTCTGGTCCTTCGCCGCCAGCCGCGCGCGCAGGAACTCGATGTTGGCCTGCGAGAGGTCGAGCCCGGCCATCGCGTAGCCGTGGTCGGCGAGCCGCGCGAGGTGCGGGCCGGTGCCGCAGGCGATGTCGAGCACCCGGCGGACCGGGCGCCGGGCGTACCGCTTGAAGCAGTGGCGCAGGAAGTCCACCTCGCCCTTCCGGTTCATGTCGAAGGCGATCTCGTAGAGCCGCGGCGCGGTGTAGTGGCGGGTAGTGATTGATTTACATGGGGGGCACGAGGCGTGCCCCCCAAGCCCCCCGCGCTTCGCGCCCGGAATGAATCCGGGCGCTCCGCGAGTGCCGGTCGATCGGATGCATCATTTCCCCCACCAACTCAGCAGGGCTTCTCGAATCACCCACGACGCCGTGATTCCCGTTCGGCCGCTCGCATCCCAGGCGTGCGCGACTTCCACGAGGTCGCCGCCGATGACGGAGGCCCGGCCGAGCAGGTGGACGATCGAGACCAGCTCGGTCGCCCGGATGCCGCACGGCTCGGGCGAGCCGGTGCCCGGCGCCTCGCTGGGGTCGAGGACGTCCACGTCGATCGTCACGTAGAGCGGGCGGCCGGCGATCTCCGGCAGGATCCGGCGGACGGCGTCGAGCGGCGCGCCGGCGAACCCGGGGAAGAAGTGGGGCCGGCGCCGCTGGTACTCCTCGCGGGCGCCCGTCCGGATGCCGACCTGGTAGACGCGCTCCGGCGGAACAGTGTCCATGACCCGCGCCATCGCCGAGGCGTAGTTGTAGCGCTCGCCGAGGAACTCCTCGCGCAGGTCCGGATGCGCGTCGAGCTGGAGCACGACGAGGTCGGGGAAGTGCGGCGCGAGCACCTCCATGACGGGCACCGTCGCCGTGTGGTCGCCGCCGAGCATGAACGGGAAGAGCCCCGGCCGCCACCACTGGGAAATCTCTTCCCGGGCGGCGTCGAGCTGCTCGCGCGGCGGCGCGCCGTCGGGCAGGACGCAGTCACCGAGGTCGGCCATCGCCAGGTCTTCGAGATCGCGCTGGAGCATCGGCGAGTACGTCTCGATGGAGTCGGAAGCGACCCGGAGGTCTCGCGGACCGGCGTCGGCGCCCTTGCGGAGGTTGACGCGGCCCTCGAACGGGATGCCGTAGAGCACGACGCGGGCCTCCGAGAGACCCGCGTCACAGGCGATGAACCGGGGTGAGACGGCTCGCAGCTTAGAGGAGGTCCTCTTCGGCGAGCAGTGTGATCGCGGCCAGCGCGCAGCCGATCTGGCGGACGGTGTGGGCGACGGCGACCACCTTCATCTCGCGGATGGGCTCGCCCCGGACGCGGAAGGCTTCCTCGAGCATCCGCTCGATCTGCCGCTCGGCCTCGTCGCGGGTGGCGTGACCGTGGAACTCCATGATGACGCCGTTCTTCGCGGGGTCGTCGGGGACGGCGTAGCCGACGGCGGCGGCCACCGTCTCGCCGGGAACCTCGCTCGTCATCGCCGCGTAGGCCGTCGGCACGAGCGCGCCGGGCTTGATCTTCGGGAGCTCGACGACCGGAACTTCGGGAGGAAGGATGCTGGAGACCTTGATCAGGTTGATGTTGCCGATCCCGGCCGCGAGAAGCGCGTTGTCGAAGGCGTTGAGCGTCGTGCCGCCTTCCGCGTGACCCGCCGTCGCCGCTGCCAGCGTGACCTTCTTCGTCATCCTGTCCTCCTTCTCGCCTCCCATCGTGTCGCGCGCCGCCTCCCGTTGCGGCGCGCGCGAGAAATCTTTCCCACCATAACCGCCTCGCGAGCCAATGCAAGAGAAAAACGACCTCGTCGGCGCTCCGAAACCCGCCGCGAGACACGTTTTTTTCTTGCAATGGCAAAAACAGGACCATACATTGGCTTTGAGGCGAGTGTGCGGCGGAAATTTTTCCGTCGCGAAACGTGGCGCGAGACGCGCCGCAGGAGAAGTGCGGTAGATGGCCCGGACGGGACAAGGAGGGTGAGTGGATTGAACGCTCTGGGACGGCACATGCTCCTCGAGTTGTTCGATTGCGACCTCGACGCCATCAACAACCTGGAAGCGGTGAAGGGCGCCCTCGTCGAAGCGGCCCGTCGGGCTCAAGCCACCATCGTCGACGCGGTCTTCCACGAGTTCAACCCGTTCGGGATCTCCGGCGTGGTCGTCATCGCCGAGTCCCATCTCTCCATCCACACCTGGCCCGAGTACCGGTACGCCGCCGTCGACATCTTCTCGTGCGGTGACGTGCTCCAGCCGGAAGTCGCGGCCAACTACCTCGTCGAGCAGTTCGGCGCCGAGCGGACGTCCGTCGTCGAGATGCAGCGCGGGATGTTCATGAACGCCGCCGCGCCCGTCGTCAACAAGAGTCCGGTCGCGGTCGCTTGACGGGGGGTTTCCCCTCGGGGCCGGCGACGTGGTTCATCGAGACCACGACACCGGGTGACGGGCACTTCCACGCGGTGGTTCGCACCATCGCCTCCGCCAGGACCGCCTTCCAGCAGGCCGACATCCTCGAAACCGTCGGCTTCGGCAAGCTCCTCGTCCTCGACGGGCGGATGCAGTCGAGCGAGGGCGACGAGTTCATCTACCACGACGCGCTCGTCCACCCGGGCATGCTCGCGACGAAGGAGCTGCCGCGCACGGCGCTCGTCGTCGGCGGGGGCGAGGGCGCCACGCTCCGCGAGGTCCTGGCCTACCCCTCGATCCAGCGGGCGGTGATGGTCGACATCGACGGCGAGCTCGTCGAGCTCTGCCGCCGTCACCTGCCGGAGCACCACCAGGGCGCCTTCGACGATCCGCGCACCGAGCTCCGCCACGAGGACGCGCGCGCGTTCCTCGAGCAGACCCCGGAGCGCTTCGACTTCATCTCGCTCGACCTCACGGAGCCGATGGAGGCCGGACCGGCCTGCCGGCTCTTCAGCCGCGAGCTCTACGAGCTCGTCCGTGACCGTCTGACACCGGGCGGGACGATGACGATGCAGGCCGGGATGACGAAGGTCGGCGAGCTCGCGTTCTTCACCGCCATGTGCCGGACGGTAGGAAGCGCGTTCCCAGTCGTCGCGCCGTACCAGGCATTCATTTCCTGCTTCGGCGTTCCGTGGGGCTTCCTCGTGGCGACGAAAGGCGTCGATCCGCGACGGATCTCGCCCGCCGAGGTCGACGACGCGATCGCCAAGCGCCTGAAGAAGCCGCTGCGCTACTGGGACGGCGTCACGCACCAGCACTCCTTCGCTCTCCCTCGCTTCATTCGCGACGCCGTGGCGGTCGAGACCCGCGTCGTCACCGACGCGGCGCCGCTGATCGTCACCTGAGCGCCGTGGCGGCCTCCCGCGGCCTCGGCCTGATCGTGCTGATCGTGGTGGCGGGACTGGTCGTCGGCTCCCTGCTCGGTGAGCTCGTCGCGAGCCTCCTGCCATCGGGCGTGGTGCACGACCTCCTCACGCGCGGGCCGCAGATCGGGCTCACGCCGCCCGCGACGCTCGACCTCCGCTTCGTCGCCCTGACCTTCGGCATGATGCTGAAGGTCAACGTGGTCGGTGTGCTCGGCGTCGTGCTCGCAGCCCTCGCCCTCCGCCGGCTCTAACCCATCGCGCCCCGTCTGATCCTGGCCTCCGCGTCACCGCGCCGGCGCGAGCTCCTGCGCCGTCTCGTCCCCGAGTTCGAGGTCATTCCGAGCGACGTCGACGAGTCGCTCGACCCCGGATCGCTCGTCGAAGCGGTGGCGGGCCTCGCGGAGCGGAAAGCGCGCGCCGTCGCCGCCGGCCATCGCGACGCGGTCGTCATCGGCGCCGACACGATCGTCGTGATCGACGACGCCGCGCTGGGGAAGCCGTCGGACGCGGCGGAGGCGGTTTCGATGCTGAAGCGGCTGCGCGGACGCCCGCACGACGTGGTCACGGGGATCGCCGTCGTCGCCGCCGGACGCGTGTTCGCGGGAACCGAGACCACGCGTGTCGTGATGGCCCGCTACGGCGACGACGTGATCGACTGCTACGCCGCGTCCGGCTCGCCGCTCGACAAGGCCGGCGGCTACGCGGTCCAGGACCTCGACGGCGCGCTCGTCGATGCGGTCATCGGCTCGTACACGAACGTGGTCGGCTTTCCGCTGGGGCTCGCGCGGCGACTCCTGGCCGAGGTGGGGTTCCCGCTCAGCGCCCCGCCGGCCTGACGCGGCCCGGCGGCAGGAGCTGGATGCGGGCGCGGGCGGGAAGCGGGAGCTGGTCGCGGAGGAACAGCGTCGTGAGCTCGAGCCGCTCCTCGCTCACCCGTCCCTCGGGCAGATACAGGTCACGCGCCTGCTGCACGCGCGCCTCGAGCTCTCCCGCGCCGCCCAGGACGGCGCGTGGCAGCCGCTCGGCGAGCTCGGCGGGGCGCCCGGCGGCCAGCCGGGCTTCGGCGGCGAGGATCGCCCGGGTGAACGCCGCCAGCTCCCGCTCGCCCGGTGGCCGCTCGCCCCGCAGGAAGACGCCGGCGTGAACGGTCGGAATCCCGAGCGCGCGCTCGGCGGCGGCCGGTGTTCGGAGGTCCGCGAGGACCGTGCCGCGGCGCTCGCCGAGGAGCCGGGCGGCGAGCGCATCGGGCACCATGGCGGCGTGCACGTCGCCGCCCGCGAGCGCGCGCGCCAGCCCCTGCGTGCCGGCGCTGACCACGTGTACCTGGGCGGGCGTCAGCCGCGCGCGGGCCAGGAGAAAGTTGAGCCAGGCGTGCTCGGCGACGCCCGGCGCGGTGATGGCGACACGAAGGCCCGCGAGGTCCGCCACGGCGCGGACGCGCGCGGCGTGCGCGGCGTCGATGACGAGCGCCACGGGCGGCGCGGCCGTCAATCCCAGCAGGAGCCGCGGGCTCTGCTTCTCGCGCGCGCCGAAGCGGAGGAGCGCCTCGGCGGAGGTGGCGACGAGGTCCGCCTGGCCCTGCGCGAGCGCCTCGGCCGCGCCCACCTCCGACCGCGTCGCCCGCACGTTGACGGTCAGTCCCTGCCGCGCGAAGTGACCATCGTAGGCCGCGACCCAGATCGGCAGATACTCCGGTGAAGTGGCGGGACCGCTCACCGCGAGCGTCAGCGTCTGCAGGAGGACGATGAGCCCGAGCACGCGCCTAACGAGCCTCGCCGCGTGGCGCCGGATCCCCGGCCCGCCACGCGATGCCGTCAAGGCGCGCCTGCTCCGCCTCTACGGCGCGGCCCTGCGGCGCTTCGGCCCGCAGCGCTGGTGGCCGGGCCGCACGGCCTACGAGATCGCGGTCGGCGCGATCCTCACGCAGAACACCGCGTGGATCAACGCCGCGCGCGGCGTGGCCGCGCTTCGTGAGCGCAGGCTGCTCGATCCGCGCCGGCTGATGGCCGTCTCGGACGCCGAGCTCGCCGCGGCCGTTCGCCCGGCAGGCACCTACCGGCTCAAGGCGCGGCGGCTCCGCGACTTCACCGCGTGGCTCATCGCGCGCTTCGGCGGGCGCTTTCACGGGATCAGGCGGGCGCCGCTCGCTCCGCTCCGCGCCGAGCTGCTCGCGGTGCCGGGGCTCGGGCCCGAGACCGTCGACGCGATCCTGCTCTACGCGGCCGCGCGGCCGGTGGCCGTCGCCGACGGGTACACGCGCCGCGTGCTCGTGCGCCATCGCCTGCTGCCTGCCACCGCGTCGTACGAAGACACGCGCGCGTTCCTCGAAGCGCACCTGCCGTCGGATCCCGCGCTCTTCAACGAGCTGCACGCGCTCTTCGTCGCCGTCGGCAAGGCGTTCTGTCGGACTATTCCGGAGTGCGCCGAGTGCCCGTTGCGTCGCGATCTCGGCGGGCGGCCGCCGGCGCACTCCTAAGTACATGGGGGGCTCCGGGCGCCCCCCACGCCCCCCACGCCTGCGGGCGGACGTGAAGTTCGCCCTCCGGCGGGTGCCACTCGACATCTCTAAAGCGTCTCCAGCACGTCGGCGATGCGCTCGGCGGCGTCGGGGACTCCGAGCGCCGTCGCGCGCTCGCCCATCGCCTTCAACCGATCCGGCGCGCTGACGAGCGCCACGACGCGCTCGGCCAGCGTGGCCGGCGTCAGCGCGTCCTGCGGCAGCAGCGCGGCGCCGCCGTCGCGCTCGACGAGCCGCGCGTTCGCCGTCTGCTCGTCGCCGCTCGTGCCCGGCAGGGGCACGTAGAGCGCCGCGATCCCGAGCTGGCAGCACTCGTTGACGGTGCCCGCACCCGAGCGCCCGATCACGAGTGACGTCGCCGCGAAGAGATCGGCGAGCTCGGCGCCGACGAACGGCGTGACGACGTACCGCGCGGCGAGGGCCGGCGGCAGCGCCGCGCGGCGCTCGCGGAGCCACGCGAGGTCGCCCGTCGTCGGGTTGTCGCCGCTCTGGTGGACGATCTGCGCGTGGACGAGCAGCGCGGGCAGCGTCTCGCCGACGGCGCGATTGATCCGGTGCGCGCCGAGCGCACCGCCGGTGACGTAGACGACCGGCAGCCCGGGATCGAAGCCGTAGCGCGCGAGCGCGTCCGCGCGCGATCCCCGACGCAGCTCCGGACGCATGGGATTGCCGGTCACGACGACCTTCTCCGCCGGGAAGTGACGCGCGGAGTCGGCGTACGTCACGGCGATGCGGCGCGCGAACGGCGCCGACACGCGGTTGGCGAGCCCCGGCACCGCGGTCTGCTCGTGGATCACGGTCGGAATGCCGCGCAGCGCGGCGGCAGTGACGACGGGCAGCGCGACGAAGCCGCCGGTGCCGAAGACCGCGCGCGGCCGCAACCGGCCGAGCGCGCGCCACGCGCCGATGATGCCCGCGGGCACGTTCACGAGCAGATCGCTGACGTTGCGCCAGTCCCAGTACCGGCGCAGCTTGCCGGTCGAGATCGCGACGTACTCGATGCCGGCGGCGGGGACACGCTTCGCCTCGATGCCGTCGCGGCTGCCGACCCACACGCAGCGATGCCCGCGGGCCTGAAGCGCGGTCGCGACCGCGAGCCCGGGGCTGGTGTGACCGCCGGTGCCGCCGCCGGCGATCACAAAGGGGCGAGTCGTCACGGCAGTCGCGGAGGGCGAGGATTCATTCCGCGCCCGGAGCGTGGGGGCGTTGGGGGTGCGCCTCGCACCCCCGACGTCATTCGATCCGTCTCGCACCCCCCATGTCGGTCGATCGAGCCCGCTCGAGCGCCAGCTCGAGCAGGCGATCGACAAGAGTCGGGTAATCGACGCCCGTCGCCTCCCACATCTTCGCGTACCCGCTCGTGCTCGTGAACCCTGGGATGGTGTTGATCTCGTTCACGTAGATCTGACGGTCGCCCTCGAGAAAGAAGTCGACGCGCGCCATCCCCGCCGCGTCGATCGCGTGGAACGTCTGGATCGCGAGTGCGCGGAAGCGCGCGGTGAGCTCGTCGGAGATCGGCGCGGGGATCAGCAGGCGCGCGAGGCCTTCCACGTACTTCGTCTCGTAGTCGTACCAGTCGGCGGTGTAGACGATCTCGCACGGCAGCGACGCCTCGGCCACGTCGTTGCCGAGCACGCTCACCTCGATCTCGCGCGCGGTGATGCCGCGCTCCACCACGATCTTGCGATCGTGCCGCGCGGCTTCGTCGATGCCCGCGGCCAGCTCGTCCGCCGTCTTCACCTTGCTGATGCCGACGCTCGAGCCGAGGTTGGCGGGCTTCACGAAGCACGGGAAGCCGATCTCCTTCGCGACGCGCGCGGCGACGGTCTTCGGATCGCGCTCCCACTCGTGCCGCATCACGACGATGTGCGGGACGAGCGGCAGGCCGTGCGCGCTGAAGACGGTCTTCATCATCGCCTTGTCCATGCCGATCGCGGAGGCCATCACGCCCGCGCCCGTGTACGGCACGCCCGCGAGCTCGAGCAGGCCCTGGATCGTCCCGTCCTCGCCGTACGGCCCGTGCAGCATGATCACGGCGACGTCCATCTCCTGGCGGAGCTCGGCCGGCAAGCCGCCGGGAGGCTCCATGCGCACGAGGGAGGAGGTGGCGGCGTGCTGGGTGTCCGCGCGATCGGCGAGCGCCTTCTTCACGCCGCCGGTCGCGTCACCCGCGGGCAGCGCGTGCCGCGCCTCCTCGGACAGGACGTGCATCGGGTCGCCGCCGACGACCCAGCGGCCGTCGCGCGCGATGCCGATCGGGATGACCGTGTGCCCGCGGCGCCGCAGCGCCGCCATGACCGACGCCGCCGACGCCAGCGACACCTCGTGCTCGCCGGAGCGCCCGCCGAAGATCACGCCGACGCGTCGCGGTCGCATCTCCACGCGATCTTATCAGCCATGAGAGGGAAGGCTCCCACGGCGCGGGGACCGGTGTACACTCCCGCGGGCCGCCCGACCGGCCCGCCGAGGAGGACATGCAGAACGTCCTGGTGGTCGACGGCAACGCGGACGCGCGCGAGATGCTCGCCACGATGCTGAAAACGGCGGGCTACGACGTGGCGCTCGTGGCCGACGGCCAGGAGGGCTACGACCGCTTCGCCGAGCTCAAGCCGGCGGTCGTGCTGGCCGATATCTTCATGCCCGGGATGGACGGGATCGCGATGATCCGCGAGATCCGCCGCGCGTTCCCGGACGCGCGCATCATCGCGATGTCGGCGGGATGGAACGTCCCGAACCTTCAGGTGAGCGGTCGGGTGATCGCGAAGCCCCTCGACCGCGAGACGGTCACGTCCGCGGTCGCGGCCATCCTGGCAGGCTCGACGCGCGGCTGACCGGCTCAGCGCGCGACCCGGACGCTTCGCCGCTCGAGGCAGTCCCGGTAGCTCTGGCTCTCGGCCGCCTGTCGCGCCAGGGCGGCGGTCAGCGTGCCGTCGTTCTCGATTCTGCGAGCTTCCCGCGGCTTGCACGAGGCGTAGACCTCCGGGCCGTCCGGCCGCGTGCATCCTCCGAGGAAGACGATCCACGCGACCCCGAGGGCCAGGGCCCACACCCGACAGCCGGAAGAAGTTTCCACATGGTGGTCATCGGCACGTCCTGTCCTACCTATTAGGGATAACCCGCAAAAGGCCGTCAGCGGGCCCGGCGCTCCGACCGCCAGCGCCTCCACTCGGCCAGACGACGCCCGAGCTCGGCCTCCAGGCCCCGGTCCGTCGGGCGGTAGTACTCGCGGCCCCGGAGAGAGGCCGGCAGGTCGTCCTGGTCGACCCGGGCGTCGGGGGCGTCGTGGGCGTACTGGTAGCCCTTCCCGTACCCGAGGCTCTTCATGAGCCCGGTCGGCGCGTTCCGGATGTGGAGCGGGACCGGCTCGGCCGGGCGCTCGTGTACGTCCTTCTGGGCCTCGCCGTACGCGACGTAGACCGCGTTGGACTTGGGAGCCAGCGCCAGAAACAAGGTCGCCTGCGCCAGCGCCAGCTCGCCTTCCGGCGATCCGAGGAAGTCGTAGGCGTCCTTCGCCGCCAGCGTGAGCGTGAGCGCGCGGGGGTCGGCGTTGCCGACGTCTTCCGAGGCGAACCGCACGAGGCGCCGCAAGATGTAGAGGCGGTCCTCGCCCGCTTCCAGCATGCGCGTGAGCCAGTAGAGTGACGCGTCGGGGTCGGAGTCGCGCAGCGACTTGTGGAGCGCGGAGATGAGGTTGTAGTGCTCCTCACCGGCCTTGTCGTAGAGGAGCGTGCGCCGCTGCGCGGCCTCGGTGATCGTCGCCTCGCTGACGCGCCGCCGGCCTTCGCTCTCCGGCGCGAGCGCCACCGCCACCTCGAGGATGTTCAGCGCGCCGCGCGCGTCGCCGTTCGCGATCCGCGCGACCGCCGCGAGCCCGTCGTCGTCGATGGCGACGTTGGATCCACCCAGGCCGCGCGCGCCGTCCGCGAGCGCGCGGCGGAGGATCAGGATGAGCGCCGCCTCGTCGAGCGGATTGAGGACGTAGACGCGGCAGCGCGACAGCAGCGCCGCGTTGACCTCGAACGACGGATTCTCCGTCGTGGCGCCGATCAGCACGATCGTGCCGCGCTCCACGTGCGGCAGGAACGCGTCCTGCTGCGCGCGGTTGAACCGGTGGATCTCGTCGACGAACAGGACGGTCTTGACGCCGCGGCGCTGGTGCGTCTCCGCTTCCGCGATCACGGCGCGGATCTCCTTCACGCCCGACAGGACCGCGGAGAACGCGACGAAGCGCGCGCCGGAGACCTGCGCCATCAGCGAGGCGAGCGTCGTCTTGCCCGAGCCGGGCGGGCCCCAGAGGACCATCGAGTGCAGCTCGCCGCGCTCGATCGCGGTGCGCAGCACGCGGCCGGGGGCGAGCAGATGGTCCTGGCCGACCACTTCGCCGAGCGCCTGCGGTCGCATGCGCTCGGCGAGAGGTGGGGGGTGCGAGGCGCACCCCCCATGTCCCCCACGCTCCGGCCCCGGAGTGAATCCGGGGCCTCCGCGGGTGCCGAAGAGATCCATCTCCATCAGCAGCCTGTGCGTGCCTTCAGCCAGCCGGGGAGATCGGCCAGGTCCGTCATGTGCGCGACCGGCTCGACGCCCCAGCGCGCGAGATCCGCCGCCTTCGCGCGATACGCGACGAACGGCACCCCGGCCTTGGCGGCGGCGAGCCCGTCCACCCACGAGTCGCCGACGACGACGGCCTCGACCTCGCGCGTGCCGAAGCGCCGCGCGATGACCGACCAGCCGTCCGGCGCCGGCTTGAGCGCGCCCATCTCGTCGCGCGTGACCACGAGGTCGAAGTGGGGCAGGAGGCCGAACCGGTCGAGGACGAGGTCGGTGACGACGCGGGCGTTGTTCGTCCACAGCGCGACGCCGCAGCCGGCCGCCCGCGCGCCGAGGACCGCCTCGAGCGCTCCGGGCTCGAGCCAGGCCCCGTCGACGGCGCGCCGCTCGTGGCCGAGCGCGATCGTCCACGCGGCCGACTCCAGCTCCGCGGACTCGGCCCGGCAGCGGTCGATCAGCTCGCCCACGCGATAGCGGTCCTCGCGTGCGGGCAGGGGCCCGCACGCCCGCTCGAACATCGCCCGGATGTCGAGGGCCATGGCCGCGAGGTCCAGTGGCGAGTTCACGAGGGTGTGATCGAGGTCGAACACGCAGAGTTTCACGCCGCGACAAGCATACCGCCCGTGACCGGCGTGCTACCATGAATCGTCACCATGAAGCGCCGACCGTTGATGTTTTCGGCCTTCCTCCTGCTGCTCGTCGCCGTCGTCGCCCCGCCTGTCGCCGCCCTCGAGGAAGCCGACCGGCTCTATCTCGTGGGGGACAGCGCGCTGGCCGACGGCCTGAGCGCGCTCGCCGCGCGCGCCCTCGACCGCTTCGTCACCGAGTTCCCGAGCGACGCGCGCGTGCCGAACGCCACGCTGCTGCTCGGGCGCGCGTGGCTCGGCGTCGGCCTGCACGAGCGCGCGCTCGAGACGTTCCGCAAGGTGCAGCGCATGACGCCGGCGCCCGGCCGCCCCAACGAAGCGCGGCTCTGGGAGGCGGAAGCGCTGTTCCGGCTGAAGCGCTACGCCGAGGCCCGTCCGGTCTTCGAAGAGGTGTTCCGCGGCGATCCGGCGTCGCTCATCGCGCCCGACGCGATCTACGGCCTCGCCTGGGTCGAGCTCGAGAGCAAGAAGCCCGAGGCGGCGGTGAAGCACTTCCGCGAGCTCCTCGCGACGGCGCCCGATCACACGCTCGCGCCGTCGGCCACGCTCTACCTCGCGCGGGCGCTCGTCGACAGCAAGCGCTACGCGGAGGCGACCCCGGTGCTCGTCGACTTCGTGACGAACTATCCGAACCACGCGCTCCGGCCGGAGGCGCAGTACCTCACCGGGCTGTCGCGGGTGCGCGGCGGCGATGCGAAGACCGGAACCGCCGACCTCGAGGCGTTCCTCGAGGCGAATCCGAAGCACGAGCTGGCGCCGGCGGCGCGCCGTCTGCTGGGCGACGCGCTCGCGCGCGTCGGCGACCGCGACGATCTCCAGGCCGCGTACCAGGCGCGCGTCAACGAATCGCCGCCGACGCCCGAGGGCCTCTTCGAGGCGGCGGAGCTCGCCGGACGCCTCGGTCGCGCGAAGGATCAGGAAGCGACGTGGCGCCGGCTCCGGAAGGAGTTCCCCGACGACGCGCTGTCGCGCCGCGCGGCGCTCGAGCTCGCGAACGTCGCCTTCAAGCGCAAGGAGTGGAAGGACGCCGGGGCGCTCGCGCGCGCCGCCGCGCCGAGCGAGGACGAGACCGTGCGCGCCGAGGCATGGCTGCTCGCCGGCGAAGCGGACCTGAAGCTCAAGCGGTACCCGGAAGCGGTGAAGGCGTTCGAAGGCGTCACCGCCGTCGAGGGCGCGGCCGCGTCGGTGCGCTATCGCGCGCTCGCCGGGCTCGGGCTCGCGCACGAGGAGCAGCAGCATCTGCGTCCCGCGCTGGCCGCGTACGAAGCGGTGGCGAGCAAGAGCCCGGATTCGAGCCTGCGGGACTGGGCCCAGCAGCGCGTGAAGGCCGTGCGCGAGCGGCTCGCGAAGACCCCGTCCAAGCCGGCGAACGGCGGCAAGCCCGCCGACAAGCCGAAGGGCAAGTCGTGACCGCGCGCGTCGCGGCGCTGGCGTTCGCGTGGCTCGCGCTGAGCGCGGCGACCCCGCTGCCGCCGACGCCGCCGCCCCCCGACGTCAGCCACCTGGTGCCGTTCGTGTACACGCCGGGTGACAAGCCGGCCATCGCCGCGCCGAGCCTGCCGCTGCCCCCGCCGCCCGGCGACATTCCGGTCGTCCGGCCCGCCGCCGTCCTGGTCCCCGCGGCCGACAAGCCGATGGCGCCGCTGACGCCGCCGGGGACCGCGCCGTGCTTCTGGGCCTGGCTGCCGAGCGCCTCCGAGCAGCTCAAGTGCGGCCTCGGCCGATTCTATCGCGGCGAGCATGAGAAGGCGCGCGAGGTGCTCGAGCAGGCGGTGCGCGGCGCGTCCGAGCGCGAGCTGATCGCCGAGGCACGCTACTGGCTCGCGGAGACCCACTGGGCGCTCGGCCGGGCCGATCTCGCGGACCCGCTCTTCCGGCAGGTCGCCTCGGAGCCGCGCCAGCCGCTCGCGGTATGGGCGCAATCCGGTAGCGGCTGGACGGCGCTGAAGGGCGGCGACGCCGCGCGCGCCCGCGACATCTTCGGGCGTCTCTCGGGCGCCTCGGTGCCGAGCCCGCTCGACGGGTGGTCGCGCCACGGCCTCGGGCTCGCGCTCTACGCGCTCGGCCGCTTCGAAGACGCGGAGCGCGCGTGGGCGGCGCTGATCGCGCGCACGGTGCCGCCGCCGCTCGTCCGTGAGGTCGCGTTCTGGCACGGCGAGACGCTCGGCCGCATCGGGCGCCATGGCGACGCCGAGGCCGCGCTCAAGCGCTTCACCGACGGCGGCCCGCATCCTCTGCTCGAGACCGGTCTGCTGCGCCGGGGGTGGTGGGCGCTCGCCGCCGACCGTTCGAAGGAAGCCGTCGCATCGCTGCAGGCGGTGCTCGCGATGCCCGTGCGCTCCACCGCGGGCAACAGCGCGCTCGAGCGCGATTGGGCGGACGCCGGGCTCGCGTGGGCACTCCTCGGCACCCAGGACGTCGACGGCGCGCGCCGCGCCGTCGAGCCGCTGCGGACGCGCCGCTCGCCGCTTTTCGTCCCGGTGCTGCTGCGGCTCGCCGCCGGTGCCACCGACCTCAAGCGCGGCCCCGAGGCGCAGGCGATCGTCCAGGAGCTCCTCTCGAGTCAGCTCGACCGGACCACGCGCGCGTGGGTGCTGCTCGTGGCCGGCGACGCCGCCAACGCCGACGGCAATCGCGACGAGGCGCGCACGCACTACGATCTCGCGCGCCAGGCGGAGTCGTCGGGACTCATCGGCTGGCACGCGGCGATTCGCCTCGCGCGGACGAACTTCGAGCTTCGCGAGTTCGGGCAGGCCGCGAGCGACGTCGGGTCGCTGCTCGTGGCGCCGCTGCCGCTCGAGCTCCGCACGGCGGCGCTCATCCTTCGGGGCGAGGCCGCGTACCACGCCGGTGATTTCACCACGGCGTCGGAATCGTTCCGCCGCGTGCTCGTCGAGGCGCCGCAGGCGAAGGAGGCCGCCGGTATCGGCCTGGCGCTCGGCTGGACCGCGCTGCGGCAGGACCGTAACGCCGACGCGCGGCGCCACTTCCTCGACTTCGTGAAGACGTACCCCGAGCATGCGCTCGCCGGCGACGCGCTGCTGCTCGCCTCCGAGCTGGCGCTCGCGGACGGCGATCTCGAGGAGGCGCGCACGCTGATCGAGCGGCTGCTCTCGAGCTACGCGTCGCATCCGCGGATCGAGTTCGCGAAGCTCAACCGCGCGCTGTTGCTGCTGCGCGCGGGCCGGGTGGATGCCGCCCAGCCGATGCTCCGCGAATGGATCTCGCGCGCGCCTTCGTCGCCGCTGGTCGGCCGGGCGAACGCCGCGCTCGGCGCGGCGCTGCTGGCGACGGGCAAAGCCTCGGATGCCGGGCGGGCGTTCGCCGCGGCCGCGCGAGCCGGCGAAACGGGGCTCGCCACGCTCGGCACGGGCGCCGTCGCTCTCGGCACCGGGAAGCTGGACGAGGCGCAGAAGACGCTGACCGACGCGCGCGATGCCGGACCGGTCGCCGTCACCAACGCTGCCGAGTACGGCCTGGCGGCCGTGGCGTATCTCAAGGGAGACACGCGAAGCTTCGCGCCGGTCGCGCAGAACGCGCTGGCGACCGCGACACCCGCCATGCTTCCGAAGCTGCTCTACGTGCTCACGGGCTACGCCGTGGAAGACAAGAAGTGGCCGGCGGCGCTCGATCACGCCAAGCGGCTCGTGGCGGAGTTTCCGTCGGACGACGTCGCGGACGACGCGCTCGAGCGGGTCGGCAGCGCCGCGGCGTCCGCGCGCGCGTGGCCGGTCGTGCACGAGAGCTACTCGCTCCTGCTCCAGCGCTACCCGAAGAGCCCGTTCGTGGAAGGCGCGACGGTCGCGCTCGCCGAGGCGCAGACCTACACGGGGCGGAGCGCCGAGGCCGTGACGACGCTCGAGCGCTTCGTCGCCGCGAATCCGAATCACGCGGAGGTCGGGCGCGCGTGGCTCGCGCTCGGCCGCGCCCGGGAGAGCACGGGCCAGATGCCGGGCGCGGTCGAGGCCTATGCCGCCGCGATGCGCGACAGCCGCGTCGCCGAGATCCGTCGCGACGCCGCCGGCCGCCAGGCGCGCGCGCTGATCGCCGACAAGAAGTGGCCGGAAGCGCGCACGCTGCTGCAGGCGCTCGTGCTCGACCGCGACACGGGCATCGTCGCGGAGGCGGCGCAAGGGATCGGCGAGACGTACCGTGGCGAGGGCGATGCGCTCGCCGCGGCGGAGTACTTCATGACCGCCGCGTACGTCGCCCCGGACACGCCCGTCGCACGCAAGTCGATGCTCGCGGCCGCGCAGAGCCTCGCCGCGGCCAAGCAGCCGGAGGCCGCCGCGATCGTCTACCGCAAGCTCCTCGCGCAGGGCAACCTCCCCTCCGACATCGCCGACGCCGCTCGCCAGGGCCTCGCGGGTCTCAACGCGCGCTGACCGCGCCCGCGGTCGTCTGAGGCATACTGAGGCGCCATGAAGGGATTCGGAGGGCGCGTCCTCATCGTCGATCTCACGCATGGGACGTCGCGCATCGTTCCGGTCGCCGAAGACACCGCGCGCAAGTTCCTCGGTGGGAACGGGCTCGCGGCGAAGCTGATCTGGGAGCACATGCCCGCGAACGTCGACGCCTTCGATCCGGCGAACGCCATCGTCTTCGCTGTCGGGCCCATCACCGACACCACCGTGCCGGGGAACAGCCGCGCGTGCGTCGCCGCGAAGTCGCCGCTCACCAATCTCTTCTTCGATTCCACGTTCGGCGGGCGGTTTCCCGCGACGCTGAAGCGCACGGGATTCGACGCCATCATGCTCACCGGACGCGCGCCGGCGCCGTCGTACGTGGTCGCGACCGAAGACGGCGCGGACGTGAAGCCGGCGACGGGACTGTGGGGAAAGACCACGCGCGATGCCGTCAACGCGCTCGTCGCGGCGGAGGGCGCCGACGCGGACGCGATCGCCATCGGCCCCGCCGGCGAACGGCGCGTGCGGTTCGCGGCGATGGCGCACTACTGGAAGAACCGCGAAGGCGTGTCGGGCCGCGGCGGCCTCGGCGCCGTCCTCGGCAGCAAGAACGTGAAGGCGGTGGTGGTGAAGGGCGCGCGCAAGACGGACGTCGCCGATCCGGCGGCGCTGAAGGCGCTCATCGACCGGACGCGGGAGCCGCTGAAGACGGGGACGAAGGCGCTCACGACGTTCGGCACGCCGTTCCTCGTCGGCCCCATCAACGCGCTCGGCGGCCTTGGCGCCTACAACCTCAAGGCCGAGACGTTCGCCGAGGCGCGCGTGGTCGGCGGCGAGGAGATGAAGACGCACTACCACGACAAGGACACGACGTGTCTCAAGTGTCCGGTCGCGTGCGGCAAGCAGTACTCGATCGCGGAGGGCGAGTTCGCCGGGCGCCGCGCGAAGATGCCGGAGTACGAGACGATCTTCGCGCTCGGCCCCATGCTCGGCATCGCGCACCCCGAGTCGCTGATCCTCGCCAACGACCTCTGCGATCTCCTCGGCATGGACACGATCTCGATGGGCGTGACGCTGGCGTTCGTCGCGGAGGCGCTCGAGCGCGGATGGCTCGACGCGAAGGAGCTCGGCGTGCAGTTCGGCTGGGGCGACTGGCGCGGCATGCTCGCGCTCGTGGAGCGCACCGCCGCGCGGGAGGGCTTCGGTGACCGGCTGGCGGAAGGCGCGTGGCGGCTCGCGCGGCAGCTTCACCCCGAGGCGCCGAAGGCCGTCTACGCGGTGAAGGGTCTCGAGCTACCGGCGCACTCCGCGCGCGCGCTCAAGGGCCTCTCGATCGGCTATGCGACCGCGACGCGCGGCGGCAGCCACCACGACACGCGGCCGACGCCGCAGTACGCGCAGGGCTTCGACCGCCGGGGCACCAAGGACAAGCCGGCGTTCGCGGCGCGCAGCCAGCATTTCACGGCGGTCGGCGACTCGCTGGTGATGTGCCGCTTCACCTCCGAGCGCGGCTTCGGCCTCTTCGTCGACGAGCCCTACGCGGAGATGGTCCGGGCGGTCACGGGCTGGGACATGACGGCGGAAGAGCTGGAGCGCGTCGGCGAGCGGATCGTCAACCTCGAGCGGCGCTTCAACGTGCGCGAGGGCGTGCGCCGCGCCGACGACCGGCTGCCGTGGAAGGTCATGCACGAGCCGATTCCCGACGGCCCTTCCGCCGGGATGTACTGCCCGCCCGACGAGCTCGCCGCCATGCTCGACGAGTACTACGCGATTCGCGGCTGGGACGCCGACGGCGTGCCGACCGCGGCGCGCCTCTCGACGCTCGGCCTGTAACGCTCGCGGGCGCGGCCACTCGCTGGTAAGCACGGCTTCAAACGCGCCGCGAGCACGGATGACGATGAAGCTCCCGAGGACATCGCCCGCCGCCATCGCATGATCCGTCTCGCCGACACGGTAGCGGTGCTGTGCTTCGCGGTGTCCGCGGGGCTCGGTGTCGTCGGGCTGATGCAGCACACGCGTGGCGCGTCGACGGTGGTAGCGACCGTCGACGACGGACGTCTCACCGAGCGGCTGCAGGCGCTCGAGCAGCAGCTGGCGGCGACGCAGGCGGCGTTGCCGTCGCGCGCGAGCGTGGCGCCCGAGTGGCGCGTGGTGGACGAGCGTCTCGCACGCCTGGAGAATCGCCTCGGCGCCGTCGAGGATCGCGCCGCTGTCGCGCGCCCGCGCACCGCGCCCGCCGCCACGTCGGCGACGCCCGCGCGCATCGCGCCCGCCGCGCCGGTGCACGTCGAGCCGGCGCCGCGGCCCACGCCGCCCGCGACGGCGGCAGCCGCGATTCCGCGCGAGCCCGCGCGCACCGAAGCGCCGCCGGCCGAGCCGTCGCTCGGCGAGAAGCTCCGCCGCGACTGGGAGGCGGTGAAGTCGAACGCGCGCCGCGGCAGCGAGGAATGGCGCGACGGCTGGGATCAGCTCAAGCGACTGTTCGGCTACTGACAGGCGGGACTCGCGGTACGATGGGCCGACGCTGCAAACGGGCGGATAGCTCAGCGGGAAGAGCGCGGCCCTTACAAGGCCGAGGTCGCAGGTTCGATCCCTGCTCCGCCTACCATCCCCCCCGCGCGGTTGAAAAACTTCCCATGCACGACTCGCCGCACGCGTGCACACCGGCGCGCGTAAGTCTCCAGCGGGCACGCACCGCGGGTTTGGCAGACCCGTTGCACACGCGGGTGGTATGGGCCGCGACGGCATCTACTCGATGGAATCGCTCAATGGAATCTACGCGCTCGTCGTTGACGAGGAGAAGGACCGGCGGGCGCTGATCAGCGGGATCCTGCGCTACTGCGGCGCCCTCGTCACCCCCGTCGAAACACCGTCCGCCGCGCTTCTCGTGATGGAGCTGCTGAAGCCGGACATCGTCATCGTCGACTTCACGCGTCCCGAGGACGGCGCGATCGAGTTCATCCGCCGCGTCCGCGCGCTGAAGCCCGAGGACGGCGGCATGGTCGCGGCGGTCGCCATCGGTGACGACCACGAGCACATGGCGCTCGCGCGCAGCCGCGGCTACGACGCGTACGTCACCAAGCCGCTCGATCCCTGGGAGTTCTGCCGGGTGCTGACCCGGCTCCTGACGATCTGATCCTTCTGTCGTTCCTGCGTTCCGCTGGTTTTCGGATTGCAGCGGTTCCTCCGCGCTGTGGCGCGGGAGCCCGACGTCCTCAAGGCGCTCGTCGGCGTCCACGTTCTCATCGTGGACGGCGACGCTGCCGCGCGCGCGCTGCTCGAGTCCGTCCTCGCGTACTGCGGCGCCTTCGTCACCTCGTCGGCGACCGCGCGTGACGGGCTCGCGTACTTCCACAGGAAGCCCACCGACGTCGTCCTCGCCGACGTGACGTTGCCGGACGCCGGAGCATATCAGCTCGTTCGCGAGATCGGCGCGCGGGTGCCGGTCCTCGCGCTCGCGACCGGTGAAGGCGACGGGCCGGACCGGACGCTCGCCGCCGGGTTCCACGGGCATCTCCGCAAGCCCGTCGATCCGTGGGAGCTATGCCGAGTGGTTGCCGGGCTCGCGCGCAAGGCGTAGTAAGCTCTCCCTCCGGATGACGGGCTATCGCGCGTTCGACCTCACCGGCAAGGTCGCGCTGATCACCGGCGGCAACAGCGGCATCGGCCTCGGCATGGCCGAGGCGCTCGCGGCGGCGGGCGCCGGCGTCTGCATCTGGGGCACGAACGAGACGAAGAACGCCGCGGCCGCGAAGACGCTCGCGGAGCACGGCGGTCGCGTGCTCGCGCTCGCCTGCGACGTCGCCGACGAGGCGGCGGTGGAGCGCGCGTTCGCGGAGACCGTGTCGACGTTCGGGCGTGTCGATGCATGCTTCGCGAACGCGGGCGTGAGCGGGCGCGCCGGCGGCCAGTCGTTCGCGGAGATGACCACCGAGGAGTGGCGGCACGTGCTGAGCGTCAACCTCGACGGCGCGTTCTTCACGCTTCGGGCGGCGGTGCGCCACATGACCCGGCGCGAGGGCGGCGGCTCGCTCGTGGTGACGTCGAGCCTCGCCGCGATCTCCGGCCAGGCGCGCGGCGAGCACTACGCGGCGACGAAGGGCGCCCTGATCGCGATGATGAAGGCGCTCGCCGTCGAGTTCGCGCGCCACGGCGTGCGCGCCAACGCGATCCTGCCGGGCTGGATCGAGACCGCGATGACCGAGCGCGCGCTCCACTGGGACAGGTTCGTGGAGCGCGTGCTGCCGCGCGTCCCGGCGCGCCGCTGGGGCGTGCCCGACGACTTCGGCGCGATCGCCGTCTACCTCGCGAGCGACGCCAGCGCGTATCACACCGGCGACACCTTCGTCATCGACGGGGGCTACGCGATTTTTTGAAGGCGTGGGCGATTGCGGCCATCGCGTTCGCTCTTGCCGGATGTGCCTCCAGCGCGCAGCTCCTCTGGGAGGAGTACACGAGCGCGGGGCTGGAGGCGTTCGCGGCCGGACAGTACGGGCGCGCGGAGCTCTACCTGAACCGCGCCGCGCAGAAGGCCGAAGACCTCGGTCCGCGCGAGCTCGGCCGCAGCCTGAACAATCTCGGCGAGGTCGCGCGCCGTCGCGGCCGTCCGATGGAGGCCGAGCGCTTCTTCCAGCGCGCGGTCGCGGTGAAGGAGACGGGCCTGGGCCTCGATCACCCGGACGTCGCGACGAGCCTCAACAACCTCGCGCAGGTGTACCTGACGCAGAGCCGCGAGCGCGACGCCGTGCCCGTGCTCGAGCGCTCGCTGAGGATCCAGGAGAAGGCGCTCGACGCCGAGCATCCCGCGCTGCGGCGCACGCTGACCGTGCTGGCGGAGACTTACCGCCGTGTGGGCCGTGCCGCCGATGCGTTCGTGATGGAGGTGCGGCTGCGCCTCCTACGCCCGGAGTGACCGCATGGTATAGTTTGAATGCTTCAGAGTGGCGCGGGCTCGTGGTGCAGCCTGGTTAGCACACTGGACTGTCAATCCAGAGGCCGCGGGTTCAAGTCCCGTCGAGCCCGCCATTAATCAAGCAGTTGCAGCACACCTTCCGAGGCCGGGGCGGTCGAACGTGACCAAAACGTGACCGACCCCGGCCAGTTCACCGAGCGACCGTGACAGCGGCCGTCACGTTGCCCGCAGCGAGCTTCGCGGCAGCAGCCTTCAGATCGGCGTCCGACACGATCGCGTAGCGACGGTAGACGTTCTCGGTCTTGTGCCCGGTCAGCTTCATGGCGACCCCCGGCTTGCTCCATGTTGCGAACTGCCGAGCGCCGGAGGTCGTGCATCAGAAGGCCTGGCTGGCCCGCTGCCTTGCACGCGGCCTCCCATACCTTCCTCGGGTCGGCGATCCTCTCGCCGATGTGCGGGGCTTCGAGGTGCGGGAACAACCAGGGGATGACCCGCTCGTGCTTCTTCTCCAGCTCACCGATCCGTTGCACTTGGCTGGCGAGCATGGCGCGCAGCTCGGTCGTGAGGTGAACGACGCGACCGTCGCGGTTCTTCGTCGCGCCTGGATCGAGGCGTAGCACGCCGGCCTTGGCGTCGTACTGCCGGCGTCCGAGGTCGAGGACTTCGCGCTTCCGCCATCCGAAGGTGTACGCCACGGTCATCGCGACTTGCAGCTCCTCGGGCAGATGCCGGCGGATCGACGTGAACTGGTCGCGGGTTACGAACCCGGCGCGCGGGTCAGCCTCCCGCAGCTTCTTGACGACCGGCAACCGCTGGAGCTTGCCGTGCTCGTACGCGAGCCGCAGCATCTTGCTCAGCGTCGCCAGTTCGCGGTTGATCGTTCCGTTCGCGGCACCGGGCTTCTCGGTCCCGTCGTCGCGCTTGGTCGGCATCTGCCGTGCCCGCGCGTATGCGGTTACGACATCGGGCGTAATCGTAGCCAGCCGGCGACCGGTGAAGAACGCGTCGAGGTGAGTCAGGCGCGCGTCGGCCTCGTCGAGATCGCGCGTCTTGTGCGTCTCGTAGTGCGTCCGCAGGTCGACACGCGCTTCGTCGTACATGATCTTGTCGAGCCGCGGGAGCACGACTTCACCGCGGGCAATCTTCCCCCGCTTGTCGTCGAGAATGCGCTTCGCGGTGTCGTAATCGGTTGTCTTCGCACTCTCGCGCACGCGGCGGCCGTCGACCGTCGTGTACGACATCCACCAGACGTGCGAGTCGGGGCGTTGGTAGAGTCCCTGAATTTTAGCCATCGTTGGTTGTCTCCTTCCCTTGCTGGCGGGCGTGACCGCCGTCAAGGCTCACATTCGAGAAGTGACAGCGTCGCGCCTGTTCGCGGCGCGATCAGTTCTGCCGTCGCTCGCACTGCCAGAAGTGCCGCGCCGTACACGAGACATGCAGCCCGACGTTGCAGTCAGCGCAGCTCGTCATGTCGTCGTCCGGCTCGAACCGCCGGCGGCAGGCGACGCACGCCTCGTCGCCGACGACGTAATCCAGCTCCCCGAATTTCCGCGGAGCGTCGCGCGCGGCCCGTTCCTCGGCGTCGCGTAGCTCGTCGACCGCGCGAATCAGCGCGTGCAGATCGTCAGGCCGGGCAGGACCACCGTGCAGCCGTGCGCGCAGGTCCATACGGCGAACAAGCTCGACGGCGAACACGACGACGCGTCGTTGAGCTTCGGCGACCTTCCGGTCGTGCGGCTTCACAGCAACCCCTTCTCAGCGAACGACACGAAGTCGCCGTCTCCGAGCACGATGTGATCGCGAATCGGCATGTCGAGCAGACGCCCGCCCTCGACGAGCTGACGCGTGAGGCGCACGTCTTCGCGGCTCGGCGTCGGATCGCCGCTCGGGTGGCTGTGCGCGAGGATCAACGACGACGCACCGAGCAGCAGCGCATCGCGGAACAGGTTCTTCGCGTCGACCGTCGTCGCGGCGGTGCCGCCGGTGCTGACGGCCTTGAACCCGACGACCGCGTTCTGCGCGTTGAGCACGAGAATCGAGAAGTGCTCGCGGTCGCCGTCCAGTTCGGCGTAGAGCGGGCGCAGGATCGCGACGGCTTCGGCGGGTCCGTTCGCGTAGAGACGCCTCGGCGCCGGCTCGCGGACGACGCCGACGCGCACGGTGCGGAGGCGGTAGGCGGCGTCCATCAGCGCACCCGCATTCCGTCGGCGATGGCGCCGGTGACGATGGCGCCAATTGTCGACGGACATCTGAGACCGCGGGAATTTGAACCAGCCGGCTTGCAGGATGGCGTGAGCTGAGATAGACGATTCCAGCCGACGGCGTTGAAGGGTGAGGGCCCGGAGTCTGGCACACCCCGA